>DDHN01000009.1:1883-5855 GCA_002338125.1 Patescibacteria group bacterium UBA1875 | reverse complement strand
TAAATATTAAAAACTGGAATTTAGTAGATAACTCAAATACAAATCATCCAATTAATGCCAATGTTTCGATCCCAGCAAAGGGGTTTGCCCTTTTATCGCACGACAATACAACTTGGAATTTTTGGGGCGATCCTAGCGGTGCGAATATAGTGAAAACAAATTTAGGAGGTAGCCCGGGATCGGGATGGCTAGCAAACACAGGAGATAGACTATTCTTAAAAAATGCAACAGGGGATATAGTTGATTCACTCAGTTGGGGTAGTGACAAAACTGTTTTTGATCCTTCTTGTCCAGATATTCCAGAGGGTCATTCCTTAGAAAGAAACCCAACCGGAAAAGATACTGACAGTCCGAGTGATTTCATAGAGCGCATAACGCCAACACCGGGGAGCTAAAATGAAAACATTATCAACAATAATAAAATTGTCATTAATTATTATTTTGTTTTTACCGCTGACGGTTTCTGCCGCAAGTATTGAGGTGGGCTATTCGGGTTATCCCGACCCCCTCTTTAATGAGATTAATATTATCCCTGGCTATAAAATAGAAAAAAAATTAAGAATAAAAAATAATGACAGTACTAATCAGCTTATCGGTATTAAGTTAGAAACCAAATCGACCAACAGATTGAAAGATAGCATTTATCTTTCGGTGAAAAGAGGAACGACTGTTCTGGCATCTTCTAGAAATTTGACCGATTACTATAATGATATCGATGAGACAAGGCTTGACATATTACTTCCCGGTGAAATAGCAGAGTATGGATTTATTGCAGAAATAGATCCAGCTCTTGGAAATGAATTCCAGGGGGAACAGGAAGTTTTTTCTTTGACACTAGGATTTGTGGCTCAGGAAACCGAGGAAGAGCCAACCCCAAGAACCCCCGTTGTTACGTTACCACCGATAGGCACCGGTCTAGCAGCCCCAATATTACCAACTGAAGAAGTTGCCGGAGTAACTGATGAGCCAGAAATTGTAGGAAATATTGAAGGTCAAGATATTTTAGGGACAGAGGATGACGGCGTTGAGGGTTCTTCGGATAAAATTTGCCCATGGTGGTGGATAATCGGTCTTTTATTATTGATCGTTCTTGGTTTTACCGGAGGGATGATTAAAGCCAAGGACGAAAAAGACAAATTAAGAAAGTATTGGTATATCTGGCCGCCTCTATATTCTGGAATTGCTTGGGTACTCCATTACTTACTGCACAAAGGGTTTGCGGCTACATGGTTCTGCGATAACTACTGGCTAATAGTTATCTTAATTGCTATTATTTTTGAATTTATTTATCATTTTCTTGCCAAAAAACAAGAAAATCGTTAAATAGTAGAAGTAATTTATATCCAATTTCCCTCTTTTATTTTTAGAAGAAAGAACATTTAAATTTAATTAAAATTTCATTATTTTATATCTAGTAATTTGAAAATTATTTTAATGGACTGTCCTTGATTTGTTGTTTCATTATTGGTCACCTTAGAACAACAAAGAATCACGTAAGTGTGGATAGAGTGGTGAAACCGGCCGATTATTATTGCCGTCACCGTGGGTGTCGGCTTTTTTGATATGAGGCCATGGAGATTTAGGATGAAAAGAGCTTTTGTAAAAATAATAAATATGGCCTCAGTTGCTGCCATAGGTGTAGTAATTTATCTTTTAATTTCAAAAGGGTTGTTTGAGGCTATTGGTAGAGAAGTCCAAAGATATAGTGACCTTAATATCAATTATTTGTATATCTTTGCTATCTTTGTAATTGGCAGTTATTTGATCGGATATATATTTTCGAAATTAAAAGTTCAATAATTTCTTGACATAGAAACTCCGTAGGATATATATTAGATATACACTCTTTCGGAAATACTGAAGGAGCAAAACAATCTAGACAAAAACAAAAACCATCGTTAAGACAATTTCTATGGGTGAACCTATGGGAACAATGTCTCGATAAAACCTAGAAAATTAAGTAAAGCACGGAGGGCGTGTTTTTTGTTTTGCTCTTTTATATCAATAGTACTCAAAACAGAAACTAAAACTTGCAGGTAGGCGCGTAGCCTGCAAAGGATTATTAATGGAGAGAAGAAAGGAAATAGATGAAAAGGATAAAAAAATTTATATCTGCACTACTTATCTTTTTATTGTCAGTGTCATTCTTACCACAATCAGCCCTAGCAAATGGTACCGAACTAGACTATCCGCAACACCTTAGCCCAGAGGACGGAGCATTTGTTACTACCCAATATTTTGATATCAATAATATAGATTGGGAAGATATAGAGGTTGGTGAGAATGATACGGTTGAATATTTGTATCAGTCTTCTTTGTCGGCCGAGACAAATGAATCAGATGGAGAATTTGTTTCACCGGTTTACACTTCTTCAAATTGGTTCACAGAGTCACAGATTAGTGCCATCAATACTCCCGAAGGAACATATTATTGGCACGTGAGGGCAAGAACAGGTTCAGGAAAATTAAGTAATTGGAGTCAACCTTGGAAATTCAATGTCGATAATACTAAACCAGAACTATCAGAGGTTAGCATCTTATCTAACAACAGTAAAACTAAATGGGCAAAACCGGGTGATACTGTTACTGTTAAGTTCACGGCCAGCGAAGTACTTGACAGTAAAAAACTAAAAGTAACTATCAATGATATTGAGGCTACTTCTTATACAAAGAATTCAGCAAGTAGAGTAATGACCTCTGACGATGCAGAAGGTGCTATAACCTTTAAAATTGAGTATACCGATCTAGCAGGCAACGCCGGAACAGCTGTTGTAGCTACTACTGATTCTTCATTGGTAACTTTTGACAAGACTAGTCCTGTGGTTAAAACACTTGATGAGTATAAAGAAGGGTTGAGGAATGTAGATTTAAAGTCAGAAAATTACTTAGCTGATGAGGGCGTCTATATCTCGGAGGAGAATAAGGGTGAGTACGTTACCGTAACCACAAAATGGAGTGTAAAAGAAAAAAATGCTGCTGGCATTACCTATAATGTGATCTTTAATGCCTATGACATTGCTGGAAACAAGGGTTCGAAAGAAGTTGTTGTAAACCTAACTGACATCAAGGGTGAAACTCCTGAAAGCTATCTTAAAACTGAATTGATTGGTGGTGATGCAGAATCAGAAAAGGGAAATGACTATCTTGATAAAGGTATAAAATTTACTTGGGAAAGTGATTTTGTTCATGTCAAAACTTTTGGAGATTTGAACTTGACAAAAACTGGTAATTATATCCTTGGTTATGTTGCAAATGAAGTTTCAGAGTCAAAAGTTGGGTCAAAGGTTCGACAGGTTATTCCAGCTACTCGTAATATTACTGTCGTCGATACTACCTCTGTTTCTCCGGTAACTAACTTTGTAGCAAAAGCATATAATGGTTATGTTGCTCTTTCTTGGACAAACCCAACAGAAGAAGACTTCGCCGGAGTTATTATCTACCGCAGCACTGTAAAAGGTGAAATCGGCTCCCCAATAACAACTCTTCTTTCCAAAGAGACTAGCTACTTTGAAGACTACAACGTAGTTAATGGAGTCACTTATTATTACACCGCAGTTGCTTACGACGATTCGGTTATTGGAGGAAATCCGATTAAATCTGTCCAGTTGGTAGCTACTCCAATAGCTCCGAAGCTGGTAACTACCGAGAACACAACCTACAACTATACGTATTCGGAACCAGAAGAGAAAGAAGTAAAATCCAATACCGAAGAACCTAAGGAAGATGATAATAAGGAAGATGATAATCCCGAAAATAATCAGAAAACAAATGTTCCGATTGTTGGCATCATAATTCTTGTTCTTCTTGTAATTCTCGGTCTATATTTACTCTATCTCCAAAATCCAGAGATGTTAGGCAAGCTTGCTCTCTGGAAAAGATGGCGAAAAAAGAAATAAGAAATAAAACAAAAAAACAAATAGGAAAATAGCGCAACGAAACTACCTTGCGCTATTTTCTATAAAAACATAAAAT
>DDHN01000009.1:0-1590 GCA_002338125.1 Patescibacteria group bacterium UBA1875 | reverse complement strand
AAATCCTTTGGACTTAACGAAGGTGATAAAGTTCTGGATTTTGGTGCCGGATCTGGTTTTTGGTCTGTGCCAATTGCAAAAATCATTGGTAAGAAGGGTCATGTTTTCGTGCTTGATGCTAAAAAAGAGAACCTTTCGATAATCAAAAAAAGAGCTGAAAGAGAAGGACTTGAAAATTTGAGTTACTATATTGCTCCGTATGAATGTACAGAAATGCCTGTAAATACAAAAGTAGATTTAATTCTTTGCTCAAATGTCTTATCAATTATCAAAGATACTAATAATGTTTTTCCAAAAATTAAGAAATTATCCAAGAAGGGCACCAAATTGGTAATAATCGATTGGAAGCAAGCGGCGGATATAGGTCCAAAAAAGAAAGATAGAATAAATGAAGAAGATATAATCTTGAAGGCCGGCAAAATCGGTTTTAATTTCAAGAAACTACTTTCAGCTGGTCCGTATCATACTGGATTATATTTTGTAAAAGAAAAGTGATAGAAAGGAGAATATAATGACTGATAAAAATGTCGACAATGAACAAGAGCAAGGAACACCAGTCTGTGACAAGTGTGGTAATGTTATGGTTTACGAGGAGGGCGAATGGATGTGCCCTCACTGTCAAGGTGAAATAGATTTTCTAGGCGAAGATGATGAATAAGTTTATCAGTACATATTTTAAGTCTGATTATCTTTTAAGAGTTGCCCCTGAGACAAGATTTGAGCCATATTTTCTTTTTATTGCTCTGGCTTTAATAATGATAGTTATTACATTAAAATTTTTGTTTAAAATTAAAGGTCGTTCCGTAGCTTATAA
This sequence comes from Patescibacteria group bacterium UBA1875, assembly GCA_002338125.1. Classification (GTDB taxonomy): domain Bacteria; phylum Patescibacteriota; class CPR2; order UBA1875; family UBA1875; genus UBA1875. The sequence continues at coordinate 776 of DDHN01000009.1, read as the reverse complement.
AAATTTTGATCGATTGTGGTTTTGGGGCTATTTTACGCTTTCAATAATTGGTCTTTTTTTATGGTTTTCCAGGAACCAAGGTTTGCCCTTTTTTGGGACTCGACTAGTCTCATATTTATGGATAATCTCTCTTTTCTTTTTTGTGGTTTTCTTATTTCTTTACTTTCATAAGAGAACAAAGAAGGAAATAATGGCACATCTGGATAGAAAGAGAAAAGAAAAATATCTTAAAAAGTAATAATTTGTTAATTTAATGTTGACATTAATATAAACTTGATATACAATTTTTAAGCATCGAATTTTTACAATTCGCACTCGAAGAAAAAACCACTGAGAAAAATTGGTGGCTTGATTTTTTTACGAGTAGATGTAGCTTGAAAACTGAATAGTGTTTGATAGTAGCACCAAAAAAACAAACCCCGTATTCTAAAGAATACAAAAGTCCTCACTTTTGTGAGGCACCAGTGTGATTTTCACGAGTCACGCTCTTAATTGAGAGTTTGATCCTGGCTCAGGATGAACGCTGGCGGCGTGCTTAACACATGCAAGTCGTACGAAACACTTTAAATAAATTCTTCGAAGTTATTTAAGGGCGTTTAGTGGCAGACGGCTGAGTAATACATTGGAACTTGCCCCAAAGTGGGGGATAGCCTACCGAAAGGTGGGGTAATCCCGCATGTGCTCTTACGAGTAAAGCTTCGGCGCTTTGGGAAAGGCCTTTGTCCTATCAGCTTGTTGGTGAGGTAATGGCTTACCAAGGCGATGACGGGTAGCTG
>DDHN01000012.1 GCA_002338125.1 Patescibacteria group bacterium UBA1875 | reverse complement strand
ATTGGCGAGCGAAGATATTGAGAACAGTATTCCGATCCTGTTGAACAGTGCAGTTGTGGATTTACTCTGATAGTCCCTGAAAAGGCCGTGATGGTAAAGTGTATATCCTCCAAGCAAGAGATATATGAGTCCCCATATGGAAAAGGTCACCCCTGCAGGAGCAAACAGATTTTCAAAGGAGTCCGAAACCTGACCTGTAGTGACACCATTGATTGGCAGGATGTTCGCCAGTAAGTTCATAACAAGCATGGTCAAGAATGTCACTACTACAATAAGCTTGATTAATGCAGTTCTTTGTTCCACAAGGTTTCCCCATCACCACTGTACACTAAAACTCTGCATTCAAGTGAAATAAATATTATCCTTGATAGTTCTGGCTAGGATTGTTTTTTTGGGTCATAGTATCCCTAAAGTTGCTTATGCCAACATGATTTCTACAGAGCCGAAGTTTTATCAGGTTTTACGACACAATCATCGATATGAATGAAAGATATCGTAACAAAAGTGCACGTAACGGTTTCGTTGTTGCATCACTTATTCTGATATCTTCTCTATGGATACAGTATTCACAGAGCGGCGCCTGGGATTTTTATACAGGATCGGCTTTCTTTCTGAGCCAGGTTGCTTACTGGGTTTCCATAGTCTATTATAGTGGAAAAAGTGAATAGAAATAGTGTCTCTCTACAGAGCCATGAAAAAATAAGTAAAAAAGTCAGATTAAGATCATTTAGTTTAAAGTAAAACTTTTACTGCTATTACAAAAGCTTAAAGAAATTAATAGGTGATTAGCAGATTTTTATTTGTAAGTTAAGGTCTGAAATTCCAATGCCTTTGAAAAGTTCCATCTAAGCAAATTATTTTGTTTTCATCGATATTAACGAGAGTTTAGGTTAAATAAAAAAATTACATATTTGTGGTGCAAGCAAGTCAACCTTGCAAATCCTGAGAACAAATGCCCGACAGTTGAATAGCTCAGGTATGGTTGGTAAATTGATTATTAAAATATTTCCGAATCAAACATTAAGAACAAAATATCCATAAGAGATAGATTTAAATGACACTGGAAAATTTGACTTCAAAAAAAGAGATTTTATCTTTTTGTAATAATCGGATTGTACAACTGACAACTGATAGGAAAATGATATTAGCACAATGTGAAGATGAGTTTAAGGATGAAATAAATACTCGATTTGATGCAAAAATTGAAGAATTGAACTATATTAAGCAAAATTGCCGCTAATAGCAGTTAAAAATATTATTTAGTACTATCTTTCATAATCCAGTAATAAAGTTTACAAGCAGAGATTACATGATTTGTGTTGTAGATTTTGTTACTATGATATTCTTATTTTTTTAGGGATTTGGCTTGTGTTTTTGTGGTATCTATCTATCTGAAAATTTAATTTTTGTATACTGTATGTCTTATGGCTGAGGTGGGGGTTAATATCAATAGACTAAGCATTAGTCTTCAAGTTTTCTTAATGGCTATTTTAAGTTTGAGATATATTTTCATTGCCAGTTTGTTGTAGAAGATAGTGCAAAATTTTGGTTTGCGATAAGTAATATTACCTATAAAACTTATATTAGACATATACATGAAGATTATAATTTTGTCTCAGAATGAGAACCTTTATTCCACAAAAAGGCTGGTAGAAGAGGCAACGGGGAGGGGGCATGAAGTTCGTGTTATCCACACTTTACGATGCTATATGAATGTCGCATCACACAAACCCTCAATACATTACAAAGGGGAGGACCTTTCGGATTTTGATGCTGTTATACCACGAATTGCTGCATCGATTACCTTCTATGGTACCGCTGTCCTCAGACAATTTGAAATGATGGGAGTTTTTCCACTAAACGAATCAGTTGCGATCTCGCGGTCGCGGGATAAACTCAGGGCGCTGCAATTGCTATCCCGGAAGGGTATCGGATTGCCAGTAACCGGGTTTGCCCGCTCTCCCGATGACATAGAAGACTTGATCCAGCTTGCTGGTGGTCCTCCTTTCGTTCTGAAACTTCTGGAAGGTACCCAAGGTATTGGTGTGGTACTTGCAGAGAGCAGAAGTACTGCTAAAAGTTTATTGGAAGCCTTCCTTGAACTTGATGTTAACATGATGGTACAGGAATATATCAAAGAAGCCGGAGGCGCGGATATCAGGTGTTTTGTTTTGGGCAGAAAGGTTGTAGCTGCGATGAAGAGGCAGGCTAAAGAAGGTGAATTCAGGTCCAATATTCATCGGGGCGGGCACGCTGAATATGTGCGCATAACTCCTGAGGAGCGAAAAACAGCTGTCATGGCTGCACAGGCTCTCGGATTGAATGTTGCAGGAGTTGATATTTTGCGCTCAAACCGGGGTCCTCTGGTGATGGGAGTCAATTCGTCACCAGGCCTTAAAGGAATTGAAAAAGCTTCAGGGAAAAATGTTGCAGGAATGTTAATCGAGTTCATAGAAAAAAATGCCAGACCTTGCAGAACGCATACCAAAGGTATAAAGGAATAAATTGGTAAATTTATTAAATTTGATACTATTTTTTGATTCTCAATTATCGATTCTTGCAAAGTGAGAGCTTTTTTTTGATTTATTCAATACACGGGTGTTATCGCAGGAACCAGCCATATCAAAGAAAGTACAGTGAAAACCAAACGTGCTTTGAAAGGTATTTTTGTATATTGCATTACCAGAATTGGAATTATGATCAAAAATGAAATCATTAGTCCAATAACAATTTGAGTAACAAGTTGGAATTGAGCGAATTGGGTGTATGTGAGGGTAAATAAGGAAAATGAAATTAAGATTAATGAAAAGTCCAATATTAAAGAAGCTTTGTTACTTAAACCAAGGTTTTTATTGGCTTTAATTAATCCCGATCCTATAATAATTACAATAAAAGCCATTATTGTGTATTGCTCAAGTCTGTAGGTAACAGGTCCTAAAAACCTCAAATATTCAGATAATGTGGTTGATAATATAAGATAGAAGGTAAGGAAGTAAACTGAAGGTATAAGGTATTGAATTCTTTTTCTATATTCTTTTAATCGTATATAGTCACCTGATAGTACGATAAATGAAACCAAAAATAGAAAGCCTGCAGCCAATCTTGAAAGTACAGAGCTTAGCACTGTCAGATGAATTTTAGTATCAGATTGCTCTTTTTGTAAGCATGCAAGTGTAAAGTCCAGACATTCCTGTATAATATCTTTATCAAAGGCTTCCATAAGATGTCCCGAATTCTCAGAAATAAACAGTTTTTTAGCTGTATTGTTTTCAAAATTCCCGTAAAGAACATTTTCCTCTAATTTTTTCCCGCTAAGCTTAAATCCTACATCTTTAAGTGTACTGGGAGGTACTATTGTATCTTTAGCACCCGTTATTAGAAGAAGATTGTTTGGAAACGTGCGGGAAGTCTCGGGAGGATATCTGCCGGCAACGGCAAAAACTCCATTTATATCTTTATTTTGATAAGCCAGATGATATGCAGTATTTGCACCGCCGGAATGACCACCAACTATAATTGATTCTGAATCAATTTTTGGAAGTTGCTTTAAATGCTTCAGAATAGTTGCGAATTGATCAGTTTGCTCTTTTAAGATCACATCTTTATCGTTGATAATTTCCCACTCAGGAATTCCTCCATCAGATTTTCTATATGTGGGACCAACTATAAGTATAGCAATATCCTGTTTTACAAAATTTTTACCCCAATTTGTATAAAGGGCTGAATCGGTACCTGAACCTGCACCAAAAAGGACAACTGGGAATTGGCCGGAACCTCCTGGGATGTACAAGGTTGCTATTACTTTCTTATCTTGTCCTGTAGAAATTAATAGATGCTCAACTTCAAAGTCAGTTTCAGTATCCATATTGTAAGAGGTCGATCCTAACCAAGCTATTAATCCAATTGCTGCTAATATTATGAATAAAATTTGTTTTTTATCAGCCATGTAATCATCCGGAATCGGTACTGAAAGCTCTAATTTAGAAAAAGGACATATTTATCTTTTTTGTAGTATCTATTGCCCAAAGGATAATATAAAACAAGCATCTTCTGAAAAGTACTCTTATTTTAAAACGACCGGAGAAACCACATGATACCACCTGAATCCCTTGCGATCATTTTCGGACTCACATCCGCATTGTCATGGGGTGCAGGGGATTTTGTAGGTGGTTGTGCTGCCAGGCGAACAAGTGCCTATTCTGTGGTCCTAGCCACACAGATCGTGGGTATCATTACATTCCCGGTTCTTGCGATTGCCTTTTCAGAGAGCATGCCTTCGCCGGATAATCTCATGTGGGGTGCTTTTGCTGGATTTTTCGGAGCAGGAGGGTTGATTGCACTGTATATGGGTATGGCTAAAGGAAAAATAACCATAGTTGCTACTCTGGCTGCAGTATT
>DDHN01000011.1 GCA_002338125.1 Patescibacteria group bacterium UBA1875 | reverse complement strand
TGCCTGAAAATAATAAAGAGCTAGAATCCAAACAGCAATCAAAAGTGCAAATCCGGGGATAAGTAACAACTGAGTAGCAGCATCTTTAAAATATTTGCTTTTAATATGAGCAATGGCCTTTTCTTTTAAGGGGGTTACTTTTGCTCTAATTTTTATATCAATTTTTTTTACTTTCATTTTTTATCGCTACTAGTTATTAGCTTTTATGGATGACTTCACTCTTCCTAATTTTTGGCGTAATCCAGAAGGATCCTAATCTTTTATTCATTATTAGCCTGGTTTGAGATTCAAGCGCCGGGAGAGAAAGGATAAAGATAGCATAAAGAGGGGCAAGAATCCATTGAACGACCATTTCAAGATTTTTTAGGTAACCATATTTTTTTGGTTTAGGTGGAAAAAGGAAAAGAGATATCCAGTAGTTTACAAACACACCAAACCAAGCATAGGTTAAGACATCAGAAGCATAAATTGTAGCGTTATGAGCAAAAACCGTATCCTGATAACCTTTGTTTAAGGCCAAAGGAATCCAAGAAGTAGCTAGGAAAAAAGAAGCTGAAGCCCAAGTAAAAAAAGAAATAAACTGACGATAAACCTGCAAAATTCTTTCAAATAAAGGTATCTCATTATGTTTGATGCAATTTACAACCACAAAAGGAAGATCAGTAACTCCCCACGACCATCGTCTTTTCTGTTTATATTGATTTTTTGTTGACTCCCAAAGATTATTGCCAAGAACCGCATCCTGGTAAACTGGTATATACATTGGTACCATATGGAAGTCACCATTATAAGCAAAGTAAGTTCGCCAATATTGATGACCATCCTCAACAATAGTATCAACCTTCCAGAAATCGGTTATTAACAGAGTTTCCATTGTTTGGGCATGTGCTGCAAACGTCCTCAACTTATAAGGGCGCATCCCCTCAATAACCTGCCAGAAGGAAGCTGAAACCGCTGCAATTCTATTAACGGCAGGAACATCCCAAATGTTGTTGAAAAGTAACGGGATAGGTTGGTAAGTTTTGCGAGAACGATTCGGGTCGATTACATAAAGATAGCTAAGTCGGGCAAAGTATTGAGAGTTAGGAAGATGATCAGCATCTAAGGTAGTAACAATCATATTTTCTGGAGCTATACCTTTATCCCTATATTCAGCCCAAAAATTTCTTCCGGCATTAGTGATATTGGCACCCTTACCTATAACCTCACCTTCCTTCTCCTTGTGATAGTAATATCTAAAATCAGCAAAATAATGGCCATATTTCTTTTGGAGGATGGCAATATCTTTCGAGAAACCTTCTTTAAAACGAGACTCAGCCGCAAAAACTACAATAATTTTGTCCTTGGGATAATTAGAGTCCAAAAGCGCCTTTATTGAGGGCTCGGTGATATCAATTCGTTCGTTAGAAACAGCAAAAATAGCAACGTGGTAAATGTCTTTCCAATTTTTTATCTTACTCTGAGCCCCTTCAAGATTTTTTATTGTTGTGAGGTCTTTTAGATCTCCAAGCCGATGGTGACTTTCATATCGCTTTTCCCAATAGCTTTCTAGCTTTTTAATACTTTCAGTTTTCCTAAGTACTTCCAACCAATCAATCTTCATATTTCGTCTAAGCTTTGTAAAACCAATTATTAAATGCCGAGATATATTTAAGGCTTTACCGAGCCATATAATGGCAAAGAACAATATAAAAGCACCTAAAAATTGAGGCGCCACAAAACCAACAACAATCGGTGACAGTATAAAGAGCCAAGAAGCAATACCTGGCAATATTTCAATAAATCTTTCGAACTTTTTACTTTCGTACCATCTGGTCATTAAATTTTAAGAACTTTTTCGGCTCTCTCCTTTATAGCGTTCCTAGTATCTACTACTTTGTTGGCCGCTTTAAGAACCATTTCATAATCAACACTAGAATGATCAGTAAGAATAATTATTAAATCGTAATTTCTAATTATATCCGAATCTATTTTTTCTAAACTGGTTTTTTTAACTCCATTGTCGTTGAAATTAGGAACATGCGGATCATAATAGTCATAATTTGCTCCTTTTTTTGATAAAAGCTCAATCACCTTCAAAGCAGGAGATTCTCGAAGATCATTGATATCTTTTTTGTAAGCTACCCCTAAGATTAAAATCTTAGCTTCTGTTAGGAGTTTTTTGCCTAAGGCTTTTTCAGCAATTTCCACTACATATTGATGCATAAAATCATCAATATCAGAAGCAGTATCAATAAAACTAGTTTTAAGTCCCATCTTTTTAGCTTTATATGCTAAATAATAAGGATCAACTGGAATACAGTGACCACCTAGCCCGGGACCAGGATAAAAAGGCATAAAACCAAAAGGTTTTGTTTTCGCAGCTTCAATCACTTCCCAAATATCTATATTCATCTTATCGGCCAATAAAGCCATTTCATTTATAAAAGAAATGTTAATTAACCTAAAAGTATTTTCAAGAATTTTAGTCATCTCAGCTGCAGCCGGCGAAGAAACTTCAAAAACTTCGGTTATAAAAAGTCTGAAAAAATCAGCAGCTAATTTTGTGGATTTGCTATCTACCCCTCCGACTACCTTAGGGGTATTGCCGGTGCCGTATTTTTCATTTCCAGGGTCTATCCTCTCGGGGGCAAAAGCTAGATAGAAATCTTTACCGACTTTAAGACCACTTTCTTTTTCCAAGATAGGCAGTACCACTTCTTCGGTAGTCCCTGGGTAAGTAGTACTCTTTAAGATTACCAGTTGACCCTTTTGAAGGTTTTTTGCGATTTTTTTAGTGGCATCAATTACCAAATCCAATTCTGGTTCTTTTTGATTATTTATCGGTGTTGGAACGGCGATGCAAATAACATCGACTTCGGGTATCCTGCTAAAATCACAAGTAGCAGAGACAAGACCCTTCCTAACTAGTTCAGCCAGTTCTTCATCAGCAACATCTTGAATATAGTTTGTACCGGCATTCACCTTATCGACTTTTTCTTGGCCTCGATTAAAACCCAAAACCTTAATACCGTTTTTGGCTATTTCCACCATTAATGGCAAGCCAACGTAGCCCATTCCCACTACACCGGCGACCACCTTTTTTTGTTTTATCTTTTCCTTTAAATCCATTTTCTACCAGAAACCTATTATACCCAATACTTCATCATTTGAAAAGATAGATAGTGAAATTAAATAAAGTTTTAGGTGTATTATAGATATATGCGGTTTTCAAAATACAGCGATGAAGAATTGGTACGATACATACAAAAGAACAATGGCCAAGGATTTGAAGAAATAATCGAACGTTACCAAAAAAAGCTTTTAAGATATGCTCTTAATCTCTGTCGAGACAGTGAAACAGCCGAGGATATCGTCCAAGATGTTTTTATTGCTAGTTACCAGAATATCAATAGTTTTAATGTAAAAAGAAAATTCTCTCCTTGGATTTATCGCATTGCTCACAACAAAGCGATTAATGAGCTGAGAAAAATTAAAAGGACAACTAGCATCGATGATATTGCCGAGTTACCATCGTCAGAAGACCTAAGTCAAGTTGAAAAGAAACTGGATAATAAAAGAACTAAAAAAATATTAATAAACGATATCGCTTCTTTGCCACTTAAATACCAAGAAGTTATAATTCTTAGATTTTTTGAGGATAAGAATTACGAAGAGATATCCGATATTTTAAAAATACCTCGTAATACCGTTGGAGTAAGAATAAAAAGAGGCCTTGAAAGGTTAAGAAAAGATACAAAAATTAATATTAAGGATATATTATGAAAAACGATTTAAAGGAAAAAACTTTATCTAAAATCCAAGAAGAAAAGATCAAAATAAGACCTAAATCTTATTTTATCGTACTAAAAATTATGACATATATTTTATCTGCCATAATTGCACTTGCAGCTATCCTGACCGTCAACCTTACTTTATACCTGCCCCAAAGAACAATCAGAATGATCGGCAAAGCGGGCATAGCCGAATATTTAACCCTGTTACCCTGGCCACTTTTAGTTGCAAGTGGGCTGTTAATTGGAATTTTTATTCATTTCTATAAAAATTATGAAGGCGGTTACAAAAAACATTTCGGCCTAGCTGCAATAATAATAGTTCTTACAATTATTATTTCTGGGGGAATTCTAGCAGCTTCAAACTTTAATGAAAAAATTGAAAGCAAACCTGGGGTAAACAAACTCTATAAATGGAATGAAGATAACTTAGTACCCCAAGGACCTCGAAGAAGACTTCATAAGAAAATGAATTTACAAATTCATAACTATGAATAATTATGAAATATTTTGGTGCATATAGACGTATATATATTGCCGGCAAAATAATTAAGAAAGGGCAAAAGCCCAGGAGATTAAATGAGAGTAAACAAAACAATCTTACTAACACTTGGTGTCACGTTAGGAATAGGAATCGCCTTAACGGGATATGCAAGTGCTGCTAGCACAGAGACTAGCTTCCCACCATTGGTAAAAGGTCTTGTTGAAAAGCTTAACTTAAATGAAGATGAAGTTACTAACTATCTAGAAGAAGTTAGGATCGAACATCAACAAGCCCGGAAGCTAGAACTCCAAGAGAGTCTAAACAAGGCTAAGGAGGAAGGGAAGATTACCCAAGAGCAGTACGAGACTATTCTTGCAAAACATGAAGAATTGCAAGCTAGTCGTGAAACAATGTACCAAAATCAAGGTAAAGTTAGAGGCCGTCAAGACAATCTCAGAGAATACCTTGAAGAACAAAATATCGAACCCGGAGATGTTCTTCCAGAAAGAAAAGGTCCGGGCCCAAAAGGTAAACAGGGCCTTAGGCTACATCAGTAAGCACGAGCATAATTAAAAAAGGAGCCTCGAGGCTCCTTTTTTAATCCCTCTCAATCCCATTGATATAATCAAGATAATCGGCAGCATGTCCATCGATTGCATAAGTTGGCATATCCCCATGTTCTAATTCTCTAATAGCATTCCGAGCGTCATGAGGTGAGATATTTACAGTTTTTATTTCTCCATCTGCGATTAATTCAAGATAGGCTTTAGCCTGATTCTTCTTTTGTTCAAAAATTGAGTCTGTTTTTTCTTCTTTCCCAAATCTTTTACCAAATATCTCCATAACTGAAATATATCATAATTTTTAGGTCAAAGTCACTATTTAAAAAGAGTTACTATACTGATATATTGATATATGTAAAAAAATAATAAGAAAGGGTTTTATGGCAGAAGAAAAAAAGAAAAAAGAATGGTGCGCCAAAGACAATGGCACTGCTGCTGGTGCAGGAGCTGTTTATGGTCTTGGACTTATTGGTGCCGCAGTTTATTTCATCCAAAACGCCAACGGTTTCTGGGAAGGGGTAGTCGGGCTATTGAAAGCCTTGGTCTGGCCAGGATTTGTTGTATATGAGTTGATGAAATTTTTGGGAATGTAAAAGGAATAATTAAAAAGCAGCCCTAGGGCTGCTTTTTAATTACCTTATAACTGCTATTCTGTGCCTTCTCCTGTTACACTATCAGCATCAGTCCCCGTATCGTCAATAACAAGTGGCATAACTTCTATAATCTTATTAACCTCCGGTCGATATAGTATTGCTTTCATAGCCTTAGTATAGACTAGTATTTTATCTCCGTTTTGAGCATTCTTAAAAAAAGGCTGGTCTTTAAGTTTTTCAACATCTAGGACAGTTGCTACTGTCGGTGTTTCATCTTGTGGTAAATCCATTAAAGCCGATACTTTTTCGGTAACCCATGCTGTCTCTTCTTTCATAACTTCATTCGGATTTCTCTTTAAACTTTCGTATTTGTTATAGAAAAACCAGGTGAAGTATAATGCAGCGGCTAAAATACCAACCAATAGGACCATAAGTGCTCCCCAAAGCACTTTTTTAGAAAGTTTTCTCTTTCTTTTATTTTTTGTTTTTTCTAATTCAGAATCCATTTTTCCTCCCTTTATTATAAGTATTATATACTTTATTTATTAACTTTTGAAACACTTTATTTCCCCAGTGCAAACCAGTTAAATTGAATATTTCTATCAAATGTTCTTTCAAGCTTGACTGTAAAACCTTGATTGGTTACCGAATCAACATAATAACTGCAATCAACAAGAGTCATTGGGGTAATATTGACAATTGGAGGGGTTTGGAAATCATTTTCAAAATTAACTATAGCTTCATCTGAACCGCTTGTAATCTCCACTGTACCCGCCGTATCTTCTCCAACTATCAAGTGTTTAGCGATACGAACATCCCCCATAAATTCAGCCTCATCTTCGACGGACAACCTTTTGGTAGCAACTAATTCCGAAAGAAGATCAAGAGCAACTATCTTTTTTTCAACATTAGCTATCCTGTTCTTAATACTGACTATGACAGATTGTTGTTCCTGTATTGCCTTGACTAACAAAGCAGTTAGGTTGGAATAATTAACTCCTTCGATTTTCCCTTTATCGTTTTTGAAACTAAACAACGGGTTTACTGCATAAGCTTCTTCTGCGATTAAACCAAAGCTTGAAGAGCCGTCTTTTTTCCAGGTGAATTCAACTGGTCTTAGCTTCATTACATCTTCAAGACCGAAAGAAATATTTGATATGTTTTCTTTGTATCTTTGTGACGAGGAACAATAGGATACAACCCCACCATTAAGGCAAAGGGCTGTCCCACCAGCTGTACCTAAACTTCCAATTGTTACTGTTCCGCTAAAATCAGCTGATGTTCCGTATGTATTCCACCTAAGAGCAGTGGTGCCAAGAGCTTGATCGTTTGCTTCCGGAGCAATAGTGCCATTAACTTGGAGAGCGGTGTCTGGGCTGGTAGTGCCAATGCCGACATTGCCTGCAAAATAATTAGTGTCTCCTGAGTCTATTTGATACACGCCATAACCAGAACCAACGCCAGTAACTCCTTGCTGTTCAATATAAATACCGTAAGAGGCGGTTGTTATTGTTCCACTATTGGTAATTGCTGGCGATTTAGCCGTAAAGTTGTAGAAGTTGCCGATACTAGATGAAGCACTATCTACCGATACCTTTGTCCAATAGCCATGCCCTGAAGTGATTGTTCCAGAATTATTTGCCTTAACATTGCTTACATACCCATAAGCAGTTGATAGATTGTATGCTCTGTTTTGAATTATGTCATTCCAGCTACCAACGAAATCTCCAGTATAAGCATAATTATTGCCTGGTGTAACTTGTCCATAATTTGCCCTATATGAAGCAGATGATGCAACAGACGCCTTAGCAGATAGTGCAAAGTTCATTGCTTTTACTGTGCCCGAGTTAACTATAGCTGATTGGAAGACAGTTAATTTATCATTTGCACTAGGACTATCTGTGCCTATGCCTACGTTGCCACTGATATACGCTCCTGAATTAGGAACATATAGTGAGTTAGGAATATTTCCAAGAATCTGCATTTGACCATTAAACTTGCCCACAGCATGGTCTTGTATTGTAAAAATACTTGTATTGTCCGAGTTGTTAATTCTAAGTGAATAGGTTTCCCAAGTATTACCATCACTTTTGATATGTAACTTCCCAGACGGACTATCTGTGCCTATACCTACATTGCCGCCAGACTTCATTAATAATAGATTCGAGTAGCCCGATGAGACATTTGCAAACTCTAAGGCAGAATACCAAGTTGATTGGTTAAAATATGGTAAAATAAGTTTATTACCTGCCTTCCCAGAGTAACTTGGGCCAATATTAAGACTAGATGAATAATATGATGCTATCAAACAACCAGCAGATAACTCTCCCCAAGCAGTCCTATCACCTTGAATCCCAACTTTATTAGTTGTTCCAAAATAAGAAACATTTGAGCCAGAGTTAATAAGGATAGAGCCAGACACCTCAAGCTTCGCACCTGGACTGCTCGTCCCTATGCCTACATTGCCACCATCTTTAACTACGAACACCGAAGAGCCATTATCCTGTAAATTTAATATGTCCCCAGTTGATTGCTGATTGACTGTAAGGGCAGTAGAAGCTAAGTTTGCTGTTATTGATGTTTCGCCTCTTAAAACTGTTTTTATAATAGAAGAATTTCCAAGCGTTACAGAGTTGCTTCCATTGCCGATGGCGTTGTATCCTATTACTATTTCGTTAGCGTCTCCGTCTGCTAGGGCTCTTGTGTCATGTCCTAAATATACTGATGTATTAGAAGTTTCATTTGCTGTTGAGCCATCTGCTATATAACGACCTGCATAATATCCTAATGCAGTGTTGCGATAACCTGTGGTGTTGCTGTAGAGAGAAGCATATCCTAATGCAGTGTTACTATATCCTGTAGTGTTGAGGTATAAAGAAGCATGTCCTAATGCAGTGTTGTGATATCCTGTGGTGTTGTTGTATAGAGAAGCATATCCTAATGCGGTGTTATGATATCCTGTGGTGTTGCTGTATAGAGAAGCATTTCCTAATGCAGTGTTATAACTTCCCGTGGTGTTGAAGTATAAAGAATAAGACCCTAATGCAGTGTTGTAATATCCTGTGGTGTTGTTGTATAGAGAAGCATGCCCTAATGCAGCGTTATAACTTCCCGTGGTGTTGAAGTATAGAGAAGCATATCCTAATGCAGCGTTTTGATATCCTGTGGTGTTGCTGTATAGGGCTCTTCTCCCAACAGCCGTGTTGTAACTAGCGTGATAAACTTGTGTTGCTGTGCTTCCCATTGTAAGATTGCCTGCTTCTTCTCCTACAAAGGTGTTGTAGCCAACAGTTGTTACCGTTCCATTATCTCCATAGTTAAAGTTATGGATAAACCTTACTCCATCTCTGGTGATTATCCCATATTGATTGGCATTAGTTGTGTTGTCTAAGTCCAGATTACCTTGATATATATCAAGCTTTGCACTAGGACTATCTGTGCCTATACCGACATTGCTTCCTTGTATTCTCATTGACTCAGTAAAGCTACCACTAGCGTTTATGGTATTAAATATCATAGACGAAGGGGCGTTTCTCTCAACATCTATAGAAGCATGATTGTATCCAGTATCAGCACCAGTAACGCCAAATCCCAATCTTACAACGTCCCCATTCACAGCACTATGGCCCTTAAGATACATAGCAGTTGCGACGTTATTTGTTGGTGATACTCTTACATGAAACTTATATGGCACGGTTCCGCCACCTACAGCGACATTACCCCCATCTTCTACTACGAACACCGAAGAGCCATTATCCTGTAAATTTAATATGTCCCCAGTTGATTGCTGATT
>DDHN01000005.1:3013-9250 GCA_002338125.1 Patescibacteria group bacterium UBA1875 | reverse complement strand
TAGAGGAGGCAAACATGATTTCAAAAAATTTGTTAACTGATGAAGCGAAAAATATAATGGAGTCAGTTAATACTTTTTGTGAGAAAGAGTTTAAAGATACGCTTAAATGGGATGCTGAACAATACATGCCATATGACTTGTGGGGCAAGATGGGTGAAATTGGATTAACAGGTATTATGTTAGATAGTGACTTAGGTGGACTGGGAGATGATCTGCTTTTGGCTGCTGTTGTTATGGAGGAAATGGCAGTATATTCACCTGCTATTGGTATGACTCTTGGGGCACATACTATATTAGCAGGTAATGTCATTAACAGAGCAGGTAATAAAACGCAAAAAGAGAAATACATTCCGGATATAGCAGCAGGCAAAAAAATTGCCTCCATCTGTTTAACTGAGCCTGAAGTGGGTAGTGATGCAGCCCATCCCAAAACTAAAGCAGTAAAAAAAGGGGACTATTATGTTATCAATGGGACAAAAACATTTATAACAAATGCACCACATGCTGATATTTTTGTTGTATACGCAACAACCGATGAAACAAGTGAAAAGAGAAATGTATCCGCTTTTATTGTAGAAAAGGATTTTGGCAATATTACAGTTAACAAACTAAATAAAATGGGTATGAGAGCTTCTCCTACAGGGGAAGTATTCTTTGATAATGTAGAGGTGCCGGTAGAAAACCGTTTGGGAGAGGAAGGTGATGGCGTTTATATTATGATGTCAGGTTTGGATGTTGAGAGGATTGGTTTGTCGGGTGAAAATATTGGCATGATGAAAGGGTCATTAAAAGAGGCGTCAGATTACGCTGCTCTTAGGATACAATTTGGGAAACCTATTATTAAGTATCAATTTATAAAAGATAAATTATCTTATATGTTTACACAATTAGAGTTAAATAGGTGCTACTTGTACAGCCTTGCAAATGAGTGGAATAAAAATAAAGGGAGCAGAGCATTAAGAGCACCAACTGCTGCTGTTAAATTGCAGTCTTCAGAGGCAGCAGTTAAGTGTGCAGAAGAAGCAATTCAAATTATGGGCGGTACTGGTTATATGGAAGACACTATGCCGCAGATGTATTGGAGAGATGCAAAATTATATACTATTGGAGCTGGCACAAGCGAGATAATGAAATTAATCATATCAAACGATATAGAGAATCGTTATACAACTTTTTAAAGGTTGTTATATCCCAAAGATAAGGGGCAGGGTTGAAAAGATAGCTCGTGTTTACAAGTTGCAGTGAAAGCAGATCGATGAGGTATGTCTACAATGGGTGAATCAGAATCATTTGTTTTGGGTATAGAAGAAATTGCAATTGCTGTAAAAGATGCAAATAAAGGAGTGTCGCTATTTAATGAATTATTTGGGTTTACTTTTGACCTTGGCTGGGAATTAGCCCATGAAAAAATTAGAGTGAAAAGTCAAAGAATAGGGGAGACTCAATTTCAGTTATTAGAAGCTACCTCTAATGATAGTGTAATTGCTAAATTTATAGAGAAAAAAGGTGAAGGGCTTAATCATATAGCTCTTCGTGTTTGCAAACTTAGGGAGTTTGTTGCAAAGCTTAAAAGAAAAGGGGTGCAGTTGATACCGGACGAACCAGTAGATATTGATAATCCGGTAACAGGTGAGGGCAAATTATCCTACATCTTTATACATCCCAAATCAGCTCTTGGTATATTAATTGAATTGATAGAATATTGATGTCAGAGAGGTATTAATGAAAGTAATATGCGAGAAAAAAGATGGTTATGCAATACTGTTTTTGAATAATAAAGAGAAAAAAAATGCATTAGATTTTGAGATGTCAAAACAACTGTTAGATAAATGCAGGGAACTTTCAGAGGATGATAGTGTGAGTGCTGTTGTTTTAACGGGAAAAAATGGCAACTTTTGCGCCGGATGGAATATCCATGAATTTATTGAAGGTGTTGATAAACCACCGGTTGCTCATTATGAAGATATAAAGGTGAATGCAGATGTTTTTAGATTCGATTATTTTCTAAAAAAACCTGTAATAGCAGCTGTCAATGGTTATGCTTTAGGTGGTGGTTTTGGGCTTGTGGCTGCTAGTCATATCGTTGTTGCAAATGATAGTTGTAAATTTGGAATGCCTGAAATGAATCTGGGGATATTTCCATACTGCATTTATACTAGTGTTAAAAGAGCAGTTGGCGAAAGGCTGGCTGTTAAGCTGGCTTTAACAAGGGAGGTTTTTGATGTTAAATATGCTTTTGATATTGGTTTAGTACATTATATAGAAGAAAATCCTTTAGAGAAAGCCTGTCGACTGGCAGAATCGATATCTTCAAAAAGTTCATCAGTTATTAAACTTGCAATGGATGCTATATACAACTCAAGGCGTGATGATATTCAGGAGGATTATTTAGCGCTACTTAGGATTATAAATTTTACATCAAAGGATCTAAAAGAGGGCGCAAGCGCCTTTTTGGAAAAAAGAAAACCAAGTTGGAAGGGAGAATAGATGGCTAAGATATTAAGTAGTATTAATACAAGTGATGAAAACTTTAAAAAACGCTATGAGCATAATAAAGAATTGATAAAAGAAATAGAGGATATAAAAGCTGTCATAAAAAATGGGGGGGCAAAAAAGTCACATGAAGTGAATAAAGAAAGGGGTAAATTGTTTTGTAGGCAGAGGATTGAAAAAGTATTAGATAAGGGCTCACCTTTTTTAGAAGTTGCACCTATGGCAGCGTATAATATGTATGGTGGCGAAGTGCCTTCAGCTGGTATTGTAACAGGAGTGGGAAGAGTTTCAGGAAGAGAGGTTATGATTGTTGCAAATGATCAAACAGTTAAAGGTGGTACATATTATCCTGTTACAGTAAAAAAACACATAAGAGCACAACATATTGCAATGGAGAATAATCTGCCTTGTCTGTATATAGTTGATTCAGGTGGAGCTTATTTGCCCTTACAGGATGGTGTTTTCCCTGATAAAGAGCACTTTGGCAATATTTTTTATAATCAAGCAGTCATGAGCAGTAAAGGACTTTTACAGGTTGCGCTGGTAACAGGTTTGGCAACAGCAGGTGGGGCATATCAGCCTGCAATGTGTGATCAGTGTATAATAGTTAAAGATACAGGTGCAATATTTATAGGGGGGCCTCCTCTGGTTAAGGCTGCCACTGGCGAAGTGGTGGATGCAGAGGAGCTGGGCGGCGCAGATGTCCATACAAGGATCTCAGGTGTGGCTGACTACTATGCGAATGATGAAGAGGCTGGTATCAGGAAGGTGAGAGAAATATTTGCAAACTATCCTAAAGGTGAAAAATTTCCCATAGATAGAGTATCACCTAAAGAGCCTTATTATGACCCTGACGAAATATATGGTATTATCCCGGATAACTTAGAAGCTCCATACGATGTTCGAGAAATCATTGCAAGAATTGTAGATAATAGTGAGTTTGAAGAATTTAAAGCGAGATATGGCCAGACAGTTGTAGCTGGCTTTGCCAGGATCGGTGGATATTTAGTAGGCATAATAGGTAATAACGGGGCTATTTTCCCGGAATCATCTACAAAGGCTGCACATTTTATAGAGCTTTGTTCATTTAGAAAAATACCACTTATTTTTCTACAAAATATTACCGGTTTTATTATCGGCAAAAAATATGAACACCAAGGTATGCCCAAAGATGGTGCGAAATGGGTGCATGCAGTATCAACTACAAATGTACCTAAGTTTACCGTTATTGTAGGGAATTCCTATGGTGCGGGTAATTATGCAATGTGCGGAAGAGGGTTTAATCCAAGATTTTTATGGATGTGGCCAAATTCAAGAATAGGAGTTATGGGCCATAATCAGGCAGCAGATGTATTAACTCAAGTGAAAATAAAACAGTATGAAAGAGAAGGCAAAACGTTAAGTGAAAAAGAGATAGAAAATATAAGAAATCCTATATTGGAAGATTATAAAAATAAATCTGAGGCACTGTATTCAACAGCTAGACTTTGGGATGATGGTATTATTGATCCTGCTAAAACAAGGCAATACCTTATGCTGTCAATTGAATTATCTCTTAATAAAAAAATTGGAGAGGTTAACTTTGGAATATTCAGAATGTGAAAAAAAGAGAATTTTAGTTGCTAACAGGGGTGAGATTGCAATTAGAATTTTAAAAGCAATCAGAGAACTGGGGCATACAGCTATAGCTATTTATTCTGATGCTGATAAATTCTCACCACATCTTACATTTGCAGATGAAGCATATTATGTAGGTGAAAGTGAAGCTTCAAAAAGCTATCTAAACATTGATAGAATTATTGAAGTTGCAAAGAAAAATAAGATTGATGGTATTCATCCCGGATATGGGTTTTTAGCAGAAAATACCAAATTTGCTGATGTTGTTAAATCATCAAATATGGTTTGGGTTGGACCACAACCTAAGTCTATGTATGATGTTGGTGATAAGATAAGGGCCAGAGAAATAGCTAAAAGTGCAGGAGTTCCAATAATACCGGGTGTGACATTAGGTAGCAATACAGATCCTGTAGATGCAGCAAAGGGGTTGGGTTTTCCAATTCTTATAAAAGCTTCTGCCGGAGGTGGTGGCAAGGGGATGCGCATTGTCAGGGATGAAAGGGAATTAATAGATAATGTAGATATTGCAAGAAAAGAAGCAGAATCCTCCTTTGCAGATCCTACTATTTATTTTGAAAAGCTTTTGGAAGAGCCTCATCATATTGAAATTCAAGTTTTAGCCGATAAGTTTGGCAATGCTTACTATTTTCCTGAAAGGGAATGCTCAATTCAGAGGAGGTACCAAAAGATTGTTGAAGAAAGCCCTTCTACAACAATTGATAGAATGCAAGCAAAATCTATGGGAGAGGCAGCATTAAAGGTCATTAAAGAGATTGCTTATGATTCCGCCGGTACAGTTGAATTTATGGTTGATAAGGATAAAAACTTTTATTTTTTAGAGGTAAATACAAGGATACAGGTGGAGCACCCTGTGACTGAGGAAATTACAGGGATTGATCTTGTTGCTAATCAAATTGAAGTGGCTTTTGGCAAAAGTTTATCTTTTAATCAGGATAGTTTGAATATTCCCAAAGGTCATGCAATAGAGGCAAGAATTTATGCAGAGGACCCTGTAAACAATTTCATACCATCAACCGGCAAGATTGATTATTATAAAATACCCTATGGCGCAGGCATTCGTTTAGATGATGGAGCGTGTAAAGGTTTTGAAATTCCAATACATTATGACCCTATTATATCAAAGGTTATAGCAAGAGGTAAAGACAGAAAGCAGTCACTATATAGGTTGCATAAAGCCTTATCTGATTATCATATTTTACCGTTAAAAACCACAATATCCTTTATTATGAATATTATTAAACATCCAGAATTTATAAAAGGGTGTTACGATACAAATTTTATCAATAAAAATTATGAAAAACTTTTTGATGAAAATGAGGAATATATCCCTTTAGCAATAGCATGTTATTATTATTTGGGCTCTCAAGGGTTCTCAAATGAATATAATTTAGATGGAAGGGAAACGTTAAAAGAATGCTGGCAGCACTTGACTAATTTCAGGGGATAGTTATGAGCGAAACTGTAAAGATTAACAATAAATTGTGGGAATATGAATTAGACAAGGAGGACAATTGCTTTATTGTCAAAATTGATGGTAAAGTCTATAGATATGAAATATATATGATTGGTGATGAATTATTTGTAAAGGAGAATAATAAATATATAAAAATCTCATATTTTCAGGAAAAAGATGGATTAAATTTGTGGGCAGAGGATGCCTTTTATAAGATTTCAGAAGAAAGTGAGGAAGAATTAATAGAAGAAGAGAGTGAAAAGGATATAAAAGCACCAATGCCCGGCATAATTAAAGAGGTTTTAGTTGAGGTTGGTCAACATATATCAAAGGGGCAAACTGTTGTTGTTTTAGAGTCAATGAAAATGTCAAATGAATTAAAAGCCTCTGTAGATGGCGAAATTAAAGAAATTTTCGTAGCTGTAGGGGATCAGGTTGATGCCTTTGCGACTTTAGTGAGAATTGAGAGTGAGTAGTAATTGAATGAACAGTACATATAATTATAATCGATCGTGTAAAAATCTTAGGCGTTATAGTGATAGCTATCATTAGTTTGGACTGTTATAAAAGAGATGTGATTGCAATTTCGCTCTTTGTATAATTTGGAGTAAATGTGCTTATTAATAGGTTGAGACCTTTGCACAACTCAATTT
>DDHN01000005.1:0-2732 GCA_002338125.1 Patescibacteria group bacterium UBA1875 | reverse complement strand
GTTATGAGACCCTGAAACAAGTGGTTGTTTATACAAATTTATCTTCGCTATGCTCAGATGCTACAGGGTGACAATTCTGGTATCATGCAAAGGTCTCAGGTTAAAAGAAAGTTTGAAGCCTATGAATATCAGGGGGATATTGCATTTGTAGATGAATTACCTCATAAACAGGGAAAATAGAAAAATTTGAAAAACTAAGTACATAAAAGGAGTATTTTATGGATGTGAAAAAGGTATCTATAGGTTCAGGTTCGTTGATGTGGGGAGATATTATTGAGCCAGGGTTGGAGATGATAGAAAAAGCGGATATAGATTATATCTGCTACGATTGGCTCGCAGAAGTTACTATGTCAGTTTTATATATACAAAAAACAAAAAATAAAGACGCAGGCTATCCACCTAGGTTTATTGAGTGGATGAAGAAAGTATTACCGTTAGCCAAACAGAAAGGGGTAAAAATTGTAACTAATGCCGGCGGGGCAAATGTAGAGGGTGCATGTTCTGCTTTAAAAGAGGCGCTAAACGCTAACAATATTAGTGGCGTAAAAATTGGTTCTATTCTGGGTGATGATATAACAAGTGATATAAATAATTTTAGGAAAGAGGGAATAAAATTTACTAATATAGATACAGGTGAAGAAGATATAGATAGGATCAAGGATTCAATAGTAGGGGCATATGTTTATTTAGGTGCTGAAGGTATTGTCGAATGCTTGGAAGGAGGGGCTGATATTGTAATTGGTGGCAGGCTAGCAGATAATGCACTGTATGTGGGCCCATGGATACATGAATTTGGGTGGGATCATAATAATAGCCAGCACATTGATAAAATTGGAGCAGCTATTACCTGTGGCCATATTATTGAGTGTTCATGTTGCTGTACAGGCGGTATGATGTGCAGCCAGTGGGATAAAGTTCCTGAGCCTTGGAATGTAGGATATCCTATTGCTGAATTATATGAAAATGGTGATGCTGTTATAACCAAAACACCAGATACAGGAGGTATAGTTAACAGTTGGACAGTGAAGGAGCATTTATTATATGAAGTACATGACCCCAAAAATTATATAATGCCGGATGGAATAGCCGATTTTACTACTCTAAAATTAGAAGATGCAGGTCATGATGTTGTAAAAGTATCTAATATGAGTGGCAAGAAGCGTCCGGACAAACTTAAAGTTGGGATAGGATATACAGATGGATGGAAACAGGAGCTTCAACACTGGTTTTGTTGGCCTGATGCGCTAAAAAAAGCCAAGCATTGTGAATATATATTAAAAGAGTGGTTAAAGAGGCAAAAAATAAACTTAGAGAAGATTGAAATAGATTATATGGGTTTTAATATGGCGCACTTAAGCTTAGTAAAAATTCCTGATATTGATGGAGCAAAAGATTTGCCGGAGGTTGGTATAAGGATTTGTGCAAAATTTAAAACCAAAGAAGAAGCGGAATATTTCAGAGAGCATGCTATGATCTGGAGTGCTCCACAAGCTGGCTATGTATTTAATACAACAACTGCTCCAGCAAAGCCTGTTCCCATAATAAAATTGTGGCCTACACTTGTGCCAAGGGATGCCATTCACATTAAAACAGACATAAAGGAGGTATAGATAAAATGGGAAAAAAAATAAAATTAGTTGATATTTGTTATGCGAGAGCAGGTGATAAAGGAGATATTTCTAATATAGGATTAATAGCAAAAACAACAGAATATTATGATATAATAAAAAGCAAGGTGACCCCCGAAAAGGTAAAAGATTTTTTTGGTGATATTGTAAAGGGAAAAGTTGAGGTTTACCCACTAGACAATTTAGAATCCTTAGAGATTGTAATGTATGGTGCACTTGATGGTGGTGCTACTGGTAGCCTTCGTATAGATGGAACAGGTAAACCTCTTGCAACAGCACTATTAAGAATGGAGATAGAGGCATAAATATGTATGTTTTAGGTATAAATGGTAGTCATAGAAAAGGAAAGGTTACTTATTTACTTATGAATCATATTTTTGAAAAACTAAGAAGCGAGGGTTGTTCAGTTAATTTAATAGAGCTTGCAGATTACAATATAGAATACTGTATCGCTTGTAATAAATGTCTTGGAAGGACTGAGTGCTCTATCAAGGATGATGATCTATATATTATAACAGATGAAATGCTTAAGGCAGATTGTATAATAATAGGCTCCCCTGTTTATTTTTCAAATGTCACCTCAAGGCTTAAAACATTTATAGATAGAACGAGATGGCTACATATGAAAAAGGACTTGTTGAGAAATAAACGCGGTGCATGCATTGTTGTTGGCGGTCTTCTATATGGCGGCCAGGAGATTGTATGTCAGATTATTGAAAACTATATGTTAAATATGAGTTTAAAGGTATTAAAACCAAGGCTTCTTAATTCACCTTTATATCTAACGAGCCTGGCAGCAACACTCTATAAAGATATGATAGATGAAAAACTGGTATATAAAAAGAAAGAAGAGCTGCTTGACCCTCTGTTTATTAAATCAAGCGAACTTTTAGTTAAAAATATTTTAGAAGACGGGAAAAATATGTAGAGGTTTGCTCATAAGTATAAACAACTTAGACGAAACCTTTGCACAATAACCTCACTGTCACCCTGTAGCATCTGAACGCAGTGAAAATAAATTGGATGTTCTATCACAATTGCATATTTATTTAGCATATAGCATTAAGCAAAAGAGATCTCTCCACTCCACTCCGTTTCGGTCGA
>DDHN01000004.1:3120-21534 GCA_002338125.1 Patescibacteria group bacterium UBA1875 | reverse complement strand
CGCGGTGAATAGCAAAAAGAGAAGTTTTAAAAAGCCGAAAAAACAATATTGTGGGGATGTAAGAGCAAGTAAAAAACTTATAAGGATTATTGATGGGAAACTATAAAAAGAATATCGGAACAAGTTTTTTTCTTAATGGCTTAAGTCTTGCCGTTAGCTTTGTAACCGGAATTTTAGTTGCTCGCTCTCTTGGCCCGGAAGGCAAAGGGTTTATTGCCTACTTAATCATGATTAACGAATTAGTTGTTAATTATGGTCATTTCGGTGTCCTTAACGCAATGAGCTATTTCATGAAAAGAACCAAAAATAGTGAAAAGGCGATTTTCTCGTCTAATCTCCTATTTGTGTTAATGCTTTCAGTTGTTTACTCTTTAGTTATTTTATCTTTGAAAAATTTTGATATATATTTTCAGGAGTACTCTTTCCTTTATTTAATAATCGGTTTTGCCTTCATTCTTTTTTCATTTTTTTATCTCTTGCTTTATCAGCTCAATGTTGGAAGGGATGAAGTTTATAAGATAAATAAATATCACTCTGTGGAAAGAGTGTGCTATCTTGCTATAATTTCTGTTTTATTCTTTCTTGGCCATCTATCTATATTGTCCTACTTTTTAACAGTTACTATCTTAAAGGGACTAAAGGTGTTACTAATTTTTATTAATTCTAAAACAGATTTTAAGCCAAAATTTGATAAAAAACTGCTAGTTGGAGAATTTAAATACGGGAACATAATATTTCTTGCAGCCTTTTTTCACTACCTAAACTATAGAGTTGACCAATTTATGATTAACCATATGCTTGGTAAGGCAGAACTTGGTATTTATTCTATTGGTGTTCAACTAGCAGAGCTCGCACTCTTAATACCGGCAAGTGTTGCAGCCCCCCTGCTTGGCAATCTTTTGAACAAGTCCATTGAAAACCAAAAAGAAATCAAGAAAACAACTGCCCTAACTGTAAAGTTTACGCTTTATGTTACGGCAATTGTAGCAGCTATCGGGGTTTTAATGTCGCCTTTAGTCCCAATACTTTATGGGGAAGATTTTTCAAGGTCCGGATTAATCCTTGCTGTATTGCTAGCTGGTATAATATTTGCTTCAATCGGTAAGGTAGCGCCGTCTTACTATGTGTCGATTGGAAAACCAAAAACTCCACTAATTTTAGCTTTCTGCGTTTTTTCGGTTAATTTGAGTGCAAATATGTTACTTATTCCAAGATATGGAATTCTTGGAGCGGCAATTGCTTCAACGATTTCCTATACTTTTTTTGGTGTGGTATATATTTTTATTTTGAGAAAAAAAGAATCAATTGACTTTAGAGAGCTACTAGTGATTAATAAAGAAGAACTAAAAATGATTATTGGTAGTGTTAAAATAAGAAGGAAGAATGAAAAATCTAATTAAAAAATTACCGCTGGTCAGAACTGCCTATAAAAAGGGTTTTTTTTCTAAATCAAAAAGAAAATTATTAATTGTTAATTTTGTTTTTCAAAGAATATTTAGAATAAATTCCGAATGTCCTTGGTCAGTCCACTACACGTCAGTTGTTTCGGCTCCGGATAAAATAAAGCTAGGTGAAAATTCTGATAGAAATTTTCTAAGGAGCCCTAATTGTTACATCCAAGCAATTAATGGTATCGAGATAGGGAGTAATGTTTTGTGGGGTCCGGGTGTAGGTATAATTAGTGCTAATCATGACAAGGAAAGCATGCTTGAACATAGAAAAGAAAAACCGATAAAAATTGGTAATAATGTTTGGATTGGGATGAACTCTGTTATTCTGCCGGAAGTTGAACTAGGGGATAATGTCGTTGTTGGAGCCGGCTCGACCGTCACGAAAAGTTTTCCTGAAAATGTTGTTATTGCTGGGAACCCAGCAAAGGTTATAAAAGACAATAATGGTGAATAAAGAAAATAGAATATCTATATTTGATAATCTGCGCTTTATTGCTATCATAAGTGTTTTGTTTATTCACCTTACGGGATGGTTTTTGATAGTCAATCAAGAGATTAGAGAGCCTTATGTTTTTTTCGCAAGAGCCTCTCGTTTTGCTGTACCAATGTTTGTTTTTATTTCGGCTAGTTTATTCATATTAAAGTACAAAAAAACAATTAATATAAAAAGTTATTATATAGGAAGATTCATAAAAATAGTTATGCCGTACTTTTTAATCAGTGTCGCGTATTATATTTACCGGTTAAGCCCATTATCTTCAGGAAAATTACAAATATCTTTTACTGGTTGGGATAATTTTTTTAATTTTGGAAAGCTATTCTTTACAACTGGGGTTTTCTCACATCTATATTTTGTTCCTATGATTATTACATTTTATTTTTTTGCGCCCCTTATAGCCAAATTTTTTAAGAAATATAAATATCAGACAGCTACATTGTTAGCGGCTTTTAATATATTATTTGTTGTGATTATGAATAATCTGGGTATCGAACATCTTTATTGGAGATGGCTGATATTTCCTTATTTAATTTATGTAGCTCTTGGATTTTTGTTCGCAGACGTTTATAAAAAGATAACAAAATTAGATAAGAAAATTTTTCTATTACCGCTTTTGTTAGTTATGGCAGGCATCGCTTTTATATATAAACCATATAATAGCGGCTCACTTGAATTATATGGCTTTTCCTCGTATCTATATGACTCGTTTTTTGGTGCCTTTTGGGTTCTAGTGTTCTTGTCAATAAATTTTTCTAAAAAATTAAAAAACATCGTTTCATATTTATCTAAAAAATCTTTTGGGATCTACCTATTCCATTATCTATTCATCGATTTAATTTTTTCATTTATTAACAAAGGCATTTTAAATATCCCATTTAATATTACTAGCTATTTTGTTCTAATCATTATGATATCTGGCTTATCTATAATGTCTTTTTGGATTGTTGAAAAAACTGTCATTGTTTTACTTAATGCGCCAAAAAAAATAATTAATGTTAAAATTCAATCATGAAAAAAATATTAGTAATTGCATATTATTTTCCTCCCGCTGCCGGTGTTGGAACTTTTAGAACAGCTAAATTTGTTAAATATTTGCCTAGCTTTAGTTGGGAATCTTATGTTTTAACAGTAAAAGATGAATATTACAGCTCAATCGATGACAGTCTTATCGGTGAAACTAAAAAAGCCAAGAAAATATATAAAACAAAAACTACTAAAATTCCAATAAATGATGTCGGTATAAAATGGGCTTGGCCTTTATACAAAGAAGCCAAAAAAATTATTGAAAAGGAAAGAATCGATGTAGTTTATTTCACTGGTGGACCATTTTTTCATTGGGTTATAGCACCTAAGCTAAAAAAAGCGACAAAAACTCCGTATATTATTGACTATCGTGATCCTTGGGGGATTAATCCTTATGAAAAGGTAAGGAAAGGAGTAAAAAAGAAAATTGGTGATTTGATAGTAGGTTATATAGAGCCAAAAATTATTAAAAAATCAGCTGGAGTTATTTTTGCAACTGCAGATATGGAGAGGGAGTATGGTAAATGCTTTCCCGCAGAAGCTAAAAAGTTTCAATTAATAGAAAATGGTTTTGATCCTGAAGATTATTGTCATATTGAGAAAAAAAATTTTTCTAAGTTTTCCATTGTTTATACAGGTAAATTTTCTTATTATCGTGATCCCAAGAATCTATTTAAGGCAATTAGTAGCTTTGACAAAGATGGAAAATGTGAGTTCATTCACGTTGGCAATAAAGAAGAAAGGGTAACCGTTGCCGCACATAAATATTTAAAGAGTAAGTCAAGTTTCGTTGGACCTAAAAAGTATAAAGAAGCAATTAGTTATGCAAGGGGAGCTAACGTGTTAATAATAATCTCCGGTGGTTCGAACATTGAGTTCACGCATAAAGTGTTTGACTACATATCATGTAATAGGCCAATTATTGCTATAGCTAATAAAGAATCTTATTTAGGTAGATTTTTGTCTAATTTCGAGAACGCTTTTATAGTTAATGATAGCCCCGGCGAAATTGAATCGGCCTTAAATAGAATAAAAAATGGAGAGATCGATAGCTTGGGAGAATATGATAAAACATTTTTGAAAAATTATAAACGTGTTGAGAAAACGAAAATGTTAGCCAATACCTTAAATAAAATCATTGAAGGTAAGAAATAATGGCACTTTGAGCGGTGGTTAAGCCGTGCTATCATTATGTAAGTTTATAATGGAAAAAATTAGCAAAAGATTACTCACATCGAAAATTTTGGACCTGGGAAAAAAGAATTTCCGCCGAAATAAAAGAAGCGGAAAAGCTCTTAAATTCCTAAATAAATTTCCGAAGGAAAAATTGATTGCCATACTCAAATATGGTATTTTCTTAATGATCCCGCTCCTTATTCTTACTCCTGAGATAAGGCTGACTTCTCCGGCAATAAGGGTAGACGAGATAGTTCTTTTGTTTCTTGCGAGCATCTATTTGCTGTATAAGCTGAAAATAAGAAAGTTCCGGGTTTCGGTAGTTGACTATTTATTCGGGGCTTTGTTTATCTCGGTTATTATCTCCATCTTTATTGCCGTTGTTAGGGAGGGAAGCGGCCTATATGCCCGCGACCTTTTTGAGCTTGTAAAAATTGTTAAATATTACCTTATTTATCGAATTATCTTTAATATCAATTGGACTAAGAAGGAGCTGGCTACTGCTATAAAACTTACCGTTGGCTCATTCGCTGCTGCGGTTGCTTTTAGTTTCATGCAGTATTTTAATGTCTTTGATATTAATAATCTTGTAATGCCGTACTTTACAAAGGTAACTCATATAAGAGCAATCATGGTGGCCGGCCGGGTAGTAGGGACCTTTAAAAATGCTAATTCCTGGGCGCTCATCCTAGGGCTACCATTGTTTTTTATCTATGCAATCTTAATAAAGAAACTCGAATACAAGAATAAGAAAAATATAGTCATCTTAGTCTTTTTCTTATTCCTTGTTTTGACCTCGGCCATTATGACAATGGGTCGAACTTCAACCGTTGCAAACTTTATGGCTCTCTTTACCATATCCGCCTCTTTGTGGTTTTTCCCTTATAAGCAAATAGGCCGACCTCACATGGCTAAAGAGATCTTTTTAGTTTTCTTATTATTTACAATAATTTCCGGTCTTTCTTTTATGTTTATTACCAGTGTTCCTAATCAAAAAGGGAAAATGAATATTGTCGATAGGTTTAATGCTGGGTTCCAGGAGATGGGGATAGCAGAAGAAGATGCAGAAGGGGACTTCCAGAGTTGGAGTTCAAGAGAAAATAAGTGGCGAGATATAGCTTCTCGTTCGTCTAAAAGCCCTATATTTGGCTTTGGACCGTCGAAATCATCAGAATACTCATCAAATATAGATTACACCGTTGACAATGAATACCTTCTTTATCTCTACCGCTACGGACTCCTTGGTTTGTCTCTGTACGTAGGAATGTTCGGAATGTTTCTTTTTTACGCTGTTATTAATCTTAAAAATACGGCAAAAAGAATAGATCATGAGTTTGTTATAAACATAATTACTCTTGGTATTGCTGTCTCTTATCCTCTTTACAATATCCTGGCCGGAAGTTTTTATGATTTTCAGCTTTTTCCGATATATATGATATTTAATTCTCTGAATATATACCTTTTGAATAAAAATGAAAAAAAATAAGAAAATCCTCATAGTTTCCCACCTTTATCCGTCAGAAAGTCAGCCGGTAAAGGGAATTTTTGTTCATAAAATGAACTTAGCTTTAAAAAAATTGGGCTTTGATATTTATGTAATTTCCCCGCAAGTATTTGGAAAGAATAAAACTAAAAAAAATGGAATACTCGACGGAATAAAAATTGTTTATCCTAGATATCTTTCTTTTAGCCGCTGCCTTATAGGTGTTTCTTCTTGGTTTGCCTATAGGTCAGCCAAAAAAGTTATCATAGAGAATGATTTTGATTTAATTTTGGCCCATACGGCTATACCTGACGGCTATGTTGCTAAAAAACTTAGTGGCAAATTTAATATCTCTTACTTTGTTTATATTCACGGTGCGGATGTCCAGCATAAGATTAATTACAGCGCGAAGGCCCACGGATTAATAACAAGCGTTCTCAAAGATGCCAAGAAGGTTTTTGTGAATTCCTCAAAAACCGAAAATCTTGTTAAAAAGCTCGGGGTTAATTCAGCTATTGTCCCCCTTGGTGTTGATGAGGCCCGGCAATCAAATAAAAACAAAACCAGTAAAAAAGTAAGGATTATCAGCGTTTGTAACTTAGAAGTGGAAAAAGGTATTCAATATGTTATAGAGGCCTTAAGGGGTATTCAAGAAAAGAATTTAGAATATATTATTATCGGAGATGGTAATTATCGAAATGAGATTGAGAAGAAGGTAAACAATGATAGCAGAGTTCAGTTTTTAGGTTGTCTGCCCCAAGCACAAGTTTTTAAGGAATTAGCGAAATCAGATATTTTTGTTTTGCCAAGCTATAATGAGGCCTTTGGAGTGGCCTATCTTGAGGCAATGGTCACAGGACTCCCAATCATTGGCGTTAAAGGCGAAGGGGTTGAGGATATCTTGTCCAAGGGAGAATGCGGGGTACTAGTTGAGCCGAAAAGTGCCGAATCGGTGAAGTCAGCTCTAACGAACTTAATAAATAACGCTTCTCTTAGGGAAAAAATGGGAGCAACGGGCAAAAAAGTTGTAAGAGAACATTATTTGTGGAAAGAAACAGCCAAAAAACTCGCCGAGGAGTTTTCAAAATGAAAAAGATTTGTGTAATCACCACCTCTCATCCGGCAGATGATAACAGGATCTACCTTAAAGAAATCATGACGTTGCTTAAAAAGTACAGGGTTGTCTATATTACAACCGGGAACATAGCCAATAGGCCGAATGGATTAGAAATCGTTGAGGTTGGTTCTTTTGAGAGGACCCTGGCCAAACGTTTATCGAGAAACTGGAAAGCCTTCAGGTTGGCCCTTAAACAAGATGTTGTTAGCTATCATTTTCATGACTTCGATTTTATCTCCTTTGCAGTTTTGTTAAGAATAATTAAGCACAAACCAGTGATTTATGATATCCATGAAGATAACCCGGCAGTTGTTAAGTCCCGTAATTATGTAAAGAGCAGATTGGTCTCATCCTTTTTGTCAGCTGTTGTTAGTATTATCGAGAAAACCTGCTCATATTTCTTCAGCGGAGCACTTGTCGTAAATGAGCCGATAAAAGAAAGAATTTCTAAATCGGTAAAAAACACGGTAGTTCTTCCTAACTATCCGCAAAAAAAGATACTTGATAAGTATGAAGCGAAAAAATACACCGATAAGAAAGAGATTAAAGCAGTGCATCTTGGCGGACTAAATAATATCAGGGGGGCGGAAACTATCATTAACGGTGTAGCAAAGCTCGATAATATAAAATTGACTATTATTGGGGATATAAAACCGGAGAAGTATAAAGAGAAGCTGCTTAAAGAAAATATTGATAAGGTTGAAATAACTGGTTGGAAAAGTTATGAGGAAGCGCTTGCGATGGCTTATAATGCTGATTTCGCTATAATAGGATTTCTGCCAGTCCCAAATCATATGGAGGCATCTCCTAATAAGATATTTGAATATATGGGGTTAGGGCTGCCGATACTGGCCTCTGATTTGCCTAGTTTTAAAGCGCTAATTGAGGGAGGGAAAGTCGGGGTAATCTATAAAAGTAAGAACAGTGAAGATTTTGCTAATAAACTAAAACAACTGGTCAGTGACAAGGAAAAATTAACCAATTATTCAAAAAATGCCAAGAATTCATTTAACGAGAGATATAATTGGGAGAGTATTTCAAAAGGACTTACGAATTTATATGAAGAAATTATTGGAATTTAAAAAAGCTACACTTATTATTGCCTGCCGAAATGAGGTGGATATTATTTCAGCATGCTTAGATTCTGTTTTACATCAGGATTATCCAGCAGACTTAATGGAGATATTCGTTATAGACGGTATGAGCGATGACGGAACTAGGAAAATTTTAGAAAAATATTCAAAAAAATATCCCAATCTAAAAATAATTGATAATATCAATAAAACTCAGCCTTATGCATTTAATATGGGTATCAAGGCCTCTTCGGGTGACTACATATTTATTATGGGTGCTCATAATAAATATCCCAGACATTATGTTAGCAAATGTTTACGATATGCTGAAAGTTATAATACGGATAATGTTGGTGGCAGAATAGAGGCAAGGACAGATAAAAAAGACATTATTTCGGAGGCAATTATTGGCTCTTATACGAGCCCTTTCGGTATAGGTAGCGCTACTTTTAGGAAAAATATTAAAAAACCAATCTATGTAGATACTGTTTTTGGCGGTTGTTATAAAAAAGAAGTTTTCAAAAAAATTGGCCTCTACAATGAAACTTTAAAAAGAAGTCAAGATATGGAGCTAAATTTGAGGTTAGCCCGATCGGGAGGAAAAATACTACTAGTTCCAAATATTGTTAGTGGCTATTATCCAAAAACTAATTTTGCTGAATTTATAAAATATAGTTTTAGAGCTGGTAAAGGACCGTTAAGAGCTATGAGGACAACTGGTAGACCTTTAAAATTCATGCATTATGTACCAGCTTTGTTTGTGATTGGCCTTTTCGGTGGAATATTATCATTTCTTCTTTTGAAGGACACTTTTTTGTCAATTTTATTCTTAGTTGTTATCTCCGTTTATTTTACTTTATCTATGATATTTTCTGTCAAGTATGCATTAAGGAGGAAGAAATTTTTTTTGGTTATTTTAATGCCTTTTATCTTTTTTACTAAACACTTTTTTTA
Source organism: Patescibacteria group bacterium UBA1875 (assembly GCA_002338125.1). GTDB lineage: Bacteria > Patescibacteriota > CPR2 > UBA1875 > UBA1875 > UBA1875. The sequence continues at coordinate 12,758 of DDHN01000004.1, read as the reverse complement.
TGGCTTGGGATCTGTCTACGGTTTTCTTAAATTGAATGACTAGGTGTGGTAATTGAAAGTAACTTCAATTATAATGAATTTTGATATGTCAGTGATAGAAATTATACTTTTTTCCTTAATAGCATTTTTGGGTTCATTCGTTCTTACGCCAATTGCAAAAAAAATATCCCAAAAATTAAACCTTATAGACATCCCTGATAAACGTAAAGTGCATAATGGTTCTGTTCCCCGCGGTGGAGGCTTAGCAATTTATGTTTCTTTTATATTGGCTGTGCTTGTGATTGGCAATTTCGACAAGGAAATATTAGGATTCTTAATTTCTTCGTTCATAATTGTTACATTGGGTCTTTTTGACGATAAATTTGGGCTAAGAGCCACTCACAAATTTTTGGTTCAATCGTTGGCGGCTATTGTGGCAATATATTTCGGAATCCAGATTAATATGGATTTGTTTCTGGTAGGGCACCTTGCTAAATATTCAGTGTTGTCGTTACCACTGACTTTCTTTTGGATTGTTGGAGTTACTAATGCCATAAATATTATTGATGGACTAGACGGACTTGCCGCCGGTGTTTCGACTATTGCTGCTTTTGCAGTTGCTACGGTCGCATTTCTATCAGGGAGTGAAACAGTCGGCCTTCTCGCTTTAGTTTTAGGCTTTTCAGCCCTCGGTTTTTTGCCTCATAACTTTAAATCAAGAATATTTATGGGAGATTCCGGTTCGTTATTTTTAGGTTTTTCTTTGGCAACTTTATCAATTATAGGTTCCTTGAAACTTGCGGCTGCCTTTTCATTAATTGTTCCGTTCACTATACTTTTAATACCAATATTTGATACCTTGTTTGCCATCATTCGTAGAATAATAAGGAGAAAGTCTATTTTTGAAGGTGATAAGCGTCATTTCCATCACCGATTACTAGATCTTGGTTTTAGTCCCTTACAAGCGGTGATGTTTATTTATTTATTTAGTATTATATTTTCAGGACTAGCCATATATTCTTCTCAGGTCAGAAATCGAACCGGCTATGTTGTATTTGCCGCTAGTCTGTCTCTTATTTTTGTTTTAACTTCGATAGTTGTTTATCTCCACCAGAAGAAAACGAACAACGTTTAAACTAATCTTTCTTGATTTTAAATTATTTTTTAAATATACTTATTCAGAGGGTCTTCCCCTCATTTTTATATCAAAAGTAATTATCTAAGGAGGTTAGATTATGTTCGAAAATATTGTTAATTTTTCTCCCTTTATAGGGGGAATGGGAATTGTTATCGCGCTTTATCTTCTTTATCAAATCAAAAAAGCGGATGCCGGAACTAAAAAAATGCAACAAATTGCTGCAAAAATTAGAAGCGGGGCATTTGTTTTCTTAAAAAAAGAATATTCAATTCTTTTTGTTTTCATTGCCGCAGTTTTTGGACTACTTCTATGGAAGATAGGGCAATGGACAGCTGTTTCTTTTCTGTTTGGCGCCTCATCCTCGATGGTTGCTGGATTTTTGGGGATGAATGCAGCAACTCTTGCTGGGGTTAGAACTTCGGCAGCTGCTAAAACTAAGGATTCTGGAAAAGCTCTTTCAGTGTCTTTTATGGGCGGAGCTGTTATGGGACTAACGGTCGCTTCGTTAGGGGTTTTGGGAGTTGGAACTCTCTATTACTTTTTTAAAGAGATTGATATAAACATTCTTTCAGGTTTTGCAATGGGAGCTTCTTCGATTGCCCTTTTCGCTAGAGTTGGCGGAGGTATCTACACCAAAGCAGCCGATGTGGGGGCTGATCTTGTGGGTAAGACAGAGGCTGGAATACCCGAAGATGATCCTAGAAACCCTGCTGTAATTGCTGATAATGTTGGTGATTGTGTTGGTGATACTGCTGGCATGGGAGCTGATATTTTTGAAAGTTATGTCGGTTCTGTTATTGCAACTATTATTCTAGGTTCTTTGGTTCTTACAAATACGGTTGCCTATATGGCCTTTCCATTAATGGTAGTAATGATAGGTTTGCTGGCTTCGGTTATTGGTATTTTCTCCATCAAATTATTGAAGAAAATTTCTCCTCAAGCAGCGCTCCGTTACACAACATATATTGCAGCCATACTGCTCCTTGCTGGTGTCTATTTTGCTGCAAAAGAGATGAGACTTCCTATTGAAGTCTTCTATGCTGTTGTTTCTGGCTCTATCGCTGGCATCGCTATCGGCCTTATAACCGAATACTATACTTCTGGTAGTCCGATAAGAAAAATTGCTGCTGCTTCCGAGTCTGGCCCAGCCACAAATATTATTACCGGTCTTGCTATTGGCATGGAGAGTGTTGCGTTTCCTGTTTTTGTTATTGTCGCTGCAACGCTAGCTGCTTACAAGCTCGCTGGGGTCTTTGGTGTTGGGATTTCTGCGGTTGGAATGCTTGCTACCGTTGGGATTACAATGAGCGTTGATGCTTATGGCCCAATTGCCGATAATGCTGGGGGAATCTCGGAGATGGCTGGCCTTGGAAGTAATATTCGCAAAATTACTGATAAGCTTGATAGCCTCGGCAATACAACGGCGGCCATTGGAAAAGGATTCGCTATTGGTTCAGCTGCCTTAACGGCACTTGCTCTTTTTTCGGCCTATTCAGCCAGTGTTAATCTTGCTTCTATCGATATTATGAAGTCAGAAGTTATTGCCGGTCTGTTTATCGGTGGAGTAATACCTTTTGTAATCGCTGCCCTAACGATGTCTTCGGTGGGGAGAGCGGCTTCACAAATGGTTGTCGAAGTAAGAAGACAATTCAAAGAAATTAAAGGCTTGATACAAGGAAAAGCTGAGGCTGACTCTGAACGTTGTGTCGAAATTTCCACAAAAGCTGCTCTTCGTGAAATGATTGCTCCGGGAGTACTTGCCGTTACAACGCCAATTGTAATTGGATTCACCTTAGGAGCTGAAGCTCTGGGTGGTTTACTAGCCGGAGCTACTGTAACAGGTGTATTGATGGCTTTAATGATGGCTAATGGCGGTGGCGCTTGGGATAATGCTAAAAAATACATCGAAGAAGGCAACTTTGGTGGCAAAGGGTCTGACGCTCATAAAGCAGCAGTTGTTGGGGATACCGTTGGCGATCCATTTAAAGACACCTCTGGTCCAGCAATGAATATCCTTATAAAGTTGATGGCGATTATTTCTCTTGTCCTTGTACCATTACTTATTGGCTAAATAGCTAAATATTTTCCGATTTTTATCTGATATAATTTGATTATGAAAAAAATCAAAGGAAAACTAGATAGGTTTGAGGGCGATTTCGCTGTTATAAAATACAACGGTTTTGAGTTTTCTTTGCCCAGAGAAGCAGTTACCGTAGCAGAAGAAGATTTTGTAGTAATTACTGTTGCTAGTGAAGAAGAGGATAAGCAATCTTCAAAAGAAATAGCCGAAAACCTGTTAAAAGAAGTATTACGGGGAGAATAATGAAGGGGACAGTTGAAAAGTTAATTTGGGGCATCCTCAGCCTCGTTGTTTTAGCTTCTATATATTTAGCAATAGTCTTGGGTACATGGTTTATCTATCAAAATAGAGTCTACCCTGGTGTTAGTGTAGCTGGCATTTCCTTATCAGGTCTAAGTCATCAAGAAGCAACTGATGTGCTTGGCAAAGAAAGTAAAAAATATCTCAGTGATGATGTTTTTTATATTTCCGGAAAAAAAATATCTAAATCAGAACTTGGCTTATCCTACAATATCGAGAAAACTGTTTCTAATGCACTTGAAGCAGTTGACAGCTCTTTTTCTCTTGGTGAGCAGGTTGACTTACCTTTTGTTGTTGATTACGACAAGAAAAAGCTTTATGCCGCTATTGATTCTTTTGAGGAGAGTATAAACAGAAAAGTTAATAATGCGTCGATTAATGCAGATAATGGTCAATATGTTTTTAAGGAAGGGCGTCCCGGTAGGAGGTTGAGCTATGGTAGTAGTTTCTATAGCTTTATAACAGCAACGGGTAATTTAAAAAATCAAATGAACCTTGTCACTAATAAGATACCTCCGGTGTACAGTGCTCCTGAGCTTGAAGAAATTTTTGTGCAAATTAAAAATGACGGTTTTTACGACTTGACTTTGACTAATGGTCGAAATAATTATTCCGTTTCAAAAGAAAAACTTCTTAACTTTGTAGAACTACCAAGTCAGATCGGGCCTTTTGTAAAGAGATATTCTTTTGGCCGATATTTCAGTATTCTTGAACAAGATAAAGCTGAAGTTACTATTTTTTCATATAACGCAATTGCCAGTTTCTTGGGGGAACTAGCCAAGGAAATAGAAAAAGAACCTGTAAATGCTGTTTTGGGGGTTATGAATGATATGGTTGTAATAAAAAGTTCAGCCAAGTCTGGGATTTCTTTGGATATCGATGAAAGTACCAAGAATATTCTTAGCTCCTTGTCACAAAATAAGAGAACAGCTAGGCTAACGACAAGGGAAAGAAAAGCCCTAATAAGTAAAGAAACTATTGCCGACTTGGGTATTAGGGAAATCGTTGCTACCGGATATTCAAATTTTGCCGGAAGCCCTGCTAATCGCCGTCATAATATTAGGGTAGGGGCCGAAAAATTTAATGGGCTTTTGATTGAGCCCGGAGAAACTTTTTCGTTTACCGCTAACCTCGGAGACGTTGATGCAGCTAATGGTTATCTTCCGGAGTTGGTTATAAAAAATAATGAGACTACACCGGAATATGGTGGGGGATTGTGTCAAGTTTCAACAACAGCTTTTAGGGCGGCCCTAAATGGTGGGCTACCGATTCTTGCTCGTAAAGCTCATTCTTACCCAGTTAGTTATTATCGGCCTTATGGCACAGATGCTACAATTTATGTCCCTAATCCTGATCTTAAATTTGCTAATAATACCAGATCGCACATTTTGGTCCAGACCAGAATCACAGGTAATTTCCTTTATTTTGAATTTTTCGGCACCAAAAAAGAAATATCGGTTAAATTTGCTGGTAATAAAAATGCCATAGGAGCAGTCCCGAAAGTAGAATGGGTGACCCCCTATACTTTTGATGCTGGAAAAAAGGGGCCAGGGTCTTTTAAGGCCTTGATATATCGTTTTTTGTACGATAATTCAGGCAAGTTGATAGAAGCTGAGTCATATCTTTCAAACTACGATTCGCCGGATAAATATCCACATTAATTTTTCTTCTTCTCTCCGTTGATTTTTGAAATTATCCGGTTGCTAAGATAGCCGATATTTTTGGGGAAGGTTAGATAATCGATAAATAATTCCATCCAATCAAGCATTAACCTGGTAATAATAAAGTTATCGATTATGTATTGTCTACCAAAGTTTCCCATAGTTTCTCTAAGGTTTTTATCCTTAACCAACTTTATAATATATCGGGTGAGTTCGGAGTTATCCCCTGATTTTACAAGATAACCGTTTTTACCATGCTTTATTTGAAGAGAAATTCCTCCAACTCTGGTTGCAATTACAGGTGTTCTTTTGAATAAGGCCTCGGCAACTGTTAGTCCGAACCCTTCTTTTTTAGAGTTTTGGATAACAATATCAGATTCGGCTTGAAGAGCATTTACGAATAGCTCACGGTCGCCAAAAACGATTTGAATGTCTTTTTTGTATTTGCTTTTTTTAACCAAATCAACAATCTTCGAATAAATCTGGGCTCCTTCTGGATCATCACTGGCGTATGAACCACAAAGGACAAGCTGGGCATCAATTTCTTTTCTGGCCTTTTCAAAGGCTTTTATTAATCCAGGGAAACCTTTCCATTTATCAAATCGGGAGATTTGAGAAATCATCACCTTTGTTTTCTTTATGCCCTTTTTTTCAAGTTCTTTTATCCTTTGTTTTTTTGTTAACTCCATATTTTTAAATGAAAGAGGGTCAATAGCTGGGTAGATTATGCTTTGAGGTGGCCTTAGATCTTTTTTAATGAATTCTTTTTTAGAAACAATAACCTGATCATATTTATCGATATATTTTTTTAGATAACGATAAGTATTTTTATCAGGGGTTGAGAAATCAGGGTGTATCCTAAATATCCAGGGTTGATCTTTTTTATAGAAGTCAATGATTGGTAGTGGCTGAGGGTCATGTACAATGATTAAATCATGGTTAAGATGAGTGAATTTCGAAAATCTCTCATTAGTTTTATAGTAAAGTTCTTTTTTGTTTTCATTAAAGTTGAATTTTTCTCCTTGAAGGGCGTTATGAATACTTTTTGTTATCTCAAAAAAATTATTAGTGCCATGAAGTATTCGCCAACCGAAAGGAATTCCCAAATCATTAAAAATGGGAATCATGGCATTGAGCATTTCGGCAACCCCCCCGCCAGTATGGGTAGAGCTGATACAAACAATATGCTTATTTTTAAGTTTTTTGGCTTTTTTGACTACTTTTTTTATTACATCGTCACCGACAATGGGGCGATAATCTTCCAGAGAATTTGTTTTATGCATGTTTTAATTATAAATGAAGCTGGGTGAAAATCAAAAGGTATAGTATTGAAAAATCAGCCTTATTTTGTTACAATTTCCTAGCAACTTAACAATCCCGAGTAGCTCAGCGGCAGAGCAAACGGCTGTTAACCGTTAGGTCGTCGGTTCGAATCCGACCTCGGGAGCCAAGTTGAGCACCAAAGGTGTCCGTAGTGTATCTAGGGCATTGAAATAAGAACCAGAATAGCTGGTTAGATTACTAAGAAATTAGCAAACCAATCGGTTTGCTAATTTTGTTAGGAGAATAATTTTATATGAAGTACGATGAAGAACAAATCAAAAGATTTAATCAGAGAATTAACGCAGTGCCTATGGAGGTGCTCTTAAAAAAGAACGATGAGCAACTTGCTAAAAATGAGCAAGAATTTACTTCCTTGAAAAAATCCTTATCTGAAGGCAAATGCAGTTACTGCGGAAATTTATTAACTCATTTTTCAGACAAAAAGCCTTGCCTTCATTGGCTTCTTTTTGAAGCTAACGGTGTAAAGAAAAAACATCTTCCACTTTTATTTGACATAAAGAGCTATCACGAAATTGAGGCATATTTAAGATGGGTTGCTAATACCGTAGCCCCCATGAGAAACATTAACGACCTCACTGTAGAAAAATCTGACTCTAAGGTATTTGAGACCACAATTGTTTATAAAAATCTAGAATGGTCACTTTCTTGCTCCACAGGGGATATGGAAGGCCATAAGGATAAATACTACGGTAAAGAACCGCATTATCATATTCAAATCAAGAAAAACGGCATGGTGATTGTTAAATATGCTGACTTTCATATTCCGTTTAATGATTTCGACGAGTTTAGTTTCGCCGTTAAGGACAATAAACTCGACAAGCTAAAGGGTGGCCATCTTCATGGTGCTGGGATGCAAACTCTTTTCGACAATGCCACACTCGAAGAAATACTGGATGGAATGGTAAAAGCTGACGACGAAAGCACGGCGCATTTTCACATGGATACAATCGTTGAGGCCGACGAGGGAACAACTATCTCTGGAGACGACCTTGCCGACTTGATGGAGGAGAGCAATAGAACCGGCGTGCCTCTATCAAAACTAATGCGTAATCTAAAGAATGTTAGAGTCGCAACCTTTATTGAGCCGGGAGCTGGTATACCCGAGATAGCAAAAAGGACGCCTAAAAAAAGATGAGATAGCCTTTACATTACGGCAACATTCTACCCAATAATAACTGCTTTTCGATCGTGAATCGCTAATTTAACATTCAGATTTCTGACCAATTGAGTCCTTTCGAAGTCGGTACCTTTTTCTAGTACATATTTGGCGTAGTTTTTGATTGTTTCGGTTTTAGTATATTTCTTTTTAGGATTCACTGTCTCGAGCATGGAGCGGAACTTTTGAATGGCTTTGGCTAATTCTGGTTCCATTGATAACTTATCAACTGTTAGCTTACCTGAAATAGCTAATAATGCCTCGATTAGCTGTGTTTCCGATAGATACATCTCTTTACAATTTCGGTCTACTTGTCGAGAACAGTGATAATATATATGTCTATTTTTCTTGCCATTTTTGAGTGTTTTGAATTTTTCTTCACCGACGATTGTTGAACCGCAAGAATAGCAAGTTAAGAATCTCCGAAATGGGAACTCTTTCGATCCCCATTTAGCTTTTTTCGTACAGTTGATCTGCTTCTGCGCTTTATCAAATAGCTCTTTGGATATCAAAGGTTCGTGTGAGCCCTTATACCAAGTGCCACTCCCAATCGGGTACTCGAAAGTGCCGTAGTAGAATGGATTTTTAAGCATCAGATAAACCAGACTTAAAGTTATGGGCTTGCCCTTTCTGCTTGTGGCTTCAATACTGTCTAGCCAAGCCTTGATCGTGCGCCCGCTTTCACCCTTGGCCGCATGTTCGAACATTTTAGTTATAAATGGACCTCGGTCTGGGTCAATGACAACATCTTTGATCCCTGCCATGGCTCGGTTGTAGTAACCAATTGGGGGCATACACGGTCGCCAGCCCATTTCACATTTAGCTCGAATGCCACGTTTGACATTCTCGCCTCTGTTATCATTTTCTAGCTTAGCTTGAGAACAAAGTATCATTAGCATAAACTTTTCACTTGGTGTATTGGTGAAACTTTGGGAATAGGTTCTGATTTTGACTAACTTCTTGTCATCCATCAGGTCTACCAGCGATCCAAGGTCTCCAGCGTTTCTTGAAAGTCTATCGGGTGCCCAAGTTAGTAGCCCGTTAACTGCCCCTGATCGAATATCTGTAAGTAGCTGCATAAATACTGGTCTTTGACCTGATTGTTTGGCGGAATAACTTTCTTGAACCACTTTAACAATCTTGATGTCTTCCTTCCTAGCCAAGTCGGACATCTCCTTGATTTGAGAATCAATTGACATTGCTTGACGCTCATCAGATTCGGATGATTTACGAGCGTAAAGGCAATACTTTAACTCAGTTTTATCTCCTATCTTTTCCATCGGGACGATGGTATCGCTTAATTGAGAGGAATGTAAGCACTTTCTTAGCTTAAAAATGTATATTTATGGTATATTTAAGTCATGGAAGAAATACTTAAATATACCTATTTACTTGACTCAAAGAAACTTGATGAGACCCTTACTAAAATGTGGGAACGCTACCAGCACATTTTAGAAAATCCGAATTGGGATGATCTAAATGAAGCGAGAGCTATACTGTACGTTATTGGTTATTTATTCCCTGAACAGATTGCTCCCGAAGCCATTAAGCGTAGGCTCCATCTATTATCAGAGCCCCTTGAGGAACTGGATTTTTACCAAATAGTCGACTCAAAAAACAAGGATGAGCAAGCAAAAAGAAAAAATGATGCTTTATTTTTGGAAATGGTCGAGTACTATAAGGTGGTCAAAAGCTTCAAAAATAAAACCAATAAAGGTATTTGGTATTTAGACGAAGATAGGTTTGTTGAAATTTACAATAAGTATTCACCCGATCAGTCAATGAAGATTGGTCGTTTTGGAGAATTCGATAAGGACGATAAATGAACACAGAAACCCCAGATTTTTTTGCTTCTCGGCATACAGAAAGAAACTTTGGTAGTAGCCCGAATCCCGAATACCCCGGACTTACCGAAAGAGGCATTGAAATTGCCCGAGAACAGGCTCAAATAATTTTGGAAATTATAAAAAATGCTCCAGA
>DDHN01000004.1:457-2895 GCA_002338125.1 Patescibacteria group bacterium UBA1875 | reverse complement strand
AAAAATGCTCCAGAACACGGCGTAATTGCTTTGGGCGGAGTATCCGAGGCGCTCAGAACAAGATCTACCGCAAAAATTTATACTGAAGCGGTACAAGATGCAATAGCAGCTCAGGGCATTGACTGCCTAATGATCGATGAAACTGATCTGAAATTTGAGAATGGACCCACGGCTGAATTGAGTAAGGTTAGCGAAACAGCACAACAACATCCTGATTCCAAAATATTTTTTTCAATGCCACTTTTTATCAAGCAATTCCGAATTGGTGGTGACCGTTGGCAAAACGAGAATGGAGCCTGGGCGTCAGAATATGTCGAGGGATTATTTAAGAAAGCTGATTTCGATGTTAAGAAAATTGTAGAGCAAATCAAGCTTGATTACGAGGCTGGTGTTAAGGAGGCAATTAACCCAGAAGACATAGCTAGAGATCAACTGGTTGGAGTTCAGCGGCTACAACAGTTTATCGGCAAAATTTTTCCCGGACGAGACGTCACTGTTGGCTTTGTCGGACATTCGCCTAATTTAGAGATACTTGCACAGTATTTGGCGCACGATGAGGACGCAGATATTGTTGTGGCCTTCCCGGCGGCAGGCATTATGCAGATAAATTTTAACGAAAATAATGAGCCAGATATTAAGCTACCAAGCTAACGTGAAACAATTGCATTAACAGGCCCTATACTGTCCCAGATGTCCCAGTCCCAAAAATGAGACTTTATAAAATTGTGCTTAATAACTGTCTCATTTGTCTCATTTTGTGCTCAAAACCATAAATAATGAGACATAAACCTTAGGGTGTGTGCCATTTTGTACTTAAAACTGCCCTAGGGTTCTTGAGCGGAGTGCTGAGCCAATATAATAAATTTTATTATTATAAAGCCAAAAAACACTTGTTAATAAAAATATAAATTCTATACTCCTCCTATAAAGGAGTATTTTATATGAAATTTAAAATTGCAGTTGTTCAGTTTGATACCACAACCCACAAACCAAAAGAAAATTTACTAAAAGCTGAAAGATTCATTGACCAGGCGTCAAAGTCTGGAGCAGATGTTGTTATTTTCCCCGAGGACTTTATTACAGATCCTATTTGGAGTAGACCCGATCTTATTGATAACAAGTTTTCTTATCGCGATAAGTTTATTAAGTTGGCAAAAAAATATAGTATCGATATTGTTACTGGTTCATTTTTAGAAAATGATAAGACAGGGTTATACAATACAAGTTACTATATTGATTATAGAGGTAAGGTCAAAGGGAAATATAGAAAAGTTAACCTGTGGCTACCCGAGAGAAGTTACATTAGCCCCGGAAATGAAATATGTGTATTTAATACTCGGTTTGGAAAAGCTGGTATAGTTATCTGTTGGGATCTTACATTCCCAGAAATCTTTAGGAAAATGGTTTTGTGTGGAGTTAAGATAGTCTATTGTCCAAGTTGGTGGGGTGCCAAAGATACTAAAGTTGGGTTAAAGTACGATCAAAAGGCAGAATCAAATATGGTAAAGTCATTATGCCAAGCAAGAGCTATGGAGAATGGCATAATCTTAGTGTATTGCAACGGAGCAGGAGAAATAAACGTTGGAAATTATCAAAATGATTTAATTGGGTGTTCTCAAATAACAGCACCATTCAAGGGTGCTCAAAAAGTCTTAAACCACAACAAGGAGGAGATGTTTATAGAAGAGGTTGATACTAATATTGTTAGAGATCACGAGAAGGGATACAGAATTAGGAACGACCTGAAACATAGAATCCTATACTAGACAAATAATTTACTTATAGAGTATGACTATACTATTTTAGGACACCTATCTATTACTAACCTAAGGACATCAATGTCTACGTTTAAGCCAAATTCTTTGTTGCGAAATGCGTTCAACAAGGGGAGCCAATTAAAAAACGTGTAAAAGACCGACCCCCTTCCAGGGGCCGAAATCGGTCAACTTCGAGATGATAATAACCTGACCTAATATTTTAAGTTTGTCGGATTGAAACTTACTGCCCGTGTGATAACATGAGATTAAGTAGATAGTAATTAGAATGGAGTAAGTTATGAATATGACAAAATCACAAAAGACAATAATTTTTGCCTCAGTCGGAGTAATCCTATTAGGTGCCGTGGGCTATCTAGCCTACAGTGCTACTACTGACAAAAGTAACGAAACTGTATCGGAAGAATCATCAATAAATATTGAAGATGACTCTGATAATAACAACTTAACATCTCCGGAGTCTTTGGTATGGCCTAGCGTAATACCAAGTGAATTTCCAGAATATACTGACGGCAAACTAGTGAGAGTGCCAGAAGAAACGCAAAGTTATAGCCCCTATTTGGTCTGGGTTGAAAATACAAGTGAATCTGCGGTAATAGACTATATAAAAAACTTAGAGGCTCAAGGATTTACGATTGAAGAAGAGGGCCACGCCTATGGCGC
>DDHN01000004.1:0-225 GCA_002338125.1 Patescibacteria group bacterium UBA1875 | reverse complement strand
TGACTAAGGGAGAGGCTTATGGCGTGGTGCTGGCTCTAACTTACGGTTCTGACAGCGCTAGTGATGGGCTAGTGATTACTTTCTCTAAAAGCTAGTCGATACTTATAAAATATAATATTTCAAATAGAATGTTGATATTTTTATAGCATTGTTTTTTAAGCTTATTAATTCTATCAAATACTGAATCGATGTGCGGAGCCAAAAAACAACTTTTAGCGGTGTTTT
>DDHN01000003.1:59362-60026 GCA_002338125.1 Patescibacteria group bacterium UBA1875 | reverse complement strand
AGGGGGCTATTGGGTGGTTGTTTAGGTGAGTATCTTTACGAGTAAGTAAAAAAACAGTATCATATTAATGATGAAGAGAAATTACAAATTAATTTTGAGGCTCTTTTTTATTTTGCTTTTTGCCGGTTTAGCACTTCTTGTTGATTGGCCTGGTGGGGCTCATATTGAAATAGGCGACAAGGTCCTGTGGGATAAAGACTTCGATATCAAGCAAGGGCTTGATTTACAAGGTGGTGCCAGATTAACTTATCGAGCAAAGACGGAGACATTAGAGTCTGGTGAAATTTCTGATGCCATGAAGTCCTTAGCTTCCAATATTGAAAGTAGGATTAACAGGTTTGGCGTAGCTGAGCCGATTGTACAAACAGCTGTTTCTGGCAATGAACATCGTCTGATTGTAGAAATGCCAGGGGTAAATGATATTAATGAGGCCATTGATTTAATTGGGGAAACAGCAAAATTGGAATTTAAGACTTTGGATGAGCAAGGCGGTTTTGTAGAAACTGGGTTGACAGGAGAAGACTTAAAGCAAGCAGATGTTACATTTGATGAACTTGGTAAGCCTCAGGTGGCTATCGAGTTTCAAGGAGAGGGAATAGATAAATTTGCTAAAATAACTGGTGATAATGTTGGAAAACTTTTAGCTACTTTTCTTGATGATAAA
>DDHN01000003.1:57618-59112 GCA_002338125.1 Patescibacteria group bacterium UBA1875 | reverse complement strand
AGCTCCAAACAGCAACCGTTAACGAAAAGATAGTTGGTGGTAAGGCGGTTATTTCTGGTAGTTTTGATTTAAAAGAAGCCCAAAATATCGCTATTCAATTAAATGCTGGCGCCCTACCCTTGTCTGTCGAACTTATCGAGCAACGTGAAGTAGGAGCTACTTTGGGACAAGAGTCAGTCGAGAAAAGTCTTTATGCTGGAATTATCGGGATAATATTTGTTTCTTTATTTATGATTACCTATTACCGTTTTCAGGGTATTCTTTCATCTATTGGTTTAGGCCTGTATCTTATTTTTATGCTAGCGTTCATTAAGATATGGCTCGGTGGGATTACAATGACTATGGGAGGAATTGCCGGGTTAATTTTATCAGTAGGAATGACAATGGAAACAGACGTTCTGGTCTTTGAGAGGATTAGGGAAGAGCTTCGGAAAGGTAAATCATACGAAAGTGCTGTTAGGTTAGGCTTTAAGAACGCCTGGCCTTCTATAAGGGACAGCAACGCTGTAAGTGCAATCATTGCCTTTTTATTGCTTTTTTCAGGTGGTACAATCAGAGGTTTTGCAATTGTTCTGATATTAGGTATTGCAATTGGGCTATTAACCACTTTTGTAGGTACTAAGACTTTCATGCAGATCGCTTTGAAAATAAAAGGGTTAAAAAAGCCATGGCTTTTTAGGGTTAAAGAGGTACAGGTATGAATTTGATGAAATTCCGTAAGTGGTACTATGCTTTTTCAATGCTTTTTGTAATCCCAAGCATTGTTGGTTTATTATTATGGGGTCTGAAACCATCAATTGATTTCACCGGTGGTTCTAAATTGGAGCTTAGAGGAACAACTAGCCAAGAGGTAGCCCTTGAATTTGCAAAAGGCAATAACCTCCAAGGAGCAGTCGTTCAGAAAATAGGGGAGAACGGTCTTTCGATCAGGTTTGCTGAAATATCAGAGGAAAAACATCGTGAGATAGTTAAATCAATTCCTAATTATTTTAACCCCGAAGTTAGTGAAGTTGGTTTTGAGACTGTTGGACCTACTATCTCCTCAGAGATTACTAGAAACGCCTTTTTGTCTGTTTTGTTTGCTTCCCTTATTATTATTTTCTACATTGGTTACTCTTTCAGAAAAGTTCCTCGCCCAGCCACTTCCTGGCAGTTTGGCATTACGGCGATTATCGCATTGTTTCACGATACTTTAATCGTTGTGGGTGCCTTCGCCTTTCTTGGCAAGTTTATGAATATTGAAGTAGACCCTCTGTTTATAACTGGTCTTTTGACCGTAATTGGTTTTTCAGTACACGATACAATTGTTATTTTCGACAGGATTAGAGAGAACTTAATTAGAAAAGGGGCCTCTGACTTTGAAGGAATCGTGAGTTTGAGTTTAATCGAAATGCTTCCGAGAACAATAAATACTTCATTTTTAGTTTGGTCGATACTTTTGATACTTTTTTTGGCTGGAGGCCTTACAATCAAGTATTTCGTACTAACCTTAGT
>DDHN01000003.1:57115-57389 GCA_002338125.1 Patescibacteria group bacterium UBA1875 | reverse complement strand
ATCGGTATTTTAGCTGGAACCTATTCTTCCCTTTTTGTAGCCTCACCGCTACTCATTACTTGGCAAGAAGTTAAAAAAAAGAGAGCTAAATAATTTCTTCGATTAGAGGAATATATCGTGTAAGTTCGGGATCATCTTTTAATATTTTTATAAGAAGAGGGATCTTTTTTATTGGTATATATTTTAAGATGTCATATGAATATTCAGATCTTTTTGTGTTTTTTTCTTCCTCAGTCCGCTCTTGTTTATAGTCCAAGCCAATATTAAAATCGAT
>DDHN01000003.1:56120-56919 GCA_002338125.1 Patescibacteria group bacterium UBA1875 | reverse complement strand
TCCAAGCCAATATTAAAATCGATATCTTCTTTCATTAGGGGTAAGGCCTGTCTGATAGTGATTTCGTAGAATCTTTTTCCGATAAAAAAAGTATGAGATTGATTCAAAAACTCATCCATTAAGGCTTCTTTTTCTACCTTTTCTTCAGCTTCTATTTCCTTAATTTTATCTTCAAGACCTCTTAAAAATTGTACTGTATCGGCAATTTTAGCCGATTCATATACTAATCTTTGATATTCTGGGTAAAATCTTTCCTGACCAGTCGCTTCTATCCTTTTCATTTCGTCAGTATCTAGCTTTTCTAATACTTCCTTTTGTTTATCTTTCAAGGCTTCTATAAGCAAAGCCCGGTCTTCTTTGTCTGGGAACTCCCTTATTAGTGCAGTGAATATAATATTCTCTTTTTCGCTAATTGGTTTGCTCCCCAGCTTGTCTAGTTTTAATTGATAAATTTGCGCTAAAGCATTATCAAACTTATTCTTAACTTTGAACTTTCTACTTTCAAGAATCGAATAAAGCCTTTCCTTGGCTTCTTCTCTTGTTTCTAACTCTAATTCTTCTTGGCTTTTAGGGTTATCTTCAAGTAATTCTTCTTTTGCCTCTGCTTGCTCTACCGGTGTAGCCTCATCACGGGGGACAGGTATAGAAATGCCTAACTCTTCGTTTGAGAATCTTAGTTGTTCGTTCTCTGATTCACTCATCTTGTTTAACCCCCTTAACTAGCCTATACTATAATACATTATGACAAATGGTGATAATAATTGGAAGACCCTAGGGAAAAAAGTCGAAAGCAATACTA
>DDHN01000003.1:55423-55910 GCA_002338125.1 Patescibacteria group bacterium UBA1875 | reverse complement strand
GAAAAAAGTCGAAAGCAATACTAAATATCCAGATTGGCTGTTAAGTATTTTAAATAACCGGGGGCTTAAAAAAGTCGAGGATATTCAAAACTTTTTATATCCTGATTACCATAAATTAGTAAAGAGTGATAACTTTTTAGGCATTAACGAAGCAGTTAAAAGAATTGCTGAGGCGCTCGAAAATAACGAAAAAATTGCCGTATACGGTGACTATGATGTTGATGGAATTTGTTCAACAGCACTAATGATTGAAATTTTGAATAAAATTGGTGCGCAAAATGTTGAGGCATATATACCGCATCGAGAAAATGAAGGCTATGGGATAAACAAAGAGGCCATTGACCAACTGTTAGAAAAGGGGATCGGTTTAGTAATAGCTGTAGACTGCGGAGTTAATTCGAAAACAGAGATTGAATCTAGCTCGCTTGATTTTATTGTTATAGACCACCATGAAATAGACAAGATTAAGATGCCCCGAAATAGTATT
>DDHN01000003.1:54701-55212 GCA_002338125.1 Patescibacteria group bacterium UBA1875 | reverse complement strand
TTAAGATGCCCCGAAATAGTATTATTATCCACCCGGCTTTAACAAAAGATGAGAATCTCTATACTTTCAGTGCTGCCGGAATGGTATTTTTATTGGCCAGAGCTGCACAATCTAAATTCCAAATCGATTTCCCTGATGGCCAGGAGAAGTGGCTACTTGACCTAGTTGCACTTTCAACTATTTGTGATGTTATGCCCTTAACTGGTGATAACAGGATTCTTACATATTATGGCCTTTTGGTACTTAGAAAAACTAAAAGAGTTGGTCTCCGAGCCTTAATTAAAGGTGCATTTTTGGAAGCTAAAAAGATTGGAGCTTATGAAGTTGGTTTCGTTATTGGCCCTCGCTTGAATGTTGCCGGGAGGTTGGAACATGCCCAAACAGCGTTAGACCTTCTTTTAACCAAAGATAATGTCTTGGCTTCTGAATTAGCCAATAGATTAAACAATTTGAATTATAAAAGACAAAAATTGTGCAGTAAAATTCTCGAAGAAGCCAAAGAAGAGATTGA
>DDHN01000003.1:50622-54474 GCA_002338125.1 Patescibacteria group bacterium UBA1875 | reverse complement strand
GAAAAAAGGAAATGATAAAAAAATTTTTCTCCTTTCAAATAAAAATTGGCCTCGAGGAGTTGTCGGAATTGTAGCTTCACGATTAGCCGAAGACTATTCTCGTCCTATCCTTGTTTTTGAAAACGACGGTCAGCAGCATCATGGTTCGGCCCGTTCTATTGACGGTTTTGATATTACTAGCGCTTTGGCCAGTTGTAGCGAGTATCTTGTTTCTTACGGGGGTCATGCTAAGGCAGCTGGGTTAAAAGTAGCTACAAAACATTTTGTGGCTTTTTCTGAAAAGTTATTAACAGTAGCTGAAAAAGAAATAGATATTAAAGATACAAAAAAAGATATTTTGATAGATGCTGAAATTAATGAAGCAAATATTTCCGACGAAATGATGGATTTTTTAACTTTAATGGAGCCATTCGGATACGGTAACAGAACTCCAATTTTTTTAATTAAAAAAGCAACGATAAGAAATGTGGCTAAGGTAGGTAATGATGGAAGACACCAAAAGTTTAATTTTTCCGGAATTGAAGCGATTGCTTTTAATGAGCTTAGAGAACTTAAAGAAGAAAATAGATATGATTTGGTGTTTAGCCTTCGGTATAATTATTGGAATAATCGTAAAAAAATTGAAGCTCGGATAATTGATTTTAAGTGTCGGGGGTGAAGGTTTCGGGTTTTTAGAATATAATAGCGATATGCCTAAGGATTTTTATAGTGATATAAACCTGCAAAAAGGTTTTGACAAAAAAATTGTTGAAAAAGCATATAAGTTTGCTAAGAAGGCGCATCTGGGTCAAAAAAGAAAATCTGGTGATCCATACATCACCCATCCAGTAGCGGTAGCGCGAATTCTTTTGGAGCTGGGAATGAGTTCTTCGGTTGTAGCTGCGGCCTTTTTGCATGATGTTGTTGAGGATAGTGAAGTTAAAATTGATGAAATCGAAAAAAAGTTCGGTCAAGATATCGCCTATCTAGTGAAGGGAGTTACCGGTCTTACTAAGGTGGATTTTTCTACTTATTCTAGCAATAGTGATTTAGAAGAAGCCCATATTCAAGCCAAGAATGAAAATATGCGAGCTCTTTTTATGGCGATGGCAGAAGATGTCAGAGTTGTGATGATTAAACTTGCTGACCGGCTTCATAACATGAGAACCATTAAGGCTCTTTCAAAAAAAGATCAGCAGCGGATTGCACATGAGACCTTAAACATTTTTTCTCCGTTAGCTTTAAGGCTAGGGATGGGTGAGGTCAAGGGAATGCTTGAAGATTTGGCTTTTCCAATTGCCTATCCAGAAGAATACAAAAAATTGAAAAAAGAGGCTAATCGCCGTTACAAAGCGGCAGATAGATATACTTTAAGAGTTAAAAGGATAATCGCTGATGAGTTGAAGAAGTCGGGTGTTAAAGCAGAAATTGAGGGAAGAGCCAAGCATATTTACAGTCTTTACAAAAAA
The DNA here is from genome assembly GCA_002338125.1 of Patescibacteria group bacterium UBA1875. Taxonomy (GTDB): domain Bacteria; phylum Patescibacteriota; class CPR2; order UBA1875; family UBA1875; genus UBA1875. The sequence goes on along the minus strand of DDHN01000003.1, from coordinate 53,026 downwards.
ATTACCAGAACAGAGATAGATTGGGATTTTGATAAAATATATGATTTGGTGGCTATTAGAATAATTACCGAGAATGAAGAAGATTGTTATAAAGTTCTTGGAATTATTCATGGTAAATATCGCCCGTTACCTAATTATGTCCGAGACTATATTGCTGCTCCAAAACCAAACGGTTATCGTTCTATTCACACAACGGTATTTGGTCCTGAAGGTAAAATGGTGGAAATTCAAATCAGAACTCGCAAAATGCATGAAGAAGCTGAATATGGGGTAGCCTCACATTTACATTACACACTGGGGAAGTCAGCTGGGAAATCAGATAAACAAGCCGAAAAGGGATTTTTCGCCGACCAAAAACAGACCGATTTTTTAAGAAGGATAAAGGAGTGGCAAGCTTCTATTGGTTCTACCGATGAATTCTTGGAGGGTTTGAGGCTAGAATTTTTAGATGATAGGATTTATGTTTTTTCTCCTGGGGGAGATATCTTTGACTTACCAGTAGGAGCAACTCCAGTTGATTTTGCTTACGAAATTCATAGTAATGTTGGCGATAGTTGTACTGGTGCAAAGGTAAATGGTCGAATTGTCCCCCTAGAAACGGAACTTAAAACTAGGGATGTGGTAGAGATAATTACTGGGAAAAACAGTTTTCCTAAAAGGGGATGGCTTGATTTCGTTAAGACCTCCAAGGCCAAACAGCATATTCGTTCTTATCTAAGAAAATTTGATTATGAAAAAAACAAAGAAGAGGGCCGGATTATAGTAGAAAAGGAGTTTGAACTCCTAGGTTACAATTTAACCGATATTTCAGAGGCAAATATCAAGGAGGCTCTGTCGGAAGGATCATCCTTTAAAAGTATTGCAGATCTTTTTGCAGCGGTAGGGGAAGGGTTAGTTACCAGGCGACAGGCAGTAAAAATATTGTTAGGGAAGCCGTTTATCGTTGAACCTATGAAAAAGGCGTCTAAAAGGCCCAAGAAAGCTTTAAAGTACGATTTTAGTGGGATGAAGATCAACATTGCTCCATGCTGTAACCCCAAAAAGGGAGATATGGTTATCGGATATGTTACCAGGGGTAAGGGGCTGTCGATCCATAAAGATGATTGTAGTAATCTTAAACATCTAGAAAAACAAAGGTTATTTAATTACAACCCTTGGTTAAGTACAGATCAGTTCCCCATTAAGGTTGAGGTAATAATTGCTAAAGATAGAATTGGTTTAGTACGAGATATTACAGCTGTTATCGCTAAGTTTGAAGTAAATATCGAAGAGATAGGCTATCACCATAAACCTGGTTCGGTAGAGAATAGGCTAATATTTGCGGTTACTTTGTCCGATATGTCTGAATGTGATGAACTCTTAAGAGAAATTGCCAAAATAGAAAATGTTATTGCGACAAAGAGGCTAAATTAAATCTATTGATTTTAATAAATACTGAGTTAGAATATTTATAGTAATTAGGATTTGGAAAAAGGCAGACAGGAATTTTTTAGTGAGTAATAAAATTACCCAAAAGTCTAGAGGAATGAGAGACATTTTGCCAGAAGAGCAAAAATATTTTATGTATCTAAGAAATATTTTTGAGGCAGCTTGTGAGCACTCAGGATTTAGGAAGATATATACCCCTACAGTCGAAAAAGCCATGTTATTTGAAAGGACTGTGGGCAAAGCAACTGATATTGTTGAAAAAGAAATGTATGTATTTAAGAGTAAATCAGGTAATAAGGTTGCGCTTCGTCCTGAGGGAACAGCATCTGTTGTTCGAGCTTATCTTGACAATGGTATGACTTCGTTGCCGCAACCGGTAAAGCTATATTACGAAATGACAATGTTCCGCTATGATAGACCTCAGGCAGGAAGATATCGAGAGCATTGGCAATACGGAGTTGAGGTCTTGGGAGAAAAGTCTCCCCTTGTCGATGTGACAGTTATTGCCCTTGCTTTGAGAGTTATTAAGCAGGTGGGGCTTACCGATACTTCACTCCAAATAAATTCGATCGGTTGTCCTAACTGTCGGCCAAAATATCGCCGTATTTTAGTTCGTTTTTTGAAAGAAAATGAAAAAAATCTATGTTCTGATTGCAAGAGAAAATTAAAAACAAACCCTTTGAGAGTGCTCGATTGTAAGGAACTAAAGTGTCGGGAAGTTACTGAGGGAGCTCCTCAAATGGTTAATAATCTTTGTAATTCTTGTCATGAACATTTTCGTTCAATTCTTGAATATCTAGATGAGCTAGATATTCTATATGAGATAAATCCGCGATTAGTACGAGGCCTTGATTATTATACCCAAACAGTATTTGAAATCTGGAATCATAAAGATGGTGCTTCTAGCGCCTTAGGTGGTGGCGGTAGATACGATGGCTTGTCTGAACTTTTAGGAGGGAGAAAAACTCCTGGTCTT
>DDHN01000003.1:38995-50429 GCA_002338125.1 Patescibacteria group bacterium UBA1875 | reverse complement strand
AAAAACTCCTGGTCTAGGTTTTGGGCTTGGGGCTGATCGAATTGTAGCAGCCATGAGAGACAAGAAAATAGAAGTATCCGATGAATATCCGGTTGATGTTTTTGTGGTTCAACTTGGCAGAGAAGCAAAAAAGAAATGTTTTAAGCTGCTTTTTGACCTTCAAAATGCCGGAATCGGTGCAGAAAGCTCGATTGACAAAGGTTCAATGAGTGCTCAGCTCAAAATAGCCAATCGCCTAAAAGTCTCTTATGCTGTCATAATAGGTCAAAAAGAGGCATATTCCGACACTGTAATATTGAAAGATATGAATTCGGGTTGCCAAGAAATTTACCCTCAGGACAAGATAGTCCGAGAGCTCGAAAAAAGAGTTGGAAGATTACGGAAATAGTTTGTGAAAACAATTGCTTTTTATACACTTGGTTGTCGATTAAATCAGGCCGAGGAAGAGAAGCTTCGGCGTCAATTTAATGAAGCTGGTTTTTTTGTTGCCCGACCTGAGCTTGCTGATATTATTGTTATAAATACTTGTTCCATTACGGGAGTTGCTGATAAAAAGTCTCGACAGGCAATAAGAAGGTTAAAGGGCTTGAATGATAGAGCGAAGATTGTTGTAATCGGTTGTGGAGCTAATGAATTGGGGCAATTGCCCGAGGTAGATCTAGCTATTGGAAACAAAGATAAAGACAAAGTGTTTACTATTATCACTCAGGAATACAGTCTTGTTCCGAAGTTCTCACAGCAAAAAAGCTCTACATCAAAGCGAACTCGGGCTTTATTAAAAATTCAAGATGGTTGTAATAACTTCTGTGCCTACTGTATCGTTCCTTATCTTAGAGGACGAGAAAAAAGCCTCTCCTTAAATGAGCTAGTGAGTGAGGCTATAAAACTTCGAAAACTTGGCTATAATGAGCTAGTTCTCTCGGGAGTAAATGTTGGTCGGCATGATGATCTTGAAGGTCTGATTAACGAGCTTCTAGTTAAAACTGATTTTCCTAGAATCCGCCTCTCCTCTATTAACCCTCAGGATATTACTCCAAAGCTAATTAAGCTTTGGTCCCGCGATAAAAGGTTGTGCCGTCATTTTCATTTATCACTACAATCTGGTTGTGATGAGACCCTCAAAAGAATGGGTCGGCCTTACAACGGGGCTGATTTCACAAAAGTTGTGAACCTTATTAGAAAAGAAATCAATGAGGTTGCTATTACAACAGACGTTATCGTTGGTTTTCCAGGAGAGACCGCAGAAGAATTTACCAAAACTTGTGACTTTATTAAAAAAACCAAATTTGCAAAAATTCATGTCTTCCCTTATTCGGTGCGGGAGGGGACTAAGGCGTCAAAAATGACACAACAAATAGATTCAAGGATCAAAAAGGAAAGAGCAAAAATTTTAAGAGATGTTAGCAGCAAATTAAGAGAAAATTATCTTCACGATTTTGTCGGCAAAACAGAGAATGTCCTTTTTGAAGAGAAGAAAGGCAGTTATTGGTGGGGATTGACAAGTAATTATATAAAAGTTAGATATGAGGGAAAAGTCCTAATAAACCAGATATTACCCGTTACACTTAAAAAAGAAAATATATTCTAGCACAAAAAGACGCCCGTTATGAGCGTCCTTTTGCCTTTTTGTTTTAGAAGAACCTTAGATATCTACCTGTTTTATATACCGTCCAAGGATACCACCCTGAATGATTATATTTATACCAGGCAATTTGGGTTCCAATGTTTGGGTCCAAGGCCCTAGGAGAGTTGTTGATTTGCCAACAACCGTAGTCATAGGTACCATTATAGTTTGGACCACCAACCGCGTTAGGTCTGGCACCAGATTCTGCTTTCATGATAGCATAACCAATTTTCCAAAGGTTCTTAGGGAAAACCTTCTTCATGGCTACAACACAAGCATTAGAATCAGGCAAGGTGATGTTTGAAGATGTTCTGATGGCATTTGATTTAGCAGTTGCTGTTTTAGCAGCTTTTGCTTTTCTTTTAGCCTCAGCCTTCTTCTTTTCATCGGCCAGTTTTTTAACGTACTTTTTGATTTGCTCCTGAGCCTTTTCTTCTTTTGTTGGAAGAGCTTCAGGATCGATTGAATCTTTGATTACCATAACGATTTTCTTATCGGAATCAGCAATCTTGATTTCATAGGTCGGTTCAGCCACTGTGACTGACGGACTTACAACTGTAGATAGAAATAGTACAGTTGCGATTATTTTGCTACGCATCTAGGCGAAGCGCCTACCTTTCCACCCTCTAAGCCTTTTTAGGCTTAGCGCCAATGGCTTTTTTAGTTTAAAATTAGCCTTGGCATTTGCCTCCGAAAACCTACCCGTTTTCAGTGACGCGGGATATAATAGCACAACCTAACGACAAAGTCAATACTTTTTTAGGGTTTTAATAAGGTAACAAAAAGCATATAATCAGGCTATGGATTGTGTATTTTGTAAAATAATAGCTGGAGAAATTCCGTCACAAAAGGTTTATGAATCAGAGAATGTTCTGGTTATTAGAGATATAAACCCTAAGGCACCAACCCATCTTCTGATAATTCCCAAGGAACATATTAAGGATTTAAATCATCTAATAAATAGCAATGTTGCCGCTGAGTTGTTGCTTGTTGTAAAAAAACTAGCCAAAATGGAAAAAATAGCCGATAAAGGTTATCGAGTAATCATTAATACCGGAAAACAGGGTGGCCAGCTTGTCTTACATCTACATCTCCATCTTTTAGGTGGAAAGAATCTTGGTTCAAAAATTATTGCCAGATAACACTGGTATTTATGCCCCTGTTATGCTAAAATCGTATCTGCGATTTGGCTTAAATGACGAAAATCACTAAGGGAGGTGATTAATTTGCAAGGCGTAAGCCGAAAACCGAATGAAACATTCGAAAATATGATGAGACGTTTTAACCGGAAAGTTCAACAGAGTGGGAAGCTCACTGCTTATCGGAAGAAGAGATTCCACGAGAAAGAACCTAGTAAGAAGGAACAAAGAGAAGCAGCCATAAGAAAAGAATATCGGAAGGCAAGGAAAAATAAAGCAATGCTTCTAAAAGGCTTTGATAAATAATCGAGGTTTTTAATGAGTCTACGTCAAAACATCGAAAACAAAATGAAAGAGGCCTTAAGGTCAAAAGACACTGAAACGCTTTCTCTTTTTCGATTACTTTTAAATTCAATCAAAAATACCGAAATTGAAAGAAAACAAGAACTCACAGACGAAGAAGTGATTACCGTTTTGGAAAAAGAGGCAAAACAGCGTCGTGATTCTATTACTGAATACGAAAAGGGTAATCGCCAAGATTTAGCCGATAAGGAGAAAAAAGAGCTAGAAGTAATTGAAAGTTTCCTACCTGAAAAAATGACCGAGGAGGAGATAAGGAGTATAGTTAAGGAGAAAATAGCTTCAATGCCCGAGGCAAATTTTGGTCAAGCTATGGGTTTGATTATGAGCGAACTTAAAGGTAAAGCAGATGGAGGGCTTGTTCAAAGAGTGGTCAAAAAAGAACTGGGGCTTTAAATGAGCCTTAGGGTAATCAAACCTTCCCAGTTAGCGGATAAGAAAGTCTTGCAAATTGTTGCTGAGGAGGTTTTTAAATATTTGGGTTATGACTTTGAGGTTAACTTAAATTTTGTGTCAAACAAGAAAATGAAAGAATTGAATAAGATTTTTTTAGATAAGGAAAAGGCTACTAATGTATTATCTTTTAACCATGAAGCTAGTGAGAAGGATGGTGATATTGCGATTTCCGAAGAAATCGTGATTACGGAAGCCAAAAAACTTGGCTATTTGCCCTTGGATTTTTTGAAGCTTTATCTCGTTCATGGGATGTTACATTTAGCAGGTTTCGACCACCAAAATGTCTCAGAACGTGTTAGAATGGAAAAAGCAGAGGAAAAAATATTAAATAATCTTAATGTAAATATCGAGAGATAATGACAAAAAATATCGAGATAAAACCAACAGCAGAAACAATTGTTTTTTTAGGAGCCCCAGGTTCTGGTAAAGATACTCAAATTGATTTTTTGAAGGAAGCCTTGGGATATCAAGTTATTTCAAGCGGGGAGTTGATTCGGCTTCGAGGCCAACATGATGAGGATCTAAGAAAGATAACGGAGAAAGGTGAGTTAGTGCCAGATGATATCGTGGATGATGAGATTATCTCTGTTTTTGCACTTCTTGCTGATGAGCAGCCTGTTATAATAAATGGCTATCCCAGAACCTTATTCCAGGCACAAAAACTACCGAAAATATTAACGGAGAATAATCGAAAATTAGATAAAATCGTGTATCTTAAAGTTGATGACGATAATTTGATCACAAGAATTGGTAAACGAAGAATCTGTTCTAAGTGTGGCCACTATACTGATGATAGCCACCAATCTTGTTCAGAATGTGGCGGTAAGTTAACTCAAAGGGATGACGATACTAAGGAAGCAGTAAAAAAAAGATTAGAAATATTTCATAAGGAAACAGAACCGGTTATTAATTATTTCAAAGAAAAGTTTAACTTTTGTGAGGTGGACGGTAATCCGGAGATTGAAAAGGTAAGAGAGAATATAAAAAAGGTATTGTAGCTTGATTATTATTAAGTCCAAAGAAGAGCAAGATATTATGAGGCAAGGTGGTAAAATACTTGCTCAAATTTTAGCGGCTTTAAAAAAGGCTGCAAAGCCGGATATTAAAAAGAAGGAACTTGATGAGTTGGCTAACAGGCTTTGTCGGGATTATCAAGTTGAGCCTTCCTTTAAGGGTTATGGTGGCTATCCAAATTCAGTTTGTGTATCTGTGAATGATGAAGTAGTCCATGGTTTACCGAATGATGAGATCCTAAATATAGGGGATTTAGTTAAACTTGATATGGGGGTAAAATATCGAGGTTTCCATACTGATTCCGCTTTGAGTTTTGTCTGTGGGAATGTTCAAGATAGGCAAAAAGATCACCTGATAAAAAATTGTGAACAATCATTTTATTCAGGAGTAGGAGTGATTAAAGATGGTATCCATTTAGGTGATGTATCTGCCGAAATACAAAAAACGGCTGAAAAAGAGGGTTATGGGGTTATTAGGATGTTGGTAGGTCACGGTATTGGTCAAAATGTTCATGAGGACCCTCATATCCCAAATTACGGTAATTCAAATACGGGTCCAATGCTTAAAACAGGGATGGTCTTAGCAATAGAGCCAATGATTACTTTTGATGGGTCTATTGATGTGGTTCTTGATGATGATAATTGGACATATAAATCAAGAACGGGAACACTTTGTGCACATTACGAGCATACTGTGCTAGTAACTGACAACGGATATGAAATATTGACGAAATAATTGACAAATATATCCTCACTTGTTACTATAATCTGTCATTAAAGTGACACGAACCTTGAAACCGACGTACGCATAAGGGGGCGTTTGAGATGGATTGGCCTGTGGCCTACGGATGGATATTGGTAATCTTCGTTTTACCGTTTTTTGTGTTTGTTGTCAGCGAATTTCATCGGGCAAGAGAGATCGAGCGGCTTTTTGACAAATACAAAAGGCCGTTTGTAAGCTACTTCACTGCCAAGTGGGGTGGTGAAGTCAGACAGATCGACTCAATAAACAGCGAAAATGGCAAAGAGTTCGCCAAGCTGTTTGTTGAGGTAACAAGCTACATCGATATGTCCATGACAAATGTCGATTACCTGACCTTAAGAAGACTAGGCCCTTCGGCCTACGAAAAGTTAAATTATCGCTTTTTCGAACTTGCTGCTAACTACACTACGCTTCCAGAAGTACACACTGACGGCTTCCCTGGTAGCGGGTTAGATCGATTACGTTTCGAGATCCTATATGAGTATGAAATCGAAGAAGAGGAATAGGAGGGGTGAACGTGATAATCGATCTAGAAAAAGCAGATAAGGCCATTCAGATTGGGCGTCAGCTTAACCTGGCAATGGCCTTGGAACACGATGTTGGTGGTCTGAGGATTGTCTACCAGCTCTACAAGGACGACTTACGACAGTATGTCGAGCTGTGCCGTCGGTTGGCTGGCTATGAGGTTGATGAGGAATTCATCGATGAGCCGATGGAAGCTAATCCAATGCTTCCGGTCGGTATGGTTATAGCCAAGCTGCTCTGATACATTTGGCGGACCCGAGGAACAAAAGAACCTCAGGGTCCGCCCTTTTTATATATTCCTCTTTTCTTTTAAGCTCTTCTTTCATATAATAAATCCAAGGATTAAGAGACAGAGACGAGCATCAGGGGGGTACCTGGTCTTTAGTCTCGGTGCTCTGATTATTTTAATTATTATGCCTCAAAAAGAAGAAATATTTGTAGGACTGGACATCGGTTCATCAAAAATAGTAACAGTAGTTGCTAAATTAGAGGAAGACGAACATCTTTCAGTTATTGGCGTTGGCAGTTCTAATATGACCGGTCTTAAAAAGGGGATAGTATCCGAAATCGAAGAGACGGTTTCTGGGATTTCAGAGTCAATTGAGATAGCCGAACGGATGGCTGGTGTTGATATATCCTCAGCTTCGATAAATTTTAACGGTTCTTCGATTTCATCGCTTAATTCTCAAGGAGTTGTGGCTGTTGGACGAGCTGACAAACAAATTACTCCTGAGGATGTGATTAGAGTAGAAGATGCGGCACAGGCAGTCCAGATATCTCCCAACAAGGATATACTTCATTCATTCCCAAGGGTTTTTAAGGTTGATGATCAGGAGGGGATTAAAGACCCATTAGGTATGTCTGGTATTCGGTTAGAAGTCGAAACACATATAATTACGGTTGGTATTCAACCCTTGAAGAATCTCAAGAAAGTTGTAACACAAGCGGGAATCCAAGATGATGATATTATAGTTTCACCTTTGGCTACTGCCAAGGCAGTAGCCAAAAAGAGGCAGAAAGATTTGGGCTGCGTTGTAGTTGACTTTGGGGCCGAAACAACAGGGATTAGTGTTTTTGAAGAAGGGGAGATTTACTATACCGATGTTCTTCCTATTGGCGGGGCTCATATTACGAACGATATCGCTATTGGCCTTAGAACATCTATTGATGTCGCTGAAAAAGTAAAGGTTAAATATGGTTATGCCACTAAAAAAGGAGTAACAGAAAAGCAAAAAATAGACCTGTCAGAGATCGATATAAAGGAAGAGGGAACTGTTTCTACTCGTCATATAGCTGAAATAATTGAAGCACGGGTGGAGGAAATATTCAGAATGGTACGAGACAAACTAAAAGCCATCGAAAGAGAAGCTCTTTTACCAGCCGGAGTTATTGTTACTGGTGGGACTGCTCGTATGCCCGGGATAGAGGAAAAGGCCAAAGAAGTGATGAAACTTCCGGCTCAAATCGGTCAACCTCATAATCTTTTTGGAATGACCGATAAAGTTTATGACCCAGCATTAAGTACAGCTGTTGGTTTGCTTTTATATAATTATGAGGAATGTACTTCAAGCAAATCTCATTTTACAGTTGCCAAGGGATTATCAAAACCAACCGAATTTGCTAAGAAAATTTTCAAAACTTTCTTACCATAATTAAGATTATTTGAATAAATGATTAGTTCTAAATATTAGTAATTTAAAAAATATAATGATATTAATTATTATTAAACTTGTGGATAAGTATTAATAATTTCAGTTATTTATACTAAAAATGAACAATAATTTGTTACATAAAAAATATTGTTTACTTTCGAACAATATATATATACAATTAGGTATAAGTTCATTGGATTTTTAAAAAATAATGTAAAATCTTACTTTCTATTTTTAAAAAGTAAAGAATTTGCGTAGGTAAGGAGAATTTATGGCCGAGATAAAACCCGAAATGGAAACTTTTGCCCGCATTAAGGTTGTGGGAATTGGGGGTTCTGGTAATTCTGTTCTAAACAGGATGATTGCTACCGGTGTTCGTGGTGTTGAGTTTATTGCGATTAACACTGATGCACAAGCACTTCATAACTCAAAAGCTCCAAAAAAAGTTCATATTGGGAAAAACATCACTCGAGGGCTAGGAGCAGGAGCTGACCCGGAAGTCGGCCTTAAAGCCGCTGAGGAAGACGCAGAATTAATAAAAGAAGCTCTTAAAGGAGCTGACATGGTTTTTGTAACCTGTGGTATGGGTGGTGGCACTGGCACCAAAGGAAGTTCTGTTGTTGCCCAGATCGCAAAAGAGGTGGGTGCATTAACTGTTGGTGTTATAACTAAACCGTTTGCTTTCGAAGGCGAGCGTCGACGTCGAGTTGCTGACGAAGGCTTAGATTTACTCCACGACAAGGTCGATACCTTGATAACTATCCCTAATGATCGCCTACTCCAAATAATTGATCGAAAAACTTCATTACTTGAAGCGTTTGGTATTGTAGATGATGTTCTTCGTCAAGGCATTCAATCAATTGCTGATTTGATCACCGTTCATGGCCTTATTAATGTAGACTTTGCTGATGTTAAAACCATTATGGCTAATGCCGGTTCTGCCCTTATGGGAATCGGTAAAGGTAGCGGTGACAACAGGGCTGTTGATGCTGCAAAACAGGCAATTAATTCGCCTCTATTGGAACTTTCAATCAATGGTGCAAAAGGTGTTCTCTTTAATGTTACCGGCGGTCCAGACCTTGGAATGTTTGAAATAGATGAAGCTGCTAAGGTTATAACTCAGGCTGCTTCGCCTGATGCGAATATTATTTTCGGTTCTGTGATTGATGAAGGTTTATCTAATGAAATTCGTATCACAGTTATTGCTACCGGTTTTGCTGGCGATAAAAACGAACAAGTTGAACATAAATTTGGTGCTGATCTTGATGATGAAGATGAGAATGATGATTTTACAACTACTTCTGTTGATGACAGCAAAGAGGATTCGCTGGATGACCTAGAAATTCCAGCTTTTATCAGAAAAAGAATGGAATAAACAGCTAAGCATCAAAAATAGGTGGCTTATTCAGTCACCTATTTTTTGTTATATTCTGTGGATAACTATATCATTGATTGCTATATATATGGTGGCATATACTAAATACATACACTAAATAACTATATTAGGGGTACAGGGGTATGATTTGTCCTCATTGTGGCTCTGAGGAGCTAAAAGTCAACGAAAGTAGGGATTTGGATAGTGGTTCTGCTATACGGCGGAGACGACAATGCCTTACCTGTGAATATCGTTTTACGACTTATGAACGGATTGAAAATCCAGGCCTTTTAGTAGTCAAAAGAAGTGGTAGCAAAGAGTCATATAGTCGATCAAAAATTGCTGTTGGAATAATGAAGGCTTTTGAAAAAAGAAATATGACTCAGGAAGAAGTCGAAAAAATAGTTTCAGGTATAGACAAAAAAATACATTTACTCGGTAGTAATGAGATCGAAAGTTCAATTATTGGTGATATTGTGATGGAAGAATTGAAATGCATCGATGATGTTGCTTATCTACGCTTTGCCAGCGTTTATAAGTCTTTCTCTGATGCAGAGTCCTTCAAAAAAGAAGCTGAGGAAGTTAGTAGGGATACAAAAAAATACTGTCGAAATAAAACTATTTAAAAGGAGGTTCGTATGGATCGAAAAAAAATCAAACTATCAGAGGCATCGCGAGAAGTGCTTGAAAGACGTTATTTGAAAAAAGATGAGAAAGGAAACGTTATCGAATCTCCTGAGGAGTTATTTCAAAGAGTCGCAGAACATGTAGCCGGAGCCGAGAAGAATTATCACAAGGGTCCAGGAGTTCAAAAAGCCGCTAAACAATTTTATGAAATAATGGCGACCCTCGATTTTTTACCTAATTCCCCAACCTTAATGAATGCTGGGATGCCGTTAGGACAGCTTTCAGCCTGTTTTGTCTTGCCAATAGATGACAATATGGAGAGTATTTTCGAAAGTGTTAAGAATACAGCTTTGATACACAAGAGTGGTGGTGGTACAGGGTTTTCTTTTTCGCGTCTTCGACCTACGGGTGATATTGTTAAAAAAACACAAGGTGTCTCGTCTGGTCCGATTTCTTTTATGACGGCGTTTGATGCCGCTACCGAAACTGTAAAGCAGGGAGGAAAGCGCCGTGGTGCGAATATGGGGATACTCAGAGTTGATCATCCAGATATCTTGAATTTCATTGTAGCCAAGGAAGAGAATGACAAATTAAATAACTTTAATATTTCAGTGGCGATTACTGACAAATTTATGGAGGCACTAAAAAAAGGTGAAGACTATGATCTTATTAACCCAAAAGATGGTGCAAAATGGGGTACTCTTAACGCAAAAAAGGTATTCGACAAAATTGTTAAACAGGCTCATAAAAATGGTGAGCCGGGAATTATCTTCATTGACCGCATGAATGATGACAATCCGACTCCTGAGATTGGGGAAATCGAAAGTACAAATCCATGTGGAGAGCAACCATTGTTACCGTATGAATCATGTAACCTTGGCTCTATAAATCTCGCCAATTTTGTTAAAGAGGGTGAAGTAGATTTTGATCGTTTAGAAAAAGTCGTTAGGACGTCAGTTCGCTTCCTAGATGATGTGATAGAGGTTAACAAGTATCCAATTGAGGAGATAGATAGAGTTACGCGTTCTAATCGTAAGATTGGGTTAGGAGTTATGGGTTTTGCCGATATGTTGGCGCTCATGAAGATAAAATATAATTCAAAAGAAGGCACAGATACAGCCGAAAAAGTAATGAAATTTATAAAAGAAACCGGCCATAAGATGAGTGAGGAGTTGGCTAAAGAGAGAGGTACTTTTCCTAATTGGGACAAAAGTGTCTTTGCGAAAATTGGTAAAAAAATGCGAAATGCCACCATTACAACCATCGCTCCTACTGGAACAATATCAATGATTGCCGATGCTTCATCGGGAGTAGAACCGCTATTTGCCGTTAGTTTTATAAAAAATGTTATGGACAAGGATGAGCTGGTGATTACAACCCCTGTGTTTTTGAAAATTGCCAAGGAGCAAGGTTTTTATTCGGAGGCATTAATGAAAAAAATTGCAACCCAAGGAGATCTTACCGGTATCGATGAAATTCCAGAAGAAGTAAAAGAGGTTTTTGTTGTTGCCCATCAGGTGACTCCCGAGTGGCATATTAAAATGCAGGCTGCTTTTCAAAAATATACCGATAATGCCGTAAGTAAAACAGTGAATTTTTCTAATTCAGCCAGTGAAGACGATGTTCGTCGAGTATACAGTTTGGCCTATCAACTTGGTTGTAAGGGGGTCACAATCTATCGTGATGGTTCTAGGGAGGAGCAGGTTTTAAATATAGGTAAAGTGAATAAGAAAGACCAAACAATTAACGGCACTCTTAAAGAGCTTGAATGTAAGCCTAGCATGAGAAAAAGACCAAAGATGATGATCGGTAGGACAATCCAGATGATGACGGGCTGCGGCAAGCTTTATGTGACTATTAATGAAGATGAAAAAGGGCAACCCTTTGAGCTTTTTTCACG
>DDHN01000003.1:19180-38829 GCA_002338125.1 Patescibacteria group bacterium UBA1875 | reverse complement strand
AGGCAACCCTTTGAGCTTTTTTCTACAATGGGGAAGGCCGGGGGTTGTGCTGCTTCACAAGCTGAGGCAATTTCCAGAATGGTTTCAGTTCAACTCCGTTCCGGAGTAGAACCGAAATTAATTGTTAAGCATCTAAAAAATATTACCTGTCATCGACCTTACGGTTTTGGAAACGATAGGGTTGCCTCATGCTCAGATGCAATTGGAAAAGCGCTTGAACAATATATGGATTTAACATTAGGGATTGAAACAGCAAAAACCTCTATGTCAAATGTTGCTTCTCTCCCACTTGATCTTTTAAACAAGGGAGAGGAACAAGAGAATGAATTAAACCACAGCAATAGAGAAAGTCATGTGGGCGGTGTCTGTCCAGAATGTGGTGGACCGATAGAATACGAAGGCGGTTGTTTGGTTTGTCGCAGTTGTGCCTATTCAGAGTGTGCTTAAAGTATTAAAATGAGGGAAAATGGTTCATATTTACACAGGTAATGGAAAGGGGAAAACGACCGCAGCCGTTGGGTTAGCTGTTAGGGCTCAGGCTACAATGCGGGTACTTTTTGTTCAATTTTTAAAGGACGGAAGTAGTTCAGAGATTGAAGGACTTAAAAAGCTTCCAAATGTCGATGTTGAGATATTTGGTAATGGTACTTTTATTGAGGGCAGTGTAAATAGAGAGCAGGAGGATTTGGTAGTAAAGGGATTTGATTTGCTGGCTCAAAAATCTAGTGTTTACGATATTGTGATTGCTGACGAAGTCATAACCGCAGCTAGTTATGGCATTATAGATCCAAAAGATGTTGTAAAGTTAATTCAAAGTATCCCTAGCAACAAAGAATTTGTTTTAACGGGTCAAAAAGCTACAAAAAAAATGATTAAAGCTGCTGACTTAGTTACTGAAATGAAAAAGATTAAACATTATTATGAAAAAGGAGTTAAGGCTCGAAGTGGCATTGAATATTAAAAAGAAAGGAGAAAAATGGTTGAAAAAATTAAAAATTTCTTGAAAAGAGAGATGCTGTTGGTTTCTGTGATTATCCTCGGAGCGGTTTTTTTTGCTCTTGCCTTCACGGAGCATAACGGCAAGACCTTGGCTGAAGGGCAATTCGAACATAACTTAACTATTAGTGAGGTTGGTGATTATAAAGTAGTTCTTGATTCCGGTGATACAGCTTATGATGCATTAAATAAAGTTACGTCTGAAAATAATATTGAACTTAATATCAAGCAATATGATTTTGGGAAGATGATAGTTGGTATTGGAGCTAAAAAGGCAAATAATGATAATTTCTGGGCTCTTTATCTCAACAATGTTTTGGCCGAGAGTGGAGCAGAGGATATATTTTTAAAAGAAGGGGATAGCACAGAATGGAAATACGAAAAGATAGAATATTAGGTAGCCACGCTACATCAAAAAATATATTCGCAATATTTTTGATTTTAATAGCTGTTTTTTTGAGGCTACTTCCCCATCCGGCTAATTTTGCTCCGATTGGGGCTATTGCACTTTTTGGAGGGGTTTATCTTTCAAAAAAACAAGCCCTAACACTACCAATTGTGGCGATGATAATTTCTGATTTAATAATCGGGCTGCATTCAGTGATCGCTTTTACCTGGGGTAGCTTCTTGCTAATAGCCCTATTAGGAACATATATTGCTAAAAATAAGAATGCTGTAAACATTGTTTTTGGTACATTATTAGGTTCCTTTATCTTTTTCTTTGTGACAAACTTTGGGGTTTGGGTAGTTACCCCAATGTATACCAAAAACATTCAAGGTCTTCTGAACTGCTATGTGATGGCTATCCCATTCTTTAGAAATACTCTTCTGTCTGATTTTGTATTTGTAGGAATTCTTTTTGGAGCTTATGAGGCCGTAAGATATATTGTTGGTGGTCAGACAAAAAAAGTTAAAGTATAATTAAGTTATGATTTTGAAGGTATTTACCAAAGAAGACTCTCGCGAAATGAGGGAGGCTATAAATTTAGCTAAGAAATTCGAGGAGCGCCATTTTCAAGTTCAGTATCTTGATGCTGATGATCCGGCCACGGTTCAGCAGGTCGAACTCTATGATATTTATTCTTTTCCTTCTTTTGTTGTTGCTAGTGAAGATGGAAGAGAGATTGAGTGTTGGCGGGGAAAAGTCCCCTTGTTTGATGATGTTTTTAATTTTATAAGTCGATAATGCTAGTTAAAGTCAGAGTAAATCCACATTCCAAAGAAGAAAAAATTGAACATGATGGCAAAGTCTATCATCTGTTTTTTAATATGGTTTGCGAAAAAGGCAAAGCAAATAAAAAGGTAATTGCAATGATTTCTAGATCATTAAGTGTTCCTAAAAGTAATATTAAGATAAAAAGGGGTTTTAAGAGTCGGGATAAATTATTGGAAATAAGTCATTTCTAGGTTGATTATTTGATTATTTTTCTTTAAAATATTTTTAAGACGTTTGAGCGGCTATCAACCGCAAGTTCCGGAAAGAACCCTAAGGGAAGTAGAATCCGGCGTTTGAGTGGCGAAAAACTCTAAATTAAGTCCACAATTAGGATGGTACCGGCCGCGAGGTCTCCTAAAAAGTGGATTTTTTGATACAATAGGAGAGTTATGGCTTTTAGAAAAACAGAGAGAATTAAGTTTCCAGAAATGGAGGAAAATATCCTTGATTTTTGGCGTGAGAATAAAATATTTGAGGAATCTATATCAAAGGCTTCCACGGACAAGTCCTTTTCTTTTTATGATGGCCCTCCTTTCGCCACCGGTTTGCCTCATTATGGCCATTTATTAGCTGGAACTATCAAAGATGTTTTTCCAAGGTATAAGACGATGCAAGGTTATCGGGTAGAGCGTATTTGGGGTTGGGACACTCATGGCTTACCAATTGAAAATATAGTTGAACAGGAATTAGAAATCAAAACAAAAATCGGTATTGAAGAATATGGGGTTGATAAATTCAATGAGAAATGTCGAAGTAAAGTCTTGAAGTATGCAAAAGACTGGAAAAAAATAGTTGAACGAACTGGACGATGGGTCGATATGGAAAATGCCTATCTGACCATGGATAAGGAATATATGGAATCCGTGTGGTGGGCTTTCAAAAAGCTATGGGATGAAGATTTAATTTATGAAGGTCATCGAGTGATGCCTTATTGTCCTAGATGTTCGACGGCTCTTTCAAACTTTGAGGTTGGCTCAGGTTATAAAGATAAAGTTGATAGATCTATCACCTTAAAATTTGAATTGATTGGTGAGAAAGATTCATATTTTCTTGTTTGGACCACCACTCCCTGGACTTTGCCCGGTAACTTAGCACTAGCTGTGGGTGAAGAAATTGACTATGTTCAAGTAGAATCAAATGGAAAAAAATATCTCTTAGCTGAGAATAGACTTGATAATTATGCAGGGGAACTCGGAGACTATAAAAAGATAGCTGAATTTAAGGGTAAAGATTTAGTAGGTAAAAAGTACAAACCAATTTTTGATTATTATAAAAATCCCCAAAAAGCTTTTGAGGTAATATCAGGAGACTTTGTTTCTACCGATGATGGTTCAGGCATTGTCCATATTGCCCCGGCTTTCGGTGAAGAAGATTATGAGGTTGCGAAAAAGTTTGGAATTGATTTCTACATGCCAGTAAATGACCTAGGGGAATTCGATATTGATGTCCCTGAGTATGCCGGTAAAAGTGTCATCAAATCAGAAACTAACGAAAAAATAATAACTGATTTAGGGGAAACAGTTTTCAAAGTTGAGGAGATAACTCATCCTTATCCACATTGTTGGCGATGCGAGACCCCTCTTATTTATCGAGGTATTGAGAGCTATTTTGTAGCTGTTAAGAAGATAAAAGATAAGTTACTGGAAAATAATAAAAAAATTTACTGGATGCCTGACTTTGTTGGATCGGCTCGTTATGCCAATATGATTACTGGTGCTCCGGACTGGAATATCTCACGAAATCGTTTTTGGGGAACACCATTGCCGGTTTTTAAATGTCATTGTGGTAAGCGACAGGTTTTTGGTTCGGCCAAAGAACTAGAAAAAGCAAGTGGAAAGAAAATTAATGATCTTCATCTTCACTATTTATCAGAAATTGAAGTCCCTTGTGATTGTGGCCAATCGGCTAAACTTTCTGGTGAGGTTCTTGATTGCTGGTTTGAATCAGGTTCAATGCCCTATGCCTCTATTGGTTATCCGCATAATAATGTAGAAAGATTCGAGCGGGAATTTCCGGCTGATTTTATTGCCGAAGGGATTGACCAAACCCGGGGTTGGTTTAATTCACTTTTGATTCTTGGAACAGCATTATTCGGAAAGTCTCCTTACAAAAATGTAGTAGTAAATGGAACAGTTTTAGCTGAGGACGGCCAGAAAATGAGTAAACGTTTAAAGAATTATCCTGATCCCAGCATCATCATGAATAAATATGGAGCCGATGCAATGCGTTTTTATCTGATGGGCTCTCCAGCTGTAAAGGCTGATGATTTGAGGTTTTCAGAAAAGGAGGTTGATGAGGTTGTTAAAAAAGTTAATCTCACTTTGTGGAATTCCTATTCTTTTTTCACTATGTATGCTTCTCTTGATAAATTTGTTCCATCAGGAAAACTATCGCCAGATAACCTGCTTGATAAGTGGCTAATTTCAATTACGGAGGAGCTGAGCCAAAAGGTCACAGAGGCAATGGAAAGATATGATCTTTCTTTTACAGTTAGGATGCTTACTGAGTATATCGATGAATTATCAAACTGGTATATCAGGCGATCACGAAAGCGATTTTGGAAGTCTGAGGATGACTCAGATAAAGAAAATGCTTATGAAACTTTATACTTTGCATTAACAACGTACATTAAACTTCTGGCTCCATTTATGCCGTTTATAACCGAAGAGCTTTACCAGGGTTTGGTAGTTTCTATTAATAAAAATGCTCCTAAATCTATCCACCTATCTGATTGGCCTATGGCAAACAAAGACAGGATTGATAAAAAATTAGAAGAACAAATGGCTCAAACTAGAAAAATAGTGGAAGCTGGGCTGTCGGAGCGAAATGAAGCAGAGATTAAAGTCAGGCAACCGCTAGCAAAGATCACGGTAAATTCGCAGCTTACAAAACTAGAAAAGGATCTTGAAAGTATTGTTCTTGAAGAAGTAAACGTAAAAAAGATAGAACTTAAAAAAGCCGCTGATTTTAAGGTTATACTTGATAAAAAATTAACCAAAGAGTTAAAGGCCGAGGGGTTTGCTCGAGATTTTGTAAGGTTTATTCAAGATGGTCGAAAAAAAGCCGGTTTTAATGTTGAGGATAGAATAAAAACAACTTGGAGAACAAAAAGCAAAGAAATAGGCGAGGCATTGAAAGGTCAAAAAGACTATATTACCAAAGAGACTCTGTCTACTGAATTTATAGACGAAAAAGTTGAAGGTGAATATATCGAAACAGTGAAGCTTGAAGGCACTGAAATTGAATTCGGAATCACAAGGGTTAACCAATAATTTGCCAATTGGTAAATATTAGATGATAATTGTAGTACATGAAAAATCTGCTTTTTAGGTTTTTTAAAAATTTTGATTGGTTTTTACTGGTCGTTACCTTGCTTTTGTGTGCCATAGGGTTGGCGGTGCTTTTTTCAGCGACAACGGAATATACTTGGGATTCAATTGCTATTTCTCAGGTAATCAATATGATTATCGGGCTTATTGGTCTTTTAATTCTGGCTAAGATAGATTACCGTCTTTTTAAATCATATAGTGGAATCCTTTATATCCTAGTAATCTTAATGCTTATAGCGGTGAGGATATTTGGCTTTTCAGCACTAGGGGCACAACGCTGGATTGATCTTGGTTTTACGCAATTTCAACCTTCTTCACTGTCTCAGATTTTAATGGTTATAATTTTAGCAAAGTATTTCTCGGAAAATTATGAAGATATGCGTAGCTTTAAGACGATAATGAAGTCAGCCGTATATGTTGGTATCCCAACGGTATTAGTTGCTCTTCAACCAGATTTGGGGACGGCTTTTACCTTTTTGTTTATTTGGGGAATGATGCTATTAGCATCGAACGCTAAGAGGTTACATATTGGTCTAATGGCCGGTATGGGAGTAGCCGGCCTTCCTTTGGTGTGGTTACTCCTGGCAGACTATCAGAAAGCTCGAGTTTTCACCTTTCTTAACCCTACGGCAGATCCTCAGGGGGCCGGTTGGAATGTAAACCAAGCGATGATTGCTATCGGTTCAGGACAATTGTGGGGTCGTGGCCTTGGCCATGGTTCACAGTCTCAGCTCAACTTTATACCAGAGAAGCATACTGACTTTGTTTTTGCTTCTTTGGCTGAAGAGATGGGTTTCGTGGGCGTTTCATTGCTTTTGGGATTATTTTTGATTCTTGTTTACCGGGGCACAAGAATTGCCGTTCTTGCTCGTGATTTTTTCGGTACATATTTGGCGGTAGGGCTATTGGCAATGCTATTTATCCATATCTTTGTAAATATCGGAATGAATATGGGCATTATGCCAGTAACCGGAATTCCTTTGCCGTTTGTTTCCTATGGTGGAACAGCGATAATCGTTGATTTGGCAGCAATCGGCTTGCTTGAAAGTATTTATCGTAGATACAAAAAGATTGATTTTTAAACAAATTATTGCCTTGGTTATAATATTATGTTAAGATATTCAAGCCATGGCAGAAGTAAAGAAAAAACCCACCCAAAAATCAACAGCAAAAAATACTAGAAAGTTTGCAGTCATCAAAACCGGCGGTAAGCAATATCTTGTTACTGAGGGTCGATTTTATAATTTCGAGAAGCTTCCAATTGAAGAAGGTAAGACAGTAGTTTTTGATGAAGTTCTTTTAACTGTTGATGGTGAGAAAGTTCAGATTGGTAAGCCAAAGGTTGATGTTAAGGTGACCGGTAAGGTTCTTTCTCAGTTCAAAGATAAGAAAGTAAATGTTTTCAAATACAAGAAAAGAAAGCGTTATCGAAAAACATACGGACATCGACAACTCCAAACAAAAGTAGAAATTACAAAAATTGGTTAAAAAAGACTTCAATAGATGAAGTCTTTTTTAAATTAACTTTTACTTTGGTTGAGTCATTGTTATTATAGTTAGGATGAGTATGAAAATAGCAATAATCAATCAAAAAGGCGGGGTAGGTAAAACTACCACCGCTATAAACCTCGGAACATACCTGGCACGTTTAGGAAAGAAGGTCTTGATTCTTGACCTCGACCCCCAGGGCAACTCAACTAGTGGTTTGGGTTATGAACAAGAAGAGATAAAGGGCTGTGTCTATAACGTTTTGATAGATGGAGCTCCAATACATAGAATAAGGCAAGAAACTAAACATCATAGCAATTTACATTTAGCACCGGCTAGTATCAATTTGGCAGCCGCAGAAGTAGAACTAGTATCCCAATTGGCCAGAGAACATAAATTAAAAGCAGCTTTAAATGACGTTGGTGATGACTATGATTACATTATAATCGATAATCCTCCTTCCCTGGGGCTTCTAACGGTAAACGGATTAGTGGCAGCCGATAAGGTTCTGATACCAGTTCAGGCTGAATATTATGCTCTTGAAGGGCTAGGTCAACTTTTATCAACGGTAAAAAGAGTTAGGATTCAGCTTAATCCTAGTTTGGATTTATTGGGGGTGCTTGTTACAATGTACGATAAGAGAACATCGCTTTCAAAAGAGGTTCATGAAGAGCTTAAGAAGCATTTTGGTAATCATGTTTTTGACACGGTTATCCCAAGAAATGTTCGTTTGGCAGAAGCTCCAAGTTATGGAAGGCCAATCGTAGGATATGACAAACTATCCAAAGGAGCCCAGGCTTACAAAAATTTAGCTAAGGAGGTATTAAAAAAATGTCAAAATTAGGGAGAGGCCTTGATGCTCTGATTCCCGGAAGTTCTGATATATCGACAGAGCCTTCGGCAAGTAACGAAATTAATATTAATTTGATTGACGTGAATCCGCATCAGCCAAGAACAGAATTTGACGAAGTTAAGATAGCGGAATTGGCAGCCTCGATCAAAAAACACGGGATACTTCAACCGTTAGTAGTCACCTCGAATGGAGATCATTATGAACTAATTGCTGGGGAAAGACGTCTGAGGGCGGCTAAGAAGGCAGGACTATCAAAGGTTCCAGTGATTGTTAGAGATGTAGAAGAAAATGAGAAATTAGAGATGGCCATTATCGAAAATGTTCAGAGAGCCAATCTAAATCCAATTGAAGAGGCTCTAAGCTATCGAAAATTAGCTGAAGAATTTTCATATAGTCAAGAGCAAATAGCAGAAACAGTTGGAAAATCTCGCTCACTTATAGCGAATAAGCTAAGATTATTGACCTTACCTACGGATATGAAAAGAGCTCTAAAAGAAGAAACTATTACCGAAGGCCATGCCAAGGCCTTATTGGCTGTTGAAAACGAAGTCAAAAGAGAACTTTTATTCCAAGAAATATTATCGGGTGGCCTTAACGTCAGGGAAGCGGAGAAAAAAGCAGTACAGATAAAGAAAGGCAAACAAACAGCAGTAAAAACCGATAAAGACGCTATCTTGACGGGATTAGCGGCTGAACTTAACGAATATCTCGGTACTAAGGTTGCTATAAAACCAAAAAGTAAGGGCGGCAAGATAGAGATAAGTTATTTTTCGACCGAGGAACTTGATCGAATCTATCACAAAATTAAGGGTAGTAAATAAATATTAATATTCAGGTGAGTCTACTATACCAAATCTATTAGGTGGCAAAAGTATTACTAGGGCTTTTCCAATAATATGATTTTCGGGTAGGATGCCCCATTCCCGAGAGTCAGAGGAAGCATTTGGGCTGCGGTTGTCTCCGAGAACAAAATATTCATCTTTGCCTAGTTTTACTTCCTGATTACCGAGAGTAGGAATATTATCTAAAATATATTCTTCTGGAAGGACTAAACCGTTAGGGTTTTCCTCGTTTTTTATGTTAACTTTTCCTTCTTTTATAACAATAGTCTCTCCTGGTAGGGCGACAACTCTCTTAATATAATTACTGCAAGGTCCTTGAAAAAATATTTGATTAAAATAATTACTATCAGTATGTTCGTTACAGGCTGGTTCTGGGTGCCTGAAAATTACAACGTCACCTCTTTTAGGACTCCCAAATACATAAGAAAATTCATCAACAATAATATACTCTTTATCGTAAAAAGAAGGCTCCATTGATGAGCCAGAAATAGTAAAAGGTTGAAAAACATAGAACCTGATTATAATAAGAGCTAATAAAAGGCCTCCAATTGTCCTTGCAATTTGCCAAACTGTATTTCCAGCACTTTCGGTTAAGTTTTTGTCTTTATCTTTGGTTTGCATCTTCTTGATTATGGCAAAAAAAATTCTTCCCTGCAACACTATTTTAGGGTATAATTTTCTTCTGATGGGGGTCCTTAGAAAAAAATCATTTAATCAAGAAGAGAGCGGTAGAACACCGCTCCAATTTAGCAAAAGAAAAAAACGAGAGAAAAATCCGGCTAAACGTAAGAAAGTAAAAAGGATTATTATATCTTCCGTTATTTTTGTGTTATTAGCTGCCGGAGCATATTTTGGTATTCGGGCTTACAATTCTATTAAAGACGTTTTTTCAGGCCAAACCGGAATTTTGAATTTACTAGGAGGTTCCCAAGGTAAACTTTTGAAAGGCGAAGCCGATGGTAGGGTAAACATATTATTGCTTGGAATTGGTGATGAGGGGCATTCTGGTTATACACTTTCGGATACTATAATTGTTACTTCATATGATACCACTACAAAAGCTGTTTCTATGGTTTCTATCCCCCGAGACACATATGTCGAAATTGCAGGAAACGGCTATGCAAAGATAAACTCAGCTCATGCTTATGGGGAAAGTCAGCAGGAAGGCACTGGACCTGAGCAAGCAGTTGATACCGTGGAAGCAGTTACTGGTTTGCCTATCCATTACTATGCTAGGGTAGATTTTTCCGGTCTTGAAAAAATAGTTGATGCCTTGGGCGGTGTAACTGTGGATGTTGAACGCTCGTTTTGTGATTACGGATATACATCGGCAGCTTATTATAACCCTGTTTGCTTCGATGAAGGGACCCAAACTATGGATGGTAAAACGGCTCTTAAATATGCCCGATCCCGAAAAGCTTCTGGGGCTGAAGGTTCTGATTTTGCTAGAGCCAAAAGGCAACAGAACTTGCTAGTTGCTATAAAAGAGAAAATTTTATCGACCGAAACCGCTTTTAATCCTGGACGAGTGCTTTCTGTTTTGGAAGCATTAGGAAACCATATCAAAACAAGTTTTGAAATGGATGAAATAGCTCGACTTTATGAAATCGTAAAGAGTGTTGATAGCTCGATGATTATAAAAAAGAATCTTGATCCTACAACTGGTTTAGTGACTGCCGACAATGGTTCAGCTGGCTATATACTTGTCCCAACGGCGGGGATGGGAAATTATAATGATATTAAAACTTTTTTTGAAGGGGTCTTCAATGGGGTTGCTATTAAAAGGGAAAATGCCAAAGTATCACTTTTGAATGGTACTTGGAGTACTTGGATATATACCAAGGTTTATGACGCTATGGAGGTAGATGGCTATAATATAGTTGAAGATGGCGGTACAAAGACTAGAAACTATACGCAGACGGAGATTATTGATTATACAAATGGAGCCAAACCCGAAACAATTAAGAAATTAGAGGAAAAGTTCGGGGTTACGGCTACAGCTTCTGAACCTACCGAGAATCAAAAATATGAGATAAGAATAATACTTGGGACAGACTATCAACTGTAAATTAGGAGTTTTAAGTGGAACATAAAGCAAGATCTCTAATAGTGGCTTCATCAGTTTTTATTCTGCTTTTATTGCCACTTCGATTACCAGCTTATTTTTGGGTCGTAATTACCCTAGTCTCTTTTTTGTCCTCGTTGTCAGTTTTTTGGGTTTTTAACGAAAAACCAAACATTGCAAGACTTAAAGAAGATTGGTTCGCAATTGTTTTTCTCTTTATATTTATTCTTTCGCTGGGTATTTTCGCCTATACTTTGCCTCATCCTTTCTTCCAGGCATTAATGCTTGGAACAACCGGATTTTTTGTCTATTACATTTTGCAAGTAGCTTCAAGACTAAAACGTAACTATACTCCTTCATTGTTTTTGCGTAATGTTGTAACACTTGCTTCTGTTTTAGCAATATTTTTTGCTACTTCTGATGCTATGAAGTGGTATATGGCCACTACTGAAAGACTTTATCAGGTACTCGCAATCGCCATTGTCTTTTTAGCTGTCTTCGTAATCTGTGAATTTTTGTTTGAGATACAAGGTTATCAGCGTCCTTTACTTTATTCTTTGATTATTTCATTTTTAATAACTCAAATTGTCTGGCTATCATCTTTTTGGATTGTTTCTTATCCGCAAACAGAAAAAGCAACGAATATAGGGGTTCCTTTGCCGGCAATATTAGCAGCAGTTTATTTCTATCTTTTCTGGGGAGTTTCTCATCATCGACTCGAAGGAACTCTGTCTAGACGGATTTTGTGGGAATATACGATAATTTCACTTTTCTTTACCGTTATTCTAATAATAACAGCCCAATGGCTTCCAAAAGGTTAAGTGGAATCCTAAAACTAACTAAGGAGGGAGTATGAAAACTTTAACACCGAAACCAAAAATCAATATTAAAAAGAACCTCAAATCACTCAGAAAGATTACTGTTAGGTCGCTTGTTGGCTATATTTTAACTGCTTTTATAGCGGCCCTACTTGGTGGTACGATAGTCGGTTTTTTTGAGCGAAGTGTTGCTCCACTCGGCGGTAACGATAGTGTTACCGAAATTACCGTTACCGAAAATTCGGCTGTAATTGATGTAGTTGATAAGGTTACTCCGTCGGTGGTATCAATAACAGCAGAACAATCAACCTTAAATTTCTTTGGGGAAATTCAAAAATCTGAATCTTCGGGAACCGGCTTTATAGTCACTGCCGATGGTCTCATAATGACAAACAAGCATGTTGTTGAGGCTAGTAATGCTAAGTATGCTGTTTTTACTAACGATGGGAAAGAATATGATGCAGAAGTTATTGCTACGGACCCTTTCTTTGATATTGCTTTCATAAAGATTGATGCAAAGAATCTTCCAGTAGCTAAACTAGGAGATTCAAATGATCTAAAAATTGGGCAACGAGTTGTAGCAATCGGAAATGCACTTGGTCAATTCCAAAACACAGTGACAACGGGAGTAGTATCAGCTATTGGTCGAGCAATTGAGGCCGGTAGTTCTTTTTCGGGTGGTACTACTACGCTTGAAAATATGATTCAAACCGATGCTGCTATTAACCCTGGTAACTCGGGAGGGCCGTTAGTAAATCTTGACGGGCAAGTAATTGGTATTAATACGGCAGTAGCCAGCGGGGCAGAAGGCATAGGTTTTGTGACTCCGATAAATATTGCTAAGACCGCCTTCAAATCGGTACAAGAAAAAGGAAAAATAGTCAGGCCGATGCTTGGTGTTCGATATATTAATATAACCAAGGAGTTTGCTGTGAGGAATAATCTTCCGGTAAATTATGGTGCCTTGATTTATTCTTATGATAGCGACTTAGCTGTCCTGCCGGGAACCCCAGCAGCTAAAGCCGGTCTTACGGAAGGTGATATTATTACAAAGATCGCTGACTATGAGTTGACTCAGGGACAGTCCTTGATATCCGTTCTCTCAAATTTTGCACCGGGAGATGAAGTTACTCTTACTTATCTCAGAGATGGAAAAGAGAAAACAGCGACTATTGTTTTGGCTGAGAGTAAATAACTTTAAAATTTTCAAACTTTAAATTATAATATCCATATATTACGGACAAGCATGTCCAGCACCCTATAACCTACTTATCGGAGGGAGAGATTGTCATGTCAGATTGCTATCGTGAGCATCTTATTGAGATGAACAATCGGGAGCATTTTGTACGGGTCGCCCTCAGAGATGCGACATTTTGGGGTGACTGGTGCCATGATCCAGAGAAGATTGAACGGTTCATCAACTCCATGGAGAAAGGCTTGGAGGTAGCATCTGGAGGTTTGTGTATCACAAGTGATGAAGATACACTTCTGACTCTAATTTTCGAGGATGCCGGTGACTACTTCCTAGAAGAAGCGATGTTTGCCGACTACCACAGCCTTGATGAATGGTATCGGTCGGTTGAAGGCTCAATAAGTGATATTCGATTCCTACACAAATTTGACCTGGACGAAATGCTTACTGAGTTTGATGCTGAACCAATCGAGCATTTCTTCCAGGAATTGAGTATCGTGTTTTCGATCATTGTCGGGGGCATCTCAGAAGTCTTGGCTACCGGCAACTATATCCCAATTGATGAACGGTATGAATAGCCCGCGTTAGTGCAGCTGGAAACCTGCAAAAAGCGCGGGTTTCCTATGTTTTGTTTATTTATTCTTTTTCTTGTCTAATCGCAGATAAAGAGGGACTATTTTTAGAGCAAGTATAAAGGCAAAGATAATTGCAAAGCCGCACATAATGGAAGCGATAGCTACTCTGGTACTTACAATAAGTGTGTAGACAATCGTTAAGGGTAGAATGAAAGAAAGATAGCCGATTATAAACCAAAAAAGAATTTTTCTTAAAATCATATTTTTCTTATCTTCAACTAAGCGATGAAATGATTCCCAAATAGCCAATAACAAAAAACCGAAATAATAAAAACCGTAAAAGTTAAACAATCCTTGGGGAGCATTAAAGATAACGTAATTTCCACCACAAGCCGCTCCATCAATTGCTTTTGGTACAAGTACGAAATAAAGGGCAAAGCCGGCAGATAAAATATAGCCAAGGTAGTGGAGCCAAGTTCTTTTATTTAAAAGCGAAATAAGGTAAATTCCTAAAACCGGTAAAATTGTAATAGCCAAAAGTCCAACCCTTGACCATAAAAGGGGATTGCTACCCCGACATATTTGGAATTCGGCCAATTGGAAAATAGCTAAAAAAATCAAAGTATAAGTAGCGACTCGACCAAATTTAGTAGTTCGGGCTTTAATAAAGGTGTAGATTGCAAGAGCTATCTCTATAACAAATGTGGCAACCATTACTTCTGGGGTAAAACAAAAAAGAGTCGTTTTTTTACTCTTTTTATCCCCCAGTATTTTCATAAAGATATCTTAACATTAATTAACTTTCAGATAAATAGAAAGTTTGATAAAATAAAATTGTCAGTGAGGGTACCTAAGGGTACCTTTTGTCTTGTACCTTTTAGGGAGAGTGATGAAGATGCATGATTTGGCACTTGATCTTGAATCGAGGAATAAGCAGTCCCTGATCGAGACCCTAAACCGGCTTGGTGGTCTGACATGCCTCAGGTGTCATCGTAAGCTTGGTTCAGCACCGGACCTTGAAAATTGTCCAGATGAATTCCATCATAAAACCTATCGTTTTCTCGGCAATATCGCTACTATAATCGGGGCAGCGCGGTGTGCCTCTTGTGGTGTACTGTCAGACATTTCGTGGCAAAAAACGGTCTTCATGACCGGCCACGATGTCTATGGAGATGGAGAATTCTGTTTCTCGTGTTTGTATGTCAACTTCGAAAATCCTGATAGGGGGTGACGGAGATGGAGCTGAATAACTCGACCGCTAAGGCAGGCAGGAGTCTTGTTGGTAGGCCTCATCGGTATGAAGTTACTTACGAGGTTGTCCTGGACACTCAGGGCCCTCTTCACTACCGAGTCTTCTGCAATCCAGATGACAAGGAAGTTGTCAGAGACCAGATAGAGCGCTGGGTTGGCGTATCGAACATTAAAGAGCTCTATGTCGATAGTAGAGGCAAGCATGATGTTGCAATTGAGCTTCATCTTGTCTCTGACATCTTCATCAACACCAACGAGATTTACGAAGTCTCACCGATGTCTGTTGAGGACCTCATCAAAGAAGCCCTCCCTTACGAGCATGTTGTCTCGGTGTCAGTCACTGGGGTAATTGACCTGGATGCATTTGGTTGGCATCGCTAGCACCTATTGGGCCCAGGCACTTAGTTGTGTTTGGGCCCCATCTTTTCACTATAACGGATCTATAATATCTTTTACTCTTTTACCTTTTTCAATCATCTCAACCGCTTTATCAAAGACATTTTCGTATTGTTCCACATATTCTCTTCTCGGCAGGAATTCATTACATTTTCTAATATCATAGAAAACCTTACCAATAATTTTCTCACCGGTAGCTTTACATATTTTTGTTGTATATACTTTACCGGTTTTCTCTCGGTAATTTACAGACTTTTCGCAGTTTGAACATCTTATTTTTGCCATGTTCCCTCTATTTGTTTACTTGCTCCAAGCTCTTTTCTAGGACTTCCGGGAGTTTAAAGAGCGTTGGTTTTTTAAAAATTATTCTAAAAGCGTTTTCTATAAAGTCGCCTCCGGCATAGCCAGCTATAAAGGCATAAAAATTATTCATTACCATACCTGCCATAATATTTTCAAAAAGATAGCCGGAGATTCCCCCAACAAGAGCGGAGATGCCGATGGTTATAGAGAAATAAAGAAGATTAAATTTTACTTTTTTGTAAGCTGTCAAATATTTGGTATAGCCAACAAGGCCACGTAAAATACCGCCAAGAAGGCCCATTATGATATATGATAAGTTCATGTTCCCCCTTATGATTAGTTTATGTAATTGTAATGGTTAGTTTAGGAAAGCGCAAGAGGTTTATTTTTGGGAGGGGGAGGGGTATAATGCAGGCATAAATTCTACCTTTGGGCATAAGACTTATGATTTAGGATACTTAATAGATCAGATTAAAGTGGGTAATATTGATTTGCCTGATCTAACGATAAAAGCGAATTATATTGACTGTATGTTAATAAATTTTATACTTTTAATCGAATTATTTCCTCTCTTTTGTCTACTAGAATCTCCCACTCTTTTCCTCTACATTGGTATTAATGTATGAAGTAATCGGTGAAAAAGTAATAGTCCTGGCTGCTTTCTCTGCCGGAAGCGTTACCCCTAAAGCCATTAAATGGAAGGGGAGAAACATTTTAGTTTCTTCCGTTTCCCTTTCATATAAAGAACGGGAAGGTAGCTCTCTAAACTACTTCTTTGCCGTGGAAACCGATAAGGGTAATACTTTAAAACTTAAATACAATAATGAGTCCCTTTTATGGACTATTGAAGAAGCTTGGGTTGAATAATGCGCCGTATTCTGCACATTGATATGAATTCCTACTTTGCTACGGTAGAGCAGCAAGCCAACCCCCGGCTTCGCGGTAAACCGGTAGCCGTCCTTGGCAGTAAAGCCAAAAGGACGATTATAGTGGCTTCTTCCGTTGAGGCCAAGAAGCAGGGGGTTAAGACAGGGGACCGGCTATCTGAGGCAAAGATTAAATGCCCCGATCTTGTAATAGTTCACGGGGAGCCAAGAAAATATTCGGATGTTACCCGGAGGTTTATTGAAATATTTGAATCATATACCAATCTGGTTGAAATCTTTTCAATCGATGAGGCCTTTCTTGATGTAACCGATACGGAACATCTATTTAATGGTGCCGAAACGATAGCCTTGGAGATTAAAAGGAGAATCAGGGAAGAAATAGGTTCCTTTATCTCCTGCTCCGTAGGTATTGCCGAAAACAAGTTCCTGGCAAAGCTTGGGAGCGATTCTCAGAAGCCCGACGGCCTGGTCAATATAACTCCGCAAAATAAGGATGAAATATTGCTTGCAACTCCTCTACCAGATTTTTGTGGGATTGGAAATAGGATATTTAAGCGTCTTCGGGCAATTGGAATAAAAACTACTAAAGAGTTAAGGGAATATCCGGAATACTTACTTGCCCGTGAATTCGGGCTTGTTTCGGCTCGGAACCTTAAAAAGATGAGTTTCGGGGTTGATTCTTCTCCTGTTACCTCGTATCACAATCAGGCTGATGCCAAATCCTTTTCTTGTTCCCGGACGTTAAATAGGGATGTCTTTTCGGCTTCGGAAATTGAATGCCAAATATTGTTTCTCTTTGAAAAAGTCGCAAAAAAGCTCCGGGATGAGGGCTACTTTGCCTGGGAAATAGGGATCTGGCTTCGTTTCAATGACTTTAGTGGAACTGGGAAAAGAAAAAGAATCGGTTATTTTACCCAAGACGGAATGGTCATGTCTCGTTACGGGCTTGAACTCTTATCCCAACTTGGCATTAAAAGAGCCGTTAGGGCAATTGGGGTTTATGCGGGGAAAGTAGCAAAAAAAGAATATGTCCCGGTAAGTTTCTTGCTGGAAGATAAGGAAAATGAAAAGATTCTTACTACCATTGATGTGGTAAACAACCGCTACGGAGAGGATTGCATTACAAGAGGAGTTCTTTTAGGTCGGAACTTAAAGCAAGTAGTGTCAGGAATGGGGAGAAAGAAATTTTAGATATATTTGATATAATAAACCTCTAAGTAAAAGGAGGCATATGTGTGGTATCGTTGGCTACATTGGTAATAAAAATGCAAAAGATATTTTAATTGAGGGTCTGAGTCGCCTTGAATATCGGGGTTATGATTCATCTGGCATTGCTCTTCCCGGAGATAACAAAGTTGAAGTTGTTAAAGAGGTTGGCCGGATTGTAAACTTAGGAAAAAAGATAACCGAAAAAAGCTTTTTAGGTACTTGTGGAATTGCTCATACCCGTTGGGCAACTCATGGCAAGCCCTCAACCATTAATGCTCATCCCCATATTTCCTGTAACGGTAAAATTGCCCTTGTCCATAACGGAATCATAGAGAATTATCAAGAACTAAAAAAAGACCTTACCAAAAAAGGTCATAAGTTTGTTTCAGAAACCGATACTGAGGTTTTGGTCCACCTGATTGAGGAGTATTATCAAGAAAGTTTGGAAGAAGCAGTTAAGTTGGCTTTATCAGAAGTTGTTGGGGCTTACGGAATTTGTGTTATATCAAGCGATGAACCGGAAAAGATTGTGGCTGCTAGGATGGGTAGCCCCCTCATAATTGGTGTCGGTAATAACGAGAATTTTTTTGCTTCTGATGTTTCGGCTATCCTGGGATATACTAAGCAAGTAATCTATTTGAATGATGGAGAAATAGTAGTTGCTACCTCTGAAGGTATTTCTATTACTCGTCTTAACGGTGATGCCGTTAGGGCCGAGATTGCTGAAATTGAGATGACTCTTGAACAGTCCCAAAAGAGCGGTCACCCCCACTATATGTTAAAGGAAATTATGGAGCAGCCTCAGGTTGTTGTTGACTCTACAAAAGGTAGATTGCTGACAACTGATGGGAATGTTCGTCTAGGGGGTTTAAAAGAGATTTCTGATAAGTTACGAGACATTGAGCGCATTATAATCGTGGCTTGTGGCACAGCTAGACTCGCTGGGCTAGTTGGAGAATATATGCTTGAAGAATATGCCGGGATTCCAGTGGAGGTTGAATATGCATCGGAATTTAGATATCGAAAACCTCTACTGTCAAATAAAGTAGCAGTACTAGCCATCTCTCAATCCGGTGAAACAGCTGATACCTTAGCGGCTATAAGAGAGGCGAAAGAGAAAGAAGCTGTTACTCTTGGGATTGTTAACGTTGTTGGTTCGACTATCGCTAGGGAGACTGATGCTGGAATATATAATCATGCCGGGCCAGAAATTGCAGTTGCCTCCACGAAGGCAATGGTCTCGCAGATGACGGTTTTGGCCCTCCTGACGATTCTTTTAGGAAGAGAAAGAGATATGTCGCTTGTTACCGGGAAAAGAATAACCGAAGAGCTTGAAAAGCTTCCAGGGTTAATTGAAAAAATACTAGCCAAAAAAAGTGAACTTAAAAAGATAGCAGCAAAATACAAAGATTACCGGGACTTTATGTATCTTGGCCGGAAGTATAATTTTCCGGTAGCCGAAGAAGGAGCTCTTAAACTAAAAGAGATATCCTATATTCACGCTGAGGGATATGCGGCTGGGGAGATGAAGCACGGTCCAATTGCGATGATTGATAAAGATTTCCCAACCGTTGCTATTTGCCCAAAAGACAGTGTCTACGATAAGAATGTCTCAAATATTGAAGAGATAAAAGCTAGAAACGGTAAAATAGTTGCCATTGCTACCGAAGGAGATAAAGTTATCAAAAAGCTAGTAACAGATGTCTTCTACATCCCTAAAACCCTTGAAATGCTAACGCCGATACTATCGGTTATCCCGCTCCAATTATTCGCTTATTACGTTGCTTCGGCCAAGGGGCTAGATGTTGATAAGCCAAGAAATCTAGCAAAAAGCGTGACCGTAGAATAATTTAGTATTAATTTTCTTGCAGTTTTTTTTCTTGCTCAACTGCCTTTAGCTTCCCAATCATCTCGTCAATCTCTCCATCCATAAACTTGGGGAGGTTAGAGGTAGAATATTTGATTCTATGATCGGTCACCCGATCCTGAGGGAAGTTATATGTTCGAATTTTTTCTGACCTATCCCCAGTTCCAATTTGTGCCTTACGGGCATCGCCGCGTTTTTTAGCCTCTTCTTCTTGTTTAAGTTCGTATAAGCGAGAACGAAGAATCTTCATTGCTTTATCTTTGTTTTTAAGCTGAGATTTTTCATCTTGACAACTAACTACAAGCCCCGTAGGGTTATGAGTTATTCTGACGGCACTATCAGTGGTGTTTACACTTTGACCG
>DDHN01000003.1:6659-18968 GCA_002338125.1 Patescibacteria group bacterium UBA1875 | reverse complement strand
CAGGGCCGGATGAGCGATATACATCAATCCGGATATCGGCTGGTTCGATCTTGATATCAACCTCTTCGGCTTCCGGCAAAACAGCAACAGTAACGGTTGAAGTGTGCACTCGACCTTGGGATTCGGTTTCGGGAACTCTTTGAACGCGATGAACACCTGATTCATATTTAAGGTTGCTAAAAGCTCCACTCCCGTTTATTTCGGCAATAATTTCTTTTAAGCCGCCTGTCTCTGATAAGGATGAGTTCATTGTTTCTACTCTGTAACCATGCTTTTCAGCATATTTTGAGTACATTCTAAATAATTCAGCGGCAAAAAGAGCCGCTTCTTCGCCACCAGCTCCAGCTCTAATTTCAATGATAACGTTTTTATCATCATTTGGATCCTTGGGCACCAAAGCAAGTTCAATTCGGTTTTTCTGCTCTGCTTTTAACTTTTCGAGCGTTGCTAATTCTTCTTCAGCCATCGGAGTTAATTCTGGGTCACCGGAACGAACAATGGCCTTAGCTTCCTCTATTTGGTCTTGAATCTTCTTTAAAGTCTCGAATTCCTTAACAATTTGTGAGATTTCGGCATGTTCTTTTCCGATCTTGGCCATTTTCCCAGGATCAGAAACAATGCTTGGGTCCTGCAATCTAACATCAAGCGTGTCAAGTTTTCTTTTGTATGTTTCGTATTTTTCTAACATCTATACCTTATTGTAACAAAAAACTCCCGTAATAATATTGAAAAGGGAGTTTTCTTGTATGTAGTTATTTATCGTCTTTTTGTTCTCTTAGCTCAGAAGCAGCGGCTAGTTCTTCGTCGCTTGACATCTTTTGGGTTACAATTTCGGGTTTCTCGGTAATATCTCTTTTTATATTCTTCAAAACTTCTTTATTATCCTTAACTTGTTTTTCTTCTAGGCTTTTCCCTTTGTTCTTGTCTTTTTCTGCCTTTTTAGCTTTAGCTGCTTCCATTCTGGCCTGGAATTTGTCAACTCTACCTGCGGTATCGACAAACTTTTGTTTACCGGTATAGAAAGGATGACACAACGAACATAGTTCTACTTTTATTTCTGGGAAAACCGTAGAGCGGGTTTCAAACTCGTTGCCACAAGCGCAAACGATTTTTGTTTTTTTATATTTTGGATGAATGTCTTTTTTCATGCCGAAATATCATATCAAGAAAAATATGTTTTGGCAATAATTTTATCCTTCTTGACATCTTTCTTTTTTTCCCCTAAAATCTTCTTTGCGTATTATTAATTTCACACGCTATTGGATACAGCACTTCCTCCCCAAGTGGGCAGTGCGTAAGTGATGATAGCGGAGGCAAAAAAGGAGACAATCAGATGGAAAAAGTAGACCTTAAAGAAATGCTGGAAGCCGGTGTGCATTTTGGTCATAAAAAGGACCGTTGGAATCCCCAAATGCGGTCTTTTATATATACCGAAAGAAACGGCGTTCATATTTTTGACTTAACAAAGACAAAAGAAAGGTTAGAAGCGGCAATTACGTTTGTTGAGAGTCTAACGGCAAAAGGTGGAAAAATACTATTTGTTGGCACCAAAAATCAAGTAAAGGCTATTGTAAAAGAAGCGGCCGAGAAGGTTGAAATGCCTTACCTTACCGATAGATGGCCAGGTGGTATGCTTACTAATTTTCAAACAATCGTCAAAAGATTAAAGTACCTTGAAGAGTTAGAGGAAAAGATAGCCAATGAAGGTTCTGGTCTGACAAAAAAGGAAAAGGTTGATATCAAAAAGGAGATTACCAAACTAAGTGAGGTTTTTGGTGGTGTTAAGGATATGCGGAAACTTCCTGAGGCAATATTTGTTTCTGATATAGTAAAAGAAAGAATTGCGATCAGGGAAGCCAAAAAGGCAGGAATTCCGGTTATCGGAGTTGCTGATAGTAATGCTACACCAGACATTGAATATGTAATACCCGGAAATGATGATGCAGTAAAATCAATCCAATATATTGTTAGTAAAATTACTAGTGCAGTTACAAAACCTAAAAAGATTGAGGAAGATAAAATACTAAAATCGAAAGTTGAAGAACAAGATACCGATAAAACAAAGAAAAAACAACAGGAGGAGAAATGACGGTAACTACTGAAAGTATTGTGAAGCTAAGAAAGCAAACCGGAGCCGGAATGCTTGATTGCAAAAAAGCTCTTGAAGAAGCTAAGGGAGATTTTGATAAAGCTCTTGAATTATTACGTCAAAAAGGAGCTAAGATAAGCGCAAAAAGAGCCGATAAAGAAGCTAGTGAAGGCTTTATCGCTACCTATTCTCATGGTGGTAGGATAGGAGCCATGGTTGAATTAAATTCCGAGACTGACTTTGTGGCTAAGAATTCAGATTTTCAAGCTTTTGCTAATGAGATTGCCATGCAGGTAGCGGCAACTGCCCCGGAATATATTTCACCTGAAGATGTTCCGGTCGAGCTAGTAGAGAAAGAAAAGGATTTAGAGATTAAGAAAGCCCTTGATGAAGGGAAGCCTAATGATATTGCTGAAAAAATAGCCGAAGGAAAGATAGAAAAACTTTATCAAGAGTTGTGCCTTTTGAAACAAACATACATCAAGGATGATAAAATTACTGTTGAGGATCTTTTAAATGAAAAGATTGCCTCAATTGGTGAAAATATTAAAATTAGTCGAATTGCTAGATTCGAAATTGGCAGGAAGTAATGGACTATCTAGAAAAATTTAAAGAAGGTGCTAATAAATCACTTGAATATTTACGTGACGAATTGGCCAATCTCAGAACAGGCCGAGCCCATACTGGCTTGGTCGATGATATCCTTGTAGATGTTTATGGTTCGAAGATGCCACTTAAACAGATTGCTAACATTGCTGTGACTGATGCAAAATCACTTTCAATACAACCTTGGGATAAAGGTAATTTAAGCCAAATTGAATCAACTCTAAGGGAAGGTGAGTTATCGCTATCAGTCGTTAATTCTGGTGATGCTATTCATGTTAATATTCCTGATCTTACCGAAGAGCGAAGGAATGAATACAAAAAATTAGCTAAGGAAAAAGCCGAAGAAGCAAAAATTGCAATCCGAAATTTTCGCCAAAGCGTTTGGGAAGAAACCAAAAAAGCTAAAACAGATGGCGAGATATCCGAAGATGAAATGTATCGTCGAGAAGAAGAGATACAAAAAGAAGTCGATAAATTCAATAAAGAAATAGAGGATATTCTTTCGGCTAAAGAAAAAGAACTGTCGGAGGTCTAAACTTGAACGATACCCACAAAAATACTATTCCGACACATGTCGGATTTATTATGGATGGTAATCGTCATTGGGCTAAATCTAATAACAAAACATTAAAAGAGGGTTATTTAGCTGGAGCCGAGGCATTAGCTCTGACTATCGAAAATTGCCTCGAATCAGGGATAAAGTATATGACGGTCTATGCCTTTTCGACCGAAAACTGGCGACGTCCCCAAGATCAAAGAGATCTCTTAATGACTCTTTTTGAAGTAAGTATTAAGAAAAGAGTTGATAAGTTAAAAAGCTTGGGGGTTCGGCTTAACTTTATCGGACGGCTAGACGATTTTCCGGAGGCTGTTAAATTTGCCTTTAAATCAGCCGAGGAAGCTACCAAAAACGGTCGAAAGCTAATTTTAAACGTGGCTGTATCATATGGTGGCCGGGCAGAAATAGTAGATGCCACTAAAAATATTGTTGCCGATAACATCCCAATTTCAGATATATCGGAAGAAAAGTTCTCTGAATATATTTACGAGTCAGGTCAACCGGATTTGGATTTAATAGTTAGGACATCAGGTGAAAAGCGTCTTTCTGGTTTTATGCTCTGGCAATCATATTATGCGGAATTGTATTTTACTGATAAGAATTGGCCTGATTTTAATAG
This sequence comes from Patescibacteria group bacterium UBA1875, assembly GCA_002338125.1. GTDB lineage: Bacteria > Patescibacteriota > CPR2 > UBA1875 > UBA1875 > UBA1875. The sequence goes on along the minus strand of DDHN01000003.1, from coordinate 15,095 downwards.
CCAAGAATTCAAAAAGGCGTTAGAATATTACGTAAAAGCAAAAAGGAATTTCGGAAAATAATATGAAGAAACCGGAAGCAGTACTGCAAATTTTTGATAAATATGTACCAATTATCGATAGCGAAATCGGGGGTCTGCTTGAAAATCAAGAAAATCATCAGATGTATCGAACAATGGAATATTTTTTGGGTTATCGAGATGAAAAGCTAAACAAAATTGAAGAATATGCTGGCAAACGATTTAGATCTGGTACCTGCTTGTTATTAGCTGATTATTACAATGTTTTGAGTCAAGCTTTACCTGTGGCAACTTCTATTGAAATATTCCATAATTTCACCCTTATTCATGACGATATCGAGGATAACGACGAGCTTAGACGAGGTCGACCTACTGTTTGGAAGCTCTGGGGTCTGAATCAAGCTATTAATACCGGTGATGCTCAATTGGCTCTTTGTTACATCGAGCTTTTAAAATATCTAAAAACAAACCCCAAAAAAGGCTTAAAAGTTCAGGAATTACTTTATGAAAATTATTTAAAGGTTGCTGAAGGCCAGCATATGGATATTAAATTGGCGGAGTCTAGCCTTAATAACCCTTATGTAACCAGTGACAATTATATGGATATGATTTACAAAAAGTCAGCGACTTTGGTAGGGGTTTCCACTAAAGCTGCTGGTCTTGTCGCCGAATTGAAGGATGCTGAGAACCAGACCCTTTGGGATTACGGAGTAAATCTAGGCTTGGCTTATCAACTTTCTGATGATTTGATATCAATTTGGGGTAAAGCCGAAAATACAGGTAAAAACGAAGCAAAGGATTTGTCAGAGAAGAAAAAAACATTACCGGTGATTTATCTTCACAATAAGCTTGGTGATTCAGACAAAAAAGACTTAGAGGATATTTACAGTCAACCAGGCGAACTGGAAAACAAAGAGGTTAATAGGATAAAAGAATTACTTACAAAAAATGGAGCCCATGATTATGTTTGGGAGAAAATGATTGAAAAAATAGAGCTTTCCAATAGAGCCATCGAAAAATTATCTCTTTCAAACCAACAAAAAGAAACTTTGCTCAGTATCAATAGGACTCTAATACCTAGCAAAAAATGGTGGGAGGAATAATGATTATTACTATTTTGGCTTTTATATTTGTATTCGGTCTTGTAGTCCTGGCTCATGAGTTAGGTCACTTTCTGATAGCTAAGAAGTTTGGTATTAGGGTTGAAGAGTTTGGCATAGGGATACCGCCTAGAATTTTTGCGAAGAAAATAGGGGAGACTACCTACGCTCTCAATCTAATACCTATTGGTGGTTACGTAAGACTATATGGTGAAGATGGCAAAAAGGATGATTCACCTAAGAATCTTTTAAACAAAAAGCCATGGCAAAGAGCAACTATATTCGCTGCCGGAGTGACTTTTAATATTATATTTGCCTATCTTCTTTTGATCCTTTTTTATGGTTTTGGTGGTCAAACTATTATTGGAGGAATGTGGGAACACAAAAATGTTGAAAATACTCAAAAAGTTGTAATAAAAGAAGTCGAAAAAGATAGTCCAGCAGAGCTTGAGGGGATAGTTTCAGGTGATGAAATTATTAGTATTGAAGGTGAAGAAGTCTTTTTGCATCAAAGTGTTTTTGCAATAGTTCAAGCTGATGATGACAAAGAACTCAATATAGTTATCGAGAGAGATGGTCAACTGCTAGAAAAGCATTTAAAAACATATCAAGATACGATTACAGTTGGTGAAGAAAGCGTTGAAGCTGAAAGGATTGGTGTTGTACTTGAAACTCAGGGGAAAATTAAAACCAAATGGTATTTAGCTCCTATTGTAGCTGCAAGTGAACTCGGTAGAATTGTTAAGTTATCTTTTGAAGGAATTGGAGACTTTATAAAGACATTGTTTTTAAGTTTTAAAGTCAGCGAAAATGTTGGTGGCCCGGTAGCCATCGCTCAGCTAACTGGAGCAGCTGCTCAACTAGGATTTATGGCTCTGGTCCAAATAATTATCGTATTAAATATTATTCTTGGAGCTTTCAATATTTTACCTTTTCCGGCCTTAGATGGTGGCCATATTGCTTTTTTGGGATTAGAGAAACTATTTGGTAGGGAGATTCCAAGTAAGATAAAGGACGTTATCAATTTTATCGGTTTTGCGTTATTATTATTATTGGTTGTTGTTGTCACCTGGGGCGATATTGGCCGTCTTGGAATATTTAAATAGAGGAAATTATGCTTGTATCTGAACTTTTTTCCAAAACCAAAAGGGGCGTTAGCGGTAATTTTGATAGTGTTAGCGCTGAACTTTTGATAAAGGGTGGCTATATAGACCAGCTTTCAGCTGGTGTCTATACCTTTTTACCACTTGGTTGGCGTGTTTACAAAAAGATAGAAGAGATTATTAGGGAAGAGATGATTGCTGTTGGTGGTCAAGAAATTTTTATGCCTACCCTACACCCTAGATCAAACTGGGAAAAAACCGGCCGTTGGCAAAGTATGGAAGTCTTGTACAAAGTAATTGGCGGAATATCTGGTGATGAGATGGCTCTGGGACCGACTCATGAAGAAGTAGTCACTCCTTTGGCTAAAAGGTTCCTAATATCCTACAAAGATTTACCGAAGTATGTGTTTCAAATTCAAAATAAATTTCGAGATGAGGCAAGGCCAAAGTCAGGATTGCTACGAACCCGAGAATTTATGATGAAAGATCTCTATTCCTTCCATACTGATACTGATGATCTTGACCGATACTATGAAGTAATGAAAAAAGCATATATCAACATATTCAATCGTTGTGGTCTTGAAAGTGATACCGTTCTTACTTATGCTTCTGGTGGTTCATTTTCAAAATATTCACATGAATTTCAAACAATTTGTGAGACCGGAGAAGATACAATTTATCTTTGTGATAAATGTCGAGTAGCTATCAATAAAGAAATTATCAAAAGTCAGCATCAATGTCCGGAATGTGGCAACAAAAAGCTTAACGAAAAAAAAGCAATCGAAGTTGGGAATATATTTAAACTTAAAGATAAATTCTCTAAATCATTTAATTTAAACTATGTTGACGAAAACAATCAACAAAAAATGATTCAAATGGGCTGTTATGGTATTGGGTTAGGTAGGCTAATGGCAACTATCGTCGAGCGCTACCATGACGAAAAAGGCATCGTCTGGCCTGTCGATATAGCTCCCTATGATGTTTATCTTATAAATATCGGAAGAACAAAAAAGGATGCAAACAAAATTTATCAAGAGCTTTTGGCAGCTGGTACCAGTGTACTTTGGGATGATCGTGATGAAAGTGCCGGTGTAAAACTGGCAGACTCTGATCTTCTAGGTTTCCCTGAAAGGATTATTGTTTCTGAGAGTACAGTAGAATCTGGCAAAATTGAGTTAAAGAGTAGAACTAAAAGTAAAGAAGAGTTATTGACGCTTAAAGAATATTTAAGAAGGAAATAGATGTTAAATAAAATTTTTGGATATTTTTCCCACGATATTGGGGTAGACTTAGGAACAGCCAACACCTTGGTATACGTTAAAGGCAAGGGAATAGTTATAAACGAACCTTCGGTAGTGGCAATGAACACAAAAATTCGACAAGTCTTGGCGGTTGGTGATGATGCTAAGGCAATGGTAGGAAGAACTCCGGCCAATATTGTTGCCAATAGGCCACTGGTTGATGGCGTGGTTTCAGATTTTGAGACCACAGAATACATGCTTAAATATTTTATCGAAAAGGTCCATAAAGAAACTTTTTCATTATTACCTCGTCCAAGGGTTGTTGTTGGGATTCCTTCTGGTGTTACAGAGGTCGAAAAAAGAGCTGTTGAAGACGCAACTTTAAATGCCGGAGCTCGTCAGGCTTTTTTAATTGAGGAACCAATGGCCGCTGCTATCGGTTCACGATTGCCAGTTCAGGAAGCAGCTGGTTCAATGATTGTTGATATCGGTGGTGGAACTACCGAAGTAGCTGTAATTTCTCTTGGCGGTATAGTGGCTGCCAGATCATTAAGAATTGCTGGTGACGAGCTTAATGAAGACATTATTCAATTTGCAAGAGATGAATACAATCTAATGCTTGGTGAAAGAACTGCCGAGGATATAAAGATAAAGATTGGATCTGCATATCATATCGAAAAGAAGCTTACAGCAACAATGCGAGGTCGTGATCTTGTAACTGGTTTACCGAAGGCGGTTCAAGTAGATTCTGATCAAATAAGAGGAGCTTTAAGTAAATCGGTAGCCTCAATTGTAGATGCAATAAAGATGACTGTCGAAGAGACACCACCGGAACTTGTAGCTGATATTATGGATAAAGGGATTATGCTTGCTGGTGGAGGGGCAATGCTTAGAGGTCTTGATCGATTAGTTTCTCTATCAACAAAAATGCCGGTCCATGTTGCCGACGATCCATTAACTTGTGTTGTCAGAGGGGCTGGTCTAGTGCTTGAAGATATCGATAAGTTAAAGGAAGTTTTGGTCACCACCCAACACGAAAAATCACCAAAAGTTTAAGGAGGAGTCTTGCAAAAAAAATTATCAATCGTTATGACGATAATCCTATTTGCCGGTATGCTTGTTTTTGCTAATTCAAAAGGATTTCTAGACGGAGCAAAAAATGCTGTCACTGTTTTAATTTCTCCAATCGGTTCATATTTTTCCGATGTTGGTTCTAATTTTGAAAACTTTTTTTCTAGTATCTTTAATATTAGTAATTTACAAGAGGAAAATGCTCAGCTTTCGAGTGAGGTTAATGAGCTTCGAGCCGAAGTGGCAAGACTCAATGAAGTTCAAAGCGAGAACAAAAGTCTTAGACACGATTTGGATTTTGTTGAAAAATCAGGGTTTGAATATATACCGGCTACGGTCATGGCCTATGATCCTGCCAATGTAAGAGGGATGGTCACTGTTTACAAGGGCAAAAAAGACGGCATCGAAGTTGGAATGGCAGCTGTCTCTGAGGGATATTTAATAGGTAGGGCTTATGAGGTAGGCGACAATTACACCAAAATTATTCTAATAACTGACCCCACCTCAGCTATTCCAGTATCAATTCAAAATACAAACACAAATGGATTGGCCAGAGGTGAGCTAGGCTCCGGCCTATCAATGGAAAAAATACCGCAGGGAGAGAAGGTAAGTATTGGAGATATAGTAATCACCTCCGGTTTAGGCGGTGAGATACCCAGAGGTATTATTATTGGTAAAATAGAAAATATTGATTCAAAAGAAAATTCTCTATTTATAACCGCAAGTATTAGACCTCAGGCAAATTTGGGTAATGTTTTAAGGGTTTTGTTTATAAAAAACTAAATGATATATTTTTTAAACATATTTATAACTATTATCTTATCGATACTGTCATTAACATTTCTTAACAATATCGCCCTTTTTAACGTTACTCCAATATTGCCATTATTTTATGTAACGAGTTTGACATATTTCAGAAAGGGTTTTGAGCCAATACTGCTGTCTGTCTTAGCAGGCCTGATTTATGATTTTTTTTCCGCTACCCCTTTTGGTTTTTATCTAATTCTTTTTTTGGCTATTGCCTCTTTGGTAAGAATCTTTTACCAGGAGGGGATGAAGGAGATGACGTTAATCGGTTATTTTTCGTTTGTATCTTTTGGCCTGCTGGCGATGTTCTTGGGCCAAGTGGCAGTGCTTTTTTTTGGTGATGTTGCTTTTAAGCCTTTGAGTCTGCTAGTTCCATTCGTTAAAACTTTTTTCGTAAACATGCTATGGGCGCTACTACTATATTTTGCAATAATTTGGTATTTTGAGAAGGTTAAAGTATTGGAAAATAAACTAAAATTACGATGAGAAAAAGACGCAACATATTCAAATCCTTAATTGGAGTAGATGCTAAAACAAGCCACGTTAATTCGAGTAAATATTCAAAGAATGAACGATGGCTATTTGGGGTGTTGCCCTCTGATAAGGAAGCTCCCAATGTCGAAGAAGAAAAATCACAATCAAGGTTTTACTCTTTTTTTATAGCTGTATCTGTATTGTTTTTTGCTCTGTTTGGTCGGGCCTTCTACCTTCAAATCGTTAATGGTCAAGAGAGTTTTAACCAAGCTCAGGAAAATCGTTTTCGTGTCCTGACAATTAGAGCTCCACGGGGTTTGTTTTACGACAAAAACAAAAAACCTCTGGTTAAAAATATCCCTAATTATGAAGTAACCGTTATCCCTAACGACTTACCTCGTAACGAGTCCGAAAGAGAGAAGATATATAAAAGATTGGCCGAAACTATTAAGCTAAAAGAGAGTTTTATCAAAGAAAAAGCCGAAGAAAAGGGCCTTTATTATACTCAACCTCTCTTGATCTCAAAAACTGTCACCAGAGACACTTCATTAATTTTTGAATCTCGTCAAGTAGAGTTGAAAGGCTTTTATGTTGGTATTAACCCTATAAGAGAATATCTTGATAACGGTTTGTTATCGCATGTTTTGGGTTATGTTGGGAGAATCTCCGAGGAAGAGTTGGCCCAAAATTTGGATTATATAATGACCGACTATATCGGCAAATCCGGTTTAGAAGCTACTTATGAGGATATTCTAAAAGGGAAGGATGGCAAGGAACGAATCGAAGTTGATTCCAGCGGAGAGATTATAAGAACATATGGTCAAGAAGAGCCAATATTGGGAGACAACCTAATGTTGTCGATAGATTTTGAGTTACAAAAAAAGCTTGTACAAGAGCTAACACGACAGATGGATAGAGCCAAGGTTAAAAAGGCTTCTGCTGTTGCCATAAACCCTCAGAACGGAGAAGTACTGGCTTTTGTCAGCTTACCTACTTATGATAATAACCTGTTTGCCAAAGGTATCTCAGAGAAGGATTATTCTAAACTAATATCTAACGAAAATAGCCCTTTATTAAATAGAGTAATTTCTGGTGAATACCCATCTGGCTCAACAATCAAACCATATATTGCTGCTGCGGCACTCGAAGAAAAAACAATTACAGAAAAAACAACTGTAAACTCAACCGGCGGTATCAAGATAGGAAAATGGACTTTTCCAGATTGGAAAAGTGGTGGGCACGGCGTTACGAATGTAATTAAAGCAATCGCTGAATCAGTAAATACATTTTTCTATGCTATAGCTGGTGGTTATGAAAATATTGAAGGCCTAGGGCCAGAACTGATGAAAAGCTATCTTGAAAAATTTGGTTTTGGTAACTACGTTGGAATAGATATTGCAGGAGAGGCAAAAGGCCATTTACCGACGCCAGGCTGGAAGGAAGAAGTCAAGGGCGAGCCATGGTATTTAGGAGATACATATCATATGGGTATTGGGCAGGGTGATGTTTTGATAACACCACTCCAAATGGTCAATGCTTTATCAACGATTGCAAATGGAGGGACGATGTATAAACCCCATTTCTTGAAAGCAGTTTTAAATAGTGACGGAGAAATTAAAAAGGAAGCAACCCCGGAGATTATAAAAGCAGACTTTATCTCAGACAAAACAATAGATATCATCCGTCGGGGTATGCGCCAAACTATAATATCTGGATCAGGAAGATCGCTTGCTAGCTTGCCTATTACAGCTGCTGGAAAAACCGGTACAGCTCAATATGGACCTAATAACGAGAATAAACATGCTTGGTTTACTGTTTTTGCCCCTTATGAAAAACCAGAAATAGCCATGGTAGTCTTACTTGAAGGGGCCGGTGAAGGCTCAGACTATGCCGTACCAGTTGCCAAAGAAACCTTAAAATGGTATTTTTCTAAATAATAAAAGGAGTAAACGGTGGCCAAAAAATTAAAGAAAATCGAAAGACCAGACATTGACACTTATTTTTTAAAGATTGCAAAGCTTGTATCCCAAAGAGCCACCTGTCGTCGCCATAACGTCGGAGCGGTTTTAGTTCGTGACAAACAAATACTCACTACGGGGTATAACGGAGCTGCTGCTGGGGTTAAAGATTGCTTAGAATTAGGCTGCTTACGGGATGAATTAAAGATCCCATCAGGATCACATCACGAAATATGTCGAGCTATCCATGCCGAACAAAATGCAATTATCCAAGCGGCCAAGCATGGAGTGAATACCGAAGGGGCAACAATGTATGTAACGCATTCCCCATGTATTATTTGTGCCAAAATGATTGTTAATGCCGGAGTAAAAAGAGTCGTTTGTATTACTAAATATCCAGACGAGACATCCGATAAACTTTTTAAAGAAGCTAATGTTTCCTTAGAGGTTCATGCTGATGTTGATTTCTCCTATAAAGACCATCGACCCTAGATCAAATTCAAAGTTAACTATTGACTATTTCGATATATATGATATTATGTTTTTCGTCTCATACATAAGAAGCACCTTTTTTCGAATTCAAACAGCTGGAACCGGTGGGGGAGACTCCATCGGTTCCAGACCAGTTTGAGCCGGGCGATTAGCTCAGTGGTAAGAGCGTCGG
>DDHN01000003.1:475-6454 GCA_002338125.1 Patescibacteria group bacterium UBA1875 | reverse complement strand
AGTCTGTCACGGGTTCGAACCCCGTATCGCCCACCAAATCTTTTCGGTCATTGACCGTTAAGATAGCACAGTGTCGGTTGTTGCCTTTGCTTCGTGCAGGGTTGCAACTGATGGTGCCGGTTGAGTTCCCACCGCCCCTCAGGGAGCTCAATTGTAGACGTTCGGACTCCGGTCCGTTCAAATGTTGGCATCTGCCAACGATACAGGTCCATGGTTGATAGTCACAGGGTGACGAGAACCCACTGGATCGGTAAGCCGGTGACTGTTTCTTCGGAAGCAGAAACCGGCTTTTTTCTATTGACACTTTTTATAACAATTGCTAAAATGCTATTTGTAATTATGATTCCAAAGACCACAGCGGCGTAGGCTTAATAAGCTGTGTAGGAGAAATCTCTAAATGTCTTTGGATATCTCCAAAGATTTTTTAAAAGGAGGAAAAAATGGCTATTTCAAGAAGAAAAAAAGAAGAGTTAGTCAAACAGATTACTGAAAGAATAAGAGAAAGCAAGTCTATTGTTTTCGCAGACTTTGCCGGACTTAGTGTAGCGGAGATAACCGAGCTTAGGGCTAAACTTCGGGAACAGGAAGTCACTTTAAAAGTATTGAAGAACAATCTTTTTGCTTTGGCCGTAAAAGAAGCAGGGCTTGAACTTGATTTAAGTCAATTGTCAGGTCATCCGATTGCTTTTGCTTTTTCTCCTGATGAGGTAATGGGGGCTAAGACAATTAATGATTTTGCAAAAAATAACGATAAAATATCAATGGTTGGAGGAACGCTTGAAGGTAGATCCTTATCACAAGAGGAATTGTCATCACTTGCTAATATGCCTTCAAGGGAAGAATTATACGCTAAGGTAGTCGGTTCACTAGCATCACCGCTTCGCGGTTTGGTCGGGGTGCTTCAGGGCAATCTAAGAGGATTGGTGTCTGTATTAGACCAATATTCAAAAACTAAGTAATAAATTATTATTAATAAAAGGAGATAAAATGACAGAAGATGTAAAAAAAGATGCACCGGTTGAAGAAGTAAAAGAAGAAAAAGTCGAAGATAAAAAAGAAGAAGCTAAGACTGCAAGTGGAAAGTTTAAGGATTTAATTGAAAAAATTGAAAATCTTTCTGCCTTAGAACTTGCTGAATTAGTAAGTGAACTTGAAGAACGTTTTGGTGTTTCTGCTGCTACCCCAGTAGCAGCTGCTGGAGTTGTTCCTGCTGGTGGTGACGCTGGAGCTGAGGAAGAAAAATCAGCCTACAACGTTATCCTAAAAGACGGTGGTGGTAACAAGATTGCTGCTATTAAAGCAGTCCGAGAAGTAATGCCGGACCTAGGTCTAAAAGAAGCAAAAGACCTTGTAGAGGGAGCTCCGAAGCCAATCAAAGAAAATGTTGCCAAAGAAGAAGCAGAAGAGATGAAGAAAAAGCTAGAAGAAGCCGGCGCTACCGTAGAATTACAGTAAAAAACACAAGAACAGCCCGAATCCCAAGAGGGCTGTTTTTGTGTTAAAATAGCCAGGTGAGTAATAGATTTTTTGAAATTATATCAACGTCAGGTAAGGCGCGAACAGGTCTTATCCATACTAGCCATGGCGATATTCATACACCAGTTTTCATGCCGGTTGGTACCCAAGGAACAGTAAAAACAATAAACAAAGATGAGCTCCTAGGTATCGGAACTGAGATTATTCTTGGAAATACCTACCATCTATATATGCGCCCTGGTGATAAACTGATTAAAAAGCTAGGTGGTTTACACCGGTTTATAAACTGGGAAAAACCAATTCTTACGGATTCTGGTGGCTATCAAGTTTTTTCGCTGGGCGAAGGCTCAAGAAGCAAAAAATTAGCAAGGATTACCAACGATGGCGTTGAGTTTAAATCCCATCTTAATGGTAGCAAGCATTTTTTTACCCCAGAGAAAGTTATTGATATTCAGCTTAATCTTGGTTCAGATATTCTGATGCCTCTGGATGTTTGTCCATCAGCTAATGCCGATGACAAAGAGATCGAACAGGCCGTCAAAATAACTTCTAATTGGTTTGAAAGGGGCTACCACCACTATCAAAAAGCACAAGGGGATAAAGGAGCTCTATTTGCTATTATCCAAGGTGGAGCCAACAAAAAACTTCGAGAGATGTCATATAATCATCTTTCCCAATTTGATGTTTCTGGTTTTTCGATTGGGGGAGTAGCTAATGCCGGAGAATCAAAAGAAAAACAAAAAAAGGCCCTTGAAGCTACATTACCGCTAATACCAGAAGATAAACCAAGGTATCTTATGGGGGTAGGAATGCCGGAAGATATTTTCTCGGCTGTATCGTTGGGGGTAGATATGTTCGATTGTGTTGCCCCAACTAGAATGGCCAGAAATGGAACTGTTTTTACATATAACGGCCGGTTAAACTTGGGTAATGCTAAGTATAAGGACGATACAAAGCCAATCGAAGACAAATGTGATTGTTATGCCTGTCGAAATCATACCCGAGCCTATATCAAGCATCTTTTGTCAGCCGGTGAAGTCTTGGGTATTCGATTAACTACACTACATAATCTGCGCTTTATGATGCGATTAATGGGGGATATTAGAGAGTCTATTAAGGATGATAAATTTGAAGGTTTTAAGACAAAGTTTTTAAAAAAATATCGCTGACTTGCATTACTATGGTTTTGGTTATATTATATTATTAGTTTATTGGGGGTAGTATGAAGTTAGTCATAAAATTAAGCATAATAACGATATTTGTTTTAATCATATCAACTATCGGATTCTTTAAACTATCAAATGTTTTAGCTGAGAAGGTCGGAGATAGCCCTGAGAGCGGGGCAACATCAAGGATAGTAGCACTATATAACGAGCTTACTGCCTTAGGCTTTGGCAGTGATACCGATGCCCCAGATTGGGGAACAATCTGGAACAGGATAAAAACAGCTGCTAAATGGCAACCATCTGGTAATGTCAGTGAAGAAGATGTTAGAGACGGTAAGACTTTTTATAGCGATGACCGCACTCAGCAAACTGGTAATTACCCGGCCCCAACAAATTGCTCTACACAAGCCTGGCATGATAACGCGGCCCTTGCTAATCCGACTGATAATTGTAGTATAACTTGGGAAGCTGTTAATGACGGTGTTACGGGAACAGACAAGAAAGATCCTCGAACCGGACTTATATGGAGTTATCCGCTACTTAATAATTCCGGAACACCTGTGTTTTCTTCATCGTCGCTTTCATCTTGGGACTGGGATGGTACTACCGATGCGGATAATATCGCTGTCGGGAATAAGACGGCTATTCAGCTTTGTTCTGAGAGGGGTAACGGTTGGCGGCTGCCAACTCAAAAAGAATTAATGCAAGCTTATATAGATGGTAGCTATTTTAATTTAACCTTACCAAATTATTATTTCTGGTCTGCTACTGAGCATTCTGCTACGTATGCCTGGAGCACGAGCTTGCTTCATGGCGTCACGAACAGCATCACCAAGTCGAATAGCGGTTATGTTCGTTGTGTCAGGTAGTTTTTATTATTTTATTATTTTATTATTTAAACAAGGAGTGATTTACTATGGCTAGATATGAGCATTTACCGTTGTTCAAAAGTGTATATGATTTCAGTTTGTATTTTTACAAATTATCCAAAAACTTTCCTCGTGATTATCGCTATGGTCTTGCCCAAGAAATAAGAGATATGGTTGATGATTTAATTAAACAAATAATTACTATCAATAATATGAAAAGTAAAACCAAATATTTTCGAAAGGCAGAGCTAACAATAGAAATTATTAAAATTAAATTAAGGCTACTTAAAGATATGGAGGTAATGGGTCTAAAAAGTTATGAATATACTTTTAAATCGCTATTTAGTATTTCTAAGCAATTAAATAATTGGAAGGCCTGGTCTCTGGAAGGCAGAAGTTAGAATTGATACCGATAAACGATATCAAGTATACAAATGCCTTACTACGGTTATCGCTCGCACTTGCGAATAAAATCAAATCTTTCTATTTTTAGTTTTAAACTGAAAGGTTGTGTATTTAAAGTCGATAACAATAAGCTGGTCTGCTACTGAGAATTCTGCTACGAATGCCTGGAACACGAACTTGAATCATGGCAACACGAACAACAACACCAAGTCGAATAGCAATTATGTTCGTTGTGTCAGGTAGTAAGGTCTGCCTTCCTGAGATTATGCTAATATAATGTTTACTTTTCAAAATTTATACCAAGCTTATCTTGATTGCCGAAAAAGAAAAACCAAAAAATTTAATCACTTAAACTTTTGGAGTGATTTAGAATACAATTTACTGGAACTTTCAGATGAACTACAAAGTAAAAAATACAAACCAGGACGCTCTATCGCATTCGTAGTGAAGAGACCTAAGATAAGAGAAATATTTGCAGCAGATTTTAGGGACAGAGTTATACATCATTTACTTTATAATTACTTAGCACCAATTTACGAAAAAATATTTATCTATGACTCTTGGGCTTGTAGACCAAGAAAAGGAACTCATAAGGCTATGAAAAGATTACAAAAGTTTTGTAGCGATGGCAGCAAGTTAGGCTATAATTATTATCTTAAAATGGATATTAGAAGTTTTTTTACTAGCATTGATCATCAAATATTATTCAACTTATTTTTGAAAAGAATAGATGATCATAATGCTTTATGGCTTCTTAAAAGAATCATATTTCACGATGTTGCTCGGGATATTAAACCAAAGATACAAAGCAAAGCAAACGATTTTAAAAAATTACCAAACGATAAATCATTATTTAAAGTGTCTAAGGGTAAGGGTCTTCCTATTGGCAACCTCACGTCTCAATTTTTTGCAAACGTTTACTTAAATGAGCTAGACCAATTTATAAAACACAATTTGAGAGTTAAATATTATATAAGATATGTTGATGATTTTATTTTACTTGGTAAGAATATTCAGGAACTGAGAGTATATCAAACAATTATTATAAATTTTTTAAAAACAAATCTTAAACTCAATGTTCATCCTAACAAACAACATATTAGGAGGGTAGATTCTGGTATTAATTTTGTAGGCTACATCGTCCGGGAGGAGTATATTTTAGTTAGAAAAAGGGTAATTAACAATTTCAGGTTAAGCATCAAAAAATGTCATCTGGTATCAGACTCTTCTACAAGGTTGTCTGCTTTTTTGGCACATACTAAATGGGCCAATGCAAGAAGTCTCGAAAAAGCATTAACCAATTGCAAATATACTTACTAATGATAAAATAACTTAAAAGGGGAAGATGGAGCAAAATAAACAAGCCAAAGAAACTGAAAAGTTTCTTGAATATCTTAAATCGGAAAAAGAGACCTTTTTCAATTTTCTTCATCCCTTACACAGTAGATTCAAAGCCAAATTCAATTGGTACAAAAGATGGCACCAGTACCGATATCATCACCACTTACATTTGGGGATTTTATTTGCTTATACAATTTTAGCTCTAACTATTGCTTTGATTCTCGGTTTTGCTACCGATAAAGGGATTCAAGCATTTGAGACTTCCGCTACTTCGGTTCCTGTGCTTGGTAGGGCCGTAGTCCCTAATACTACTGGTGAGCTAAATTTTAATGGGGCTCCTTATGGTAGCAATGTCAGTATCGATAACCTAACTCGTCAATTCAGTGGTTATGTATGGAGTGATGATTTAGGTTGGATTGCCTTCTCTACTGATAACCCTTATAGCCCAGTTGTAATCGATGAGGTCTCCGGAGTTGTTAGTGGAAAGGCATTCGTCGTGAACACAGGTGGAGTTTTGGATTTTAATTTAGAGCCTTATGGTTCTAATGTTTACTTAGATAACGAGGGAAGCTTTCATGGTTATGCATGGAATGATGATCTGGGTTGGGTTGATTTTTCTGGTGTAAGTGCTGTCGGTATAACTCTAACATCTCCAACGGCTCCTTCTAACGTTCGTATTTACGATGTTTCGGATCGCAATCTTTCTGACTATGCCTTACTTT
>DDHN01000003.1:0-254 GCA_002338125.1 Patescibacteria group bacterium UBA1875 | reverse complement strand
CTTTCTGACTATGCCTTACTTGTTCGCTGGCAGGAGCCATCAGAATTTGATCAAGAAAATTTTGACTCATATATTATTGAGCGTTCAACAGACAACATCAATTATGTATCGCAAGGGTCTACCACTTCAAAAGCCTACTTTGATACCCAAGTTCAAAGTAATATCAAGTACTACTATCGAATAAAAACAAAAAACAAAACTGGGACAACCTCGGACTCGGAAATTGTTTCAGAAACACCAACCGGGAAATTCAC
>DDHN01000010.1:9642-11524 GCA_002338125.1 Patescibacteria group bacterium UBA1875 | reverse complement strand
GTGAAATTACTGTAATGATTGAATGACTTAAATTTATATGCTAGTATCTTAGCTAACAAGACGTTAGAGTCGGCTAGTCACCGACGAGTCGTGGGAAGAAAGCACAAAAGCAAGTAGAATCCACCGGTAGAGCACCGTAACCGCTCTCAATTAAGCGCCAAATTAGGATGGTACCTCCCCTAGCGGGGATCCTATGAGGGGCTTTTTTAAAAAAATAATTGTATATATAATTAGAGGAAATGATGGAAAAAGCCTACAACCCTAAGGAACATGAATCAAAACTATTTTCGTATTGGGAAAAAAACGGTCACTTCAAACCGCAAGACAAAAAAGGAGGAAATCCTTACGTGATTGCGATACCTCCTCCTAATGTGACTGGTTCACTTCATATGGGGCATGCTTTAAATAATACAATTCAAGATATCCTCATCCGCTACCACCGAATGAATGGTCACCCAACTCTTTGGGTTCCAGGGACAGATCATGCCGGGATTGCTACACAAAATGTCGTTGAAAAGCATTTAAGAAAAGAAGGACGTTCAAGATTTGACTTAGGAAGAGAAAAATTCGCAAAAGAAGTTTGGAAATGGAAAGAGCAATATGAAAAAAGGATTTTAAATCAACTAAGAACTATGGGCTGCTCTTGTGATTTCACTAAAACACGTTTTACGATGGATAGTAACTATTCACAAGCTGTATTAGAGGCCTTTGTACATTATTACAATAAGGGCTATCTGTATCGGGATTATCGGATTATAAATTGGTGCCCAAGATGTGGGACATCACTCTCTGATTTAGAGGTTGAACACGAAGAACATGAGGATTACCTATGGTACATTGACTACCCTCTTGAAAATGAAAAAGAAACTATCAGAGTTGCCACAACTCGACCAGAAACAATTCCGGGCGACACTGCGGTGGCTATTCATCCTACGGACAAAAGATATAAACACCTAATTGGCAAAAACGTTATTTTGCCTTTATCTGGCCGAAAAATACCTATTGTCGCCGATGACACTGTTGATAAAAAATTTGGGACAGGAGCTGTAAAAGTAACTCCGGCTCACGATCCAAACGATTTTGAAATTGCCGAAAAACATCAACTTCCAAAAATAATTGTTATTGGAGAAGATGCTAAAATGACTTTAGAAGCAGGTGATGAGCTTGAAGGGCTGGATCGTTATGAAGCCAGAGAAAAGATAATCGAACTCCTAAAAACCGGAAAATGGTTAGTTGCGGAAAAACCATACAATCATACTGTTGGGCATTGCTATCGGTGTAATACAGTTATTGAGCCACTACTCTCTTTACAGTGGTTTGTCTCAATGCAAAAATTAGCCAAGCCAGCTATCAAAGCTGTAAAGTCTGGTGAAATAAAATTCCATCCCAAAAAATGGGAAAAAGTTTATCTTCATTGGATGGATAATATTAAGGACTGGTGTGTCTCCAGGCAGCTATGGTGGGGACACCAAATACCTGTCTGGTATTGCGAATGTGGTGAAACGATAGCCGCAAAAGAAACTCCAACAGAATGCATAAAATGCCATAGCAAGAAACTAACTCGAGACCCTGACGTTTTGGATACTTGGTTTTCTAGCGCACTTTGGCCATTCGCCTCACTTGGTTGGCCATCTAAAACAATAGATTACAAAAGATATTATCCAACGTCAGTTAATTCTACCGC
Source organism: Patescibacteria group bacterium UBA1875 (assembly GCA_002338125.1). Lineage (GTDB taxonomy): Bacteria > Patescibacteriota > CPR2 > UBA1875 > UBA1875 > UBA1875. The sequence goes on along the minus strand of DDHN01000010.1, from coordinate 9,840 downwards.
CCGAGATATTATTTATCTTTGGGTATCAAGGATGATTATGTCAGGCTACGAATTTACCGGCACAAAGCCATTTTCTGATGTCTATATACATGCCACTGTTTTCAATAAAGAAGGTCGTAGAATGTCAAAATCTCTTGGAACCGGAGTCGACCCTCTTGATCTTATAGAAAAATATAGTGCTGATGCTATGCGCTTTGG
>DDHN01000010.1:0-9328 GCA_002338125.1 Patescibacteria group bacterium UBA1875 | reverse complement strand
TTTGCAAATAAGATTTGGAACGCTTCAAGGTTCGTAATGATAAACCTCGAAGATTACCAAGAGATTAACGAAAATCAATTTAAAAAAATAGCAGCTCAAGAAGATACTCAAATTATTGATAAATTTCACGAAAATGTTAAAAAGGTTGATAATTATATCAAAAAATATGATTTCCAACACTGTGAAGAAGCATTATATAACTTTTTTTGGCATGATTTTTGTGATTATTACATCGAAAAAGCTAAAGAGCGAATCCGAAACAATAGAAGCGATAAGGCAGCCGCTCAATATGCCCTAAACTATGTTCTGAAAGGTTCATTAAAATTATTACACCCATTTATACCTTTTGTAACAGAGGCAATTTGGCAGAATTTAGATGAAAAGAAGCCTTTGATTGTCTCCGAATGGCCTAAAATCTAAAATGTTCCACGTGAAACATTTTTAATATTTTGGCTTTATAAAGAGGAAAAAAGGAGTTTTTATGGCAAAAAAAATACTGTTTATCGCCCTTTTCTCACTAATGATCGTCGGTGTTGGGGTATCTAATTATCAAATATTAAAATATTTGAACAACCAGAGAATAGATGCCGCTACGCATTATTATAATCAGTATCTCGATACCCAAAAGCTTTCACACCTACTTGAAGCTACTCTTGTGAACCCTACAACCGACTTATCGAGGATTTTAGTGCAGAAATTGCTTGAAAATGAAGGTTATGAAACCGCAACAATAATTAATTTTTTGTCTTACGATACTAATTTCCCTATCAAAGCTGCGGAAGCAGCTATCGAAAATAATGATTTTCATCTAGCATATAGTTATCTTGAAGATGTTGAGGACCAGGACATTTACCTTGAGCTAACAAATTACATTAAATTTAGTGAAGAACCTGATAACGCTATTATTATAGAAGCTGATCCTAAAACATCTCTTGGCAAACAATTAAGAATGATCGCACTAAATAATTTCACATTATATAAAACTGATACCGAAATTGGCAGAAAAATACAGCTCTTAACAGAAAAACATGGAAATTCTGACGCATTAACCCTAACAGTCGCTAAACTTTATCGAGATTTTAATTTTAACAATATTTCGCTTTATTTACTTGATAACATCGAGGATTGCGTAATTGAGAAACATTTATCGAAGGCTGAGGCTTTCAACAACATATATGATTATAAAAAAGCGCTACTTGAAATCGAAAAGGCAATAAATTGTCAAATTACCAACCAAGAGCTTTATCGACGAGCAATTTTCTATGCCGAATTGGACAATAATACAGCAAAGATAAATATTTACCAAAAACGCCTAAATTACTTACAAAATATCGCTAAATAATAAAATGTTCCACGTGGAACATTTTTTACATTTTAGCTTTATAGAGCCAAAAAAAGTTGATTTTTTTATTATTTTTTCCGCAAAAATAACCTATTTTCTGGCGGTGGGAGGAGGATTCGAACCCCCGATATCCTTATGGATATAACGGTTTTCGAGACCGCCCCGTTCAACCACTCCGGCATCCCACCCCAACTGGTACGCCCGGCAGGAATCGAACCTGCGACCTTCTGGACCGCAACCAGACGCTCTATCCCCTGAGCTACGGGCGCTAGTAGCTTTGGTATTTTAACTTATAATTAAAAAATAAGCAATCGCCAAAAACAATATTTGACTATTATAATAGGAAAAGCTACATTATATGTATGAAGGCTTATGCTTGGTCAATTATATTGGCATTTTTAATATCTATTGTTATTGGGTTTATTTGGTACCTTATATTTGGTTATGACATTAACAATTCTATTATTTGGAATTTATATTTGGTTATAATAAATATTTCTTTTTGGAAAAGTGTTTTGATTTGGACACTGCTTTATTCATTGTTTGTAACTGCTCCCCTAACTTTTTTAAAAAAAAGAAAAAATAATAATTAGTCCCTTACAATAACACCTTTTCTTATCTATAATAAATTTATGACAAAAGTATTACTTGTAATACCTCACGACCGTTTTCGGGATGAAGAGTTTGAAGCTGTTTACAATAAACTTGTCAAAGCAGATTGTAATGTTCAAATTGGTTCAAGCCATCACACCGAAGCCAAAGGCCATTTTGGATTAATTGTTAATCCTGACATTAATGTCAGTTTTGTTGAACCCGGAGATTACGATGCTCTAGTCTTTATCGGAGGCAGAGGTATTGAAGAATATTTAGCAGATTCAACTATCATAAATATGATCAGAAATTTTTATTACGAGCGAAAACTAATTGCCGCAATTGGCGCCGCAGTAGAACTTTTGATATATGCCGGAGTAATAACCGGTAAGAAGGTTACCGCAAGCCCTGATTTAATATCCCGAGTTCAGTCAGCCGGTGCTTACTACACCGGTAGCGGCGTAGAAGTTGATGGCAACATATTGACCAGCGAAGGGGTTAAAGCAAAAGATGATTTTGCCGATAGTTTGGTAAAATCACTTACATACATTGATCCAAAACGAGGACTAAGATAATGCCTGAACTTCCTGAGGTAGAAACGATAAAAAATGACCTTCAAGCTGAAATTGTTGGAGCAAAGATTTTAGATATAAATTTTTTATGGCCAAAAATTTTTCAAGGCGATGACATAGATAAAGCCAAACAAAAAATAATTGGGGAAAAAATAATTGGAGTTACAAGAAGAGCAAAAAACCTAGCTATTGCGCTTTCCAATAATTACCATTTGCTACTTCATATGAAGATGACCGGTCATTTATTGGTAGAACCGGATACAAAAAAAGTTGATAAACATGGGAACTGGGAAGCTCAAGAAGGGCAACTTAAAGATTCATTTAATCAATACATTAGGGCAATATTTTGGCTTGATAACAATAAAATATTAGCTTTTTCAGATTTAAGAAAATTTGGATATATTAAACTTTTATCAGCAGATGAACTTAAAAATTTTTTTGATTCTTACGGCCCTGAACCTTTTTCAAAGAACTTTAACAAAGAGTATCTCTTGAAGGTTTTTAGTAGCAAGAAAACAGCCATAAAAAAAGTTTTGACGGATCAAAACATTATTGCAGGAATAGGTAATATTTATGCAGATGAAATTCTTTGGAAAACTAAGATTCACCCACTAACAAAAGCAAATAAGTTAACCGATAAAGAGATAGAAGCTATAATTAAAAAAACAAGAGAGATACTTACTTGTGCAATTAATAATAGGGGAACCTCCACTTCGGATTTCAGAGATACCAAGGGAGCCAAAGGAAGTTACGGAAACAAACTTGCTGTTTACAAAAGGAACGGTCAACAATGCCCCCGAGATGGAGTAATCATCGAAAAAATTAAAATTGGTGGACGAGGGACACATTTTTGCCCCAAAGAGCAAAAGGTAAGGACATAATGATATATCTGTTATATGGCGTTGACGATTTCAGTATCGAAAAAACTATATCCGGCTTAAAAGAGAAAAAGCCTGAAGCTGAAATCTTTAATATTTCGCCTGAAACAACAATGGATTTTTTTAACTTACTAGCCACAGACTCGTTCTTTTCACAAAAAAGAATTTTTATTTTAAAAAATTTCCTATTGAAATTGTCCGAAGATGAAAAAAAAATTCTGATCGAAAGATTAGAGAAGATGACCAGTGATACTGATGTCATTTTCACCGAAGAAAAAGAGCCAAAAGGAAAGATGGGGCAATACTTAAAGAAAGTAGCAAAGGTTACTAGCTTTAATAACCCCAACGAGAAAGACTTAATAAGTTTTATAAAAGAAAGGGCCCAACAGGAAGGAATCGAAATTGCTCCCTTAGCAGCAGAGAGACTTGCTAGCTTTGTCGGCCCGAGTTATTGGCAATTAGAAGAAGAAATATTGAAATTGGCGTTATACAAAAAAGATGACTCCATTGAATCAGGGATCCAAACCGCCGACATTGATCTGCTAGTAAAAGCAAATTTTGAATCTAATATCTTTGAGTTACTTGACGCGATTGCTGGTAAAAATACCGCCAAAGCAATTAGCTTAATTAACTCTTTCTTAGAATCCGGCGAAAATGAGATATATATTCTCACTATGATTGCTCGACAATTCAGAAATATTGCAATGGCTAAATTCGAAGAGAATATAACCGAAGGCATGCTAGCCAAAAGGGCAGGCCTGCATCCATATGTAGCTGGCAAATCAGTAAGACAAGCTCGAAACTTTGACAAATCAGAAATAATCAAAATTTATGAAAAAATTACTTGGGCAGATCTATCGATAAAAAGCGGTCGAAATCCAAAAAATGTTTTTCAAAAAATCGCACTTTAAAAGAAACCCCTATATTGGGGTTTCTTTATTTCTTAGAGCTTTCTTTCTTCTTAGTATTCATTGTAACTAGTTTTGTTAGCCGGGCTTTTCTTCTAGCAGCATTATTTTTATGAATAATGTTCTTCTTAGCAGCTTTGTCTATTTTCGAATAGGCTTCATTTAAAGCCTCTGCAGCTTCTTTTGGTTTACCTGACTCCACTAATTGCCGAACTTTTTTAATTGATTGTTTGTAAGAGTCACGAATTAACCGATTATGCTCTCGGCTTCTTACGTCTTGTTTAGCTTTTTTGATTGCTGATTTAATTACTGGCATAGCGAAATATAGTATACCAAAAGAATTTAGCTCTGTAAAGAAAAAAATTTATTGCAAACAAAAAAGTATTGTGATACATTACTATGTCATATCTTTATTGAGAAGATTTGGCAGAAAAGGTGAGATATGGAGCTTTCCCCTAAACAACAAGCTGTTAATGAAATAAAAAAAGCAGAACGAATACTCCTTCTGGGAAACAAAAAGCCCGATGGAGATACACTAGGTTCTTTATTGGCCCTTAACTCGGCGTTGACCAGTATCAATAAAAAGATTGACCTTGTAATATCTGGCGATATTAATGAAAAATATAACTTCCTGCCCGGCATCGACAAAGCTATTCGTGACTATGGTCAAACCCAAGGGAAGATAATAAAAATCGATACCAATCGCATCCCCGTTTCTGGGATGAAATGGCAAAAAGAAGATAATTTTTTAAATATTTACCTTGATACCGATAAGAATTTAAAATATGAATTTATTGAACTCGTAAACGGTCGCCTTAAACCAGACCTAGTAATAATTATCGATACTCCCGATATCGAAAAAATAGATACAGTTTATGATAAAAATCCAGAGTTATTCTATGAAGTTCCTATTATAAACATCGACCATCATCCAAGTAATGAATATTATGGCACAGTAAATCTAATAGATTTAACAGCTACTTCAACTGCTGAAATATTAGTTTCTCTATTTGAGGCCCTGGGAATCAAAATCGAGAACGAAGATATTGCCACTTCATTACTTTCCGGCATCATTGAAGATACCCAAAGCTTTCAGAATAAATCAACCACCCCAAAGTCTTTGACAGTTGCCGCTCAGCTACTTGCCGCCGGAGCAAAACAGCAGGAGATTGTCAAAAATTTTTATAAGCAAACACCAGTTGAATTAATGCAAGCTTGGGGCGAAATGCTAGCAAATCTTAGTGAAGATACTGACAGTGGATTGGCTTGGACTAAGATAGATACCAGTGACAACAAAAATATCTCAAAAGAAGATATATTTAGTGCCGCTGATGATTTACTTTCTAATACCGAAAACGCCAAACAGGTACTTATAATTTTTAAAGGAGCAGAAGATAAAGATAAAGTATTTGGGAAGATAAAAGGATCCGGTAAAGAAGTGCTATCGATAGCCAAAATCTTCAACGGCACCGGGACTGCACAGGACGCCTATTTTGAATTACCAGAAAATAATCTCGATACTGCTGAAAAAATTATCTTAAAGAAAATTGCTGAAAATTCTGAAACCAACAAAGATCAACAGGTTTGGGATCTTTTGGAAAAAAACAACCATCAAGAGACCAATGATGCTATCGAAGAAGCTCTGAAATCAATCTCACAAGCCGAAAAGGATGAAAATCGAAAAGAATTTGAAAGTATCGGCGACGTAATCGAAAGAAAGAAAGCAGAAACAGAGATAGACGTTTTCGACGAAGAAGAATAGTTTTCATAAAAGTTCAAATCACTCTACAATAATTAAATGGATAAAATACTTCTTGTAAACAAACCGACCGGCTGGACTAGTTTTGACGTTGTTGCCAAAATACGTTCCTTATATTCAAAAAGAGAAGGTAGAAAAATTAAGGTCGGACATGCCGGAACACTAGACCCTTTTGCAACTGGCCTTCTAGTAATTCTCGTCGGTAAAGCTACAAAAAAACAAGCTGATTTTACAAAACTTGATAAAGAATATGAAGCAACGTTAAGATTGGGGGCCATCTCAACAACCGGTGACCCCGAAGGAGAGATTAAAAAAATTAAAGGTTGTCAAAAGGTAAATATCAAAAAGATTAAAGATATTTTACCGTTATTTATCGGAGAAATAACTCAGCTACCTCCAGCTTATTCAGCTGTAAAAATAAATGGGCAAAGGGCCTATAAACTAGCAAGGGAAGGCAAAAAAGTTGTCACTAAGCCAAGAAAAGTTCAAATTTATAACATTGAACTGCTGAATTATGAATGGCCTCGACTTAAATTAAGAATTAAGTGTAGCTCTGGGACCTATATTAGATCGCTAGTTATCGATATCGGTAAAAAACTAGGCACCGAAGCTTACACTGAGAATCTTGTTAGAACAAGAGTTGGTATGTATAACCTAAAAAAAGCGAAGAATATCTCAGCTTTTGAAAATCTCTCTACTTGATTAATCCTTCCTTAAAGTTAAAATAGCTTTATGGCTTACCAAAAAACATTCGACCCGAATTCAAGCACTCCACACAAACTATCAAGAACCAAATTAGATCTTTTCATTGAATGTCCTAGGTGCTTCTATTTGGATCAAAGGCTAGGAATAAAACGACCCAGTATGCCAGCTTTCACTTTGAATGTAGCCGTTGACCATTTGTTAAAAAAAGAGTTCGACATTAGCCGATCTCAGGGCAAGGCCCACCCATTGATGGAAACCTACAAGATAAAGGCTATTCCAATAGACCACAAAAACCTAGCAGATTGGCGAAACAATTTCGTCGGGGTGAGGTATCTCCATCCAGAAACTAATTTTTTAATTTATGGTGCAATTGATGACCTGTGGCAGGATGAAAACGGCGATTATGTTGTCGTTGACTATAAAGCCACCTCAACCCAAGCCGAAATAAAACTTGAAGGAGGATACAAAGAGGTGTATAAGCGACAAGCCGAAATTTATCAATGGCTACTAGAAAAGAACGGATTACCGGTATCGAAGAAGGCCTATTTTGTCTATGTTAATGGGAAAAAAGATCTTGCTGCCTTTGATGGAAGACTGGAATTCGATACTCAAATAATTGAATATATTGGTGATAATTCTTGGGTAGACGAAGCAATCAATAACGCCCACCAATGCCTAATATCTGACACCATCCCTAAGCCTAATGACAAATGCGAATATTGCTGTTATCTAGAATCAGCTAAAAAAGTAATTGACTAAAACGCTTTTTCTTGATATACTCTATTTACCTTTGAAAAAAGTTCTCAGATGAAAAAAGAAATAAATATTAATGATGTGGGAACTCTTTACGATATTGCAGAACTGATATCAAATTGCAAGAAGTGTTCTTTGTATAAAACAAAGACCAAAGATGTCCCGGGGTCAGGCAACGATCGGGCTGAGATAATTTTTATTGGAGAGGCTCCCGGTAAATCCGAAGACCTTCAAGGGGAACCTTTTGTAGGTGCAGCCGGAAAATTTCTAAATGAAATGCTAGCTACAATATCCCTGGAAAGAAAAGACGTTTTTATCGCTAACGTTTTAAAACACCGACCACCACAAAACCGTGACCCCCAAAAATCTGAAATAGAAGCTTGTTTTCCCTTTCTTAACCAGCAAATAAAAATAATAAAGCCAAAATTAGTAGTTTTTTTGGGCCGACATTCTTTAAATTGTTTTTTCCCCAGTCTCAAAATATCAGCAGTCCACGGAAAAGCTTTTCGGAAAAAATGGGCTGGCCAAGAACAGGTTTTTTTAGCACTTTATCACCCAGCGGCCGCTTTGTATAACGGGGGAATGCGCGAGACGCTTTTAAAAGACTTCAAAAAGATACCGACACTTTTAAACAAAATCGTAGAAAAAGAAAAAAATAATATACTAAAACAACAAAAATTAATTAATTAAAAAGGAACAAAATGACAAAAAACAGAAAAACAAGAATTAATCCCGAAGACAAACGTCTGAAAGGTAAAAGCATTAAAACCAAAAACGAAACTTCAATGAAGTCATCAAAAAGAAGCAAAATAAAAAAAGAAACCCTAAGAGTGTATGCCATGGGGGGACTCGGAGAAATTGGAAAAAATATGTATGTTTTCGAATATGAAGAAGACATGATTATTGTTGATATGGGTTTTAAATTTCCTGATGACGAAATGCTAGGAGTAGACTATATCATCCCTGATGTTTCTTATCTGGAAGACAAAAAAGACCGAATTAAAGGCATCTTTATAACGCATGGACACGAAGATCATATTGGCGGTATCCCATATATCCTACCTAGAATTGGTGCTCCGATTTATGCTCCAAAATTAACAATCGGCCTTATTGAATCCAAGCTTGACGAGTTTAACCTCCTTTCTGGTGCTGGACTTCATACTATCGATCCCGAAAAAGATAAAATTAACGCCGGTAAATTTACTATCGAATGGGCTCGTGTTACTCACTCTATACCTGATGCTGTTGCGGTAGTAATTGGTACTCCACTAGGCAAAATTATCTTTACCGGTGACTTTAAATTTGACCATTCGCCCGTCGATAATAAAAATATAGATGTTGGTAAGTTAGCTCGGTTAGGAGACGAGGGAGTTTTGCTTTTGATGTCAGACTCTACTGGAGCCGAAAGTCCGGGTTACTCACCCTCCGAAAAAAGTATTACAAAAAATATTGACCGAATTATAAAAGAAGCCACAGGAAGAGTTATTATTGCTTCTTTCTCGTCACAGATTAATCGAATCCAAATGGTTATAGATTCCGCAAAAGAAAGTGGTAAAAAATTAGCTTTTTCCGGCAGATCACTTTTAAGAAACGTGGAGATTTCTGTTAGGCTCGGCTATCTAAAAATTCCCGCAGATTTAATAATTAAAATCGAGGATATCGGGAAATATCCCGATAACAGAATTTGTATTATGTCTACCGGATCCCAAGGTGAGGCAATGTCAGCTCTTTCAAGAATGGCTTCGGGCGACCACCGAAACGTCAAGATAAAAAAAGGCGATACTGTCCTTTTTTTCTCGTCACCTATTTCCGGAAATGAA
>DDHN01000014.1:3348-8195 GCA_002338125.1 Patescibacteria group bacterium UBA1875 | reverse complement strand
TTTCACTTGACTTTTTAGCTTTCTTCTGGTAAAATCTTGACGATTTGCCGAAAGTGCCTTCATGTAATTCTATTTGTAGCTTTGTCGTAGCAAGGAGGAAGCACATGAATAACGAGGGTTATCAGGCAAGCGAACTTGGTAACTTGGCAGTTCAGGATCTACCAGACCTTCCCCAGAGCATAAAGAGAAGACTTTCTTTGTTGGGAATCGTCACAGTTGAAGATCTTGTAACTGGTTGGAGTGAGCGACGTTTTCTTGTTTTTGGTTATCGGATTGGCAAAAAATCAATCCGAGCTATCAATAAGAGCCTAAAACAGATAGGGGTTAGACCTCTTGGAATCAATGCCCCGCGAGAAACTGTCGAATATCTCTGCTAGCCAGAGCCCCGGTGCAAGTGTGCCGGGGCTCTTCTCTTTAAAGCACCGATGCTTTATTATATGCTTATGCTTCATCCTTCGAAAATTCTTATATGTTTGTTGATTATTTTCCTAATAATGACAGCATATTTCACATTCAATCCTTTCTATATCAGTTTTGAACTATATCTAATTTTCTTTTTTATCGTTTTATTATTTTTTTATAAATTAAAGATAATTAGATACATCTCTTTGATTGCAGCCACGATATTGCTGGCTGGTTTGGGCCCCAGTAAGGTTAGCCAATCTAGATTATTAGGTGATTCAAGTTTTGTGGGTCAAGTTATCGAGGAACCATATATCAGTGGTCAGTCGCAGCATCTTATCGTAAAGGACCAAAAAGGAAAATCTCGTGTTGATGTTATCACCAACCAATTTCCGGAATATAGGTTTGGTGAAGGTCTTAAAATTAAAGGCAAAATTGAACCGGTAAAAAATAGCAAATACTATACAAAAAATAAAGGATACTTTCTAACTAATGGTATTAACTATTCGGTTTATTATCCTGAAATAACAAGGCAAGAAGAAGTGAGGCAAAATTTTATAGAAAAAACATTCATTAAATTTAGGGCTTCTATGATAAATATTCGAAAAAGTTATGAGAGTATAATTTCCAGAGTATTACCAGAACCAGAAGCTGGGTTATTTGCGGGAATACTATTGGGTTCGCGTTCAGATTTATCAAACCAAACAAAAGATCTGTTAGCGAAGGTGGGGGTTATCCATATAATTGCATTATCTGGCTACAATATTACTGTAATTGCCGAAGCGTTGAGAAAATTGACTAAACATTTTTCTCCTAAACTCGGATTTTATTTCTCAATTTTAGGGATATGGGCTTTTGTTTGTGCGACTGGGTTTTCGGCTTCTGTTGTTAGGGCGGCTATTATGGGTTCGGTGGTACTTTATGCAAAAAAAATTGGTCGACAAGCAAATCCGATAATCTCAATATTGTTAGCTTCTTCCTTGATGGTTCTAACTAACCCGTACATTTTGGTATATGACATCGGTTTTCAATTATCTTTTGCCGCAGTTTGCGGTATGATTTTTTTTACACCTTTGTGTGAAAAGTTTTTTTCGATTTTAGGGAGATATTTTGCCCCGATTATGGCCGGCACTTTTGCGGCTCAAATATTTACCATACCTATTATTAGTTACTATTTTGGTAGGGTTTCTGTGATTTCACTTGCTGCAAATATTCTTGTTTTACCCTTTATACCTTTGTTGATGTTAGTTGGTTTTGTGACTACAACTGTTGGATTTGTGTCGCTATGGTTAGCTGAGAAGTTGGCATATCTGAGCTATATTTTCTTAGCCTATTTTTTTGCCGTCTCAGAAAAATTAGGGTCTTTACCATACGCCGAAGGTAAAATTCAAATTTCAATAATATCTATGTTTTTAATATATTTAGTATTGTTAGAGATAATTGTTATAAATAGGAGGCTGGTTGCAAAGAAAAATAATTGAAAACCTTTTTGTGTTAATCATTAGTATATTTGTAGTTTTCATGGGTTCGTCACTCGTAGATGAGAGTGAAACGAGTGTCAACGATAATGATATAGTCCGAGTTCATTATCTTTCGGTTGGCCAAGGTGATGCAACGCTGATATCCAGTGGTGATTACCAAATCTTAGTTGACGGTGGTCCCGATAAGTCAGTACTTACAGAACTTGATAATATTATTCCTTTCTATGATAAAAAAATTGAAACAATCATTTTATCTCATCCTCATGCTGATCATTTGATCGGTCTCAATTATGTTTTAAGTCGGTATGAGATCGAAAGAATTTATTTATCCGGAGTCGCTCATAATACCCCTGAATTCGAAACTTTCATAACTACTATTAATAGAAAGGCAATTGCTACCGAAATAGTTTCTTCTGGTGATGTATTGGAATTGGACAAGGGGAAAGTCGAGTTTTTTTGGCCAGAGCAAAAAACAAAACTAAAAAATGATCTTAATGATTCTTCGCTTGTTTTTCTTTATACGTTTAATGAGAACAACCTATTATTTACCGGCGATGCTTCGGCCGAAATACTTTCGAATATCGGTTGGGAAATAGGTGACATTGATGTATTAAAGGTCTCTCATCATGGCTCTATTGACGGAACATCAGCTGCATTGATCAACATTTTAAAGCCAGAGCTTGCAGTTATCCATGTTGGTAATGACAATTCTTTTGGCCATCCTAGCCAAAAAGTGCTTAATATTCTTCAAGGGGTCAAAGTTTTAAGAACAGATTTATTGAGAAGCATCACCATCACTTGTGGCAAAAATGGATTAACATATTAGGTTAGTCTGGTATAATAAAAGTATGCGAAGGGGGAATTCGTGGGTCAGATATTTCTGGCTCATTGGAGTACTCTATATGCTATTTACAGTTGGTCGTTTAGCATATAGGAATTATGAATTGAATACCGAAGAAGCTAATCTGAAAAATGATATTGCTGTTCTTCAAAATGAAATTCAAAGCTTAAAGAATCAAATCGTCTATTATCAATCAGACGCCTATAAAGAAAAAATGATTCGTGCTAAATTGGGAATGAAGAAAGAAGGAGAGAAGGTAATTGTAATTACTCCAGGGGCAGAGATCAAAGAAGTAGCATATGAGGCAGATGAAGAAAATATGACAAATCCCCAAAAATGGTTAAATTACTTTTTTTAATTTTGCACCAAAAGATAAAGTCATATAAAATAAATTAAAAGAAGGGGATATTGCGAGGGTGAAAAAAAGAAAGAAAAAAAATTTCTTCTACAAGTTTGGCAGGGCAGTTGCCAAAGCAAGACTTTCATTCAGGGAAGGCTTATATTCAATTCATGTTCGGCAACGATATCTTCACGATGTTACATATAATAAAGTAGGTTGGTATAAAAATTGGACAGATAAAAAATACTCAGCTTCGGTTCATCGAGCTGTTTTTGTCGCTTTTATTGTTTCTTTTGTTTTCTTTCAAGGGCTCCAATATCTTTTTCCTTATTTCAATCTTTGGAACCCAAATCAGGCTTTGGCCGGAGCCAACCAAGTGACCTGGACGAGTCAAGCAGACTTTGAAAATAATGCTGTTACTACGGGAGCAAATACGGTAATGAGCTCAGAGATTGCATCTGGTGATAATCTTACTTTAAATCAATCGCCTCTTTATCTCGATGGTGTCACTAAGGTATCAGGTATTGCATATACCGCCTATGCTTTAAGGGAAGACGGTTCACTTCTAGGTTGGGGCAGGAATAATGCTGGTCAACTTGGTGATGGTACAACCAGTGATAAGCTGACTCCTACCTTAATATCTCTTAACAATGTTAATTCAATTCATTCAGGCGGTGATTTTGCTATTGCCCTTGATAGTAACGGAGATCTTTGGGCTTGGGGAAACAACGCATATGGCCAGCTTGGTCTTGGTGATACTACTCAAAGAACAACTCCTACTAAGATAAGTAGTCTTACCAATGTAGTTAAGGTCGCTGCGGGTAATGCCCATGTTTTGGCTATAAAAAATGACGGCACATTGTGGGCTTGGGGTCATAACAATGCAGGCAAGCTGGGGCTTGGGGATTATACAAATAGGAACACCCCTGTTCAGGTTGGAGCCGATAATACTTGGTCTGACGTTGTCGCAGGGATAAGTCATTCCCTAGGGGTTAAAACAGACGGTACTCTCTGGTCTTGGGGAGATAATGCTTTCGGTCAATTGGGGTTAGGTGACACAACTAGCAGAAATACCCCCGTTCAGGTAGGAATTGGCACTAATTGGTCAAAAATAGCTGCGTCCAATCATGCCTTAGCCCTAAAAACAGACGGTACTCTCTGGTCTTGGGGATATAATGCTTCCGGTCAACTTGGCTTTGGAACTACTACAAACGGCTTGTTGCCAGCACAAGTAGGTTCGGATACCGATTGGTTGCAAATTTCTGCTGGTGCCCAGCATTCTATGGCAGTAAAGAGCAATAACGAACTCTGGAGTTGGGGAGAGGGAGGTTATGGTAGGTTAGGGAATAACAGTACAAGTGATGTAAAGAATCCGACAAAAATTGGCACCGATTCGGATTGGTTGAATGTTTGTGGCGCTTGGGCACATTCTTACGGCTTAAAAACAGACGGTACTCTCTGGTCTTGGGGTCTTAATGAGTATGGTAACCTAGGTGATGGCTTTACGATTGAGATTAGGGTTCCTCATAAGGTTGTGGAGAAAACATCGACAGTTAATTTTACTGATCAGGGACAAAAATTACAAAAATCAGGCGGTGGATATTATTCAATAATTTTGAAATCAGACAAAACATTGTGGTCGTTTGGCCGCAATCAATATGGCGAATTAGGAGATGGTACGAACTTAGACAGAAGCAGCCCAATAATAATCCCAGGGATTAATAACGTAACCGAAGTTAGCTCCGGGTATGCACATAATGTTGCCCTCAAATCCGATGGTACT
>DDHN01000014.1:2587-3092 GCA_002338125.1 Patescibacteria group bacterium UBA1875 | reverse complement strand
TCAATTAGGCCTGGGTGATAAAATTAATCGATTAACGCCTACGCAGATAGGAGCAGATAGTGATTGGGCAAAGGTTTTCACTGGAAGTGAAATGAGCTTAGCCCTCAAATCCGATGGTACTCTCTGGGCCTGGGGATATAATGGCCATGGTCAATTAGGCCTGGGAGATACAACCGAAAGGTTAACCCCAACTCAGGTCGGGAGCGATAATAGCTGGGTTGATATCGGTGGGGGCAGTAATCATACCTTAGCTCTAAAATCGGACGGGACCCTCTGGGCCTGGGGATATAATGCCTATGGTCAGTTGGGGATTGGCGCTAGTGACTATAATCAACATTATACTCCTGCGCAAGTAGGGGTAGACTCAAACTGGCAAAAAGTTGAGACAGACAGAAATAGCTCTTTTGCCCTCAAATCCGATGGTACTCTCTGGGCATGGGGATTTAATCCTTACGGGCAATTAGGCCTGGGTGATAAAACTGATCGTTCCGCTCCAGTACAGATA
>DDHN01000014.1:0-2275 GCA_002338125.1 Patescibacteria group bacterium UBA1875 | reverse complement strand
CTCTCTGGGCCTGGGGATTTAATAATTATGGTCAATTAGGCCTGGGAGATACAACCGAAAGGTTAACCCCAACTCAGGTCGGGAGCGATAATAGCTGGTCTTCAGCCAGTGCACTATATCTATTTACTATTGCCCTAAAATCAGACGGGACTTTCTGGTCTTGGGGATATAATAGCTATGGTCAATTGGGTGATGGTGGAGAAAGTAATAAAAATGCTCCTAATAATGTTACTAGTGCCGTAATGGTAACCCAGGGGTACGTTTCTAGTGCCACCGTTACAAATTTTCAAATTTATGCCACAACCAATGCTACTTGGTCAACAATTTTTTGGAACGGAACGGAGCCAGAAAATAGTAATATTAAATTCAGGACCAGGGGTGCTGACACGGAAGCTAATTTAGCATCAGTTGAATGGAGCTCCTACCTCGATAATTCGGGAGATGCAATTACCTCAGGTACTTCAAGATGGCTTGAAATTGAGTTAACACTAGAATCACTTAATAACGAAGTAGCTCCTATCCTTGATGATTTTACTATTACTTATGATACATTGGATCCTCCGGACAATGCTAATATTATTCTTTCAAAGGTTGACGGGGCTAATTTAAAAAATTCAGCCGGAGAAACTGTTACTGGCGGAACGCCAGGTGCTTTTACTGATTCCACCATTCTAAGGGTGACTGCAAATTCTCTTTCATGTACTAGTTGTGCCACACTGCCCACTAATCTTCGTCCAGAAGTAGAGGTCAAAGAGATTGGAGTTGCTTTTGACGGAACAGAGACGTATGTTGCGACAGCTGGTGATTCTTATGTCGATATTCCTAACCTCTCCGAAACAGGTCAGTATCATCTAAGATTAAGGGCGGTTGATGATCAAGGTAGGGTATCTGGCTGGACAAGTTATGGAGCTAATGATGAAGCTGAGGCTGATGTATCAGTAGACCAAGTAGCTCCGACCGGGGCAGTAACTATTAACTCAAATGAAGTGTATACTTCATCTGCTACCGTAACTCTTGATACTTCTACCGCAAACGATACTGGTGGCTCAGGCCTTTCTCAAATGAGATTCTCAAATGATGGAGTTACTTTCTCTGATTGGGAAACTTACCAAACAAGTAAATCCTGGACTTTATCAGCAGGAGATGGGGAGAAGACAGTTTATGGGCAGTACCGAGATAATGCGGGAAACATAACAGGTAAAGTATTTACTTCTCAAGTTGATTGGGAAGCGGCTACCTTGAACGATTTAACGGCGATAAAATATCCCGGCAGCTTAACCAGAGTTGATCAACAGTTAGGTTATCAGGATGCTGAGATAACAGCTGATTATATACCTGGATCTGACACATATGATATTAGGGGTCGTATAAATGGTGATACATATTATCGTTTGTATGCACCTTATAATTTTGGTAATGAAATGTGGTATTTATATTTGTACAAAGTGATTAACGGTAGCGAGACTCTTCTTGGGTCAACAGAGGTGTATTGGGATGAACTTCCGGGAGAGAATTGTAAATTATCAATAATTGGTGATTCGTTAAAAGTATACATGGGAACCGGAACCAATTGGTCAGAACAAATTTCAGTTACTGATTCTGCGATAGCTTCGGCAGGGGCTTGGTCGGTGGTAACGGGTACCGAACTTTCCTTTAACCCACTCTCAGACCCAGTAGGGACCCCTGATCACGGAACTTTGGGCGATACTGGCACGGCCTTAATAGTTGATTCGGGCATAGGTGAAAGTCGTTTTTGGCAATCCTTAAATTGGAATTCAAGTACATTAAATGATATTAATGATGCAATTAAGTTCCAAATATCAACAAACGGGGCTGATTGGCTAGGGCCAGACGGTCAAGTTGGTAATTGGGACACAAATTTTTTTGGTCAAGTTTATGGAGCATTGAAAGTTGAGAATATTACTAATATAGGTAGTTCAAGGTATTTATATATAAAAGTAAGAATTAATTCAACTCAAACAGAGGCTCCCAGGCTTGATGATTTGGCTGTAAATTTTGCTTTTACAGACACTATCATACTTGACTCTTCTATCCCCTCAATTACAGATTATTCAGTTGAATCTTCTACTGGTGATACAGTTTACGCTAAAGCTGATTCACGGATTATAACAGCCAAAGGAATATTTGCTGATAATGGCTCTACATCTGATTTAAAGGTTCAATTCTCAGAAGACGGTACAAATTGGGGCAAGTATTCTGGTTCTGGTACCACAAACATTAAATCAACCGATTGGACTAATTATCTAACAGTTAC
>DDHN01000015.1:1223-28387 GCA_002338125.1 Patescibacteria group bacterium UBA1875 | reverse complement strand
CCATAATGATCACCTTGGGGGATAGCTTGCCAATCGGCTACGGCACCATCTAGGTCATTGGTGGGAACTAGGGTGCTATCACCCCAGAAGCCATCACTGCCCTTGATTCGATGCATTAGATGAGGGTTACTAGGATCGGTAACACTCCAAAAGAGATGAATGTTATCGCTACCATCTACCTTAAGAAGAACTCCTTGAATGTTCTGATCAGTAGCTACTTTGGTGGGAATTTCCCAAGTTGAGCCTTCATCAGCTGAGGCAGAATAGTAGACCTCTTGGGGAAAGACTTCCTTTTTGAGCCAAGTGATATGGAGCTTATCATCTGAGGTTCTGGTAATAGATCTACCAGAGTAGGAGTTTAGGTCTTCTACCGAGGAAGAGGCTCCGGTAGTTACTTTCTTACCAAGATGCATAGAAAGGTTGCCATCTTCATTTAAGAGGTCATCAAGAGAGCCTTCGGCAAAGTCAGCCAGAGTATCTTTGGTGATAGTCTTTTGAGTTAGGGCTGCCTGAGCATAGTTTAGGGGAAAGATAGCTGAGACTACGGAGAGGATATATATGGTGAGGACTACTAAATGAAGAGCTTTGGAGAAAGGCTTTTGATGCCAGTTATGATACCAGGAGAATTTATTTAAGAAACGGTGGAGTCTTAGAGTAGTTTTAGAACGAAGTTTATGAGGAAAGATAAGAACAGAAGATAAGGTATCCTCTATTTTTGATAACTTAAAAGGATACCTGTGGGTTAGTTTCATCTTAGTAGTTTTTATCTTTATTCCCCACCCCCTTATGGTTAAGTATATTTTAGGTCTTTTGAGATAGAGGTGCAAGGTTAAAGTTTGTTTTCATCTAGCGCAAGATTTACAAGCTCATCAGCTTTTTTGTTTTGCTCTCTCCTAATATGAATAAATTTCACCGGTTTAAAGAAAACTAACTCTTTAACTCTATTGAATAGCTTTTTTAAATTTTCGTCTTTTACCTTGTATTGGCCATTTAACTGCCTAACGATCAACTCAGAATCCAAACGACATTCTATTTCACTTGCTTCAAAGTCTCTGGCCTTTTCAAGAGCCATTATTAAAGCTTCGTATTCAGCAATATTGTTAGTGGCCTCACCAATATATTCTCTAAATGTTGCTATAATCTCCCCCTTCTCATCCGAGAAAACAACTCCAATTCCAGCTGGGCCAGGGTTGCCCCTTGAGCCTCCGTCGGTATTAATTATTAGTTTTTGCATAATAGTAATTTAACACAAAAGAAGCTCCTTCGTAAGAGAGCTTCTTTTTGTATTTATTATTCTTTGGTCTTTATCTTCTTGCCAAATAAATGATAGGAGTTTGGTTTTCCTTTTGTTTTATGGTGACGATAACCAACAACCCCTAATAGAAGCGCTACGAGCAGTAGTAGCCCAACTGTAATTAAAGTGTGGAATATCGTCCAGTCCATAAACCAAGCTTTGGGGATAATATCGTTCGCATTCATATCCTCAATTTTTCTTATCGTTAGTAGCTCGACTATTTCACTCCCTTTATCACCCGTCTTTGCTTGTGCTTTGAGAAGATTCTCACCAAGACTTAAATCAGCAAAAGGGATGTTAATATTCCACTTGCCATCATTGTCTGCCGTAACTTCATAGGCAGTATCGCCCAAGAAAAAGGCGATAGCAGCATCCTTGAAGGCCGTACCAGAAACTACGACTGTATCATTTGCTGTCATATTAACAACCATTTCATCTGTAATTTCAAGCTCCCTATCATTCCTTACAACCTTTTCTAGCTTAGGAGTTTTGATGCTTTGATCTACCTCAGCCTCAGCTTCTTTGGTTGTTTTTTCAACAGCCCCATCTGTATCAGAACTATCTTTCGTAGTCTCATTACTTACCGACTCGTCACCATTTGGTTCATTCTCTTCAACCGGATTAAAGGTATAGCCCCACTGAGCAAATATGAAGTCATCGGTATCCTTTGCAGAACCATAAAACATCATTTTACCTTTGGAATATGAGTTTGCGTTACTTCTACCCCAAGCTACATCAGTTTGAGCAGTATCGATGAAAAAAGAATAAGTATGCCCTGGGATTACGGGTATAATTTCTGGAAATGAAAAATACTCGAAGCTGTTTATGTCAGCTACATCGCCATTGGCAACACAACTATTTCCGTCCAATCGATGAGCCGAAGTCCCCAGCACCTCGCCACTAGCATGATCTTTCAAAGTCATTGTAGCTGTCCAACCTCCGGCATTTTGTTCGTTTCGAAGACAGGCAGCAATAGTAGTTAACCGGTTATTATCTGGCTGAAAAGTTTGGCCATAACGACCGACAACAGAAAGATTCTCATACCAACCAGCAGACCAAGTAAGATTAGCCTCATCAGCATCTCCTAAGGCTGCTCTGGCCGGTTGCCAAGAGATGCCAAGCATTCCAATAGCTACAACAAAAGTAACTATCAAATTAAAGAACTTTTTCATACACCCTCCTTAATATATTTCTGCTCTATTATGTTTTAAATCTGAAAATTTTGCAAATTTTGGTCGGGGTGACAGGACTTGAACCTGCGACCTCACGCACCCCATGCGTACGCGCTAGCCAACTGCGCCACACCCCGCAATAATATTTTAACTGATTGGCGGTAAGCCTAAAAGATTGAGTATGAACGAGATAATTGGAAAGATAATTGTCCCACCGAAGAATATTAGGAGGGGAAGAAGTATAAATGGGCCGTAAATTTCTAACTTCCGTATTGTTTCGAAAGGCAAGATCATGTATAGGAGCTTTGAACCATCAAGCGGTGGTACCGGTATAAGATTAAAAACCATTAAGACAACATTTAGTTCTATTAGAATTATGAGAAAAAGACTGAAAAAACCACTTTCTGGAAGAAGTTTGTAGATACCAGTAAAAATAAAAATCATAATCAAATTAGCCAATGGACCGGCAATCGCTGTTAAGGCCTGTCCGACCCTGTAATTTTTAAAATTATTCGGATTAATCTGAACCGGTTTGGCCCAACCAAAGACAAATCCTGTCGTTAGAGCCATTATCAATGGAAGAACAATGGTTCCTATTGGATCGATGTGAGCAATTGGATTTAAACTTACCCGACCCATCGCCTTAGCTGTCGGATCGCCTAAATAATTTGCTGTCCAAGCGTGTAAAAATTCATGAACGGTTATGGAAACAAATAAAGCTACCAGCCAAAATATCGTAATAATTATTTCTACATTCATTTTTTATCTCCTTGACCTCTACGTTTAATTATGCTAACATTATTCGAGTCGAAGTACAAACCAAAGAAGAAAATATTATGACCAAAGTTTGTGAAAAATGCGGTAAAAAGCCAATGACCGGCCACAACGTCTCACACTCCCACCGAAAAACCAAGAGACGTTTTTTGCCTAATTTACAATATTTTAAACCTGGTAAAGGCGAAAAAAGAATTCGAGTTTGCGCTCAATGTCTTCGGTCAATGAATAAAAAAGCAAAGTAAAAGAGCCCTTCAAAGGGCTCTTTTCTTATTAAAGAGATAGAGTTTTAGCTGTTTTTGCCCTCTCTACTGCTGCTTTATGAGCCAAAATTTCTAATTTGTCATCTAGCTTATCAAGTGGGATCGGGCTGCCATAACGATACATCAGAGCCATCTCAATCAAATGATCAGTAAGCCAAGGGTTTTTAGGAAGAAGCGAACCATGAAGATAAGTTCCCAAAGCATTCTTGTACCAGCCTCCTTCATAGCCCCCATCTCCTTTATTACCGTATCCCTTAACCACTGTTCCTAGTGGTTCACAATTTGGCCCCAAGGTCGTCAACCCAGAATGATTTTCAAAACCCACTAGTGTTGTTTGAGGTTTTTCAATCATCTCATATTTAAACTTTTGAACCCACTTTGATGTTGCCACTGAGATATCAACAACAACATTTCCTATCAATCGCTTGTCTCCTGCTATCGTAACAGCGTCGAAGACTTCGATCCCAGTGATCTCATCTCCTTTCTGTGTCTTAAAATACTTTCCAAAAAGTTGGAACCCACCACAGATTGTTAGAGCCGGGGCTCCGGACTCAACTAAATTTTGAATTTCATTTTTTCTTTTCAAGAGATCATTACTTACTATTTTTTGGCCTCGATCTTGACCACCACCCATAAAAATCATATCTGCATCAGCAAAATCAATTTTATCACCGATTTTGACATCTACTTTTTCAAATTCAATATTTCGCCATTGGCATCTTTTGCTTAGTGCAATAACATTACCAAGGTCACCGTATAGGTTCATGGCATCAGGGTAAAGATGATATAGTTTGATTTTGTACGACATATTATATCCCGTGTTTAGTTACCTTCCCCATATCACACAACTGATCATCTTTTGACACAAAATGGCTTCTTACTTCCACCATAGCCGTATAAGTTGGTAGTAAGTAGCCAATCTCACCCTCATCAAGCAATTCGGCTAATTTTTCTGTTGCTATCATAATATCCTTTTCTGAATGAAGATAATTTTTGTCAACCTGGGCATATTTGAGCCTTAAAGCAATATCTTCGGCCCTATTACCCGATGCTACAAACTTAGTCTTCGCCAAATCGAAATATTCGAAATCAACATCCCAAATCCAGGAAATATCCGTGCCATCCGCAAAATTATCGTTTAGATAAAACCCAATTTTTTTTGCCTTGTTATCAGAGAAAATTGCCGCTAGTGCTTGGTTGGCTCCGGTTGGATTTTTTACAAGAAGCATCATTATTTTTTTCCCGGATACTTCAATTAACTCCATACGCCCAAAAGCTGCTTCACAGCTTCTAAGGGCATGAGATATCGCCGGTGCTCCAACCCCTATAAGTGTTGCGATAGTAGCCGCAGCTAAAGCGTTATATATATTGTAAAGACCAGGGAGAGGCATTTCGATTTTTAGCTCTTCCCTTCGAAGCTTCAGAGAATAGCTTGATTTTAGTGGTTCGAGGCTAATTTCACTTACCCAAATATGGGGTTTTGTCCGAATTCTCCTACAATTAGGACATTTCCAGCGACCTAAATGGCCCAAGTATCGACTTTCATATTCAAGCTCGTGGCCACAAAACATACAATCCTTTGAATCCATAGCGGCAGTACTATCCGTTGATATTTCAGTATCCTCTAGCCCGTAGTATATAATTCTACCTTCAACATAATCAGACAGTGAAGACACAAGAGGATCATCAGCATTTAAGATTGTTGTCATCTCCGAAAAACCTGTTAAAGATTTACCAATAATAGCCGCTGTCTTATCAAGCTCACCATAACGATCCAATTGATCTCTAAATAAATTTGTGACCAAAACAATCTTAGGCCTTAGCTGAGTCGTGACTTCGGACATAGTTGCTTCATCAACTTCGAATACAGCAATATCGGCTTCAACAGAACCTGATAAAGTCGCTGCCCCAACAAGTGAAGAGGCTATTCCCCTAGCTAAATTTGAACCCGAAGGATTAGTAAGAACCGAAAAACCTTCTTCGGTCAAAATCTCGGTTAATATTTTTGCCGTTGTTGTTTTTCCGTTAGTACCGGTGATTATAACAACACCGTATTTTAATCTTTCAGATATTTTTTTTATAACGTTTTTATCTATCTTAGTAGCCACTAATCCCGGTAGGGTTGTTCCGCCCCCCAAGTGAGTAATTCTTGTAACAAATAAAATAATTTTGGCTATAAAGATAGCAAGTATTTTCATTCCGTTACCAGTATATCACACTAATAATTATCATCTTTGACCTACAAAATTCTCGATTAAATTAAGTGTAGTCTTAGCGTTCTCGACTTTTATGATATCTGGGTTTTTCTTCATCCAAGTTAATTGCCTTTTTGCAAAATTACGATGTACCCGCTTAGTATTCTCGATTGCTTTTTCAAGACTTATTTTCCCTTCAATATATTCGGAAAGCTGTTTATAGCCGGCGGCCTGCATCGCTGTATTAGAATCATACTTTTGATAAAGCTCTCGAACCTCTTCCAAAAAACCGGTTGTCATCATTTCCTCAACCCTTTTGTTAATATCTTTATAAAGCTCTTCACGCTCTCGACTGACCCCCAAATACAAAACATTTTCCTTAATTTTCATCTTACTTTTTTGCTTAGTGAAAGGTTTTCCAGTTTTAAGACAAACCTCCAAAGCCCTTATCAACCGTCTTTTGTTATGACGATCTATCGTCCACTCAGCGTCTGGATCGAGTTCACACATAGCCTTAAAGAGCTCTTCATTGCTTTTGTCTCTTAACTTTTTTCTGAGCTCTAGGTCAGGTTTAACAGGTGGCAGAGTAAAGTTATATAGATAGGCATCAAGATAAAAGAGAGAGCCTCCAACCAAAAAAGGAAAATGACCCTGGGAATGTATTTTATTTATTTTTTCAGTGACTTTTTCTTTAAAAATAGCAACGTTAAATTCTTCGTCCGGGCAAACGATGTCAAGCAAATGATGTTTAATCCCTTCTATCATGTAACTACCATCGGCTTTTTTCTTTCTATCTTTTGATTCTATTATCAGGGTCGGCTTGTCTGTCCCAATATCCATCCCTTTATATACCGTCATCGAGTCTGCACAAACAACCTCGGCTATAATTCCCTTTTTTCTTAATTGACTAATAACCTCTATTGATAAGGATGTTTTCCCGCTTGCTGTTGGCCCAGTAATTACAATTATTGGCTTTTCCATGGCTTTCCATTATACTAAAATCAGCTTTAATTGAGGAGAAGAAGATTATGAATAATGAGAGAACAGACTTTCTGCCCCATCCTAATGAACCGGAGCGGGAGCCTAAAAATATTGATTTTTCTAATCCGGAAATTGCCAATTGGGGAGAAATAAAAGAGGCAATTTGGGAAGATGAAGAATTAAAACAAGACCTTGAAAATGCTCTTAATAAAGCAGCTCAAAAGAACAAAGATAACCCCAAAATAATAAAAACTATTGGACGAATTGCTGCTATCCTGGGTCTTACAGTAGCCGTACTTGCCGGAGCCCGCTTCGTGGCTACAAAGAACGGGTTAGAAGAAACTCCGGATATTCCAGAAACATCTGACACTCAGGGAGCAACCGAAAAACGCCATCAAGCAACAAGTGGAATTACCGACCAAGAAGCTCGGGAATATCTAGAAAACACACCCGATGTCGAAGCTCAGAAAGAAAAAGAAATGGTCGAGGAAGCCCTTACTCCTTCGGAAGTCCCTAATACAGTAAAAGATCAAAATTTTGAAGGACTCGATACTAGCTCACTAAACTAGCAATCAGCTTCCATTTCTCGGCTTTGATTATTTTAGCTTTAATAAATTGTCCAATTTTTAATTTTTGGTTGTTATTTATTTCTACCACTTTGTATGAATCGGTTCGGCCATAATATTTATCTTTTTTTTGCGAATCTATCAACACACGTTGGATGGTGCCAACTATTTTTGTGTTATGAGCATACGACGAATCGGCCAATATCTCTTGGAGTATCTTTTCTCTACTTTTTTTCTCTGCTTCTGATACGTTATCAGGACACCTAGCACTTAACGTTCCGGGTCGTTCACTATATTTAGCGATAAAAGCCATATCAAATCCTACCTTTTTCATAACCTGAGCAGTATCTTGAAATTGTTTTTCCGTCTCACCAGGATATCCAACAATAATGTCCGTTGTTAAAGTAACATTTAGTATTTCTGTTTTAATTTTTTTAACTAAGTTCAGATAATCCTGTTGGGTATAATGACGATTCATACTTCTAAGAATTGCATCATTCCCTGATTGAAGCGGGAGGTGGAGATAATTAGGAAAATGCTTTAAGTTCGGAAGAGTAGCTATAAGTTCTGGGGATACATCCTTCGGGTGGTTAGAATAGAAATAGATTCGATGTTCACCGGCTATTTTATCCAAATTTTTAATAAGCTTTGTAAAGTTAGGCTTATACGAGTTCACGTTTTGACCGAGCAAAACAATCTCCAAATAGCCCTTACGTACCAACGCCCTAACCTCTTGCTCAATATCTTTTTGAGGCCGTGATTTTTCTCGACCTCTTGTGTAAGGAACAGCACAATACGAACAAAAATTATCACAGCCAGTCATGATAGGGATATAGGCTTTAAAGTCAGAACTATAATTTGGCAGATATTCTAGATACTGACCCGAGAAAACACTACTGACATCTAGTTGCTTTTTGCCAGTAACGATTTTCGGCAGAACCTTTCCCATATCCGTAATTGAAAAAATTTCGTCAAAATATTTTTTTAGCTTTTTTTTATCTTCTTTAAGGACACAGCCGGTTAACAGAGTTTTTGCCTCGGGCTTTTTTATCTTTTGCCAATTGCGCCCTGTCCCAAAAACTCTATTTGTTGCCGAAAGCCTAACCGAACAGGCAACAGCGATTAAAAGATCTGCTTCGGTCTCATCTTTTGTTTCTTTAAGTCCTAGCAATTCAAGTACCGATGCCAATCTCTCAGCGTCAGAGCGGTTCATGTCGCAACCGATGGTGAATATATAGTATTTCATAGCGCCTTATTTTATCACAATTACCGCTAGTTATTAACGGTCTTTAAGAAGGCTCCGACCCCTAAAAGAGAAATTTCATCGCCTAACTCGGTTATTGTAATCTTGTCAAAAATTTCTTTGTCTAAATACTTTCTAACCCCCGGAAGAATAATATCCCGGCAATTGGAGGCTAGGCCTCCGCCTAAAACAATCTTTTCTGGCAAAAACTTTTCTTCTAGAATTTCAATCCCTTGGGCATTAATTTTGTTGACCTCATCTATAAAATCATTGGCTATCTTATCACCCTTTCGGACTTGATTAAAAATTTCATAAATTGAATTATATCCTTCGGTATTGATATTTTTTGTTTTTCCCCATTCAGTCATAAAATTTATCATATGCTTACCGGAAGTATAGGCTTCCCAGTGGTTAAGACCAGCACAACTGCATTGCCTGTTGATAGGATAATCAATATCGAAATGACCTACTTCGGTTTTTTTACCTGGCAAAAGCTTCCCATTTTTTATTACTCCGCCACCGATTCCTGACGAAATTGTCAGATAACAAAGGCTATCACCCCCCACTCCATAAGCTGCTTCGGCCAAAACCGCACTATCGGCATCGTTTATAACACTAATTTCTTGACCAAGACTTTTCTCAAGCTTGGAAAAAGAAACAAATTCACCTAGTATCTCCGTGAAAAAAACAGTCTTTTCTCTTTTATTGACCACCGGGCCAGCCACTGCTATGCCAAAAGGTAGCTTGCCGGGAATACCATTTTCTTTTATATAATCATTAATGATTTTAGCCAATTCGGATAAAAAAATATCAGGATTAGATTTGCGAGGAGTAGGCATTTTTTGTAATAATCTTACTTTTGCCCCATCAACCAACGCTAACCTTAAATTAGTAGCCCCAATATCAACTGCGAATATATCTCTCATTACCTACTTTTTACTAGCTACTTCTTCTTGTAGGCTAGTAATAAACTTATCGACTTTTATAACTTCGATTTTTTTATCGTGTAATCGTCGCACAGCTACTGAGCCTGAGTCCATCTCTTTATCTCCGATAACTAGGGCGTACGGGATTTTAGCTAGCTCAGAGTCTCGAATTTTTTTACCGACCGTCTCGTTATCAATTCTTAGCTGAACTCTAAAACCTCTATCTACTAAGTTTTTATAGACATTACTAGCAAATTTTTTGTTGCTGGCTCCAACTGTAATAATATTTACCTGCGTCGGAGCTAGCCAAACCGGAAACTCTCCGCCATAATGTTCAATCAAAACCCCAATAAAGCGCTCCATCGAACCAAGAACAGTTCGATGAACCATAACTGGTCGAGCCTTTACTCCTTTGGCATCGATATAGGTAACATCAAATTTTTCCGGAAAGTTAAAATCTACTTGAATAGTCGGTCCTTGCCACTCTCGACCGACACTATCTTCAAATTTAATATCAATTTTTGGTCCATAAAAGACACCTTCACCAGGATCAACGCTGTACTTCGTTTTTGTCTTTTTTAAAGCACCTTCAAGAGCCTTAGTAGCCTCTTTCCAAATTTTCTCAGAGCCGATTGCCTTTTCAGGCTTAGTTGAAAGATACGCCTTATATTTAAATCCAAAAGTCTTCATCATATAATCAGCTAATTTTATTACCTCAACAATTTCTTTTTCTAATTGATCTTCGCGACAGAAAATATGCGCATCATCCTGGGTAAACCCTCTGACCCTTGTTAACCCGTGCAAAACTCCACTTCTTTCATATCGATAAACGGTTCCAAGCTCACAATATCTTATCGGTAGCTCCCGATAGCTCCTTAGCGAGCTTTGGAAAATAGCGATATGAAATGGGCAGTTCATTGGCTTGATTAAATATTCTTGTTCGTCTATATCCATCGGTGAATACAAGTTCTCTCGATAAAAATCCCAATGCCCTGACTTCTTCCAAAGATCAATTTTTCCAATATGTGGCGTATAAACATAGTCGTAGCCGTTTTCACGATGAGTTTTTTTCCAAAATTCTTCAACTTGATTTCTAAGAATCGAGCCCTTAGGATGCCAGACCGGTAGCCCACCACCAATATCCTCAGGGACTGAAAATAAATCTAATTCTTGTCCTAATTTACGATGGTCTCGAGCTTCCGCTTGAGCCAATCTTTCAAGATATTTTTGAAGTTCCTTTTCATTCTCAAAAGCTAAGCCATATATCCGCTGCATCATCTTGTTCTTTTCCGAACCCCGCCAATAAGCACCGGCAATCTTAGTAAGCTTAAAACCGATATTTTTTAATTGTTGAGTATTTCTTATATGAGGCCCTGCACATAAATCACGGAAATCTCCAGAAACATAATATGAGACTTTTTCAGAACCATTGGCAATCAAATCTCCAACTAGCTCTGCTTTATAATCAGCCCCGCTTTTCTTTTCTTCTTGATAAGCTTTCTGAGCTTCTTTATCTTCTTGCTTGAATTCGATATTTGATTTGATTATCTCTCTCATCTTTTCTTCAAGTAGCGGTAAATCTTCAGGTATCAAGGTTCGAGGGAGATCAAAATCATAATAAAAACCATCCTCAATTGCTGGGCCAATCCCCAATTTTGCCTCAGGAAACATTTGACGAACGGCCATTGCTAAAACATGTGATAGAGAATGGCGTACTATTTCTAGATTTATTTTATCTTTGCCCATCTTTCGTGATAAATTATAGCAAAAAAGTTAACCCTTTTGATAGTCTTTTGTATCCGTTTTATTTTAAAAAGACAAAAAACATTGAAAAACCCCCTACGGTAGCGTAAAATATCAGAGCAAAACGGGTGGTTAGCTCAGCTGGTTAGAGCGTTACGTTGACATCGTAGAGGCCACTGGTTCGAGTCCAGTACCACCCACCATAAAACTCCTTTTGGGGAGTTTTTTTGTTTACAAATCACTGCATTATGTTAAAATTTGTGCAAAGTTACAAAAGCGTTATAAAAGGGTGGTGGAAGGTGTTAAGTGAATCAAATTCTTGCCGAGAAAATTATCAAGGATCTAAAAAAATTCTCAAACAAGAAATACGCCGTAACGAATGACTTGGGAGAAGTTTTTGCTGCTACAAAAGATTTTTCGTTAAAACACAGTCCGCTTGATACTAAAAGTCAAAGAGCCATTAAAGTATGTTATCAAGACAAACCTTGTGGCTTTATTTATATCGATGAACCCTTAAAAATAGTTAGGGAAACAGAGGATATAATCAAATCCATGGCCGAGCTAATTATTCAGCAAGCTAAGTATACCGAAATCTTAACAAATGACGAAAAAAGAATTGACCAAATCGCTTACGATTTTTTTTACACCGAATCAATTGAAAATCAGGATTTAGTTAAAGTTTTAAATTCTTTTGAAATCGATATTACAAAAAATCGAGTTGCTATATTCGTAGAAATATCCGATTCTAAATATTTAATGCTTTTTGAACGTGAAGTTATTGAAGGAGAAAGAGAGAAAATCACTGCCCGAGCCAAAAGAGGAATCGAGGCTGTGATTAATTCCTTCTACACTTCTCATTCTGATAACCTTGTTTTCTATATCGGCTACAAAAATTTTCTTATCCTAAAAGATATGGGGCAAACGCCAAAAGATTATCAAGAAGATTTCAAAAAAACCCTCGGGAACCTACACTTCAACCTCAATAATGAATTGCGGACAAAAACAACTATCGGTGTTGGAAACTATAAAGATGGTTTAGCTGGACTCAAAGAAAGTTTTGAAGAAGCAAAAACTGCCCTCCGTTTTGGAAAACAAATTTGGGGAGAAAATAAGATATATCATTATGATAACTTTGGAGTAATAGCGCCACTATTCTCCGGTGCCAGTGAAAAAAACATTGGTTTCTCGAAAAAAGTTATAAAAAAATTAAATCAACACGAAGACCTTTTAAAAACCCTAGAAATATATTTTGAAAATAATCTTTCGCTTTCAAAAACAGCAAAAAAATTAAGAATTCATCGCAATACGCTCGTATATAGACTGGAACGAATTGAGGATATTACCGATCTTGACCCTAAAAAGTTCAACGATGCTTTTCAGCTATATATGGCGATGATACTTGGAGCATATCATGGCTGAACGAGAGATAAGAAAAAAACTTGCACAACTAGCAGCCGATAGCATCCCAAATTTGTATACTGTTACCGGAGGGATGGGCCTTGAATTTGGAAAGAACAAGCGATTTTTCGAAAAAGCCAAAATAGCTGCCCAAAATAATGATATAGTAAAGGACAAAAACATTTATTGGGTGCCACTAACTATAAATAAAAAGGTTTTAGTTGTTTGTGGAGTTAAATCGAGCCGTAAACCCCTTGAAGAAATTAAGCTCCTAAACGGTCTGGCTGCAGAACTTCAATATGGGGAATTCTTGAAAGAGCAAGTAGACAAATATATAGATAATAAAAGCGATTTTATAAAAAAACTTTTAGAAACTACTGATATAAGGTCTTTCGACCAAGCTATCGATAAAGGAGATATTTTAGGAATAAATTTACGAGCACCCCAAGCAGTAATACTTATCAAAACCCCCGGATTATTCAAAAATATTCACGCTAATTACAAAAAACTTACTGGTCAGGCTCTTTATGAAAAAATGACAAAAGAATGTAATGCAATTATCAAAAAAATTAGCCTGGCGTTCAACAATTATGACCAGAATATTACCGTTTGCATCAAGCCGGATACATTTATCCTCCTAAAATGGGCCGATGGAAAAATAAATACCCTGAATACAATTAAATTCTTTAAGGAAAAAGGCGAATATATAAGAAAGGTTGTTGAAGATATTACTGAAACAACAGTGACCACCGGAGTTGGTCAATATTATCCTGGCTTAACCGGACTTAGAAAATCATATGACGATGCAAAAATAGCCTTAGAGATTGGCACTAGAATTTGGGGAGAGGGAAAAACCTATCATATAACTGATATTGGGATGTTTATCTCTCTTTCACCCAAAATAAGTTTCAACAGAAAATGCGAACTAGCCAATCAAATCCTAGGTGATATTTTGCTTGATCAAGATCTCAACAAAACCGTCCGCGCCTTCCTCGATAATAACATGAACCTAACCGATGCCGCAAAAAAACTTCATTTGCATCGGAATACTTTAATTTACCGGTTAGAACAAATAAAAAAACAAGTCGGTCTTGACCCTAGAAATTTCACCGATGCTGTTCAGATAAAACTTGGTCTCACACTTTTTTCGTCTGAAAACAATTGTCAGAAGAGACACTAATATTCCTTGTTTCTAACAATAATTGAGATAATCCCCATGAATAGAAAAATTCCCAAAAAAAGAATTATAAGTGAGAAAGGGCTTATCTCATAACCTTGTTTTCCGATAGAAAAAGCACTATAAAGAACTCCTCCAACCAATGAGCCGATTATTCCAGCTCCGACTGTACCCCAAAGTAATTTTCTTGGCTTACCAAAAAAAATAGCTACAATCAACCCAGCTACAAGACCAATTACTATAAAACTAATTATATTAATTATCATCACACCCCGCAAAAATAAGGTATCAAAAACTAAGACGATTAACATTGGCATTAGTCACAATTTTTCTTAAAGTAAATAGTGATTAGTTATTTACTTGAATCGACTGGAATACTTGGTAAAATAAATACATATGGGGGTTCTTTTCCGAACGGAGGGTAAGCGAAAGCTTTTGGAAACCCCTCAACCTTACTTCGGAAAGGAGGTGAAAAATACATGATTAAAGAATGGTGGACCCTAACGACTGATGCAGTTACTAGCTCGCTTAAAGACGTAGCATCCTACGTCCCAGAAGTACTAGGAGCTATAGTCGTTATTTTATTAGGTGTTTTAGTAGCTTGGGCAGTTAAAACCGTTATCGTTAAAGCTATGAGCTATGTCAAGGTTAAGCCTTACACAGATGCAATCGGTCTAAACAAAGTCTTTAAAGGCAAAACTAATTTAGTTGAGCTTTTAGGTGATTTGGCAAAATGGATTGTAATAATTATCTTTTTGGTACCGGCCTTAAACATCCTTGGTCTTGCTGATGTCAAAGAACTAGTTCAAGACGTTCTTGCTTACGTACCAGAAGTTCTAAAAGCAGCAGTCATCGTTGTTGTTGGTACTGTCGTTGCTGACCTCGCGTCCAGAGCCGTAGAAGCCACTACTCAAACAATTGGGGCAAAAACTGCCGCTATTGCCGCTGATATTGTTCGCTGGGCAATAATTGTTTTTGTAGCATTAGCAGCTCTTGCTCAATTAGGTATAGCAACTGGGCTTATTGAGACATTGGTCACGGGTGTTGTTGCTCTAATTGCACTTGCCGGAGGTCTTGCTTTTGGTCTTGGCGGTCAAGATGCAGCTCGGGAAGCAATCGAAAGGTTGAAGAAAAATCTGCCAAAATAAAAACAGACATTATTAAAAACACCCCTTTTTCTTGGGGTGTTTTTAATTTTGATAAAATTTAGTAGCTTCTTCCGGTGGCACAGGATTAATAATGATCCCTGTTCCCAGCTCAAGCCCTGCCCAAATATTTGGTCTTGGCGCTAGCTTTATAATCATATGATGCGACTCTAAATCTAAGGAATTCTGAATAAAGTAATTATAAGAAGCATCAATTTCATCAAGCTTGAAAAGGATTTTCTTTAAAAAATTAGCTAACGATAGTTTTTCATTAGGTTTAAGATCGCTAATAGAACGAATATGCCTTTTGGGTATAAACCAAACTCCATAAGGTGATTCCGAAGCATAAGGTGAAAGTACAAAAAAATTATCATCCTCAAAAATTGCTCTTGGGCCCTTCCGCTCACTCTTGACAATATCGCAATACGGACAACTACCATGCCGATCGATATATTTATCAACAGCAGCAGCTTCTTTGGCAATCTTCGGCGGTATCATTGGTAAGGAAATTAATTGTGAATGAGAGTGAGGGATAGACGCCCCAGCCCGTCCTCCTTCATTTTTGAAAACTATCGTATAACAAATTCCGTCTTTGGCCATCATTGTTTCGTATCTATCAGCATAGACATCAAATACCTTTACCATATGTTCAACTGGCAATTCATGAATTTCCTTTCCATGTTCTGGGGTTTCGATTATTACTTCCTGCTCTCCATAGGCTTTCATATTATTAAGACTAAGAGCCGGATACAGATTGCCAATGACTTTTACTTCCCAGGTATTATTTTTTTTACCGTAATCTTTTATTTGAATCTGTTTGCTAGGATCGTTAACATACGGAGGGCAGAAAACACACTCCGCAACAACGGTTTCTGGCTTTTGATATATTTTTTTTGGTTTTTTTAATCTTTTAGGAGCAAAAACTACGTAGCGATCTAAAAAATAATCTTTTCTTATCTCAGATTCTTGTTCGGACAAACTCCCTCCTTTTCATCCATTTTAAAATAACTTTATCTTTTTACCAAGAGTTTCAGGCCCTTGACGAAAAGAATTGTTAATGATATAATTTTTTGGCTTAGTTAGTTGGACGATTGCTCCTTCGGGAGAGGAAAGTCCGGGCACCTCAGATAAGGATAGTTGCGAAAGGCAACCAGCCGAAAGGCTCGGGAAAGTGCCACAGAAACAATACCGCTTCTTATGAAGTAAGGGTGAAAAGAGTGAGGTAAGAGCTCACAGTACTTATCGGCGACGATAAGTAGAGGTAAACCCTATCCGGTGCAAAACAGGTGGGTTGCTTTGTTTGGAAGATATGCTTTCTTTGAGGGTAAGCTCTCGAAAAAAGTTCCTTCAATGTAAATCTGGCATGAACAAAGTAATCCTGTTGCATAGATAGATGATCGTCCTTGACAGAACCCGGCTTACAGACTAACTAAGCATTAAAAAAGACCTCAAACGAGGTCTTTTTTAAATTATTGTTACTCGCAAGAGGAACAACCAGAACAACTTCCACCACAACCCGTAAATTCTTCCTCGGTAATCTCAAAATCCATTTCTTTACTTTCACAACCAGGACAAACTAATAAGTCTTTGGGGAAATTTTCCAAAACTTCGAATTCGGCCTTACAGTTTTTGCATTTTACTTTGGCTATTTTCATTTTTTAACTTCCTTAACGATTTTCGCAAAAACTTCACCATGCTCGGAAGCAAGTTCGGCCAATACTTTTCGATCAAGAATTATCTTTTTTACTTTTAGAGCATTTATAAATCGAGAGTAGCTCATGCCATTTTCTCTGGCTGCTGCGTTGATTCGGATGTTCCAAAGATTTCGAAAATCTCTCTTTTTATTCTTTCTGCCAATATAAGCGTTAGAACCTGATTTTAAAACAGCTTCATTAGCTCGACGAACACTTCTCTTCCTCATGTCGCGCATTCCCTTAGTTTTGGCGAGTAATTTCTTGTGTCTTTTTTTTGTAGTTGTTCCGGTTTTTACTCTCATTGATATCTCCGTTTGATTTCTGCTACATTCCTAGCATTTTTTTTACGTTTTTTTTATCCCCTTTGGCAACCTTTAAATCTTTTCCATATTTTCTTTTTCTGTCTTGACCTTTTTTAGCAAGTAGATGGGAACCAAAAGCAGATCGGCGTCTTAATTTATTCTTACCGGTAATTTTGAAGCGCTTCTTTGCTCCGCTATGAACTTTTTGCTTATTTTTTGCCATCTCTTCTCCGTTTATTTGTTACTCTTAGGAGCAATCACCATTGTCATACCTCTCCCAAGCATTTTCGGTTCTTGCTCAATTTTTACCTCTTCTAGCCCTGCGATAAATTCTCTTAAAACCTTCTCTCCTAAATCTTTGTGAGCCATCTCTCGTCCTTTGAATCTCAATTCGAGGGAAACTTTATGGCCTTTGTCAAGAAAACTTCTGGCTTTTTTAAGCTTGGTCTCAAAATCATGTTTACCTATTTTGACCGAAAGCCTAATTCCTTTTACATCCTGATTTTTCTGAGCTTTCTTAGATTTCTGATTCTTTTTATCTTGTTCGTATTTATATTTACCGTAGTCCATAATTTTTACAACAGGAATCTCTTGGTTTGCAGAAACTTCGATTAAATCAAGGCTCACCTTATCGGCTGCAAAAAGCGCCTCTTCGCGACTAACGACACCAACTTGGTTACCGTTTTCGTCTATTAGCCTTACTTTTGGCGCTCTTATATATTCATTTATTCTGAGCTTTTCCGTCGTAATTTTTGTCCTACCTTCAAGCAAATTGTATCAAATATTGTGCTTTTTTTCAAGCATTTTAGAATTTTCTTTTTCGAGCCACAATTACCTTTAATTTTTTGTCGGCCATTTTAATCTTAACCGGAGTTTCGGTTACGATTTGACCATCAACGGCTACTTCTTTTGGTTTCTTGGTTTCAATTTCAATAGTTTCAGAGTGAAATACAGATATCTTTGGAAGCTCGATACTAGATGCATCAGAAAGATAACCGTATCGTAGCATTTTGTAACCCGGAATTTTGGTTATTACAACTGTATCCAATAAATTATCCTTGGGAGCCGTTTTTACAAAAGGTAAAGGAAAGAACTTAGAATTTGAAACAATAATACTAAAACTATCAGCCTCAACCTCATAATTACCATCAAACTTTAACTTGGCTTTAATTGGTCGAAATGAAGCCGATTTACTTAATAGCTTGGTACCGAACATTGCTCTTTCAAGAATATTACCGTTTGCTAATCTCTTTATTCCGGAGAATTCAGCATCAAAACCGATAGCCACAGAGGTAATGAAGTAGCGTCCAGCCACTCGGCCAAGATCTATTTCTTCGACCTTCCTTGAAGCCAAAATCCCAGTAGCTGCATACCACCCTCTAATACCCAAAGCATCAGCTAAATCGTTTGTAGTCCCAGTAGGGATTATTCCTAAAACCACTTTATCATTACCGATGGTTTCATTTAAAACTTCATTAATTGTGCCGTCACCCCCAACGGCTACAATCGTTTTATAGCCCTTTTCAATACCCATTCTAGTGAGCTTAGCCACATCATCAGGACCAGTACTCTTAACAAATTCTCCCATAATGCCAAGGGCTCGGAGTCGGCTTTTGAGCTTATCCTGAATTTTATTAATTTTTGACCCCCCCGCTGCCGGGTTGACAATATAGTAGTACATAAAATTAATTATTTCTCGTTTGCTACTTCTACTTCTTCAATTTCCGGAGTTGGCTGGGCACTTTCATCCCGAGGACTTTCAGGCATCATACATTTACCAGTGAAAACTGCTCCGGGTGCAATTGACAAAACATTAGCTGAAATATCTCCCAAGACCCGACCGGTTGAGCTAATTTCAAGCCTGTCTTTAACCTCGACATTACCCTGAACGCTACCAGAAACAGCAACATTTTCCGCCTTCACATTAGCTATCACATTAGCATTCTCTCCAACCCTAACCGAACCTTTGGTTTTTAGATCGCCAGTAACAACACCTTCAATCAAAATATCGCCGTCACTTCTAAGATTCCCTTTTAATTTTACCGAAGCCCCGACAATTGTTTCCGACCCCCCAGGCTTCACGATTTCATCGCGTCCCTTTTCAAACATTTCTATTCTCCTTTTTTAGTTGCTATGTTAATTACTTTTTGCTCTTCTTTGGAAAGATTATAGGTCGAATTACCACTTTTAATTGGTTTTGAATATACCCTGGTTCCTTCCCGTGAATGGATGGAGGATAAAACAAAGCCATCATCACTACTGTTTAAAAGACATAACGAAAAACTTTGATCACTCCCAACGTCTCCAAAAGGATTATAACGTAAAAGTGCGACTTTATTAATTGAACTTTCTGCTAACTTTTTAGTTTTTTTAAGTACTTTCTCTATTTTTTGATTATTCTGATCAACCGTTTTAATACTTTCAAAATACTTCTTAATAATTTCTTCGAGCTTAGCAGGGTCATTTCCTTCAAATATTATTCCACCCTTTTTTAGTAATCTCCGGTAATTAAACGTTAAAAAAATAAGCCACCCCACGATAGCCAATAATAGCCCCCCAAGCAAAAAATACCAAATTTGTTCCGTCATTTTGCTTAATTATTATACAAAGCTGATAATATTTTGTCAAAGAAGGTTTCTTTTTTAGCCAGTTACAGTAAAATATATACTATGAAAAATAATCGTCAAAAGAAACATCGTTTTGTTCATGCTGACCCAGAAAAAATTACCGTCACCGCATCTCAACATCAGTCAAAAACCAAGAAAAATAATAAATTCAAAAATTCAGGCGAACTAGATAATGTTTTTTATGACTTAAAAGGATCAGTAATTACAATCACGGTCTTTTTAATTATCCTTTTTATCTTCTATGTCCTTAATAATAACTTTAATGCCTTAGATATCTTAAAAACAAAATTTTTTTAGCTATTCGTATCGCAAGGCTTCAAGCGGGTTTAACTTAGCAGCTCTTCTTGCTGGCCATATTCCAGCTACCGTAGAAACAACGAACGAAAAAGCAATTACAATTAACACAAAATCAATCGGTAGAGAGAAATAATCATTCGCTTCGCCACCAACGCTAACGGCTATGAAGTTAACCAAACCGTTTAAGGCCATTCCTAGAATCCAACCAGAGCCTACCCCAAAAAGACCTCCCAATAGACCAATAATAGCTGCTTCAGTACTGAATATTCTCGAAACATCCTTGTTCCTGCCACCAATTGCTTTCATTACACCAATTTCATGGGTTCTTTCAAGCAACGAAATTGTCATTGTGTTAAATATTCCAATTGCCGCAACAAACAAGGCAATCATTCCAAAAGCCCCTAAAACCGACTTAATAATCATAAAAGCTTGATCAATTTGATCAACTGTATCTTTAATAGATGTCGTTGGATAGCCCATTGATTCTATCGATCTTCTGACTGTTTCAACCTGGTTTCTTTCAGCAGCTTTCACCTTCAACTCGTAATATGGAGCATCCCCGAGTATTTTGAGATTGTCAAAATGTACATACGCAAATTTAACCTTATCGTCTGTGACAATACCGGAAATAGTAAATACCTTATTAGTTTTGTTTTGGGTAATTTCACCTTTTCCATCTCGTTTGTATAACTCAACGGTGACTTCTTGATCTATAACCCCGGCATTATTTTCAATGTTTAAAGAGCTTAATGCGGCACTAGATATAATCATTTTCGAATCGTCTATCTCCATCGCACCTTCACTAAGTGACAATTCTTCAAACATGATGAATTCCGGCCTGATCCCTCTGACTAAAAGATCCGAGAATGAATCATCAATAGATATTGAAGCCGGATTTGTCAGTACCGGGCTAACATTAACCACTTCTCCAAGAGACTCTAGCTTATCGATTAATTCGTCATTTAGAAGTTGTTCTTTTTCATTACCAGGACGTACCGTAACCAGCGTTAAGGCTTCCAAGTTAGCTACTTTTCTGATCATCAAGTCCTGCAAACCAAAACCCAAAGAAACCAAAAAAACGATAGCCCCAATACCAACCACAACTCCAGCCACAGTTAGAGTGGTTCTCATCTTATTACGCTTCAAGTTGCCAAAAGCCATTCTAAAAATATCGATAAATCTCATTTCGAAAGCCTCATTGGTTTGATTGATGTCTTTTTTCGTTTATGGTGTTTTATATCAACTTCATTTGGTTTGTCGGCCTGACTTAGGTCATTAGTTTCCTCTTTGGAGCTCTTTTTTTCTTTTGACTTTTTCGTCTCCTTTTCTTCTACAATATCGGTTTTTGCTTCTGCATTGACATCAACACTTGTTACTTTACCGTCTTTCATATTAAACACCCGATCAGCATAGATTAAATACTCAGGATTGTGGGTAATTAAAATGACTGTTCTTTTTGATTTTCGATTTAATTTTATCAAGAGCCGCATTACGTCATTGGCAGATTTAGAATCGAGATTTCCAGTCGGTTCATCAGCTAGAACTATCCAAGGATTAGCCACCAAACTTCTTGCTAGAGCAATTCGTTGCTGTTGACCACCAGAAAGCTCTGAGGGAGTATGATTTTTGTAGCTGGTCATCCCCACGGTACTTAATAGATTTTCAGCCCTAGCTAGTCTTCTTTTTTTGTTAATTCTAGCAAAGGCTAATGGCAAAGCAATATTCTCGACCACATTCATACTGGTGATAAGGTTAAAAGCCTGAAAAACCATTCCTATTTTATTACGACGATGATTGGCTAATTCATCTTCTGAAAGTTCAGAAAGGTTCTCACCTCTAATATATATTTTACCGGCTGTTGGGTGCTGTAACCCGGCAATCATGCTCATCAGAGTTGATTTACCACAACCCGAAGGGCCAAAAAAGACGACAAATTCACCAGAATAAATTTCTAGATTAACACCATCTAGTGCTTTAACTGTTACCGCTCCTAACTCAAATTGTTTTGTCAGATTGGTAACTTTTATTACTGGTACTCGTGCCAAAAACCCTCCTTAAATTTACTTTTACATAATTACCTAATTAGTAGTTAGCCTCTACTCTTTAAAACATAAACCTCTAATTCTTCGGTAATATCTTTTTGTTTTAACTTTAATTGATCTACCCTCTTAGGTTGTTTACCAATCTCTTTCAAGAAATCTTCAATCGGTTCGAGGTCTTTCATCTTCCCGGCCTTAAAATGCATCGGGATAACAATTTTAGGACCGATATCAGAAATAGCCCTTGTTGCTTCCTTGGGCCCTATTGTATATTTACCGCCTACTGGTATAAAAAGAATATCCACACCATCAATTTTTTCGAGCTGCTCGCTTGTTAGTGTTTGCCCTAAATCACCAAGATGACAAATCTTTATCCCCTCAATGTCATATACAAAGATTGTATTCTTACCTCTCTCTTTACCACCGTCGTTATCATGAGAACTTTCGATGCCAGTAATCTCAACATCTTTCATCTCATACTCTCCTGGGGTATCAAAGCAAATGTAATTACCCTTTAATCCAGAGACATTATTGTGATCTTCATGATCATGCGAAACAGTAACAACATCGGCCTCAATCTTTGGCAATTTTAAACCTACTTTTTCTTCATTATATGGGTCACAAACGACCGAAACCTGTTTGCCAGAAATCTTAAAACATGAATGACCCAAATAATTTATCTCTACCATCTTACCCCTTTCCGTTTATTGAGTTATAAATAACTTTAATACTAGCTGCAACCGGGACCGCTATAATCGCCCCCAAGACTCCAAAGAGCTTTGCACCAACTAACAGAGAAAAAATTACAACCACAGCCGAAAGCCCAACAGCTCGTTTCATTACTTGGGGGACTAAAACATGTTGTTCAAATTGTTGAACAGCAACCGTTAAAACGACTACCCAAACCGCAAGTATCGGCGCCTCCAAAAAAGCAATAATTATGGCGGGGATAGCCCCAATTATTGGCCCGGCATAAGGTATTAGTTCAGTAAAAGCCGCTATTAAAGCTAGTACCAAAGCATACTCTACTCCCAAAACTGAATAACCTATAAACATCAACACCCCGATTGCCAATGATAGAATTACTTGGCCTCGAACCCACATACTAACTTTAAGATCGACATTTTTGAAAGCTTGTTGCATCTTTTCCCGCTCTACCTGCTTTCCTGGCCAATACTTTTTTATAAAGCGTTCAAAGGAGCTCTCTTCAAGCAACATATAGAAAGCAACAAAAAGAACCGTCAATATTCCCCCAAAACCAGCAAAAAGACCTAAAATGTTTTCAAAGGTTCTCCCGGAAAAGAAAAAACCCTGAATCTTACCGGGCAAAACTTCGGCATAATTTGCGATATTCTCGCCAACCCCGCTCGGTAGATTAGCAAAATATTCGTTTATTTGACTGGCTATTTCCTGTCGATTAGCAACTAAGTTATCTACCTCAGCAGCCACAGGCGGAACAAGAACCCGGAAAATAAAGAAGATTATAAACAGCAATATAAGATATATTCCGATAATAGAGACCGGTTTAGGTATTTTGTATTTTTTTA
Organism: Patescibacteria group bacterium UBA1875; assembly: GCA_002338125.1. GTDB lineage: Bacteria > Patescibacteriota > CPR2 > UBA1875 > UBA1875 > UBA1875. The sequence goes on along the minus strand of DDHN01000015.1, from coordinate 5,004 downwards.
GCTTTAAGACAAAAGGCCGCATTGCACTAGCAAGAATATAAGCGACAACAAAAAGAATTAAAATAGAGCGAACCGAGTAAGCAAATGCCAGAACAATTAATGCTAAAGCAATTCCAAGCAAGCTCCTAATGGAGAAGCTAACCGTTACCTTTTTATCCATAATTATTCCTCCTTACTAACACCTAAATAGTCTATAGCTACTATTTTAGAGGAAGAAAGGACTTCTGTTAAGAACCTATCGAAAATTAATCGGCGTTCTTGAAACTCTTCTGGTTCCATTACAGTATAATTTATCTCGTGCCCGACCTCACCAGATAGTTCTTTTATTACAGGGCGCATCTTAGCTTTATCAACCGTTCCAACAATAAATAAATCGATTGGTGAAGAGGCATCTTGGACAAAATATCCGTGCAAAGAAGCATACTGAATTGTACCTACTGTTTTTAACTTGTCAGCAATCTTGTTTTCATAAACCGTTTCCCGGGCAACTTTGTTAAAAATCTTTTTAAGATGTGGGAACAAATCAGAGCTATTGTTAGCCTGATAAAAAATTTTTCCTTTCTTGGCCCGTGACTTGACTAGACCAATTGCTTTAAGGTTTGCTAGCTCTCTTCTTACTGAATTAATCTGCTCATCAACCTTCCGGGTGATTTCTCTAACATAATATGAGCGCGTTGGATTATTTAAAAGGAGCGCCAAGACCTTTACCCTCGTTCTTGATCCAAAAAGTTGTTCAAGCATAATGTCTCCTACCTTTATTATGTGCGCCAATTCTAGCACAAATCAAGTTAGTTGTAAAGTAAAAATCATAAGAAATAATTTTAGTACTCAAAAAAATGACAAAGCCAAGAAAATAGCCGCTCCACCCATTAATATCGTAGCGATTGTTCCCCAGAAATTTACCCACCGTGGATTTGTAAATTTGCCCATGATTTTTTCAGTTCGGCCAATTCTGAATATAAAGTACATTAGAATTGGGGATATAAGTCCGTTTAAGATTGCTGTATAGTAGAGCGCCTTCATTGGATTTACGCCAATAAAATTAAATAAGAATCCTACAAACATCGAAATGATAATAACAATATAGAAACCTCGAGCCTCAATATATTTTTTGGATAGGCCCTCTTTCCAGCCCGCTAATTCGGATATGGCATAAGCCGAAGAACCAGCTAAAACCGGGACCGCCAGTAATCCTACTCCCAAGATACCGATCGTAAAGATATAATAAGCGAATTCGCCAGCCAACGGCCTAAGTGCTAGGGCAGCATCTTTCGCTGTCTCGATAGTCGTAATACCGTTTATATGCAGAACAGAAGCAGCCGTGATAACAATAAACAAAAAAACTATATTCGCAATAACCATTCCTCCCCAAGTATCTTTTTTCATCTCTTTTAGCTCCCGGCTAGTTATTATTGGGTGGTTCTTGGCTATCATTTTCCTATCTTCAACTTCCTCGACTTCCTCCGAGGCCTGCCAAAAGAATAGATACGGTGAAATCGTTGTCCCCATCACCGCCACAATCGCTGCCAAGAAATCAGTACTCAGAGTTACCTTTGGAATAGTAATACTTCTTATAACATCAAAGAATTCCGGTCGGACTACAAACCCGCAAATAACATAAGCAAATAGTGATAAGGTCAAAATTTTAAGATATTTGACGTATTTACGATAGGAATAAAAAACTTCTAGCAAAATCATAATCAGAGTCAAAATAATCGCCCCCCAGAAATAAGAGATTGGAGAAACCAATTCTACTGCGGCAGCCATTGCTCCAATATCAGCCCCAATATTAACGGTATTAGCGATAACAAGTAGTGTAATCAATAAAACTAGAATTTTTTTGCCATAATATTTTTTTATAATCCCTGATAGACCTTTGCCAGTAACAATTCCGATTCGAGCACTAGTTTCCTGTACGGCTGCCATCATTGGTGTTAGATAAACCGCTAAAAAAGAAAGCGATAATCCAAACTGAGCCCCTACCTGAGTATATGTGGCAATACCAGATGGATCATCATCGGCTGCCCCGGTAATCAAACCAGGTCCTAAACTTTTAAGATAAGATTTATGATGACCCTTTTTTTCCTTTTTTGCTTTCAGTAAATATTTCTTAACCTCTGCTTCCGGTACAAAAATCCGACTTCCCTCGATAATTGGTGTAATTATTCCCTTTTTGATGAGAAATAAAGTTTTACGGAGCGGAATACCAAAAAATCTTTCAATTTCTTTTAGGCTATATTTTCTCATTTGACTATAGTTCCTTGGGTAACAAAATCAATCCATGTGGTACCAGGGTTAAATGCCATTGTTTTCCCATTTGCGTCATAAAACTTAATCGGATCGCCAGCTGTCCTTACCCATTTTCCGGTTTTTTTAACCCCGTCTAGATAATAATAGGCCACCCCAGTATCAGTAGTATCAATCATTGTATAACCGACTCTTCTTATTACCTGGGTTGATAGGTTAGAGAAACAAACGACAACGTTTTTAGCAATGATTGGCTTTTTGGTGATAGCATCGGTCTGGGTAACCCCTAGAATTGAGCGCTTGTAATGATTAGATTCGGGAACATATGTATAAGTTGGGGCAAAACTGGCATTAAAGTTAATCGTAAACTTATGTGCCGCTGGATATAATGTTTCCTTATCTTCCTCTTTAAAAACATATGACGGGATATCCTCTTTTTCAGTAGGAAAACCCTTATTTTTAGCAGCCTCTCTTAATTTATCAAGAGTTGTATAAACATTATGAGGAGCATATCTTGAACTGTCACGCCAAAAATAACTACCGAAATAAAATTGATTCAAATCATCAATATCAATTCTATCGATTAATGAAATGGCTTCTCTACTTCCCCCCACATGAACAAAAAGAGCATCATAGGAGTCAGCCCATTCAACAAAATAGTTACGAGCCGAGCGCACCGGTCCGATTTTTTCGGGTTCCTTAGATTGGTAGATTGCTAAAAATCTGGTAATGCCCCCCTCAGCGGTTGTTTCAAAGATTAAATCCGCTTCATTAAGCCCAGATTGTGGCCGTGCGTCAGGATGGTTTTCAATCACAACTGCAATTGGCCTTTTTTTTGATTGATCCTCGGAGATTTCTAGCCCCGACAAAGCTGCCTTAACCGTCACCGATTTTCTTTCCGGAATAATAATACTACTATCAATAAATGGAGTTGTCGCCGTGAAGCTATCATATACAAAAAAACCCCCTACTCCCATGGTTATTAAAATAAGAAGAACAGACCATTTATGTTTCCTAAGGAAGTTCCAAACCCTAGTAAAGAAACTTTTAATTTTCTGCATGTAATTATTATACAAAGTTAACTTTGCTTAGTCACTAAGAATAAAGGCCCTGGTCAGGGCCTTTATTCTTCTTTATTTTCCTCAATGTTCTCTTCTTGCTGTCCTTCGGCTTCTTCTACTTCACCTTCTTCACCGTGTTCACTTTCAGGCATCTCAACTTCTTCGATAGGCTCTTCAAGTTCAGCAAGCTCTTCTTCACTTCTTGGTGGCTCCACAGAAGCAACAGTCTCTTCTGCTTCATCCTTGACCTCTACTCCCTGAGGAATCTTGATATCAGCTACATGAATAACCGCTTCAAAATCTGAAAGAACAGAAAGATCAACCTCTATTTCATGAGGTAGGTCAGTTGGCAAACATTCGATTTCGAGCTCATCTTTACTGGTGAGAAGGGTACCACCCAAATCAGCAACAGCTGGAGCATCGCCAACAAATTTAAGAGGTACAGTAGTGGTAATTTTTTCCTTCATCGAAAC
>DDHN01000015.1:0-882 GCA_002338125.1 Patescibacteria group bacterium UBA1875 | reverse complement strand
CCAGCCTGTTTATAGGCCTTATTAAAAGAAAGGGCCTCAACCTTCAAGGGAAGGCTATCTTTTCCTTTACCGTAAATTACAGCCGGGATCAAACCTTCTCTTCGAAGCTTTTTGGCTTTTTCTTTTTTGATATCTCTTTTATTAGCTGTTATTTTTATTTTTTCCATGAGAGTTACGAAGAAAAGTATAACAAAAAAACTCTTCAAGGTAAAGAGTTTTTAAATTCTTGCTATTTTACTTTGAAGGCTTTTTTGAAATTACCGTCAAATTTCTTCAACCCGATATGAAAATCAATGACTTCATTATCGGAGATTGGCTCCCTGTTTAAAATATCCACCTCTGTAACTGTTAAATCGCTTACTATTACTTTATCGCTATTACCTGCAAAAAAGTTTACCCAAACAGGCAAGGAACATTCCCGACAAGTCATTGAAAGTAAGAAATAACCATCTTGGCTGCCCATAAACTGCATCTCCGAAACCTCATAAATAGCACCACACGAAGGACAACGCATAATACTTTGTAGGTTTTTTAGCAAATCATAAAATTTCTTCTTGTCCAACTTATCTCCTATGCAAATAGTATAATTGAGGGCCTTGGCTGTCAAGCAAAAGTAGAATTACCCGATAAGCTTACCAAAATTAATCACCAGGACCAAAACGATTAAAGCCAAAAAGATGTTTGAGGCTGCTAGGATATATCCGACAAATTTATCTTTTTCGTAAATAATTTTCCCTAAGGTTAAATTAACACCAAAACAAAGAGTTAAAAAGATTGGCAATTGATAAAGCTCATACCAACTGCCAAGATTTAGCACTCCCAAAAAACTATTATATTTCAAGGGAACAAGATATTCACTTGCCTGAAAATAATAAAGAGCTA
>DDHN01000016.1:24418-51237 GCA_002338125.1 Patescibacteria group bacterium UBA1875 | reverse complement strand
CCTCGTCACCTATTCCCGGAAATGAAAGCTCTATCACCACGGTAATAGACGATCTTTTCAGAATTGGAGCTGATGTCATTTATGAAGATAAAGGCGAGAGCCAACACCATGTTTCCGGGCACCCCGGGCGAGAAGAGTTAAAAATGATGCTTAATTTCACTCGACCAAAATATTTCATGCCCATTCATGGAGAAAGGCATCATCTTGTTCATCATAAAACGTTAGCCCAGGAAGTTGGGCTACAAAACGAGAATGTTTTTGTGATGGACAACGGAGAAGTGCTCGAAATTACTAAAAACGGAGCAGCTCTGGATGGTAAAATTCCTAGTGGCATTATTTTAGTTGATGGTCTTGGTATTGGTGATGTTGGCGAAATAGTTCTGAGAGACAGAAAAGCAATGTCAACCGAAGGAATATTTGTCGTTATCTGCACCGTAGACAAAAACAACGGGAAGCTTTTAACTAGTCCGGACATTATATCCCGTGGGTTCATTTATATGAGAGAGAATGAAAAACTAGTTACCAATACTCGAAATGAAGTCAAAAAAATTATTGAAAATGGTGAGGTCAACAAGCCTCAAAATTGGGCAAACATTAAAGTAAAGATTCGTGACCGTGTTCAGGATTATCTGTATCAAAACACTCAACGACGCCCAATGGTTATACCAGTAGTTATCGAAGTCTGATACAGTCAAAGGACACCAACATCCTTAACTTTGAGGTGAATAAGTACTATAATTATTGGTAAATGAAAGTCTTTTTTACCAATATCGAATGGCTTAACGATATTACTAACTTTTTTTTGACACTTGGAGAAAGTCATAAATACCTCAATTTTTTCCTTGGAATGTCGCTTGAATCTTTGGGGATACCTTTTGCAAGTATGCCTGCAACCGTTGCAACCAGTGTTCTCTTAACCGAAGGTAAGTTTAATATTTTTTTGGCCATTTTTATTGGTGCACTTGGCAATACCCTAGGATCTACTATTCAATACGCTCTTGGGCGATTTTTCGGCGAGACAATTAGAAAGAAAAAGAAAAATCATACAGTTTTTAAAGGAGAAGAGGCTTTAAATAGATATATGAAAAAGTACGGCTCCAGAGCGATAATTTTCGCACAACTAATTGGTTTCACCAGGGTATTTATTTCTTTTCCAGCTGGAATGCTCAAAATGAATTTTAAGAAGTTTATTTTAAGCACTTTTTTTGGTGGGCTACTTTTTACTACTTGGTACGTTTTGACTAGTTTTGTCATAAGAGACTTTTATGATAAGTTTGTTTATCCGTACTTCGGACTTTCTTTTGCTACAGCTGTTGTGATGTTTGGTCTTATCTTTATTGCTACACACTTTGGAATCAAATACGGCAAAAAGGCTCACATCGAAATCAAAAAGCGGGTAAAAGAAAATGGCCAAAATAACGGCACTTAAAGCTCAAAAAAAGACTGGTCGCATCAATGTTTATATCGACGATATTTTTTTCTGTGGTATTTCTGAAAAATTAATAGTTGATTTTGATCTTTATAAAGGCAAAAAGTTAACAAATGCCGAAGCCCAAAAACTAAAAAAATCCGAAGACTTTTCTCGAGCCCTAAACTACGCCTACCGGCTACTTTCTTTCAGACCACGTTCTGAGAAGGAAATAATCGACAAACTAACAAGTAAATATCCTGAGATAACTGTAAAAAAAATAGTCCAAAAGTTAAAAACAGATAACTACTTAAATGATTATGATTTCGCTAAAATTTGGATTGAACAACGTCAAACAAGCAGAGGTAAAAAGCTTTTAGTATCAGAGCTTTATAAAAAAGGTATAGCTAAAAATATAATTGAAGAACTAATTGAAACAATCGACGATAATGAAAGTTATAATAATGCCAAAGCTCTAATTCGCAAAAAAAATAAATACAAAGATATTTCAAAAACAGAAGCTTATAAAAAAGTTGGTCTTTATTTAGCTCGCCGAGGCTTCTCATATGATATTATAAAGAAAGTTATTACGGACATTTATAAGCACTAAAAAGCCCCGGGTTATCGGGGCTTTTTTATTTTGCTTTATCCTTGGGCGATTACCCTGTAGGCGAATGCGAATGCGATTCCCCACAAAAGCAATAGTGTCATAATCCTCCTTTTATCCTCCCAAATTTAGGACTGGAACCAATTATAGTCTTTAAAAAATTGTTGTCAAGCCCGACATTTTCCCTTGATAATAGTCTTTTATCAACAAGGAAAGGTAAAGACTATTCAATCACAGGGGCAGCTATCGAGGCCAACCTATCAGAGGCTTTTTGCTTGTTATTATCGGAAACAATAATTTTGGTTTTTTCTATTCTTACAATATTTTTAGCCGGAATAACTAGACTGTCAGTAAACGATTTAAGTGATAGGCCAGACTTTAGATATAGCTTTTCTAATGCCAATAATTCGAAATTAATTGTAGCATCTGTTACTTTACCAAGATAACGCCCTTCTTCGTTATAGACTTTGGCTCCAATTATTTTTGGCTTACATTCAAGAACTTTATTTATCCTAACAACATCCTCTCTTAGAACCAAAGAATTAATTTCATTTACCAGGATCGCTCCTTTATTAGAAGCTTTGATTTCATTAGCTGGAACGTAGCGATCTCCCTCCGATGTGATTAATCTCAAAGCGACAAAAGCACCATCCGCCGGATTAATAATGACTTCCTCGACCTTACCTAGTTTCACCAATTCCTGAAAAGTAATAACATCCGAAGTCAAGATTTCTGTTATAAATTTGACCATATCTCTATTATACCCGCAAATACCTTGACCGAAACTCTTAAATACGCTAGAATACAGGCAAGTCTTTCAGCTCGCAACATAAGGATGCGGGCTCCGCAATAGCGGATCCGACTGGAAAGGAATTTTTTAATGGGAAAAATCGGAAATTACGAATTATTATTTATTATTCACCCTGACCTAGAAAGTTCAATCGATAAAATTTTAGATCAGGTCCGTTCGAGTATAGTAAAAAGGGATGGGAAAATAAATTACGAAGAAAATTGGGGCAAAAGAAAACTAGCTTACGAGATAGAAAAAAATGATGTTGGCATCTATGTTCTCTGTTATTTCGTTGCTCCAAAAGAAAAAGTTACCAAAATAGAGAAAGATTTGCGCCTTATTGAAGAAGTATTACGCTATATGATTCTTTCCTATGAAGAAGTTGACGAGAAAAAAGGACAAGACGAAAAAGCAGACAAGAAAAAAGAAGTAACCAAATCAACGAAAAAAGAAACAAAAAAGACAAAATCAAAAACTTCTAAAAAATCCGAAAGAGAACGGATGGAACAAATAGATGAAAAACTTGGCGAACTCCTTGGAAAAGAGGATAATGATAAAAATAATCCTAAGGGTAAGGAGGCCAAAAAATGAAAGACCTAAATATGGTGTTTTTAATGGGGAATCTAACTCGTGACCCTGAACTACGTTACACCCCCAATGGTCAAGCAGTAGCAAATTTTACAATAGCCACCAATAGGCGTTGGACCGATAATGATGGACAGCAAAAAGATGCTGCTGAATTTACTGATGTTGTGGTTTGGGGCAAAATTGCCGAAACGGTTGCCAACTATCTAAAAAAGGGCCGAAGAATACATGTTATCGGCCGTCTTCAAACAAGAAGCTGGGAGGCCCAAGACGGTAGCAAGCGTTATAAGACCGAAGTTATCGCTACCGATGTTACTTTTCTTGACAAAAAAGACGCTGATAGTGATTTTGACGGTGTTGATGTTGAGCCTCAAGAAGACACCTCAAAAAGTAAAGGTAAGAACAAAAAAGAAATAAGCGAAGAAATTGATATCGAGGATATCCCGTTTTAGGAAAGGAATTAGATGATTCAAAAAAGAAAAAAACCCTGTAAGTTCTGCATCTCTGGAGAAAGAGAGATAGATTATAAGGACATAAAGTCACTCCAAAAATTTATTAATCAGTATGGAAAGATTGACAGCCGAAAACGTTCTGGACTTTGCCCTAAGCATCAAAGAAAATTAGCTAGTGCCATCAAAAGAGCTCGCGTAATGGCCCTTCTTCCATACGTTGAGGAATAATGCTTTCAATAACCGACCTAAAAACTGGGGTTACCTTCGAAGATAACGATGAACCTTGGCAAGTTTTAGAATATCAACATTCAAAGACTGGCCGAGCCGGAGCTGTACTCCGAACAAAATTAAAAAACCTTAAAACCGGAGTAACTGTTTCCAGAACCATACAACCATCTGAAAAATTTCAAGAGGTTAGACTCGAACGCAAAAAAGCTCAATATCTGTACAAAGATAATGGCTTTGTTTTTATGGATAGCAATAGCTACGAACAGTTCATCTTAGAAGAGAAAATCGTCGGTGAAAATGGCCATTATATAAAGGAAGGTGACGAAATCGAGCTTTGTTATTTTAAAAATAGCCCAATTGCTATCAATCTCCCAATTAAAGTCAGATTAAAAGTTACCGAGGCCCCAGAGGCCGACAAAGGTAATACAGCCACTGCTGCAACTAAAAAGATAACTCTCGAAACCGGCTATACTATATCGGCCCCAATGTTTATAAAACCCGGTGACTGCGTTATTGTTGACACTCGCGATGGCTCATACGTTGAACGCAGCAGCTAAAAAAGCACATTATGAAAAAAGAAAGAATAGATGTTTTGGTTTCCCAAAAACTTAATATAACTCGGGCAAAAGCTCAGGCCCTTCTAATGGCTGGGCAAGTTTTTATCAATGATAAAAGAATTGATAAAGCTGGTACCTTAGTAGACAGCAAATCAATTATAAAAATAAAAAAACTTTTCCCTTATGTCTCCCGGGGAGCTTTAAAAATTAAAGAAGCCACCGAAAAGTTTAATATTTCCTTTAAAGATAGGGTTGTTTGCGATGTTGGCTCATCCACTGGCGGTTTTAGTGACTTTGCACTTCAAGAAGGAGCGAAAAAAATTTATGCCATCGATACTGGTAAGGGCCAATTAGCCCAAAAAATTCGTCAGGACAAGAGAGTTGTTGTTATGGAGCAAACAAATATCCGTGATATTTATAATTTGCCAGAAAAAATAGATATTTTTTTAGTTGATGTTTCTTTCATATCTTTAAAAAAAGTTTTGCCACAGCTACAAAAGATTGAAGATGATGCCCCAATAATCGCCTTGGTTAAGCCTCAGTTTGAAGTAGGAAAGGAAATTGCCGACAAATACAAAGGGGTAATAAAAGATCCAAAAATCCAACAAGAGGTTATTATCGAAATTAAAGATTTTACTAGAAATCTAGGTTATCAACTAAGTGGCGAAATCGAATCACCAATCACTGGGGCCAAAGGGAACAAAGAATATCTTATCTATCTTACAAATTAAATTTAAATAATGCCACATCGCCTTCTTGCATTACATAATCACGGCCTTCAAGACGAACCTTTCCCTTATCTCTTGCTCCCACCCAGCCGTTGGCCCCTACCAGATCTTTCCAATTTACTATTTCCGCTTTTATAAAACCTTTTTCAAAATCAGTATGGATTACGCCTGCCGCTTGAGGGGCTGTTGTTCCTTTTTTTATTGTCCAGGCTCGTACCTCTTTTTCACCCGCCGTAAAATAGGATTGCAAACCTAAAAGTTCGTAAGCTTTTTTTATGAGGACATTAAGGCCAGGCTCTTTAATCCCTAATTCTTTTAAATATTCCTTTTTTTCCGCATCTTCAAGATCGGCTAACTCCGCTTCAATCTTAGCATTAATAGCAATCTCGTTTGAGCCCTCCTTATAAACCGTTTTCTCCTGATCCGTATTATCGATATATATATGGGGCTTAGCTGATAAAAGTTGATACGTTTTGAGCCAATTGACTCCTTCCTCGTTAAGTCCTTGGACCTCTCTAGCCGCTATCCCTTGTTCCAGTGAGGCAGATATTTTTCTAGCAAATTCAAATTCCGGGGATAATTTAGAGTTACCTTTTAATTCTTTTTCGAGTGAAGTAATTTTTTTCGTCATAGTTTCTAAATCAGCTAATATTAATTCTGTTTTTATAATCTCCTTATCAGATTCCGGATCAACAGAACCGGCGACATGAGTAACATTTTTGTCAGAAAAATTTCGTACCACTTCAACGATAGCGTCACACTCTCTAATATGTGCCAGAAATTTATTTCCAAGACCTTCTCCTTGGCTAGCTCCAGCAACGATACCAGCAATATCGACGAACTCAACAACGGCTGGGATAACTTTTTCAGTTTTTACCGCCATCGCCAATTGCCCTAGTCTTTCATCAGGAACCGAGACAATACCAACGTTAGGGGCTATGGTACAGAAAGGATAATTCGAAGCCTCGGCCTTGTTTTTAGTCAAGGCATTAAAAAGAGTGCTCTTACCAACATTAGGTAAACCAACTATGCCAATCGAAAGACTCATATATGTATTTTAGATTTAAAACACTAAATAGCAAATTATTTTAATATATTGACATAAATAATATAGGGACTACTATTATATTAAGGTAATCTCAACAGGAGGGAATATGAAAAAAATTATTGAAAACAAACCAAGATTTTGGTTTTTAGTTAGTGTATTTTTTGTTTTAGCTATTATGACTACCGGAGTTATCTACTTAGCATTTTGGCCTAAGGAAACATCTGAAACAGATACCCCGGTCGAAGAAAACCAAGATATAAAAGTCTATACCTATACCGATGACGAAATCAAAGAAATTGTGACAAAACGTACTATTACCGGAAAAGTTTTAAATGCCTCCACAGAAAAGGTAACCCTTACCGCTGCTGAACAAAATTATAGTTTTAATATCACTGAGGAAACAGTTATCGAAAAAGGAGTTTCCCTCTTAAAAGCTGATTCCAAAGAGCTTACGGCCGGAAAAACAGTTTCGATCTCATATAATGCCGACACCAATGAGGCTATAAACATTTGGTTTGAAGAATAAGGAGGTAAAATGAAAAAAACATTTATTACACTAGCAATCACAATTCTTACTTTATCAACGGGTGGTTTGAATCCCCCGATTGTATTTGCTAATTCCACCTCTACTGAAAAGATCGTAATTGATAACACTTCGACAAATAATAAAATTTATTACATAAATTATTCTGACTATCCTGGTCTAGGCACAAATTTAAAAGATCAAAATTCCGGAGGCAGTTGGTGGCCACTTAGAAGCCAGGGGTGTACAGCAAGCAATACAACAGTTTTCAAAACCCTTCCCTGGCTACCCGACAATAGTGGTGTCGATGGTTTTAGTTATACCGGTAATAATTTCAAATACTCAGGCAATTGCAGTCAACGCTATACAGACGGAGGTAATCTTAATGGAGCCTGGTTACCAGGGGATGCATATGGTGGATGGGCAAATAACGGTAGTCTAAACTGGGGCCAAGCCCCCATAATCACTTCCAGTAATGATATTTACTCTCAAAAACTAGCCGATATTACCACAGGAATTGCCGATCCAAACAATAATTATCCAGATAGTCAAATCTGGGGGCAATTCAGCCCTTATCCTAACGGGCATTCTGTAAAAATGTTTAAAGCTAATGGCTATACCAATTACACTATATCAAATTCTTACGATATCTATTCGAGCGGAACCACCTTATTTAGGAATGAATTTACCCTTACCGAAGAACAACTTGAAAACATTGATACCATTAACCTTTATGCAGTTGCCGACGACTGGTTAAATATATATGTAAATGGAGTTCGAATCGTTGAAGCTCAAACTAATAATTCTGAGAATTTATTGAAAATCGAATTAATGGCTAATAACGCAATTAAGACTGCCCTTAAAGCAGCTGGGGCCGGAAATCATGTTATTGCTATCCAAGTTAATGATAAGGCACGTTGGTCAAATAGTGGTGTAACAGCCTCCAATAAAGCCGGTCTTAGCTACAAGATGGAAATCAATTTATCGGAAACTCCTGCCGAAGATGAAACGGCTTCTTTATCTTGTATTGTCACGCCTCAGATAGGTCTCGCTCCACTTGTTGTTTCTGTTGAAGCTAACGTAACTGGTATCAGCGAACCAAATTATAACTACGATATGGATAATGATGGAAGTTATGAATATACGAATCGCTCTACTCCGATATACTACACCTACGAAAGAGGAGGTAGCTATACCGTCAAAGTTGCCGAAACTACCTCAGGATTGGAACAAATTTGTAGCCCAGAGATAGTTACCGTACGTTCGCCCTCTGATTCCAGTGGCGGTGAAGTCGCACCATAGTTTGACAGATTCAAGGCAAAGTTTAAGATATAATTATTAATGTTTATACTGGGGGATGAAATGAAAAAATTTTTTAAGAACAAACCTCGGGCTTGGTTTTTTATTGGTCTTTTTATTATTACTTTAATCACTGTCATTGCTTCAATTTGGCTCATACTTACAAAAGAAGATAATCAAGCTAAAGAAGGTCTATTGGCAAAAGTTGGAGATCGGGAGATAACCGAGACAGATTTAAACAGAAGAATATTCGGTTTTAATAGTTTTGTTGGCTCAATAGATAACCCCGGCAATATTGATACTGACGCCAAACAGCCGATATTTAAAGAGTTGATTGAATGGCGCTTACTTGATATCAAAGCCGCAGAGGATAATATTAATGTTAGCGAGTCAGAAATCACCGATTATTCAAGAGATAATATCGAAAATTATCTCGATATGACTGGGGATATAAAGAGTGTTGTTGATGAAAATACATATTATGAAATTCTGCAAAACAAACTAACAGACGAATACGTTTTGAAGGCATCTGGCAACTTCATAATTGCACGCTTTGACGCCAAAAGAGTAACTGATAACAGTAATAATGTTGATATTTCTGATGATAAAGAATACGCCGAAAAACTAATCAATGAAGTTTACCAAGATATTAAATCTAAAAAGATTACTTTCGAAGAGGGTATGAAAGTCGTAGACAATGATAAGAGAATTGGCCTTAGTGCTTTCGGCAATAATTCAATTATTCATAGCGATTACTTTACGGCGTCTAATCTAACCTTAAACAACAGTGTCTTCACCTATGAAGAAGCTCGGGAAAAAGTGACAACAATGGAAACGAATTCTTTTTCAACTCCTTTTATTGTTTCGGCCGATTTTGATGATGGAGAGGCGGATGAAATCCAACCCATAGCCTATGTTATGTTAGAGGTTAAAAGTACCAATAACAAAAATTTTGAAAATTATGAAAGTTTCTTGGACTCTATTCTCAAAAACAATCCTGTTAAAGTTTTTTCGGATGAATTTATAGATTTCAATACTGTTCTTACACGACGCCTTAACACAGCTCACGCCATCTCCGCTCCCTTTAATTATACTACCGAAAAACCTTATCTTGGGGTAAATACAGGTAGCAGCTCTTCGTCAGCTGGGATTGTTATGGGGGCATACAAAAAAACTAGTGCCGGAGAATATTGGCTAGGGAGCACTAGTAACCCAGATTCAATGCGAATAAGAGTAACCCAAGTAGCCAAAACTGGGAGTTCAGGCCCTAGCATTTTATGTTGTGGGGCTTATCCAAGCGATTACGGCGATACCAAGGATTTTGGACTTGGAGCCAAGATATATAAAAATTATCCTGATTCATATATTGCCCGAGTTGGAACATCAGTTCTTGGATATGGTATTTCATCGCATTGGGGCAATCGTTACACTCTCGATTGCAGCTGGAATTACAACTTTCGGCCACTCGACACTCCATCAATAGACCCCAACCACGAAACAGGAGCTTGGCAGTGGGCCATCAATCACGATCCATCAATAAACGACAGTGATAGTAAATGGACAAACGGAACCAGCGTAACTACTTATGTAACTAATGGCGGAACTAGGTGGGTAATGTTTAGGTACAACGTTACTTGGAGTAATAATGCACCAGTAACGACACCGAGCTTACCAGCCAGAGATCAAGTTTTTGACCCTGATGATACGATAACTTTCCAAACTGTGGCAACCGATTCAAATAACGACAGAGTTGAACACTTAGTTGCATATATTCAAGTCGATGAATTAGGAAACAATATTGGTAGCTATACTTACCTAAACAGTGGGCTAGTTTCATCATCAACCAGTCCAGCAGCCGTAGGCACAGCCTCCGGGCTTACCGAGGGCCGCTATAAATGGGTTATTGCTGCACAGGACGAACATGGACTATATAACGCAATCCCTAGTGGAAGTCCAAATTATTATAGCCACAACGATCCTTGGTATTTTACAGTTGAGGATCAGGTGGTCTCGGAACCTTCTTTGTCCTGTACCGTTACACCTGAATCCGGACTGGCTCCACTAGTAATTTCAGTTGAAGTCTTCTCAAATAATATCGATAGCCCTAGTTATAACTTTGACATGGAAAATGACGGAATCGATGAATACTCCGGTCGAACAACAAACATTGTCTACTATACCTACGAGACACGAGGTACCTATACTATCAAAGTCACGGAGACCACCTCAAACTTAACAGCCCTTTGTACCCCTGGTGACGTTAGGGTTGGTGCACCTTCTGATTCCGACGGTGGCGAAGTCGCACCATAAATTTCTATTGGCAATACCTGACCTCTTGTCATATAATTAAGAAAGATTAGATAATAATCCTACCCTGGGGGAGAGGTAATGAATATATTCGGAGGGAGTAAAGAACACTTTGGTCTAGATATTGGCGCAAATCACGTGCGCATTGTTAGCTTATCTGCCAGTAGTAACAAATATACCCTAGAAGCCTATGGGCAGGCCCCTGTTCCTCCTGGTATAACACAAAGTGATTCTAAGTTAGATCTCCAAAAATTAGCCCGAATTATCACCGAACTGGCAAAACATGCCGGGATTAATACAAAAAACGTTGTTTCAGCGATACCGGGAACCTCTGTTTTTAACGCAACAGTAAAACTTCCTCCGATGTCCCAAGCAGAACTGGAAAAAGCCATCAAGTACCAAGCTGAACAAAATATTCCTCTTAAAATTGAAGAGGTTAAATATGATTATCAAATAATTTCTGAGGACTCTACGACCAAAGAACTTACTGTAATGATAATTGCCGCTACAAAAAACAAGGTTCAGCAAATGCTTGAACTCTTGTCATATGCCAACCTTAATGTTTTAGCTTTAGAGACCTCCACAGTCGCAATGGCCAGATCATTGGCTATCCCTACTGTGCCATTGGCGATGATTCTTGATATCGGCTCCACAACTACTGAAATAGCAGTTATCGAAAACGGGAAATTAATTCAAACTCGTAGCTTCCCGTTAGCCGGATTTGGTATGACTAGGGCAATTTCTCAAAATCTAGGTCTTGATATGAATCAAGCCGAACAATTTAAACAACGCTTTGGCCTTTCCCAGGATAAATTAGAAGGACAAGTCTTTAAGGTTGTCGAACCAATTTTAAAAAATATACTCGACGAGGCAACAAGAAGTGCAAAATTTTACCAGGAACAATTCGGGAAATCAATAGAAAGAATTATTCTCACTGGCGGCTCTTCTAGACTACCTCAAATTACTGAGTTTATAAAAACATATACTAAAATGGAAGTTTCTTATGGTAACCCTTGGAGTAATGTCTCTTATCGTTCCGCTGATAGTGATAAATTAAATGAAATAGCCCTAGAATTTGCTACTGCTGTTGGGTTAGCAATGAGAGGATAATATGTTTAAGATTAATTTAGTCCCCGAAGTCCAGCAACAAAAACAAAAAATCGCTAAAAGAAATACAGTTGCAACAATTGTTGCTGTTGGTATTATAGCCGTTTGTGTGGTGACCCTGTTTATAATCGGCGCTGTGAAGGTGGCCAAAAACCTTGAGCTAAATAAAACAAACAAAGAAATTGAAGATATTAAAGTCGAGTCAGAACAATATAAAGAACTAGAAGAAACCGTTATCTCACTTGAAGAAGGCTTAGCTGGAATCAAGCAAATTCTCTCAGGTGATAACGCTTGGACCAAATTGCTACCACACCTTGAAGCAGCAACTCCCGAGGATGTTCAATATAGCCAAATCTCTTTGTCTGGTAATCAGATTCAAGCAGATTTAAAGGGTAAGAATATTAATTCGCTAGCTCGTTTAATTGAAAGTTACAAAAACTATAATATTGTCGTTTTAAAAGGAACTGCCCAACCAGAAGAAACAATCACTGTTACCCTTGATGAAGGGGCTGAATCAATAGCCACAGTTTCCAGTAATGGCATATGGAATACGGCACTTGCCTTTAACCCAAAAGACGACCACGCAATAACCATAAAAACCAATCAAAACAACGAGATCAAATTAAGTTACGACGCTAACAGTAAAACACTTAGCTCCCCAGAGAGCTCAATAAGTGCTGAGGTTAAGAACCTATTTTCAAATATCGAAACTACTCAATATAGCAAAGAAGGCGAAAACATCTCCTTCAATATTTCATTTAATTTCGATAGCGAGGCGATATGGTAGAAAATAATAAATCCCAATTTGAGGAATACAAATATACAGTCGCTGTTATTGGTGGGGCTGTGCTTATCACTATTGTTTTAGCCTTCGCAGTTGGCAAACCACTTTTTGACTCTACTCAAAAAACAGCCGCTGACCTTGAAGAGAAAAAAATAGTTCTCCAAAAGTTGCAAGAGAAATTGTCCAATTTAAAGAATCTACAATCTCGAGAAGAAGAATTAAAAGCAGAAAACGAAAAAGTATTAGCCGCACTCCCAGAAGACAAAGATGTTGCTAGATTATTTGTTCAATTTGAAAAAATCGCTAAAGAGAGCGGCGTAACAGTAGAATCTGTTTCCGAAGCAAATGTGGCAGAATCTAATGGCGAGAACTCTAATACCGATACACAAATCACTGCCGTAACCTATAATATAAATGCGAAAGCCAAAGACTATGCCTCTTTGAAAAATGCTCTTGTTCGTTTCGAAGATGCTCTACGCCTACTTTCAATATCCGAAATTGATGCTAGCCTGACCAGTAATGATTTGAGTATAAGTTTTACTATTAACACCTACAAAAGGAGTTAAGTTGAAAAAGAAAGAAATTATAACCCTTACCATAGCTATAACGATAATTGCTGTCTCGGTATACTTTGCTCTGCAACTTCTTTTCCCGAAAAACACTCCGACTGAAACAGTAAGGGAATCGGAACAAATAGAAACGGTGCCTGGTGAGATCGATCGAAATACGCTGGAAAGAGTAGACAATCTTTCTGATTATGGAATGCCGACCTTGTCAGGCATTGGTAAAAGAGATCTCTTTTCAGGGTTTTAATAAGGAGGGGCATGCTGCAAGTTGACCAAAAAAAATTTGAAGAGGTTTTGGTCAAGTTGAATTTAATTTCCCAGAAACAACTTGACCAAATAAAGATTGAAAGTGTTCGAGCCGGTAAAGACCTCGATGAAGCCTTGATAGATATGAAAATCCTTGGGAGTGAAGACGTTGTAAAAGCTAAGGCCATTTCATCAGGGGTCCCCTATGTTGACCTCTCTTCCGTTAAGGTTGACCAAAACATTTTAAAAAACATTTCTAAGGAAATGGCCAAAAAATATAGTGCTGTTCCGTTTGGTTTTTCTGGCAACATGCTTAGCGTAGCCATGATCAACCCTAACAACGTTCAAGTAATTGAGTTTATTGAGAGAAAATCAGGCTTTAGAGTAAACCCATATATGGCTTCAAAAGAGGGTATTGAACGGATTATTGACCAATATCAGGACTTATCTAGCGAAGTTTCCGAGGCCTTAAAAAACGTTGAATCTCAAAGGATTGAGATCAAAACCGGACAAGAAAGTTTGAAAGAGATTACTCAGGATGCTCCCGTAACCAGGGCTGTAAATACAATCCTTGAATATGCTGCCAAATCCAAAGCTTCAGATATCCATATCGAACCTTGGGAGAATGCCCTTAAAGTAAGATTTCGAATCGATGGGATTCTACAAGAAACAATGTCCCTGCCGGTCCATATCCAAGCGGCCCTAGTTTCAAGAATAAAAATACTTTCCAATTTGAAAATAGACGAACATCGTATCCCCCAAGACGGACGATTCGATGTTACCGTAGACGATCACGAAATAGATATTCGAGTCTCAGTTTCTCCAACCGTTCATGGCGAAAAAGTAGTTATGCGCTTACTTGATAAAAGTGCCGGAATCATCGAACTTGAAAAACTCGGTCTCAGAGGTCACTCTTTTCGTCTAATCGGAGAAGCCATCAAAAGACCCCACGGCATGATTCTTTCTACTGGGCCTACAGGGTCAGGGAAAACTACCACTCTATACGCTGTCTTAGCTAGGCTCAATAATCCTGGTGTAAACATTATTACCCTCGAAGACCCCGTTGAATATCAAGTTAAAGGGGTTAATCAAATACAAATCAATAACCAGGTTGGGCTTACTTTTGCCTCTGGACTTCGCTCTATCCTTCGTCAAGATCCCGACATTATAATGGTTGGCGAGATTAGAGACTCAGAAACAGCTGAACTTGCAGTCCAGTCGGCCCTTACCGGACACACCGTCCTCTCGACCCTGCATACTAATTCGGCTGCTGGGGTTTTACCTAGAATGTTGGATATGGATATTGAACCTTTTTTAATTGCTTCCACGGTTACTGCCTCAATGGGACAGCGTCTAGTCAGAAAACTTTGCCCCAAATGTAAAAAAGCATATAAGGCTAGCCCTTCATTAGTTGAAGCAATTCAAAAAACTGTTGGAAAAATGCTTCCAGCTAATGAAAAAGAGCTTAAAGAGCTTGGCTATCATAATATTCCTAAAAAAGACTCTACCGATTTTACGCTGTATCAAGCAGTTGGTTGTCCGCAATGTAATAATACGGGCTATTCTGGACGTATTGGAGTTTATGAAGTATTCAGCGTTACCCCCGAAATTGAAAAGTTAGTTGTTAACCATGCCACAACCTTGGAAGTTCACAAACAAGCCGTTGAGCAAGGAATGGTCACAATGAGACAAGATGGATTTCTAAAAGCATTGGAAGGAATTACTACAATCGAAGAGGTAGTCGCTAAGGTTTCCGAGTCATAAAATTAGAGTTTTGATAGTAAAGCCTAAGTATCTATTGTAAAATTAAGAAAAGGGGAAAAAATGGCAACAGAATCATTAAAGATAGAGAAATTATTAGAGGAAGTTGTTCGGCAAGATGCCTCCGACCTTCACTTAACAGTTGGGGTACCGCCCATGTTAAGAGTAGACGGTTCTCTTAAAGCAGTCGCAAATACAAACCCACTCACATCAGCTGAGGTTGAAAAATTAATATTTTCAGTAGTAGATGATATTCAGAAAGATATTTTACTTAAAGATATGGAGGTCGATTTTTCGTTTGCTTTTGGTGACATAGCTAGATTTAGAGCTAACGCCTATCACCAAAAAGGAAATCTTGCGCTAGCTCTTCGCTTAATTCCAACAAAAATTCGTTCATTAGAAGAGTTGGGCCTTCCTAAGGTCAGCAACCAATTTACCGATCTACCACGAGGTCTTGTTCTTGTAACCGGGCCTACCGGCTCTGGTAAATCAACAACCCTGGCAGCAATGGTTGATGCTATTAATAAAGAAAAATCACTTCATATAATCACTGTTGAAGATCCAATTGAATATACCCACAAAAATCAAAAATCAGTAGTTGAACAAAGAGAAGTCCACTATGATACACGTTCATTCGCAGCAGCCCTCCGCAGTGTACTTCGAGAAGATCCAGACGTAGTCTTAATTGGTGAAATGCGTGATCTTGAAACTATTGCTTCTGCCATAACAATTGCTGAAACTGGGCATTTAGTCTTAGCTACCCTGCACACCAATAACGCTGCCCAGTCAATCGATCGTATGATAGACGTTTTCCCGCCACATCAACAACAACAAATTAGAGTTCAGCTTTCTAACATTCTTCAAGCCATTATATCTCAAAGACTTCTCCCGGCTATTGGCGGGGGCAGGCTTGTTGCCTCAGAGATTATGGTAGCTACTCCGGCTGTTAGAAATATTATTAGAGAAGGCAAAACTCATCAACTTGATGCCGTGATACAAACAGGCTCAGAAGAAGGAATGCAAACGATGGATCGTGATCTTGCTGGTCTTGTTAAGTCAGGTAAAATAACTCTCGAAAATGCCAAAGGATATGCGATTGACGTAAAAGAGCTAGAAAGGCTCGTTCACGGGTAGGTAGAAGAAAATGCAACTTTTTAGCTATACAGCCAAAGATAAAAACGGTCAGCTTCTAAAAGGGGAGATAGAGGCCGAAAACGAAAATGCCGCCGCTAAGGTTCTTTCATCACGAGAGCTAATCCCTATATCAGTCGAGCTTCATCAAGAACAAACTTTCAGTTTTTTAAACAAGGTTTCACTCAAAGATAAAGTGATGATGATAAGACAATTAGCAACAATGATAAATGCCGGCCTGCCTATCGCCCAGTCACTAAAAACCCTAGAAGCTCAGGTCAACAAAAAAAACATCCAGAAAATACTCGCTCAAACCTCATCAGATATCGAAGGTGGCTCTCAGCTTTCAGTAGCTTTTTCTCGTTTTCCAGAAACTTTTTCTGCTCTTGAACTTACTTTAATAGCTTCTGGGGAAACATCTGGCAACCTTGATAAATCCCTGTTACGCCTTGCTGATCAACTAGAAAAACAGCAAAGTCTAGTACGGAAAGTAAGGGGCGCCTTTATCTATCCGGCTTTTGTTATCGGAGTTGTTGTAATAGTTGCTGCCATCATAATAGTTTATGTTATGCCCCAAATGGAAGAACTTTACTCTTCGTTCAATGCTGAATTACCCTTTTTAACCAGAATGATGATAGCAATTAGCAAAATCCTTTCTCGCTTTGCTCCATTTGTATTTCTAGCTTTAATCGGGTTTTTCATTTACGCCCGAGTCTCTATTAAGAGACCGGCTGGAAGAAGAATTTGGGATAAGCTAAAGCTTAAATTATTTGGTATTAATATTTTGTTAAAGAAAATGTATATGGCTCGCTTTGCCAGGACTTTGGCTGGGCTAGTAGCATCAGGAGTTCCACTCCTTGATTCTCTGGCTATTGTTTCTAAAGCAGTGGGCAATGTCATTTATGAAGAATTAATCAAAAAATCTGCAAAAAAGGTAAAATCGGGCATTGCTCTTTCCGAAACCTTACTTGAAAGCCCTCTTTTCCCGGTAATCGTTCACCAAATGATTGCCGTTGGAGAAAGGACCGGAGAACTTGATAATATGCTCGAAAATCTGGCTAATTATTATGAAGAAGAAGTCGACACCACTGTTCAAAGTATTTCCAGGTTGATCGAACCAGCCTTAATTGTTATTTTGGCCCTAGTTATTGGGGTCTTTCTAGTCGCTATAATGTTACCAATATATCAAATTGGGAGTGTTTTATAGCCTTGACAGAGATTTCCATAAGTATAATATATTAACTAGGTATTATGGGGGAGTATAAAGAGTATAGGCCTAATTCTTTATACAGATCTCGGAAATACAAAATTTGAAAAAAGGAGGTGAGAAAATGCAAAAGAAAAAAGGCTTTACGCTTATTGAGCTTGTCGTTGTAATGGCTATTATAGCAGTATTATCAGTCTTGATAATTGGAGCCATTACTATTGCCAGGAGATCCTCTGTCGAAACAGCCAACAGAGGTACGGCAAAAACTATACAAACAGGGCTTGAATCTTATTACGCAAAAAATAAAGCATATCCAGCAACAAGCGGAACTGTTACCTTCGACGCTTTAGTTGGAACTGGCGGAGCTCTAAACGGCATGGTTACTCTTCAAGGACAACAATGTACATCAGCTACTACTTATGATGGAGGCGGTAACGTAGTATATTCCACGACTGGCTATACTATCAATATAGCTGATTACACTTGTAACGCTGTACTAGAAACTATCACTAATTCATAAGAAGTTAACAATATAAAAACAGCCTCGGATATCTAGGCTGTTTTTATTTACACCCATTTCCCGTATAATATATCCATGATTATCGGGGGAATTATTTTTGTTCTCGGGCTCATTTTTGGCAGTTTTTTGAATGCTTACGAGTACCGGCTAGAAACAAACAAGAAATTGAAAGGTCGTTCTTTTTGCCCGCACTGCAAAACTAAAATCGACTGGCACGACAATATCCCCCTGATCAGCTTCATTATATTGGCGGGAAAATGCCGTCACTGCAAAAAAAGAATTTCTTTTCAGTATCCCATTATCGAACTTTTAACTGGCATCGCCTTTATTTTGGCCGGATATCAAACAAGTTTCATCAGCACAGCCAAAAACTACTTAATAAATTGTGGCAATTTCCCATCAAGAGAGTTTTTTTTGTTCTTACTTCTTGCCACTATATACTTTTACCTAATTTTAATCGCTGTTTATGACGCAAAAACAAAGTATGTCTTATCAGCCCATACCTATATAACCACTATTATCGCTGGTTTATATAGTTTAGCTAATTATACCGGCGCATTTACGATTAACGATATCACTAATTATTTTTACCCTTTTCTGCTAGCCGCCATTATTCCAGCACTTTTATTTTGGAGCCTTTCAAAAATTTCAAAAGAAAAAGCAATGGGAGCTGGAGATGCCGAGATAGCCCTTATTATAGGTTTTCTATTAGGGCCAACACTTACGATAGTTTCTTATTATTTTGCTTTTATTATCGGAGCTGGCTTTGGGCTTATTGCAATTTTTGCGAAAAAAGCCAAACTCAAATCAGAGATACCCTTAGGACCTTTTCTAATCGGAGGGGTGTTTTTCGCCACTTTACTTGGGGAGCAAATAATCAGCTGGTATGCTAAAATATTCTTAGGTATATAGAACGATTTTGGAGGGAGATATAGCAACAAACAACAGAAAAGGCTTTACCTTAGTAGAGATGACGGTAGTAATGGCTATCATCGCAGTCTTGATGTTATTAGGAGCTGGGGGACTTCTCTCGGCCAGAGATCAGTTTACGGTTGATCGAGCCGTGGAGGAGGCCATTACAGCAGTTAGAGAAGCTCAAAACAGATCTATCTCCTTTATGCAAGGAACGCCGGGAACAAGTGGAGCCACAACGAAGGTTTGGGGGGTAGATTTTAGTGACAATACTATTAAAATTATTAGCGTAGACGGCGAAGGGACCAATCATTTAGAAAAAACGGCCGAAATAAATCCTGGCATAACTATAACCGCAGAAGGTGGAAATCATATTTATTTCGCCTCACCTTTCGCTACAACTTATCTTTGCCAAAATGAAGCTACAATTTGGAGTCAATCAACTGATAATCCCTCAAAAGAATACGAACCAAGTGACTGTCTTGCAGCTACTGGTGATATAAATCTTTTGATTGAATATAAAGACCACACACGAAGTGTAACCATCAATCAACGGGGAGATGCTAATGCAAATTAAAAAAGGGCAATCCCTAGTTGAAGTAGTAGTAGCATTAAGTATTCTGGCGATTGTTTTCGCCGCAACGGTGACTTTAATAGTTCAGGTAGTTAATCTAGAATTATCGGCTCGCAATAGAACCGAAGCAGTTGCCATTGCTCAAAGATACTTGTCGAGAAATATTAAAGCCCTTAGCTGTAACTGTGTACTTGATTCCAGTTTATTGGTCCAAGACGAAGAAGTGGATGATGGATACGACATAACCTCGACAGCAATCTACTTAGCCGATGATATAATTACCGAGGTCGAAAGTAGCGCCGCCAAATTTGTTAAAGTTAGTATTGCTGTCACTTGGAGTGATAAAGGTCTTCCAAATGAAACTTATGAACTAAGTCAGATAATGAGACTAAAAAGATGAAAAAGAAAGGCATAACCTTAATTGAACTGGTAGTAGCAATGGCAATATTTTTAGTAGTTGTCACTATAGCAGTTGGTGCTTTCGTAACTGTGAGCCGCATGAAAGCCTTAACTTCAACTATGAAAAATACTCAACAAAAGACTCGCATCGCTATCGAAATGCTTTCACGTCTCTCTCGACAGGCTGAAAAGGTAACCGTTTCTCCTGACGGCAATATTCTAACCCTTTACTTCGATATTAAAAGCACAAACCCTGACGCCGTTAAGTTTGCCCTTGAAAGTAACACCTTAAATTACTACAGCTGTAATACAATGAGTGACATTGATTGTTCTGTCTGGGACTCTCCAACTGATTTATTCGGAGCCGATATGGTTATCGATAATGCTTTAAGTAGTTTCGAAAAAATCGGGAGTATCCCTCCGCTGCTTGATATCTCTATCACTAGTGAGACAGTGGAACAGGAAAATACTTATTACGAAGATCAGATTGATATTGACACAACAATAATTTTGGAGAGTGTAAAATGAATAGTTATAAAAAAGGTGTTGCTTTAATCTGGTCATTAGTACTTTCGGCCGTTTTACTTTTAATTTCAGGGACAATGGTTTCATACATTGTTAAGGAATCTCAATTCAGCGTTAAAATTACCGACTCGGCCAAAGCCTATACTTACGCCAAGTCAGGGGTAGAGTGGGCCAACCAGAACATTGCAGACAGAAACAATCAAAGTCCTCCTCAATCACCAGAGGTTACTGATTATATCATTGACCTAAATAACGATAGTACGCCGGAAATTAGAATTACTATAAGTGGATGTGTAGCAAATCCGGTCACAGGCATTTATGAGAGTTGCATTATCGAAAGTACTGGCATTTCACAAGAGGTTACTAGAAAATTGGAGTACCAAATGATACCAACCGAGCTCAAAAAAGTAACACCCAGCTTACTAGGTAGCACCGAGCTCGGGACAAACACCGAGAGTTTTGTATTGCAGTTTGATTTATGGAGCGAAGACTCTACCCCTGAACCCCTGACAATCGGTGTTGATAATTCCAGTGGAGGCTATCTTGGGTTTAGGCTGGAAAGCAGTGGTCAAACAGCAGCAGTCTACCAAGAAAACAGTAGCACCGCCGAAATAGTTGAAATTATAGGAAATATTGATCTAGATGAAATCACACAACCATACGGGCACCGAGTGATTTTAAAATACATAGATGATACGGCTTTTCAGGTTACAATCAACAAATATTCAAACGGTATTTATGAGTGTCTCTATAAAAAAGTGGTTGATATTGCCAGCATAGATTTTGGTGACTTAAATTCACTATATCTCTCAGGCTCTGGAGCCACCTATAATCCTGGGGAAAACGACTATATTGCAATAGGAGATTCAAGGATTGACAATCTTTATTCATCAACAGAAGTCCCAGAAGTTATTCCACCATCTAATTTGTGCACTAGTTTTAGTAAACCCGACGTAAACTATTCCCGCTATACTTCTACTGCCTCAATTAGTATCTTAGATAAAGAAAAAGTTCCGGATAGTACTTGCGATATTAATTGGGAGAAAAGAGATTCTCTTGGCAATCTAGAATCTTCCGGGACTGAGAGCAGTACAAGTTTCTCTATCACAAATGTTTCTTCAGGTAATATCCTAATTTTCGACGCTGGGAGTCACTACGAATTTACGTGTGATTTGTTATCGTGCAAATAACCGATCAATTCCCCTTAGCATGAAAGGCCCGGTGAACTTCTTTAAGCTGTTTATTGGTAATATGAGTATACATTTGAGTAGTAGTAATTGAGGAATGGCCAAGCATCTCCTGGACACTTCTTAGGTCTGCTCCATTTTGAAGTAAATCAGTAGCAAATGAATGACGCAAAGTATGTGGAGTTACTTTTTTTGTAATTCCAGCCAATTTGGCATATTTTGTAACCAGCCTTTGGATACTCCTTTGGGTTAGTCTTAAAAATTCTTCATCACCTTTCCTGATACCCCCATAATGGATAAAAAGTGGGCGATAATCGTCTTTTCTAGTTTTAAGATAAGCTCCAATGGCGCTAAAAGCAGCAGGGGAGATAAAAACTACTCGATCTTTACCCCCCTTCCCTCTGATAAGGATCTCCTCTTTTTTAAAATTAATCTGATCCCGATTTAGAGCAACCAGTTCGCTTACTCGCAATCCTGTCGAAAAAAGAGTTTCTAGAATTGCCTCATCTCTTTTAGCAATATATTCTTTCTTACAAAATTTCCTCGGCGCTGCAATTAAGGCTTCAATCTCCTCGCTATCAAGAAAAGCAATTTGTTTTCTTTTAGCTTCAGCTAATTCAATTTTCTCCGGTGCCAAACTCTCGATATCGCGCTTAGCCAAATATTTTAAAAAGGCTCGGATAGCAATTAAATGATAATTTTGAGTTATTTTCTTCATTTGTTGGTCACCCGTTCCCGCAAGCCTATTCAGATAAATTCGATAAGAACGAATTTTGTCGAGTGTAATAGTTTTAGAATTTGCCGGATAAGAGCGATTTCGTTCCAAATATTCTAAAAACCGATACAAATAATGTTCGTAATTTCTTATTGTAAGCTCAGAATGACCTTTTTCTATTTCGCAATATTCCAAAAAGTCTCTTATTAAATTATCGAGAGAATTAGCCGCCATAATCATATGATACAACATAATGTTCTTATTGTGCGACATAAAATTAACCTAAACTAAATTTAAACTTTTATGATAGAATATATTGGCATGAGTATATATTGGTCGATTATATTAGGGGCCATTCAAGGTATCACCGAGGTTTTACCGATTTCATCATCGGCGCATTTGGTCCTATTCCCTTGGTTTTTCAAGGTACCTGACCAAGGATTAGCCTTTGATGTAGCCTTGCACATAGGTTCATTACTAGCAATTATCATTGCCTTTAAAAAGGACTGGCTAAAATTAGTAAAAGAAACTTTTTATTTAATAAAAAGCAAATTAAAGCCTCAAAACCAAAGCCAGAGAATGATTTATTATCTTGCCATGGCCTCCATTCCCGGTGCCCTAGCGGGCTACTTCCTAGAAGAAGAAGCTGAATCAATTTTTCGCTCTCCATATGTAATCGTCTTTACATTAATTTTTTACGGTCTTCTTTTGATTATTTTTGAGAGAATCGGCAAAAAGATAAAGAAATTCGAAAATATTGGCTTAAAAGAATCATCCATAATTGGATTAGCTCAAGCTCTTGCAATTATTCCCGGTACATCACGTTCTGGGGTTACTATATCGGCTGGATTAATGTCTGGCCTAACCAAAGAAGATGCTGCCAAATTTTCATTTATGCTTTCGGCCCCTATTATTTTAGGTGCAGGAATAGTTAAACTACCCGATATTTACACAGCTGATGCAATTGGCATCTCCTTCTGGTTGGGACTTTTTTCGGCTTTTGTGTTTGGTCTTTTGGCAATTAAATTTATCCTAAAATTCGTTCAAACAAAGAGCTTCAGCTGGTTTGCTATCTATCGATTTTTGCTAGCCGGATTAATAATAATTACTATAATCACAAGGTAAGATGGAAGAGTATTTAAAAACATTTATAACTGCCATGACCCCAATCGGAGAGTTGCGGGTGGCTATCCCCGTAGCCTTAACCCGGTATTCTCTTTCTTTCTGGGAGACATACATAATTGCTGTAGTAGGGAATATGTTTCCTATCGTTTTTATTGTCTTCTTACTTGATCCGGTTTCAAGATTCCTTTCCAAACATTTTCGTTTTTTTAGATGGTTTTTCAACTGGCTTTTTGAAAGAACTCGACGTAAACATTCTCATAAATTTGAGGTTTTGGAAGAACTGGCCCTAATCACTTTCGTTGCCATCCCCCTCCCAGTAACCGGGGCTTGGAGTGGCGCAGCTGCTGCATTTGTCTTTGGTATCCCACCGAAAAAATCACTTCCATTAATTTTGGTCGGGGTTTTAATAGCTGGACTGATTGTAAGCGGCATTACACTTGGAATAGATTTTTTAATATAGGAGAAGTATGAAGATAGAAGAAACAATACTCAAAAATGGAGCAAAAATAATTGGAGTTAAAATGCCCGGTGTAAAATCGATAGTTATCAACTTTGGATTTAGGACCGGATCAAGAAACGAAGAGGCTCAATATGCCGGTATTTCTCATTTTTTAGAACATATGATGTTTAAAGGATCCCAAAAGAGACCCACCACAATGGATATATCAAAACAAGCTGACAGTATCGGAGCCCTATATAATGCTTTTACCGGTAAGGAATATACTTGCTACTACATTAAGACTAATTTTGATCATTTCGACATTGCTCTCGATATAGTAGGTGATATGGTTACAAGGCCTCTTTTGAAGGAGCCGGAAATTAGAAAAGAATGTGGAACAGTTATAGAAGAAATAAAAATGTATAACGATAATCCAATGCTAAACATTCACGGCAAGATGGAAGAAACTCTTTACGGTACAAACACCGCAAACGGACGGGATATTGCCGGTAAGCAAAAAACGGTCAAAGCGATAAATTCAAAAATAATGAAGAATTATTTCAACAACACCTATAATGGATCAAATTGTACACTGGTTATCGCTGGTAATTTGCCAGAGGATTACCAACTTAAAGCTCAAAAATATCTTAACCGTTTCCCAAAGGGCAAAATTTCAATTTGGGAAAGACCGACAAAGACTAATAAAGGAGTACGAGTTTTAAAAAAAGAAACCGATCAAGCTCACTTTGGATTATGTTTTCCGGCGTATCCCCTAACGGATAGAAGAAGATATGCTGCTGAGGTTTTGGCGATCGCTCTTGGAGGATACATGAGCTCAAGGCTATTTACAGAGATCAGAGAAAAAAGAGGTTGGGCCTATCGAATTTGGGCTTCTAACAACACTAACTCCGATAATGGCTACATTGGTATTTACGGAGGTATTAAAAAAGAAAAAATGCTAGAAGCAACAAAATTAATACAAGAAGAAGTCATCAAATTCGGCCTAGAATACACCCAAGAGGAAATCGACCGCGCCAAGAACTTTTTAAGCGGTTTCTCGACTATCCACTTCGATGATCCAGAAGAAAAAGCAAAATTTTTAATCCTAACCGATCTTTTGACAGGAAGGCCAGAGACACCCGAGGAATATGTAAGAAAGATAAAAAAAGTTACCTCCACCGAACTCAAAGAGGTTGCTCAGGAGACTTTTACCGGTAAAAATCTTAGTCTCACCATCATCGGACCCTATAAAAATAATGAAAAGTTTGCTAAAATACTAAATCAATGAAAACAAATAATCACTTAGAACAAACACTAGTACTCTTAAAGCCTGACGCTGTCGAGAGAGGCCTAATGGGAAGAGTAATCGAGCGTTTTGAAGATGCCGGTTTTAAGATTGTGGCCATGAGACTCACAAAACCAACTCAAGAATTAGTTATGAAACACTATGACGAAGACCTCGCCAAAAGAAGAGGCGAAGATGTTCGGAAATATAACGTAGAATTTTTGACATCAGGCCCAGCCCTCGCCTTAGTTGTTGAGGGGGTAAATGCCATTGAAAATGTTCGTAAGTTTTGCGGTACTACCGAACCCAAGGCTGCACCACCCGGAACGATCAGAGGAGATTTTTCCCATGTATCTTATGGCCACTGTGACTCTGAAAAGATGGTTGTTAAAAATATAGTTCATGCCTCTGAAAACAAAGAATATGCCCAGAAAGAAATTGGCCTTTGGTTTAATGGCGATGAGATAATTGACTATTCTTCGGTCCATGAAAAACATACACGATAGTAGGCCCTTGTAGCTCAGCGGATAGAGCACGGGTTTCCTAAACCCGGTGTCGCAGGTTCGACTCCTGCCAAGGGCACCATATTGCTAAAACGTTAAAGTCGCGATATTATAATGACATCTAAGGAGGGTTTATAATGGCAAAAAAATCAAAATCAGTAAATAAAAAGTTGAAAATAAAAGCAAAAGATAAGATCAAAAACATTAAATTACCTAAGTTAAAGAAAATAAATTTAAAAAAGATTAAAATAGGTACAGGAAAAACCATAATAATCGCGGCTGTTTTGGTTGTTGTGACTTTTTTAACAACTATTGGCTATCTTCTTTACGGAGCCCACAATCAATCACCTTTCCTAAAAAGAGTTGTAGCCGTTGCCCCTTATCCCGCTGCATTTGTTGATGGTAGCTATATCTCTGCTTATTCCTATCTCGATCACATCGATATCATTAAAAGCTATTATCAAGAAATAGAAGGGACTGATTTTAACTCCGAAGAAGGGAAAGATATCCTTACGAATATTAAATCAGAGGTTATGAATCGTTTAATTGAGGACGCCTTGATAAAAAAAGAGGCCGCAAGAAGAGATATCTCCATTTCACAAGACGAGTTTAACGAAAGTTTCGACCAACTTGTAACTTCTAGTGGTGGTCAAGAAGAATTTATGAGCGTACTTAACAAATATTATGGTATGACGGTTGATAAATTTAAAGACAAAATATATAAACCGACCGTTCTAAGGCAAAAATTAACTGAAAACATCAACTCAGACGAGGCTGTGGCTGAAGCTGCCAAGAAAAAGGCTGATGAAGTTTACGGAAAAGTAACAGCCGAAGGGGCAGACTTTGCCGAGCTGGCCAAAACTTACTCAGAAGATCCGGGTAGTGCAGCAAATGGTGGTGATTTAGGCTATTTTGCGAAAGGAACGATGGTAGCCGAATTTGAGGAAGTAGCTTTTAAACTGAAAGAAGGACAGATATCCAAACCTGTCAAAACTATCTACGGTTATCACATCATCAAACTAGTTGATAAAGATGGTGATAAAATTAAAGCTAGTCATATATTAATCAGTGTCCAGGATTTCAATGAATGGCTTGCAAACAAAAAAGAAGAATTAGAAAACAAAAAAATACTTTGGATATTCCCTGGTATTTGGCAATTAATCTCAACCGAGTAGTTAAAAGCAGCTCCAAAGGGAGCTGCTTTTTTGATATAATACGTATTCAGTACCAGCGGGTATCGTATAGTGGTTATTATGTAACCTTCCCAAGGTTGAGAGGCGGGGTCGATTCCCGCCACCCCG
>DDHN01000016.1:6963-24217 GCA_002338125.1 Patescibacteria group bacterium UBA1875 | reverse complement strand
TTCCCCGCCCCCCGCTCAAAGCCGATATAGCTCAGCTGGTAGAGCAGTCCCTTCGTAAGGGAAAGGTCGTCGGTTCAAGTCCGACTATCGGCTCCAAATGTACTTGAATTTAAGTACATTTCCTGCTAGAATATCAAAAGAGGTAAAATGACCCTAACAAAAAACGAAAAAGAAAAAGTTGTTAAGGAACTAAAAACCCACAAAAACGACACCGGCTCACCCGAAGTCCAAGTGGGTATTTTTACCGAACAAATAAACAAACTAACTGACCATCTAAAAAAGCACAAAAAAGACGAGCATTCTCGTCGCGGCCTTCTCAAAATGGTCGGTAAACGCCGCCGACTCCTTGATTATCTTAAACATAAAGATGAAAAAAGATACGAAAGTTTAGTTAAAAAGTTAGGGTTAAGAAAATAACAATAAATTAAAGTATTAATTAATTTGGGAGACAGAGCAGGAAGCGGTCTAACTTCTCACCCTGTCCCTCAAATGGGAAATGACCTCTTTCGGAAAGGCAACAATGCAAAATAAATTAAACGATGTTTCTGCATCCAGAGAAATTACTGATTTAAAATTTGAATTAGGCACCGGAAAGATTGGAAAACTTTCTTCAGGTTCAGCCACTATCACGGTTGGTGAAACGGTAATCATGGCCAACGCTGTAATTGGTGGGCTCGATAAAGAGAAGGATTATTTTCCACTTTCAGTTGACTTTGAAGATAAGTGGTATGCTACCGGCAAAATATCTGGCTCTCGATTCGTGAAAAGAGAGGGCCGACCATCAGAACTGGCCACACTTCGTTCCAGAATGATTGACCGACCAATAAGGCCAATGTTTCCAAAGGGATACATGAATGAAATCCAGCTTATTGTTACCCCCTTATCGCTAGATGACAAAGACGGAATTGACCCCGTTGTTCTAGGAATAAATGCTGCTTCTGTCGCCTTGATGATTAGTAAGGCTCCTTTTGAGGGCCCACTTTCGGCCGTTCGTGTGGGTGAAGTTGAAGGAAAAATTAAATTTAACCCAACCTACGAGGAAATGGAAGATTCAAAAATATCTATTCTTGTCGTAGGAACAGCAGACGCTATTACAATGATCGAAGCCGATACAGATGAACTTCCCGAAAATAAATTCGTCGAGATAATCGACAAAGCTCACAAAATTATTATAGAAGGGATAGAACTTCAAAAAGAGCTTCTTAGTAAAATAAAAGTCCAAGAAAAAGAATGTGAACTTTTACTTCCAAGCGAAAAAACCGTTAGCGACGTTCAAAAATACTTAGCCAAAAAGCTAGGATCAGCCGTTAGGCATGAAGACAAAATAGCTCGAAAAGAAATACTGGCCGATCTTGAAGATGAAGTTATGGAACATTTTACTGAGGGCTATGAGGAAAAAGACGTTCGGGAATCTTTTAACAAGGCTATTAAAGAAGAGGTTCGTAGAGCAATTCTTGAAGAAGGAGTCAGGCCTGACGGACGCAAAATGGAAGATGTAAGGGACCTATCTGCCGAAATTGGTCTTCTTCCCAGGGCTCATGGTTCTGGACTCTTTTCAAGAGGGATTACTCAGGTTTTATCAGTCGTAACGCTTGCCTCACCAGGGAAGGCTCAATTAGTTGATTCGATGGATCAAGATTTTGAAAAATATTACATGCACCATTACAACGATGCTCCGTTCGCATACGGAGAAATTGGTCGGCTGGGGCCAGGTCGAAGAGCAATAGGACATGGTTTCTTAGCTGAAAAGGCACTACTGGCCGTACTTCCGAGCCATGAGGAATTTCCATATACTATTCGAGTAGTCTCCGAAATTCTTTCTTGCAACGGCTCTTCTTCAATGGCCTCCGTTTGCGGTTCTTCATTGGCCCTTATGGATGCCGGCGTTCCAATAAAAAAACACGTTGCCGGAGTTGCGATGGGTCTTGTGACAGAAGACGGGACACTTGATAAAAAATACGAAATTCTAACAGATATTCAAGCGGCAGAAGATTTTGCTGGTGATATGGACTTCAAAGCTACTGGAACCCGAGATGGGTTAACCGCTTTCCAGCTTGATATCAAGATAAAAGGATTAAAAACTGAATTTATTGCGGAAGTTTTAAATCGTTCCAAAAAGGCCAGAGAGCAAATTTTGGATGTAATGGAAGTAGCAATTAACAAGCCAAAAGAAATGTCCAAATACGCTCCTCGCTTAACTACAATAAAAATAAATCCTGAAAAAATTAGAACTGTGATCGGCAAGGGTGGAGAAATGATAAACAAAATAATCGCTGAGACCGGTACTGAAATTGATATCACTGATGATGGCACGGTCGTTGTCGCCTCCGCAAACGGTGATGATTCTCAAAAAGCAGTTGATTGGATCAAAAGTCTTACTGACGAACCAGAGATTGGAAAAGTTTATAAAGGTACCGTCAAAAAAATAATGGACTTCGGTGCCTTTGTTGAATTTATGCCAGGCCAAGAAGGGCTAGTACATGTTTCAGAAATTTCTGATGAAAGAGTAGAAAATGTCACAGACATTCTCAAAGAAGGTGATGAAGTAACGGTAAAGTTGATAAAAATTGATGAGATGGGACGTAATAATCTGTCGATCAAAAAAGCTAAATAATAAAAGAGGCGGGAAACCGCCTCTTTTTGATATAATTTGAATATGAAAATCGTCATAATCTCCGATATTCATGATAATTATGTTCGGCTAAAAGAAGCCTTAGCAATCGCTAAAAAAGAAAATATCAAGACCTGTATTTGCTGTGGAGATATTTCAAGTATTGAAATAGTAAATTTGCTTGCAAAACAATTTAAAAGTGTATATGTGGCTTTTGGTAATATGGACCTTAAATTAAAAGAAAACATCGAACTTCTCCCAGAAAATGTCATATCATCTCCAGCTGTCTTAGAATTAGCAATCGATGGTATCAGAATTGCCGTTGTTCATCACGACTATAAAGCTAGGGAGCTCTTGAAAGAGAATAAATACGATATCATATTCTACGGACATACTCATACTCCCTGGGAAGAACATAACCAAAAAACTCTTCTAATAAATCCCGGCGAGATATCTGGGCAATTTGGGAAGGCAACTTTCGCTATTTTTGATACTAAAAGCAATGATTGTAAGCTAATAATATTGAAGTAAATATTGTATACTTGTTATATGGATTCAATCGAAAAATCATCTGGACTACCGATAAAAATTAGAGAAGGCAAACTTGATTATGATAAGAAAATATTTGAGGCTAACCCCAAGCCTCGTCTTTTTTCGGAGGCACAAACAGTATACCAAGAAACTGCCGATCCAGACCTACCTCTTTATTACATGTATCGATATTTTGAAAAAAAAGCCGACAAAAGTATTTTCGAAACACAGGATGCAGAATATGATATTACTTTAATAAATCCAGGGAAGATCGGAGACGAATATATAAAAACCAAGGGTCATTACCACCCCCTTGTTCCAGACACTGATATTTCCTATCCCGAAGTTTATGAGGTAATTGCTGGAAAAGCTGAGTATCTAATTCAAAAAAGGCCCAACGACAACAAAGAAACTGATGTTATAGTCATCAAGGCCAAAAGTAGTGACAAGATAGTTATTC
This sequence comes from Patescibacteria group bacterium UBA1875, assembly GCA_002338125.1. Lineage (GTDB taxonomy): Bacteria > Patescibacteriota > CPR2 > UBA1875 > UBA1875 > UBA1875. The sequence goes on along the minus strand of DDHN01000016.1, from coordinate 20,615 downwards.
CGCCCAACTACGGGCATGTCAGTATTAATGTTGGTGATATTGTCCTTATTTCCTCAAACATTCAAAAAAGAGACCTTCCGACCGGAGCCGACTATGGTGGTTTCGAATACTATCATGGCGGGGCAATGTATCGCACAGAAACCAACTGGGTAAAAAACCCGGAATACAAAATCAATTCGCTCCGTTATGTTTATCCCGTAGAAAAACCAAAATGGGGACTCACCAAAAACAAACCACTATATCAATCATTTATTGAAAATCCAGAAAAATTTAAGTGGCTAACCAAGCCTCAGGATTTTGATTTTTCGGATATTTGGGCTGAAATTAACTAGCAGTTATGCTAAAATAACAAAGCTGGTGGGATGGCTGAGTGGTCGAAAGCGCACGCTTGGAGTGCGTGTGTGCCCTTGCGGGCACCCTGGGTTCGAATCCCAGTCCCACCGCCAGATATAAAGTGGAACTTTTTCAAAAGTTCACAAAGAGTCAAATACAATCAAGAAAGAAGAAAGGTCCTCACAGGGGCCTTTTTGTTCTCTTGTGGTTTAAATTATGCTTCACCCCACATGGGACTGGAACTGCCAAATTACTCTCTAATTGCCCAAAATTGTGGAACTTTAATATTTCGGGACTGAGTAAACCCGACAATCATATCTCCCATTAATACTTGGGATTTGTGGTATCAAAAAGCTATATTCAAATCAACAGTTGGATTATTAGATATCTTACCATCAATTAAATATATTGTTCGCTTGGTTGCTTTTGTAATTCTGGGGTCATGTGTGACAATGAGAAATGTGCGCCCCTTTTTATTCAGCTCCTGAAGTAAATGAAATATCTCTGCACCAGTTTTGCTGTCTAGGCTTCCGGTGGGTTCGTCGGCAAGTACTAGCGCTGGATCCATGATTAGGGCTCTGGCTATCGCAACTCGTTGCATTTGGCCGCCTGATAACTGGTTTGGTCGATGGTGAATTTTGTCGGAAAGTCCAACCTCTTCCAGCAGTTCCTTTGCCCTGTCGACGTAGTCAGCAGAATTTTTCAGAGGAAGCGTGGGCAGTAGTATATTTTCTTATACCGACAGGTTGGGCACCAGATAGAAACTTTGGAAGATAAACCCTATCTTCTGTCTCCTAACCTCATACAGGTCAGATTCATTGTAATCAGAGATATTCAACCCATCAATATATACGTCGCCTCTGGTGGGTTTGTCTAGGGCCCCTATTTGATTTAACAAAGTAGTTTTCCCTGAACCGGACGGGCCCATAATAGAAACAAATTCACCTGGTTTAACGTCAAAGTTAATGCCTTTCAGCGCCTCGTACTTTAGGCCACCATTTTCATAAACCCGTTCTAGGTTCGATACTTTTACAATATAGCTTTCTTTGTTATTTTTCATTACGTGCTCCTTATGCTGACTTTAGTGTTTCAATCGGGCTAACTCGTGCGGCTCTCCAGGCAGGATAAACACCGCCTAAAACCCCCATTACGATACCAAATAATACAATGCTAAGAGCTAGGCCTGGTGAAAGCAGTGAAAGATGTTCCCCGAGGCGATAGTCAATCAATTTACCAAGCACAAAACCAAATCCCAACCCAACTAAAGAACCGATAATCGCAAGGGTGAGCGATTCGACAAAAACACTTACGAGTATATTTTTATTAGACCAACCAGCTGCTTTTAATATACCAAACTCTTGCATTCTTTCCGTGACACTCATCAGCATTATAATCATAATTGATACACCTCCTGCGGTAGCTGCCACGGCAGATATGATCAGCAGGAATGCTCTGAAAATATCCATTGTTTTGTTAATATCGCCCAAAAGGTCTTTGGAAATGGTCGTCTGGATCGGGGTCGAAGAATCCTTGTATTTATTGTTTATTTCATCTGCCACTCTTTCTACGTCATCGGAACCATTGGCAGTAACCCGAATCGTATTGACCATATCAGCCGGGATTCCAGTAACAATTCTTAAGTCATCTATATTACCCACAACACCACGGTCATTAATTTCATTACCAGTTTCGAACAAGCCAACGACTTTAAATTCTTTTGTAGGAATATTGCCTGGATTTTTCATTTGGCTACTTTGTAAACTGGCAGAAGTGACAGGAACAGTAATAGTGTCCCCAACCTTCAAGCTACCTCCAGCATTTTCCGTTTGTGCAATGACCGAGCTTCCGACAACTACCTCATACGGATTTTCAATTCCTCGTCCAGCGACAATTTTTGAAAGCGCTCCATCTGATTCCTTATTCTGTTCAGTTTTTACGCCCTGGAAGGGAGTACCAATAGGAATAATTGATTTTAAAGACTGTGTTGGGATTACGGTTGATATTATTGGTTGAGTATTTTTTACTCCATCTAGCTTCTTGATATCTGTCACCATTTTTTCAGGTATAGGGGTGCCACCGCCGATAAATCCGCCAATGACCGAAGCGTCTTTAGAGGACACCAAAATATCTCCGGCAACCTTGTCAAGAGTTGAATTTAGTTTTGCGTCCATACCGCCAGACAAGCTGAGCAAAACTGTCATTAGGCCCGCGCCAAGAGCAGCGCCCAGGATAGCAAGAAATGTAATGGTCTTTCTTCTAAAAGCATTTGAGATAGAGAACTTTAACATTATTCTTTTTCCTTTCATAGAAATTTGTTAATATTTTTTTACCATGGTGCCAAATAATCGATTAGGCTCTTGCTCGGGTAATATTCCAAAATTATGGTTTCATCAGTCACATTGTTTGTCTGTTTTTTAAAAAGTAAACAATGTGACTAAAAAAGCATAATCCTATGAAAACGGCCAATGTTTTGTCTGCCAGGCATATAATGCGTACCCAGCAACCGCAACGACAACAACGATTCCGACAACAATTGCAATTGTCTTAGGGTCAGTCCAGCTAATTGATGTTAAGTCCATTTAGTTCGCCTCCTTTCTTTTTTATTCTAATGATAAAACCGCGGTAATTTGGCTAGCCATAAGTCCGGGATTAATCTCGCTCCCCAACATAGAATATTCCAATAAAAGACCGTCCATCATACCCATAAGCATCAATGTTAATAGGCGAGGGTTGACTCCATTGACAGTATTTTTGCGCGTAAAAAATTCTTTTATGAGCGGCTCTATTTGGTTGGCAATTTTCTCTCGTAATTCAATAGCTATCTTATTTAGCGTCGAGGTGTTTGGAGACAGTTCTGCTACCATAATCTTAATAAGGTTTTTTTCCCTTAACCCAAAATTTAAATAACCTTCAATTAGCTTGTGTATTTTTTTGTTTGTAGTTTCTTCTTCTAGTGCATCCTGAATTACCGAATTTAAATCACGGAAAGTCCCTTCAAGTACTTCTTTGTAAATTTCTTCCTTGCCTGTGAAGTGGTAGTATAAAGCTGCCTTAGTAATATTTAGCTTTTGGGCAATATCCCTAATAGAAACTCCTAAATAGCCCTGCTCCGAAAAAAGCCCTCTGGCTGTATCAATAATATATTGCCTAGTGCCGCCGACCATTTCTTTGTTTTGTGTTGTTATCGATGCCATCTGAAATTTCCATTCTACTTACCGTTCGGTAAGTAATTTCTAATATATTCTATGATAAAATTTCTGTCAAGTCTGTGCCTCTCTCTTTTGTTTACAAGCGGTTAAACTAATTACGAAGAGACTCCACAAAACTTTCTTTTTTTGTGTCTTTCGCAATGTCCTCTTCGCATTTAGGGTACTGCTTTGTTTCCTTCGCTAGTAAAGAGTGAAGCCCAAGGACTTATTCTAATCTTAAATTAGTTAGCGCCTTACCGTCTTTGAGATATAGCTGGGTTTTTAGGCAAGATAGAAACGCTCGCTTTTCATCTCTGGTTCCTTCATTGAATATATATTTTACAAAGTTTTGAAGGTTGATTTCGGACTGTTCATCCCCCTTTGCCACACCAAGTACTGCCGATGATAACCGCCTGAAGCGATCGAGTTCATTTCTTAGTTCTGGTTTTTCTTCGACCTCTTCAACAGTTACTTTCTCCAGCATCTCCACAAACGCTTCGTTAAGTTTTTCTTCTCGGATATATGGCTCCCTGCAGTCATAATCCCTGGCTTGAGTGCAGTGGTAATAAACGTAACGTTTCTTTGAGCCATCCTTTCTAGTCTTAAATTTCTCTTGAGCCGTAACACCAGAACCACATGATCCACACCTAAGCATCTTGGTATAGTCGAATATTTTGGTCCCCGGCTTACTTTTCGGAGCTACTTCCATCTGTTTTTGAACCGCATCGAACATTTCTCTTGAAATTAGTGGTTCATAAGCACCCCTGTACCACATACCACTGCCTGTCGGGAATTCGAAGATACCACAATAGTACGGATTGTTTAGCATTCGATAGATTGAACTTAGAGTCATCAGCTTTCCGCTTTTGGTTCTGAAGTTAATCTCAACTAACCAGTTGTAGATATCACGACCGCTTAGTCCTTCTTTGGCTACTTTTCTGAATGCTTCTTGAATAATAGGGGCTCTTTTTTTGTCGATAAAGACCTTCTTTTGGCCTTTGCTCCCGGCGTAGTCATTCCGATAGCCTAGCGGCGTCATATTCGGTCTGAACCCCATCTCGCATTTGGTTTTCATACCTCGTTTGACGTTAATGCCTCGGTTATCGTTTTCGAGTTTTGCTTGGGAGCAGAGAATCATCAGAAGGAACTTGTCGTTCGGCGTATTTCGGAATAGCTGGCCATGAGTCCTGATTTCTGCCAGTTGTCCTTGATCCATAAGATCAACTAAAGTCCCAAGATCCCCGGCGTTTCTTGAGAGTCGATCTGGTGCCCAGCTTAAGATGCCGTTAAAGACTCCTGCCCTTATGTCTTCAATCAATTGCTCAAAAACTGGTCGTTGGCCCGAATTCTTGGCAGAATGGCTCTCGCGTCTGATTTCGCTGACATAAAGGCTCTGCACTTCTGCTTGAGCAGCCATTTCCTTGATCTGTGAATCGATTGAAAGGGCTTGCCGTTCATCGTCTTCACTTGATTTGCGAGCATAAAGGCAGTAGTTAACCTTCGTATTTACTATCTGACTAGTGTCAACCGGACTGCCGTTTTCTTCCTGAGGCAGCTCTTTTGGAGCGGTATTTGTTAACTGGACTTCCATACGGTACAAAGGTACCGCAAAGAAGTGGTAAGTCCAGTAGATTATTTAATATTTTGAAACACAAACAATCATCATTTTTATAGTGTGTCATTTGTGTCAGTCCCACATATTTTGTGCTTAAAATACATTAATTGCGCCTATTGTGAGACACAAGTCGAAATTTCTTAGGACTGTCTTTTTTGTCTTGTCTCATTTTCTGAATAAATTCTTCAAAACCTAGGGGGTATGTACCAAATTGTTCCAAATTATACTTAAAACTGATATAATCTGGTCTGCGGGAAAATGTCCAAAAGGTTCTAGACCGGAATGTCCCGCCAGTTAATACTTAACTTAGAACTAATATTTAGTATAATAATCAAGGAGGAATTATGGCTGATAAAAAGAATAACGAAGACAAATATGGTGCGTTGTTTGTACCAGCCGGCGTTTTGACTGGTGTCGGGGTTGGCTTCCTTATAAACAACATTGCCGCTGGGACCATGATTGGCCTCGGGGTTGGCTTTGTAATTTTTGCAACCATTACCGTTGTAAAGAAAAAATAATTTGTTTGAAATTATAATGACTTCGTTCTGCTAGCCTGTTAGATTAATATCGGAGCCTTTTATGTTTCAAAACCGAAATGAAGCTGGTAAAAAATTAGGGTTGGAAATATCTAAACTAAAAACAAGCAAGCCGGTGGTATTTGGTTTGGCTCGCGGTGGAGTAGTGATGGCAGCACCTGTTGCCGAAATATTATCTTGCCCTTTTGATGTTTTGGTAGTCAGAAAACTAGGCGTACCAACTAATCCAGAGTTCGGTTTCGGGGCTATCGCACCAGGGGAAACAGAGATTATAGACTGGGAAACAGCTGAAAATTTAGGGCTAGATCCCTTTCGAATTGAACAAATTATAAAGAAAGAAAAAAAAGAACTATATAGAAGATTAAAGACCTATCGAGGAAGTTTGAAGTATCCTTCTTTAACCAACCGGGCAGCCATTTTAGTTGATGATGGCATAGCTACCGGTAACACCATGGTGGCCGCAGTAGATTTTGTAAAAATATTAAGACCCTCAAAAATCATAATTGCTGCTGCCGTTTGCCCAACTGAACTTATCGAAGATAAATTTGAAACGAATAAAGTGATTTGCCTTAAAAAAAATGATAATTTCTTTTCAGTAGGACAATATTTTAAAGATTTTCCTCAAATAACAGACCAAGAAGTTAAAAACACCCTAAAAAAGTTCAAAAAAATTTAATATTAAGCTATAATCACATCACAAGGTATAACTTTGAACGAACTTGAAGAGATAAAAAATCGTATCGATATTGTTGAGCTAGTAGGGGGATACGTTCAGCTTAAAAAGGCCGGCCGAAACTATAAAGGGCTCTGTCCTTTTCATAATGAAAAGACTCCCTCATTTATGGTTTCTCCCGAGAAACAAATTTGGCATTGTTTTGGAGCTTGTGGTGAGGGCGGAGACATATTCTCGTTTATGGAAAAAGTTGAGGGATTATCTTTTGGCGAAGCTGTTAAAAAGCTAGCCAATCAAGCAGGAGTAAAATTAGAAAATAGAAGCTACGAAGCCGACAAGACAAAGAATATCCTTTATTTTGCGAATGAATTGGCTACTGACTATTACCATGCCAACCTAACATCAGGTCAGGGGAAAATCGCAAAAGAATATTTTATTAAAAAAAGAAAGATAAACGAATCAACAATAGAAGACTTTTATCTAGGTTATTCACCGAAAAAAAAAGATGCTCTTTTAAAAGAATTAAAAAAACACAACATAAGTCAAAAAGACTTGGGGCAAGCCGGATTAGCTACTGTTAGAAACAATTCTTATCAGGACTTCTTTTGGGGGCGCCTGATGTTTCCGATTCGCAACATATCTGGTCAAGTAGTAGCTTTCTCTGCAAGAGCCCTTGATGATTCTCTTCCAAAATATATCAACACCCCAGAAACTCCAATTTATTCAAAATCAAATATTCTTTATGGCTTGGATCTTGCCAAAGAACATATCCGGAAGCTCGATTATGTTATTATTACTGAAGGAATGATGGATGTGATTGCCTCCTATCAAGCAGGAGTCAAAAATGTTGTAGCTCCGGGAGGTACCGCCTTAACTGAAAATCAACTAAAAATAATTAGTAGATTCACAAAAAATATTAAACTTTCTTTTGATATTGATTTTGCTGGTAGCGAAGCAACACGAAGAGCAATTGAGTTAGCATTAATGATGGATTTCAATATCAAAGTCATCACTTTGCCAGAAGGCAAGGACCCTGGCGATATTGCTATTGCTAAACCTCAAGCCTGGAAAAGAGCCGTAAAAGAATCAAAATACGTAATCGATTATTTGTTTGATGAAGCATTGAAAAAACACAATAAAAAAGATGCCTTAGGTAAAAAATATATTGCCCGAGATTTATTGCCAGTCATTAAAAGAATTCACGATAGTATTGAACGAGATAGCTACATTAAAAGACTAGCAAATGAACTACTAGTTGACGAAACAAGTGTTGTTGCTGCCCTTAAAAACATTTCGATGCCCAAAGAAAAAAGGACAAAAGCTATTGAGGTAAAAAAGGAAGAAAAAAACTATAACGAGATACTCGAAAAAAGTGTTTTGGGTTTAGCCGCATTGTTCCCTAATTACCTAGACTTTATTGAATCAATCCTAAGTGCAAAAGACTTCTCTAGCACAGAAACAAGAAAGTTTTATAAAAAAATGTTAAAATACTATAACGAAAAAGGAGACTTTTCGGAAAGCAAGTTTTTATCCTCCTTAAATAAAGGAGACAGCGAAACTTTTAAGCACTATATCCTAGCGGCTGAAAACGAATTCTCTGATCTTGACGAAGAGAAAAAAGCCGAGGAAATATATTTTAGTGTTAAAAGAATAAAAAAGATTTCGCTTCAAAAGAAAAAAGAAGAGCTTTCAACGCTTATAAAAAAGTACGAAGAGTCACAAAATATCAAAAAGTCTAAGGAGACTTTGGAGAAGTTAAATAAAGTTCTTTTAGAAGAACAGAAAATTAGTTAGGAGGTTTAAGGTGCCTGAAAAATACAGCAAAGAGATCCAGGGCTTAATAAAAAAAGGGAAAGTTCAAGGCTTCGTCTCTCAGGAAGAAATACTCTCGGCCGTTCCCGATATCGAAGATAATATCGAGAAAATAGACGAGCTCTACGCAATCTTGCTAGACGAAGGGGTGGAAGTGACTGATAATCGTCAAGAATTAATTTGGGGCAGTGATGACAACGAAGAAGAAGACACAAGTCAAAATATGGATCTCACGGGGTTGGCTGATGATTCGGTGCGAATGTATTTGCGAGAAATTGGCAAAATCCCTCTTATCGATCAAGCAAAAGAAGTTGAACTTGCCAAAAGGATAGAAAAAGGTGATAAGCGAGCAAAAAAAGAATTGGCCGAAGCCAACCTAAGGCTTGTTGTTTCCATCGCTAAAAGATACATTGGCAGAGGACTCGACCTTCTGGATTTAATTGAAGAAGGGAACACTGGTCTTCTGCGAGCCGTAGAAAAGTTCGACTACAAAAGAGGTTTTAAATTCTCTACCTATGCTACTTGGTGGATCCGACAAGCCATAACCAGAGCAATTGCTGACCAATCAAGAACTATCAGGATTCCTGTTCATATGGTGGAATCGATTAATAAAATGATCCGAGTCCAAAGACAACTCGTTCAAGAGCTTGGTCGTGAGCCAATGCCAGAAGAAATTGCCGCTGAGATGGAGATAGATGTCGATAAGGTTAATAATATGATTAAAATTTCACAAGACACAATTCCGCTAGAATCACCGGTAGGTGAAGAAGAAGATTCGGTTCTTGCTGACTTTATTGAGGATCAAGACTCGCAAACACCAGATGAGGCTGCAGCTTATGAGCTTCTTAAAGAACATATTACCGAAGTTTTGTCGCTACTGACTCCGCGGGAACAAAAAATATTAAAAATGCGTTTTGGCTTGGAAAGCGGTCGCTCTCATACACTAGAAGAAACTGGTCAAGAATTTGGGGTTACTAGAGAGAGAATCAGACAAATTGAAGCCAAGGCTCTCTCTAAACTTAAAAAGCATCGGGATTCAAAAAAGCTAAAAGATTATTTGGGCTAAAATTATTGCCTAATATGGACTTATAGCCTACTATAGAAGCAAGGGGGAGCGACAACACTTTTTGCCGCTGGTACAAAAAGAGCAGGATTTTTCCTGCCCTTTTTGTTTATATCCAATCTGCCCATGCTAAAATAGAAGTATGAAAAAAGAACATTTGGTTGTAATTGACGGTCATGCCTTAATTCATCGAGCCTACCACGCTATACCTCCCTTAACGACCAAAAATGGAGAGATTGTTAATGCTGTTTACGGCTTTACGGTTATCTTACTTAATGTTCTAAAAGAGCTAGACCCTGAATTTGTCGTAGTTGCCTATGACCTACCCGGCAAAACTAAACGCCACGAATCTTATACCAAATATAAAGCCAACCGCAAGGAAAGACCCGAAGATCTAGGGCAACAAATTGAGCGAACAAAAGATATTATCTCTGCTTTTAATATCCCTTTACTATCAATGGAGGGCTATGAGGCAGATGATGTAATTGGCACGATTGTAAAGAATGTTCCCAAAAATATCGAAAGCTATATCGTCACTGGCGATATGGATGAACTCCAACTAGTAGATGAGAAAACCAAAGTATATACTATGCGACGTGGCTTTACAGATACGATTATTTACGACGAAAAAAAAGTTCGAGAAAGATATAATCTTCCTCCTAAGCAATTAGTTGACTTTCGAGCCCTTAAGGGTGACCCCTCCGATAATATTCCTGGAGTTAGTGGAATCGGAGAAAAAACCGCCACGGAACTAATTGGACGCTATCAAACCCTGAATAATGTTTATCGCAACCTTAAAGACATTAAACCAGCAATAGCAAAAAGGTTAAAAAAGGATAAGGATAAAGCCTATTTATCCCAAAAACTTTCCCGAATCGAAACCAATCTTGATATTAATCTGGATTTGGGAAAATGCTGTCTGGCCGAATATGATAAAAATGAAGTAACAAAAATTTTCACCGAATTAGGCTTTAAGTCCCTTTTCGATAAAATACCTAAAAGCAACGGAAGCTCAAATCAGAGAGAGCATCTTAAAAATGCAAAATATACCCAGGTCACAAACAAAAAAGATCTAGAAACTCTCACTAAAAAATTAGCAAAAAGTAATAAATTTGCCATCGACACAGAAACAACCTCCAAAAATCAAATGATTGCAAAACTTGTAGGGATTTCTTTTGCGATTAATGAAGGTGAGGCTTTTTACCTCCCTCTAAGACACAACTCCGGAAAGCAACTTCCCATAGATATAGTAAAAAAAGCCTTAAACCCTATTCTTAGCTCGAAGAAAATTGGAAAAATCGGGCATAACCTAAAATATGATTACGTAATTTTAAAAAGAGCTGGCTTTCAGCTTACAAACATCACTTTCGACACCATGGTTGCCGCCTATCTCTTAAACCCTACCGTTCGGGGACAAAAGCTTAAAAATTTAGCTCAAACCGAACTCGGGATCAGAATGACCGAGATAGAAGAACTTATTGGTACAGGAAAAGAACAAATAACTTTCGACAAAATAGAAGTTCAAAAAGCAACTATATATGCTTGTGAAGATGCCGATATGACACTTCGCCTCAGTAATAAGCTTCAAAAAGAGCTAATCAGTTCCGAACTTTTAACCTTAGCTAAAAAAATTGAATTTCCGCTAATCCCAATCTTAGCCGAAATGGAGCTTACCGGAATAAGAGTTGATAAAGAAAAACTAAACTTACTTTCAAAAATTACTACTCAAAAAATATCTAAAATAGAAAAAAAAATCTATGAAACAGCCGGAGAAGAATTCAATATTGCCTCACCAATCCAATTACAGAAAATACTTTTCGAGAAACTTAAAATCCATGAACAACTTCAAGACTTAAAAGAATTAAAAAAACTAAAAGGAGGCAAATATTCTACCGCTGCCCCAGAACTCGAAAAACTACGGGGACACCACCCAATAATAAATGACATAATCGAATACCGCGAGCTCAGCAAACTAAAAAATACCTATATTGACGTTTTGCCAAAATTAATAAACAAAGAAACTAAAAGAATTCACACCACCTTCAATCAAACGGTTACTCAAACCGGGAGACTCTCGTCTACCGATCCTAATCTTCAGAATATTCCTACCCGTACAGAAATGGGTAAAAAAATTCGTGAAGCCTTCATATCAAACGACTCCACCAAAATTGTCTCTGCCGATTATTCTCAAATAGAACTTCGGGTGATTGCCCACATAGCAAAAGATCAGGAGATGATTAAAGTATTTAAAGAAGAACGAGACATCCATACAGAGACAGCAGCAAAACTATACTCCGTCCCAGAAGATAAGGTAGCAAAATCTATGCGTCGAGCAGCTAAAATAGTTAATTTTGGGATTATTTACGGCGTTTCCGCTCACGGGCTCAGAGAACAAGTTGGGGTTTCACGAGAAGAAGGACAAAAACTTATTGATAGATATTTTGATATCCACCCACAAGTCAAAAAATACACAGAAGATATAATCAAACAAGCCAAGGAGGTTGGCTATGTGGAAACTATCTTTGGAAGAAGAAGATATTTACCAGAGATCAATTCAAAAAATTTTGCTGTTCGTGGGGCAGCAGAAAGAATGGCTATAAACATGCCCGTCCAGGGAACAGCGGCTGACCTTATCAAGCTAGCCATGATTGATATTGCCAATAGCCTTCCAAAAAAATTTCCAAATGCCAAATTGCTACTCCAAATCCATGACGAACTTGTTTTTGAGGTTCCGACCAAAGAAGCTAAGGAATTAGCTGTATTTGTAGAAGAAAAAATGAATCATATTATAAATCTTTCTGTCCCCATCAAAACAAAAATTTCAATTGGAAATAATTGGGGGGAACTTAAATAATTTCAAATTACCGCTGCTTTTGATAGAATACGTATATGGCAAAAAGAAGAGGGCCGGGCCGTCCGAAAGGCTCAAAAAACAAAAAATCAAGTAAAGGTTTTTTAGGAAAATTTAAATCATCAGGTCTCAGTGAAAAAGTTGTCAGAGAAGTTGCTGGGGTCATCCTTTTTGTTATTGCCGTCATAATACTTTTAGGAATATTCGGAATTGGCGGAAGTTTCAGCCTAACTGTCGCCGACTTCACTCGCCAAGTAATCGGTTGGGCAATTTTTGTATTCCCAATAGCATTAATCGTTTTCTCGATTGCTCTTTTTTATCCCGAGAAACTGGAAATAACACCATTCACTTATTTAGGTTTTTTCGGTTTTATTCTTTCATTCGCCGGAATGTTTCACGCTTTTATCCCCCACGAGGAATCAAAATACATTGCTGATCTTGGCAGTGGTGGGGGGCTTGCCGGACACTACATAATGTCTTTTATGTCTAAACTATTTAATCCTTTATTATCTTTTATTATTCTTTTAGCATTTGCAATTATTTTCTTTCTTTTGGCTTCAAATACCTCTCTGAGGGATTTAATAAATTCCCTTAAAAAAGAAAGGGTCACCTCAAAAGAAAAATTAATCGACAAAAAAAGAGATATTAGGATAAACGAGCCAGAGGGCACCAAAAAAGAACAACCGCTTCGTAAAGAGAAGCACGAAGAAAAAACCCCAAGCCCGATGATTGTAGGCGATGATTCTGGCTGGCTTTTTCCCGCCCTTGATCTCCTTGATTTAACTACTACAAAGCCAGATGCGGGGAACATCAAATCAAGTGCTGAAATTATCCAAAAAACTCTAGCTAACTTTTCTGTTAAGGTTGCTATGGGAGATGTCAATGTCGGACCAACCGTTACCCAGTATACTCTTAAGCCTGATGAAGGAGTGAAGCTAAATAAAATCACAAACCTTGATCGAGATTTAGCCCTCGCACTGGCCGCTCACCCAATAAGGATCGAAGCTCCAATCCCAGGAAAGTCTCTTGTAGGGGTAGAAGTCCCGAATAAAGAAGCGGCTATTGTCAGGCTGCGTTCAATTATGGAATCTGAAACCTTCGAAAAAAGACGATCAAACCTTTCTGTTGTTTTAGGATTAGACGTTTCCGGTCATCCTCAGATTGCCGATATCACCAGGATGCCCCATTTATTAATTGCTGGAGCAACCGGTTCCGGTAAGTCGGTTTGTATTAATGCCATATTACTTTCTTTGCTTTACCAAAACACACCAAAACAACTTAAAATGATTCTTGTTGACCCTAAAAGAGTAGAACTATCACCATATAACGGCATTCCCCACTTGCTTGCACCAGTAGTAGTAGAACCAGAAAAAACAGTTTCCGCCCTTAAATGGGCTGTTGTCGAGATGGAGAAACGATACAAAACCCTCCAAGATGCAGGGAAAAGGAATATTGCTGAGTATAACGCAGCCAAAGGAGAAGAGGCTCTCCCTTATATCGTAATCGTTGTCGACGAGTTGGCTGATTTAATGTCAGTTGCTGCGAGTGAAGTCGAACACCTTATTGTCCGACTTGCTCAAA
>DDHN01000016.1:0-6788 GCA_002338125.1 Patescibacteria group bacterium UBA1875 | reverse complement strand
GGCCCGAGCCGTTGGAATTCACTTAATTCTTGCAACCCAAAGACCGTCAGTAGATGTTATCACTGGGCTAATAAAAGCAAATATCACTACCAGGATAGCTTTTTCGGTTGCTTCACAGGTTGATTCCAGAACAATTCTAGACCAATCCGGAGCTGAGAAGCTCCTCGGCATGGGGGATATGCTTTTCATCTCTTCTGATTCTCCAAAGCCAAGAAGAATTCAAGGAGCTTTTGTGGCCGAAAAAGAGGTAAAAAATGTTACCGACTTTATAAAAAAGCAGGGGGAACCAGAATACAACGAAGAAATACTATCACAACCGACAAAGGCTGGGGGTGACCTTGGAGCTCCAGACGACGAACTGTTTATAGACGCTGCCGACTGTGTTGTTAGAGCCGGCAAGGCTTCCGCTTCACTACTTCAAAGGAGGTTGAGAATTGGCTATGCTCGGGCGGCAAGACTCTTGGATTTACTCGAAGAACGTGCTATAATCGGCCCACCTGACGGGGCAAGGCCCAGAGATGTCCTTATCTCTGATATTTCAGAAATATTGGATGAATCCCAGGAAGAAGAATAATATTTATCAGCTAAAAACTTTTTAACAAAAGATGACCCCTAAATTTATTAAAACCAGCGTTAGAAAAAGCGAAAGTTTGGGCGAAAAACTCGCAAAAAAAAGGGCTTCATTAGGATACGAGATTAAAGATGTAGAACGCTCAATAAGAATAAGGGCTAACCATCTTGAATATATCGAAAACGGTGAATGGGAGAAACTACCGCCCGATGTTTATGTCCGAGGTTTTTTGAAAAGCTATGCAAAATTTTTAAGGCTTAACCCCGATAAGGTCATCGTGCTCTACTTAAAAGAGAAGGGACTTAAAGAAAGCGCTCAAAAAGCCACAACTATCAAAACCCAAGAACAAAAACAAGAAAACAAGAAGAAAGGGTCAAAAGTTATCGTAACACCTAAAAAGTTAGCCCTTTTATCAGCCGCAATCGCCGGGGTTGCCATTCTCGGATATATCAGTTGGCAAATCATTATATTAACAGCCCCACCAAAACTAATTCTGTCATCCCCAGCCGATAATCTCCAAGTAACTGATGACAATATTATAGTTGAAGGAATAACCGATAGCGGAGCAGAGGTTTTCATAAACAACATTCCGGTAGGTGTTAGCCCGGAGGGGTCTTTTAAAGAAACCGTTAGTCTCCAAGAAGGAATAAACCTTATAAAAGTTTCTGCCAAAAACAGGCTTGATAAAGAGACCGAGGTTTCAAGAACAATAGTGGCAGAATTAGCCGAAGTGGGGTCAAATGTTGCTCAAGAAAATGGATTATTGATGAAAATAGAGATTGGGCCTAATTCCACCTCTCTCTACCTTGAAGCAGACGGCAAAGAAGTGAAAAGTAACAGTAGTGTCATGCTCCCCGGCTCAACTCAAATAATCGAAGCCAGTGATTCCATTGTGGTCAGGGCCTCTGATCCCGTTAATGTCAACATTACTTTAAACGGTAAGGATCTCGGAAAGTTAAGCGATAAAGAGGATGAAACAGAGAGAGAGTACACCAAGGAATCAACCTAAAAAGACGACCAGGGGGAGGGTCGTCTTTTTTAAAAACTTAAAAAGTTTTAGCAAATTTAGTTTTTCTTAGGCAAATGGTTTTCTCTGATTTGTTTGGATAAAGCCTCAAATACTTTTTCGTTATCACGAAGATATTGCTTAGCAGCTTCCCGACCCTGGCCAATTTTTGCTCCTTTGTACTCATACCAAGCTCCGCTTTTACCGACCAAGTTGTCTTTTACAGCAAGATCAAGGACATCGCCAGCCCGAGAAATTCCTTCGTTATACATAATATCAAACTCTGCCATTTTAAAAGGGGGCGCTACTTTATTTTTAACCACCTTAACCCGAACGTGATTCCCAATAACATTATCTCCGTCTTTTATTTGTTCTGTTCTTCGGATATCCATTCTCACCGAAGAATAAAATTTAAGGGCCTGCCCACCGGCGGTAGTTTCAGGATTGCCAAACATAACTCCAATTTTCATTCTGATTTGGTTGATAAAAATAACTGTGGTGCTGGATTTAGAAATAGCCCCGGTTAACTTACGAAGGGCTTGAGACATAAGTCGTGCTTGGAGCCCAACATGAGCATCTCCCATCTCACCCTCAATTTCAGCTCGGGGGACTAGCGCTGCAACTGAATCGACCACCAAAACATCAATTGCATTAGATCGTACTAATGTTTCAGCAATCTCCAAAGCCTGCTCACCAGTATCCGGTTGAGAAATTAAAAGCTTATCGATATTGACTCCGATGTTTTTAGCATATTCTGGGTCAAGGGCATGTTCTGCATCAATAAAAGCCGCCATCCCACCGTTTTTCTGTGACTCAGCAATAACATGATAGGCAAGGGTTGTTTTTCCGGATGATTCCGGACCGTAAATTTCAATTATTCGACCCTTAGGCACACCACCACCAAGCGCAATATCAAGTGACAAGGAGCCGGTTGGAATCATCTGAACATTAACCCGCGAAGCTTCCCCATATTTCATTATTGCTCCCTTACCGAACTGTTTTTCGATCTGATCTACGGCCATTTCGACCGCAGTTGTTTTTTCTTTCTGATTGTTTTTTTTGTCTGTCATTTTCTCCCTCGTTATTTTAATTAATTATTCCTTATATAATTAGCCCTGGCATTGGCCCGATATTCTTCTTTTAGGCTACGCTTATCGATAACTCTAATCCTAGAAACAAGCATTTTATCTATTAGATCTATCTTGGTGGTAATTTTTTGATATGAATAATAACTAATAGCCTTTTCGCTATAAAGTAAATCCGCATAATACTTAGCTTCAAAAACCGCATTTCTAGCCTCAATAAAATACTTTAATTTATCTTCGTTGAATTCTCGTGACTGACCCTCAAAGATAGCTGTCGGTATCCGACTAACTGACTTCCGAAGTGAAATGGCTGGGCCTTTATTACCTCTTACTCGAGAGATAACCCTAAAAACCGTCATTACTAGTTCATGAGCTTTTTTCTTTAATTGTTGTTCTAAATATTCTTTCATCTTATTCACCAAAATTTTTAATAACCCCGATTACTTTTCCTTGTATCATGAATGTTCCCGGATTTGGAACTATTGGCTTATGTTCTTTATTGGTAGACACCGGCTCAAAAATAACTTTATTTCGTTCAAATTTTACTCGCTTAACAGTAGCTTCACTGCCGATCAAAACCACCACCTTGTCACCCGGTAGAGCTGTACTCGTCTTCTTGAAAACGATATAATCTCCGTCATCGATTCCGGCAAGATTCATTGAATCGCCCTTAGCCCGAAGCATAAACACATCCTGAGTATGACCAACCAACTTGGTTGATAGGGGGATCCACTCTTCAATCATCTCTTCTGCCCAAATAGGCATCCCACAAGCAACATTACCAACCAGTGGCACCGAAACCATCTCTTCTGGAGCCTTCCCCGATGGGGCAGTAACTAAAATTCCCCTAGCTTTACCCTCAATCCGACGGATATAGCCCTTGTTTTCTAACGCTCTTAAATGTGAAACAACTCCCATTGGGGCGGCACAGCCTAGTTTATCTTGCAGCTCCCTTACAGTTGGGGCTCGGCCTGTTTTATCGAGGGATTCCTCGATCCAACCAAGAACCTTTTTCTGTTTTTCTGTTAATTGTTTCATATAAGCACTCCCCTTGTACACTACTATTGTATACTATAACTTATCCACAGGTCAATGGTTTTAAAATGTACTATAAATAGTATACGTAAGTTCAATTTAAGTCAATGATTGTATACTATTGATGTTTCTAGGGTTTTATAAAAACATAGGAAAGGAAAAGGGCGGCCTTAAAGACCGCCCTTATTTGAAGAAAGGTACAACTCCTTGATTGTCGCCACCCAACCTAGGAAATTCCAGACGTGCCAATGGAAGGGATCACGAAGTCGCTTCTGCCGGTTGAGTTTTGAGTAGGGTGCCGGAACTGAGGTTGACTTAACCTCGACCCTACTCCCAGCAAAGATTTGCCTGAAAGTCCAGGCCGCTCGCCTGATATGCTTATCCCAGCAGATAAGGACAACTTTTTCGTAATCATTCCGTTTGGCTATTGCCAGAACTCTTCGGGCTTGCTCGACAGTGTTCCGACTTTTCGTCTCGAAGTAAATCCGAAACTTTCCTTGAGGAAGGGCATGAACAAAAGCGTCTGACTCCTTCATGCCTCCCACCGCGAAGCCACCACAAGCAACAACCGATGGCCGCTTGAAAGCTGCGGTCAGCTCAATCAGGTAAGCAACTTCTGCCCGATCAATGACACTGATGGAAACAAGCCCGTCGGTATTCTCTAACCCATGTGGCAAGAGAACCCACAGAGTTTTCACTCGACTCACCCCTCACTAACCGAGACAGCGTTCGCAGGAAACAGCCCTCGTGTCACTCTCGATGATCTCCTTGATGACACTGTAAACAGCATCATTGGCTGAAATTTTACGGCCGTTTTTACGAACATCGAAAATATGGACTCCAATCACCCGAGTGGAGACATCGGGTTCATTCTGCCCACAGAAGTCGCAAGGATCAATATCAGCCCTTGATTCTTCTGAGACCAACTCGTACTCGACTAGGTACGAATTGGAACCATTTTCAATCGTGCATTTCCGAATAGCCATTTCGCACTTCCTTTCCAAGGTTCCCAAAAGGCGCCTAACGGCGCCCCTTATATCGGAAGTATTCTAGCAAATTTAAAAACTTACTTCAAGAGATTTAACTCTTGGAATTTGTTCGTCTTTTTTCTATAATCAATTCATGAATATTTCATGGGATCTATTTGTTCTACTGGTTTTTGGTGCTCTTACTATATATGGAGCCTTAATAGGTAAAAACAAAATACTAGGGATACTCGTAAATCTATATATCGCCTTAGCCGTTGTTCTAATTTCAGGTGATATGATATATAGTTTCGCATCTAACTTTTCTTTAATTTCCAACAACTTTGCTGTTACCGAGTTTGGAGTGAAAACCATCGCACTGGTTACCATAACTGGCCTTCTTACTATAAAAAGTGAGGTCTCAGGGCTTGATAGCGGAGATTCTATCGGCACGCTAATGACTGGAGCCTATGGTCTTTTAGCCGCTGGTCTGTTCTTGTCAGCAGCGTTCTCTTTCATGAGTTTTTCAGAAAGGCTAGCCCTTGATTCCAATTTTGTTAATTTAGTATATAACTTCCGGGTAATTTTTGCTTTTGCCCCAGCCCTACTTATGATAGGTAGTGCTTTTATAAGGAGGAGATAGTTGATATGATTAGGGGGATGAAAAAGATATTTTTAATTGCAGTCACAAATTCCTTATTTGCAGCGACAGCTTTTGCTGCTCAGGAATTTGAGACAGTCTTTGGAAAAAGCTGCGACAGCTATACATGTTGGATTAATGAAGTTTGGAACTGGGCAATGATGATAATAGTACCCCTATCAGTTTTAATTCTTTCAGCCGCTGGTGTGATATATATGACGTCTGAAGGTGACTCAAACCGAGTTTCAATTGCTAAAAAAATGATTATGGGGGTTTTCTCGGGAGTGGGACTTCTAATACTGACAAAACTCATACTAACGGTTATCGGAGTAGAAGACCAAAGCTGGAATATCAACGAAACAACTTTTAATAACTTAATGGCTATATGGAACGTATAAAAAAATTATTATTGCTTCTGGGCTTTCTTCCTACCACAGCTAATGCGGAGTCTATTTTGGGGCCACTTGCAGGAAGCGATGCCGAGCCAGCAAGAACAGTTGAGGCTGTCACCGAATTAATAATCCGACTTCAAAACATCGTCTTTGCTATCGCCGGTGGAGTAGCTGTGGCCATGATTATTTGGGGAGCGATCGTTCTTCTAACCAGTAGCGGCAATGAAGAAAGAACCGCTAAGGGGAAAAAGATACTCACATATGCTATTGGGGGAATAATTTTAATCGTAGCCTCATACACTTTAATTCGTATCTTTATCGAGGTGCTTGGAGGAAGGGTATCATGAAATTAGCCAGATTTTTATCCTATAAGGCCTTCGCACAAACCGTAATCCCCAATACGACCAGCCTGACTGTCAATGACCTAATTGCCAATGCTCTTACAAAATATATTATCCCCATGGCAGCTGCCCTAGCAGTAGGAGTGATTATATACGGTGGGGTTCAATATATAACCTCTGGTGGAGACCCCGAAAAGACCGCTAAAGCAAAAAAGACCTTACTCTGGGCAATTGTCAGCGTGATAATTATCGTACTTACCATCCCAATCGTAAACGCAGTAATGAACATATTAAAAGACAAGATAATATAAAAGACTTGTATTAATAAAAAATGTGTTAAAATAATTATGGAGGTAAACATAATGAAATCAAAAATTAAAGAATTTGGGAAGTCAGCACTTATTACCATCCCAACAATTACTCCCAAAACATCGGGAAGCGTAGATCCAAAGGACGTTGTTTCTAGGGCCATAGATTTTGGTCTTTTCTTTGTTGGAGCCATCGCTCTTGTTTTTGTTATTTGGGGCGGTGTCCAATTTATTACTGCCGGGGGAGAGCCAGACAAAGTCACCAAAGCAAAAAATACTTTGCTTTATTCCATTCTTGGGATCATCGTTGTTGCCCTTGCCTATCTAATCGTCAAATGGGCTGGTGGCGCTCCGATTGTTACTTAGTTATTATTCAAAAAAACATCTCTCAAAAAAGATGTTTTTTTGATACTTACGTTTATCCGTAATTAGGTCAGGACCTTGG
>DDHN01000001.1 GCA_002338125.1 Patescibacteria group bacterium UBA1875 | reverse complement strand
ACCCTAACCTACCCTCGTATCTCCAATGTCCGCTTCGAACAACAAAAGAATACTGCTACCTCTACCCTTAAAGTCACTTGGGAGAGTAACGTCCCACTCACCTCAGTCATTGAGTACCAAAAAGCTTCTGGTGGTTCAGTCAAAGAAATCTCTAAATCAAAGCTTACTACCTCTCATTCTCTTCTAGTTTCCGGCCTCCTTGACAATACCGACTACCTTATCAGGGCTCTTGGACGTGATGCCTATGGTAACCAAGCTCTCAGTGACCAAAACAGAGTTCGAACAGACTATGATACCAGACCCCCAGCTATCTCAGCTGTTACTACCGAAACCGATATCACTGGCTATGGTCTTGACTCCAAAGGTCAACTAGTCGTCTCTTGGGAGACTGATGAACCAGCAACCTCCCAAGTAGAATATGGTATTGGTAGTAGTGGTGAATACACCTCTCGTACCCAAGAAGATACCGCTCTTACCACCTCCCATGTTGTAATCATCTCTGAGCTAAAAACCTCTTCTCCGTATCATTTCCGCATCTTATCAAGTGACGCTGCTTCTAACCAAGGTGTCAGTAACGAATATTCAGCCCTAACCCCCCAAGCTTCAAGGAGTGTCTTTGATGCTATTCTTTCTGCCTTAGAGGGGGCTATTGGGTGGTTGTTTGAATAAAAAGTTTACAAATAATTTGAAAAAGGTAAAATAAGGATAAAGAATTTTAGGAGGGGGATGCCCGCAAAAAAAACAGCTAAGAAAAGAAAGCCAGTTATAAAGGTTAAGAACCTTTATAAGTCGTTTAAGGTTGGTAAAGGCACAGTTGAGGTTTTAAAAGGGCTTGATTTTGAAATTTATTCCGGGGAATTTGTAGTTATCTTCGGTCCTTCCGGTTGTGGTAAAAGTACTCTTCTTAACACGATAGTTGGTCTTGAAGTACCAACATCCGGTAAGGTATATATTCGAAATACTGATATTTACGCTTTAGAGAGTGACAAGCGAGCCGAGTTTAGACAAAAAAAGTTTGGTATAGTCCAACAACAATCAAACTGGATAAAGTCATTGAATGTGGCTGAGAACGTGGCTTTGCCACTATCTATTGCTGGTCATAGTTTTCGTAAAAGCGTTAATAGGGCTAGAAAATTACTCCATTTATTCAGATTGGAAGAATTCGAAAAGAATGCCCCGGCTGAATTATCGGGTGGTCAACAGCAACGGGTTTCTGTGGTTAGGGCCTTAGTCAGCAACCCTTGGATACTTGTTACCGATGAACCAACTGGAAATCTTGATACTGTTTCAGCTAATGATTTGATGTATGTTTTACAATATCTAAATTCTGAGTCTAAAAGAACTGTTATAATGGTAACTCATAATCCAGCTTACGAGAGTTATGCTACCAAAGTTATTAAAATGGAGGATGGTCGGATAACCTCTATCAAGACAAAAAAAGCTGTAAATGTTCGCGAAGATGAAATGGTTGGCGATGTGGTGCCGGAAGAGGCGAGTGAGGTTCCGGTATGAGCATGAGAAGAACATATATTGCTCGACTGGCTATAAGAAGTATCGTCGGTCATAAATTACGCTCTTTTTTGACTATCGCGGGGATTGCTATTGGAGTCGGCTTTATTATTTTTCTAATTTCACTTGGTTATGGGCTTCAACGGATTTCTACCCAAGAGGTAGCTAATTTGGAAGCCTTACAAATTGTGGAAGTCACCCCCGGAAAATCGAAAATCATTAGAATTGATGATAATACCATAGAAAAATTTAAAGGATTAGCTAACGTAGAGTTGGCGGAACCTCAACTAAACCTAGTTGGTAACTTTACAGTTGGTACAGCCTCAATCGAGGGTGTGGTATATGGGAAAAATACAGAATATTTGAAGATGGAAGAAACCGATCTCGAATCAGGGACTATCTATGAGAATAATGCTGTAAAACAAACAGTGGTCAATAAAACAGTTGCCCGACAACTTGGCTACGAAGATAGTAGTGGTTTGATAGATGAAACTATTACCGTCAAAACAAATATTGGTTCGGAGTATTTGAATGAAGACAGTGAACCGATTATGAAAGAGGAGGATTTCAAAATAGTAGGGGTCTTGGCCAGTGAGGATTCCCCTTACTTATATGTTCCGTTAAACGTTTTCAAGGATTATGGAGTTGTGAATTACAGTTCAGCAAAAGTTAAAGTAACCGATAAGGAGTTCACTGATAACGCTAAAATTCAGTTAGAAAATCTCGGTTACAAAACGGCTACTCTTAAAGATACCGTTGACCAGATAAATCAATTCTTTTCGATCTTCCAGCTAATCCTGCTTTCATTTGGGGCTATTGCTGTAATTGTCGCAGCTTTGGGGATGTTTAACACTCTGACGATCTCACTGCTTGAAAAAACTAGGGAGATAAGCTTTATGAAAGTTTTAGGAACTTCTAGTAGCGATATTTGGAAATTGTTCATCACCGAAGCTATTTTTATAGGGGTTTTAGGCTCTCTGATTGGGATTATTTTTGGCCTTGCAGTTGGAGGTACTCTAAATGATTTTATTGCTAGTCTTGCCCAAAGAACTGGGAATAAACCAGTAGAAATTTTTTATGCTCCTTTTATTTTTGTTGCCATCACCTTTATAACAGCTACGATTATCAGTTTCATGACCGGTATTTATCCTTCTTATCGAGCTTCGAAAATTGATGCCCTTGAAGCTTTGAGATATGAATAAAAATAGGTTGACACATTTATTATAAAGTCGGATAATTTAGCTAGAAATTATCATAACCTGTAAGGGGGTAATAGGAACCTGGATATCACCAACTGGGTGGACTAATTTTTGTAAAGATGATGTTAATGATTGTGGCTTTGGCTATACTTCGAGTGATACTTCTGTCCAGGGTTCAAATCGTTTTAATAATGGAACGCTTTATGCCAGCTATATTCAATCAGGTCCCGGTGATGTTTTGGCTGATCATACGGAAGCAGTCAATGGTACTACCGGAGCAGTAACAAATGAACAGTTTACCATTACTCATAAAGTTTCTGTTGATCCATCGCAGGTATCTACCGTATATGAAGCGGTTCTTTACCTTATTTGTACTGCAAATTTTTAGGGGCTTCTTGTCTTGAATGTTTTCTCTTATTGTGTTAATATCTCTGACACAAGTAAGGGGTTGCACAGGCTTCGACGGAAGTATATTGAAAACAAAATAAGGCAATTCGCGATCGCATGTTCGCGTTAACCAATATGCGAACCAATAAGTGTAAAATCACTTGTCGCTAAGGTAGCTAATGCTTTCAGCATGCCTGCTCTAGCAACAGTTGCTGCTTAATTGCAACAACCATCTCTTTCCTGACATCCGATAGGGAGTAAGAGGTGTTATATTTCGGGTTGCTCTAGGTTATTCCTCTGAAC
Source organism: Patescibacteria group bacterium UBA1875 (assembly GCA_002338125.1). Lineage (GTDB taxonomy): Bacteria > Patescibacteriota > CPR2 > UBA1875 > UBA1875 > UBA1875. The sequence continues at coordinate 28,997 of DDHN01000001.1, read as the reverse complement.
CTAGCTAAGAATATGAGGATAGGGTACCAGGCAGTTTCCTGGTTTTAAGCCAGGTACTCAAAAATAAAACCAGGTAATAATTGCTAAACTTATTTTGTCTTCACTTTCGGACGCGGGTTCGATTCCCGCCAGCTCCACCAATTTTTACTTTTTGGCTTTACCAAAAATCTATATATAACTTAAATGCCATGTATATTCTTGATATAATAACAAATATGAATAATAAACTATTAATACAAACTTTAAGAAATGTTACCTTTGTGGCTGTATATGTTTTTTTTGTATCTCAAATTATGCAAAATGGGGATAGACTGTTTGGTGAAGTAGACAATATGTTAGCTCCATTTGTGTTTTTACTTCTTTTTTCTCTGTCAGCGGCAGTCGTGGGTGGGCTAATTTTTGGACAATCAATAATGCTATTTTTCTCTGGAAAGAAATCCGAGAGTATTAAGGCAGCTCTATACAGTGTTGGTTGGTTGGGGATCTATACTGTTCTTGGCCTGATACTGTTATTGGTATTGAAATAGATCTATTTTTAAAGGCTCGGGAATATTATTCTCCTAGATATATTTTCATTATGACCATAAATAGTAAACCTAATAAAAATATTGATAGATTTATAAACGATCGCTTTGGATCACTGTCACTATGTATTTCCGGTATTAAGTCTGATAGAGCAACATAGATAAAACCACCGGCGGCAAAAGGAAGCAAAAAGAGGGTAACATTTTGAATATTGTTAATCAAAAAATAGCCGATAATTCCTCCGAAGATTGCAGTAATGCCAGAAAAAAAGTTCCATAGTAAAGCCTTGGTACGGCTGAAGCCCCCATGTATTAATACTCCAAAATCACCTAATTCTTGAGGTAATTCATGGGCAGCAACGGCAATTGTTGTAACTACTCCTAGATATCCAGATATCATAAAAGCCGAAGCTATAATTAGACCATCGATTAGATTATGGACCCCATCTCCGAGCAGGCTCATGTAGGTAAAGGTATGAACATCGCATTCACCTTGTTCGTGACAATGTCGCCATTTCAAAAACCTTTCAATTACGAAAAATAGTATTATCCCAAGTACCAAATACCCGTAAATATAGAGTTCATTTTGAATCGCAGTTGCTTCTGGCAACAGATGAAAAAAAGCTCCACCTATTAAAGCTCCCGCAGAAAATGCCACTAGGTAAAGTGATAGTTTCTGAAGTATTTTTTCCTTTATTAAGAAAACTACGATCCCGATAAAGGACAGAAGACTGATAGAGAAAGTGGCTGTAACAATATTGAGTAGCTGCTGATCCATAATAAAATAATACCACTAAATTTAATTTATACTACTTTGCTTTAAGGTCTCTTTGAACATCTCTTGAAATATCCCTCTTTTTGATTATTTCCCGTTTATCATGTTTTTTCTTGCCTCGTCCCAAGCCTAGAAGAATTTTTATTTTACCGTTTTTGTCATAAGCTTTGAGGGGAATCAAGGTTAGCCCATCTCCTTGTAATTTTCCAAACAGTTTTGTAATTTCTGGGCTTTTTAAAAGTAATTTACGAGGTCGAGTGGGGTCGTATTCGATGTTTCCAGCTGGTTCATATTTTCCGATATGGGCATTTGTAAGCCATATTTCACCTTTTTTTAAGGTAGCAAATGCTTCTTTTAAACTGACGTTACCTGCTTTTATGGATTTAACTTCGGGCCCGGAAAGTATAATTCCAGCTTCGACTTCTTCAAGTATTTGATAATTAAAATATCCCTTTTTGTTATCTGCGTATACTTTCATAGGCTGATTATAGCAAATTTATACTCAAAATTGGTAATTTTGAGTATAAGCAAGTATAATATACTTATGATACAAGGCGAAATAAAGCGCTCTCTTATGAAGGCCATTAAAAATGCCTATCCCAAGATAGATGCCAAGGGAATAAAAGTAGAACGGGCAAAAGACCCTAGATTTGGGGATTATACTACAAACATTTCACTCAAAATATCTTCTGCCTTAGGCAAGGATCCTTTTGTGGTTTCTTCAAGAATTGCCGAGAACATACAAAGTGAATTGTTCAGTGCCGAGGCGGTATCGGGATTTATTAATTTTAAGCTTGCTGACGATTACTATCAAAGACAGCTAAAAAGAATATTAAGTGAAAAAGAAAAGTTTGGTTCATCCAAAATTCTTAAAGGGAAAAAAATTCAAGTAGAATTTATCTCAGCTAATCCGACTGGGCCGATGCATATTGGTAATGGTCGAGGTGGTTTCGGAGGCGATGTTGTGGCTAATGTGCTCTCTAAACTCGGAGCAAAAGTTGAACGTGAATATTATGTTAATGATGCGGGAACACAGATCAAAACCCTCGGAGAATCGGCCTTACTTTCGGCAGGGATAACAAAAGCTACTGATGAATGCTATAAAGGGGACTATATCGATAAATGGGTGATTGGTAAGAAAAGAGAATTAAATCGTTTAAAAGATGAACCACAAAGAATAGGAGAAAAGCTTGCTAATCATATTTTGACAAGCTTTATAAAACCAACAATTAGAGATATGAAGATTAGCTTTGATAACTTTTTTAGAGAAAAAAGCATGGAAAGATCTGGCTTAATCAAAAGTACCATAGCAGAATTAGAGAAAAAAGGGCTTGTTTACGAAGAGGAGGGAGCAAAATGGTTTAGAGCTTCTGATTTTGGTGATAACAACGATCATGTAATAATTCGTTCTGATGGCCAGGCAGCCTATTATTTAGGAGATATTGCTTATCATCGAGACAAATTGGTGGCTAGAAAGTTTGATAAGGTTATAGATATTTGGGGAGCTGATCACCACGGCCATGTTCAAAGGGTTCAATCTGCCGTGGCTGCAATGGGTCATAAAGGAAAGCTAGATATTATCATTACTCAATTAGTCCGTCTGATTAAAAATGGGCGAGAATTCCGAATGTCAAAAAGAAAAGGTATTACAGTTACAATGAATGATCTTTTTGAACTTATTGGTGGCCCAAAAAAAGAAGCCTCTGATGTTGCTAGATTCTTTTTTCTTTCAAGAGCGTTCAATACCCATATGGATTTTGATCTAGACTTGGCTCGAAATCACACTGAGAAGAATCCGGTGTATTATGTCAAATATGCCCATGCTCGTATCAGCGGAATATTGCGAAACGCTAGAAATATCCCTACAAGTAGGGCAAATTTAATGCTGCTTACTGATGAGCATGAAATAGAGCTAATTAAAGAGCTTTCTAAGCTTCCGGAGATATTAATTGCAATTGCAGCCGATAATACTTATCCGGTGCATCATTTAACTTTTTATGCCAGGAGTATCTCACAAAAATTTCATTCATTTTATAGTGCCTGTCGAGTAATTGATGAGGATAATCTTCCACTTACCAAAGCACGTTTGAGATTGGTAGAGGCAACTAAGATTGTTTTGGGCATTGTTGCTGGCGATTTGATAGGTATCGATACTCCTGAAAAAATGTAGTTTCATGAAAGCGAAATTTATTATAGCTTCAATTCTAATTATCGGAGTTATATTTTTATTTTTGCCAGTCACTCTGCATAAAGATAATGATCTTGGTTACAACGATAGGGAAGTTGATCTATATTTTGTACCGATCGAAAGCTATTTTTCAAAAACTATGAATATCGGTTTTGACGATATATCAGGTAAAAGTATTTGTGCTCTGGCCAAAGATAGAGAATATTTAAGCATAATTTTTGATGTTTCAAATTTTAAATTTGTTAATAGCCGTGAAGCGTTAACAAAAAAGGTCAACACGGGAATGACCGCAATATTAAGGTGGAATGAAGTTACCCCAAATTTCAAAACTCTATCATATGAAGATCAATATTTATGGGATAAGGATAATACTTCTAACTACGCTTTAAAAACAAAAGTTATCCTAAAAAAAGAAAATACAGAAAATCTGGAATTTTTTCCAAACAAGATAACAAAGATAAACTTTGTTGGGGATATTATGTTATCAAGGCATGTAAATACTCAAATGAAACGAAAAGGGTATGATTATCCGTGGGAAAAAGTCCAAGAAATTATTGGTGATGCCGATATTACTTTTGCTAATTTAGAGGTTCCTATATCAGATTTGGCCCCATCGCCTAGCAGTGGAATGATCTTTATAGCAGCTGAAAAAAATATTCCCTATCTTAAAGCTGCTGGCATCGATATCGTCTCTGTGGCCAATAATCATAGCGCTAATTTTGGTAACAGAGTATTCAAGGATAGCTTGAAGAATTTAAGAACGGCCGGTATTGAAGTCTGTGGTGGTGGGCTGACTGCAAATGAAGCCAGGGATTCAGTTATTTTGGACAATGGCGAGATTTCTTTTGGTTTTCTATGTCAAAGCGCTGTGGTTGGTTCTTTGTTTGCCGATAGGGATACAGAGGGGGTTAGCTACTTGGGCATTGAGCCGTGGTATCGAGACGAAAATACCAGTATTGCCAATTTAATGTCCGATATATCAAAAACTAAAAAGAAAGCTGATATTTGCATTATTAGTCCTCATTGGGGAGTAGAATACAAACATGTTCCAAATAATTCTCAACAAAAAGTTGCAAGAGAAGCCGTTACTACTGGTGCAGATCTAGTAATAGGTACCCACCCTCATGTTGTTCAGTCGGTGGAATATTATGATGATGGCTTTATCGCTTATTCCCTTGGTAATTTTATATTCGATCAAGAATGGTCTCAGGCTACCAGAGAAGGTATTATGATTTCAAGTTATTTCTACGATAAAAAACATGTTACAAGTAACTTGATTCCTTTACTGATAAGCGATTATGCCCAACCAAAATTTATTAACGGCACTGCTTCCAATAGAGTACTGGAAATTATTAAGAACGGAAGTGTTAACTTGTATTAGTATTTAATGCTGAATATTTTGTTATTTGAGTTGAAAATTATTGTTCTTTCTTCTTCGAAGACAAAGAGGTTACCTATTGAGCTTACGTCATCGTTAGCGTATTGAGCAACGAAATTACCAGAATCAGCAATTTTTATAATCAATTCATTATTGAAAAGATAAAGTCCGCTTACTTCTGGATGGGCATAAATCCCTTTAATATCGGTATATTCTTTTGGTAGGCCTGATAAAGAGAAATCATCTTTATTGCCGCTGGTAAATTTTGATACATTGGCATTTTTATCTGTTAGATAAATACTACCGTCAATGGCCATATCTATTACTTGATTTAATTGATTTGTGTCAGGGAAGTAATCTTGGCCAACGCCATAGCCAGAGGCAATCTTAAAATGTTTATATATCTGTTCGTCGTTTGGGGATAAAAGATAAATGTTTGTGCCAAAGGAGTCAAGAGCAACGGCATCTTCCCAGCTTCCGGGAACGTTCTGTTTTGAGATCTCACCATTTTCAAGATTAAACTCAAAGACTTCTTTGTTTGTCGTGTAGACGGCTAAAATATTTCGAGATTCAATTAGTGTTGCTGCGGAGATTTCACCACCTAAATCAGGGTTTTCGACTATTTTCGATTCGGTTCCAGATTCACTATCAATAGAATATACAGAGCCGCTAGTAAAATTCACTCCGTAAATAATTCCATCAGCTGAGAAAATATTTGTGATATCATTGTTAAACTCGTAATAGAGGCTAGCGGTATTTCTGGTTACTCTTTGTGCCTCATCTTCAATACTGTTAATTTTTGTGATCAGATCGTTCGCTTCATTAGTAAAATATTTTGTATTAAGAACACTCTCGAGGATGCTTTTAGCGGAATCGATATTACTTGAAGCTAGGGCATACTGGCCACTAGTGATATTGGAAACAGCTTCATTATATAGCTCAGTTGCTTGATTTATTTTATTTTCGGCGGCAGTTCGATCTTTTTTAATCGTATTTGAGTAGCCCAAATAAGTAAAAAGGCCGATTAATATTGCGATGGCACCAATTAGGTATAGATAGGATAATTTCCCGCCTGGTATCCTTAGTCTTTTTGCCCTACCGGTGAGGTTATCCTTGGCTCTCTCCAAAAATGAGAAATCAAACCTTTCAAGTGAAAGCAGTTTTGGCTTTTTACGAGTCTCTTTAATACGAATTTCTTTCTCTTTTTCGATTGGTGTTTCTAGAATACCATCATCAATGTCGACTTCTGATCCTAAATCTTGTACTTTTGTTGATATTTTTTCTTCTGATGAAAGAATAATACTCTCTTCCTTATCTTTGTTTAGGAAGTCTTTTGCTTTCTTTTTCATAAAAATATATGTTTTTTTAATCCCGGGGAGAGCCTTAGTCTTGGCAAAAGAAGATGCCGCAGCAAAAAATGCCCCTAGGTAACCAATAGCCTTGGCGGTGCCTCCGGCTACTCCTTTGCCGATTTCTTCGCCAATATTTTTGTCTTCCTTAACCCACACCTCGGACTTTTCTTCTGCTTCTTCGTCGGCAATAAACGATTCTGGCGAAAGTAGTTCCATTACTAGAATGGCGTTAGGCTTTACTGTGCCGTTTTCTCCTGAAAGAAGTTTGCTAATGCTTTCAATAGCCATAATCGGTGAGTTTTCGATTACAAAGTTTTTCAATTCGTGTTTTGAAATTTTATAAAACACACCCGGAGTCAATAAAGCAATTTTATCTTTTTCGGCTAGCTCCCCAGAAGCGATATTTATAAACGTACGTTGTGGGTTGATTGAATCCCCGGAAAGATCTTCTGTAATATGCATAGTATGCTCACCGCGGTAAAGATAGGCTTCGGCTTTTCCGGCTTGAGTGACATGAAAAGTATTACCAGACAAAATAGCTAAAACTGAATTTAGTTTACCGATCCAATTGATTTGTCCCTCACTGGAACGATCTGCGAGTTCATCATTGATTTTAGCCAGCGACTCTTCAAAAGCGGCTAGTGCGTCTTTGGTTGTATCGTCATAATAGGTATCGTGAAGAATATCGATGATTTTTTCAGCGATCTCCTCGGCATGGCCACTTTTATCCTCGATTTCGATAACCGCATAAATTGAACCATGTTGTTGCTCTTCTGGGTTTCTCGGAATATGTTCATAAGCAACAGCTACCGCTTCTTTATCTTTTGTTTTTTTAGTCTCAGAGAGAACTTTAGCGGTTCTTGAGACCAATTTTTTGCCCATAATTCTTTTCCTATTCTAGCGTAAATATATCATAATATATGATGTTTCGGAAGTGGAAACTATAAAGTTAAATAGTTGAATTAATGTTAAAATATATTTTATGAAGAAGGATGATGTTACAAAAGGTCTTACCAAAACACAGATTATGGCTGTAAACCATGACCTAGGACCAGCTTTAGTGGTAGCCGGAGCTGGCACGGGCAAGACAACTGTTATTACAAGAAGAATTGCTAAGATTGTAAGTGAAAAGAAAGCTCGGCCGGAAGAGGTATTAGCCTTAACTTTTACCGAAAAGGCAGCTAGGGAAATGCTGGAAAGAGTTGATGAATTATCAGATTTTTTGTATAGTGGCCTCTCTATTTCTACTTTTCACTCTTTTGGAGCCGACTTAATTTCAGAATTTTCCTATGAATTAGGTTTGCCGGCAGATACTCGTGTTCTGTCGACAGCAGAGCAAATCTTGTTTATAAGAGATAATATTTTTGAATTTAAGTTCAAGCATTACCAAAATTTATCTGATCCAACAAGGATGATTGCGGATCTTATAAAAATATTTTCAAGAGCTAAAGACGAGGCCCTCATACCAAAAATTTATATCGGAAAAGTCTTGAAGGAAAGCGAAAAAGCCAAGAGTAAAGCCGATATTGAAGAATTTGAAAAACAATTAGAAATTGCTAAAGCTTATCAGACATACAATAATTTATTACGGCGTGAAGGATATATCGATTATGGTGATCAGATTATGTTGGTTTTAGAATTACTTGATAAACCAAGTTGTGCCAAAGCTATTAAAGATAAATATAAATATGCTTTGATAGATGAATTCCAAGATACAAATTACGCTCAAAGTGCATTAATAAAAAAAATTTTTGGGGTCTCTGGTAATTTAATGGTCGTTGGTGATGATGACCAAAGTATCTATAAATTCCGGGGGGCGGCAGTTGCGAACATCCTTGATTTTAAAAAGGACTATAAGAATGTTAAGACTTTTGTATTGAGAGATAATTTTCGTTCAACCCAGAAAATATTAGATACGGCATATCAGTTTATTCAGAATAATAACCCAAATCGTTTAGAGCATCGCTACCAAATAGACAAAAGGCTCGTTTCTTCGGTGGGTCAAGGCAAGATGCCCAAACTTGTACTTTTTGATAATGAGTTCAAAGAGGCTGAGTTTGTTGCCAGTAAAATTGTTCAAGGGCTGAAAAAAGGAAAAAGATTATCTGATTTCGCTATTTTAGTCAGGGCTAATCGTCATGCTGAAGAATTTTTGTTAGCGCTGAAAAAACATGGTATCCCTTATGTGTTTTCAGGAACAACAAGTTTGTACGAGAAGATTGAGGTAAAAAACTTAATTTCGTTAGTGATGATTCTTTTAGACCCCGACGATGATTTGGCATTATTCCATTTGGCTGCCTCTGATATATATGAAATGAATGTGGACGAATTAGTGAATTTTTCTAGTTGGTCAAAGAAAAATAATCGTTCGTTGTTATTTACCTTCCAAAACGTTGATAATTTGTCGGAAACTTTATCGATTTCTGAAAAGACCATCAGATTAGCGAAAAATATTGTTAATGACTTATCTTTGCTTAGAGAAGAGTCCCGGACTGCAACTGCTGGTGAAGTAATTAATCTTTTCTTAAAAAATTCAGGTTATTATTCTAAGCTTACCAAGGCGGCCAAAGAAGGCTCAGTGGAAGCTCATAACAAAATAAGTAATATTGCTCTTTTTTTCGATAAAATAATTCATTTTCAAAAGAACTATCGAGATCACTCCCTGGTAAAATTTTATGATTACTTGAATCTTATTCTTGAAGTTGGTAGTGAGTCAAGCGCCTTTGAGATAGAAGAAGGGCTCGAGGCGGTTAGTATTATCTCGATGCACAAGGCAAAGGGGTTAGAATTTGATACTGTTTTTATCTCATCGCTCTCTGATTCCCATATTCCAGGTAGACCTGGCAACCGTGGCTTTAAACTACCGGACTATCTTGTTTCTGATAATATCGAAAATTCTAACCTCTCGGAAGAGCGAAGACTATTTTATGTTGCAATGACACGAGCCAAAAGGGATTTAATTTTTACTGCTTCGCTGGATTACGGGACTAAAAGAACTCATAAGATATCCCGCTTTGTAGTTGAGGCTCTTGGCAAAGATGCGGTAGAGAAAAGATTTTTAAAAACAGAAGCCATTGATAAGATTAAAGGCTTCGAAAGGCTTAATAATCTTTACAATATTACATTAGAGCCAATCAAGGATAGTGAAAAATTAATCCTTTCAAGAGCAGCAATAGATGATTACACCACTTGTCCTTTTAAATATCAACTTATTCATGTAACCCCAATCAGAATTGTAGCTGACTCAACCGTTTCCTATGGTAATGCAATCCATAATACTATTGCTGAATATTACAAATTACGATTACAGGGAAGAAAAGTTAAATTAACGGAAGTGGAAAAATGGTTTGATATATTCTGGAACGAGACAGGGTTTTTATCAAAAATTCATGAACGAAAGAGATACTTAGCCGGGAAAAAGGCTTTGAAAAAATTTTATCAGAGAGCTGAAAAAGAGCTACCGCCTATAGCAATTGAGAAAGAGTTTAAATTTTTAGTGGGCAATAATATTATTAAAGGCCGATATGACGCTGTATTTGATAGAAATGATAAATTAGAGATAGTTGACTACAAAACATCTGATATAAGGACAAAAGAAAAAGCGGATGAAAGAACTAAAAAATCATCTCAATTAGCTATTTATGCTTTGTCTTGGTTCGAAGCTACTGGTAAGATCCCTGATTCAGTTCATTTATATTTCGTTGAAAGCGGTCTTGTGGGTGATTTTACCCCGACTAAGAAATCAATAGAAAAAACAAAAGAGAATATAAGGAAAGCGGCAAAAGGGATAAGAAATAGGAATTTTGCGGCAACTCCTAATCTTCAACACTGCCGCTATTGTCCTTTTAGAAATTACTGCCCAGTTGCGGTACTGCCGAAATCAACTGACTAAGTGTATAATAACGATATGCGTGACGATAGTTGGCTTTTTGAAAAACTAGACGAAGTGTGGGATAAGCATTTTCCGGATATTTATCAGGATAATGATGTTCGTATTGTATGGGGTCGACGAGCCAGAACTCGTTTAGGATCAATCAAACTAGGTAAAGATAAAGGCAATCATCCAGAAACTATAATCACTATCAACGCTCTTTTTAAGGACGAGAAAATCCCTGATTATGTGGTATTAGGGACAATAGCTCATGAACTAGCTCATTACGCTCATGGGTTCCATTCTCCCTTAGAGCAAAAGTTCAAAACTCCTCATGCCGGAGGTATTGTACACAAAGAACTAACCAAAAGAGGATTAGACGAAGTTATTAAGAAACAAACGCTATGGTTAAAAAATAATTGGCGGGATTATGTCTTTAATAATTATCCTCCAAAAAGAAGAATTAAAAAAAGATGGATTTAACAGTGGTCGAAGGTATTAGACAGAAAATATTAAAAGTAGGAGACTTAAACACTAATTGTTATATTCTTTCAAATAGAAATGGTGAAACCGCAATAATCGATCCAGGTGATGAAGCAGCAAGAATTATCGAAGAAATTGAGAGAACTAAAAACCTTACCTTGAAGTATGTGCTTTTGACGCATGGTCATTTTGATCATGTTTTAGCTGTCGATGACCTTTACATAAAATATCCTTATACAAGCATTATTATTGCCAATGAAGATATCGATCTTTTCCGTAATTTGTCCTTACAAGGGGCTTACGTTGGTAAAACACTTCACAATCCAAAGGCAGAGGTGGTGGCTGTATCCGAAGGTTCTACATTAAGATTCGGTGATGAAACGATTTCTGTTATCTATACTCCTGGTCACACAAAAGGTAGTGTTTGTTTTAAAATTGCTGATAGTTTGTATTCCGGAGATACTATCTTTTACCATACTCGGGGTCGAATTGACCTTCCAACAAGTCAGCCCAGCTCGATGAAAGAAAGTATCGATAAAATTTTAAGACTTCCTGATAAGACAAGTATTTATCCGGGGCATGGCCGTGGTACAACAATAAAAGAAGAAAAACAGTTTGTATCTCAAAGTAGTGATTATTTTTAAATTTTACACTCTGCCTGTTGTCTACTATTATTTATTTGATTTTTGAGGTAAAGTGAATTTATGGATATAAATACCTTAATTATAATTATTTTTATTGTCATAGTTTTCGGAGTTCTCGTTTTATATATAAATAAAAAACTGAACGATATTGCTACTGGCCGAGGCGAAGTAAGCCCGGAGCTTTTAAAGGACCTTTCCGAGCGCCTTGATAGAGGACTCTCTGAGCAGCGAATGTCTAGTGAAAGAATTATCGAAAACGTAACCGAAAAGTTGAAAGATTTGGAGAGTACCAACAAACAAGTTGTTAGTATTGCTGACCAGCTACAAGGGCTTGAAAATGTTTTAAAGAATCCGAAACAAAGAGGAATTCTTGGGGAATATTATTTAGAAACCCTACTTAAAAACACTTTTCAGCCTAATCAGTATCAATTGCAATATAAATTCAAGGACGGGGATATAGCTGACGCCGTTTTGTTTGTTAAAGATAAAAATGAGCCACAATCGATTATCCCGATTGATTCTAAATTTTCGCTTGAAAATTACAATAAACTCTGTGAGGAAAAATCAGAAACGAAAAGAAAAGAACTAGAAAAACAATTCAAGCAAGATTTAAAAAATAGAATAGATGAAACATCAAAATATATAAAACCAAAAGAAAATACAATGGATTTTGCTTTTATGTTTATCCCATCAGAAGGTATTTATTATGATTTATTAGTAAGCCAGGTTGGGGCGATGAAGGTGAATACGAGAGATCTAATCGAATACGCATTTAAGGAAAAAAAAGTGATTATTGTCTCACCAACTTCTTTTGCGGCCTATTTACAAACAGTTTTACAGGGCTTGAAAGCTTTGACTATTGAGAAATCTGTTAAAGAAATAATCAGCAATGTTCAAAAATTAGGCACACATCTTTCGGCTTACGATGATTATTTTACAAAAGTTGGTAACCACATGGCGACGACAGTTAATGCTTACAATGCGGCTAGCAAAGAGTTAGCAAAGATTGATAAAGATATTACTAAGATTACAGGTGAGTCTGTTGGGCATGAAGTGGAAAAAATTGATAAACCGTCGGATGATTAGCCTGTGGAAAAGTTTAGGCTTTTTAAGCTTAATTTTGCTAATTACAAGGCCAAAATTTTTTATCCACAAGTCTAAACCGACAAAACTATTGACATAGATAGCCACTTATGATAAACTGATTATACGCTAGTATTCTAGCGGAAATCGTACCTACTAGAAAAAGAAGAAAAGATGCAGCGGAGACAGTGTAGATAATAAGCACCCCCCTTGTTTATTATCTACACTGTCTCTACTGCTCAAGGTTAATCCGACAACTCTTAGGGAGAAGTATTTCCTAGGATAAAAAAACCATTGGTATGGATTAGCAAGCTCGTTTTAATCTTTCGGGATTATGGCGAGCTTGCTGGTCCTTACCGGAGAGCGGGGAGGCTCTAACACTTTCTACTAGTCGGACAGTAGAAAATGTACCTTTTCTTCTTAAGCCCAGTTAACTGGGAAGAAGTAATACGGGGGACAGCGCTCAAATTGCTTTTGGGGTGAACTAGTCCCCCGATTCTATTAGAGAAATCGCCGTTAGGCGTTTTTTTTGTTTGTATTTTTTCAAGATAGCTATAAAATTAAGTCAGATGAATTGGCGAAATTTTACAAGAGGGCTGTCTGCCAGTACCCTCATATTCGGAGGACTCCTTTTAGGGTTAACTCTTTTTACCTCTCCCCAACAAGGTCTATTCACAGTTATTATCTATTATATTGCGATTTTTTTCTTTCTAATGGGTCTTTCGGCTTTAATAATTTTCTTGTTTAGGAAGTGGTGGACACATAGTGAAATAATATTTGCTAATGTTAAAAGTTCAATAAGACAAGGTCTATTAATTGCTGCTTTTGTAGTTGCGTTGCTTTTACTTTCTTCTTTTGATCTTCTGACTTGGTGGGATGGCGCTATTTTAACGATTAGTTTTTTGTTGATAGAAATGTTTTTTAAAGTGAGGAGATAAATTGATGACGAGTATATGGAGTATTCTGGTAGGATTTATAATATTATTAATTTTTGGCTTGATTTCTATTTCTGCTTATACTGCTTTATTTTTTCGATTGTTTTCATTACAGAAAATTTCTCGAAAACGTTTACTATTGGCAATAATCAGCATGACAATAGGCTGGATTTTGGCAGTTATTATTGGGGTAATGTTTGCAGCTACGGCCGGTTTTTTAATATTAGCAGGAGTACTATTTGGCTCCATCTTCCTTATAGCTTATCTTTTAGGGAGTTTTTTGGGTTTTACTAATAAACATAAAGTGTTTTATAGTTTCTTGCTTGCTGCTATAATAAATCCTATCTGGTACTTTATCTTGGTGTAATTATGGAATTAGAGAGCTTAGAGAAAAAAGCAAAAGAAAAAATAAAAAAAGCCTCTTCTCGTGAAGAGCTTTTTCGAATTGAGGCAGCATATCTGGGTCGGAAAGGCGAGCTAACAAAAATTTTACGTACACTTTCTGATTTGCCTCAGAAAAAAAGAAAAGATCTTGGAAAAAGAGGGAACATTCTAAAAAATGAACTACAAGAACTTATTAATAAAAAAAACGAGTTATTTTTAAATGATAGTCAAGATGAATATTTTGATATCTCGGTTCCTGGAAAAAATTTTCAAGTTGGTCATCTTCATCCAGTAACCCAAATTCTTGAACAGTTAATAGATATTGGCGAAAATTTAGGGTTTGTAGTAGCCGAAGGGCCTGAAATCGAGACGACCTGGTATAATTTTGATGCTTTAAATACTCCTGAGAATCATCCTTCAAGAGATGAAACAGATACATTCTATTTCAATTCCGGAGAGATTCTTAGGTGCCATACTTCACCGGTCCAAGTTAGGTACATGGAGGAAAATAAACCGCCAATTAGAATTTTGGCACCAGGGCGTGTTTATCGTCGAGACTCTGATGCAACCCATACTCCGATGTTCCATCAATTGGAGGGGCTGGTTGTTGACAACCGAGTAACTATGAGTGACCTTAAAGGTACTTTGGAATATTTTGTTAGAGCTATCTTTGGCCAAGACAGAGATATTCGTTTGCGTCCTCATCATTTTCCATTTACTGAACCTTCGGCTGAAGTTGATGTTTCTTGTTTGCTCTGTGGTGGTAAGGGGTGCGGTTCTTGTAAGGGTGAAGGTTGGCTTGAAATATTAGGAGCAGGAATGGTTCATCCTAATGTCCTTTCTAATGCTGGTATTGACCCCAGCAAATATCAAGGATTTGCTTTTGGGATGGGGATTGAAAGAATTGCCATGCTTCTTTATGGGGTTAATGATCTTCGAGCATTTTATGATAATGATTTAAGATTTACGGAGCAGTTCTAATGAAAGTTTCGTTATCCTTCTTATCAGAATATGTTGATATTAAAGGGCTTTCTCCCCAGCAGATATCTGACGGGTTGCGTCTTTCTGGTACCGAGAATGTTCTTGAAATAGGGATTAAGCTGCCTCGGGTTGTCATTGGTGTAATAAAAGAAATCACAAAACATCCTAATGCTGATAAGTTACAAATAACAAAAACTGATGTTGGAAAAACAAATGGTGGGGTTCTTCAAATAGTTTGTGGAGCGTCAAATATTAAGGTTGGCCAAAAGGTCCCCGTAGCTTTGATTGGTGCTAAATTTGATGACTTCGAGATTAAAAAAGTAGCGATTAGGGGGATTGAGTCAAATGGAATGCTTTGTTCTGAAAAAGAACTGGGAATAGGAGAAGACCAGACAGGGATTATGATTCTTGACCCTTCAGCGAAAGTGGGGAAATTATTAACGGAATATTTAGCATTCGAGCCGATGATTGACGCTGAGTTAACTCCAAATCGCGGTGATTGCTTGTCTGTTATCGGTTTAGCAAGAGAGGTGGCGGCAACATTTGATCGAAAGATGAAAAAAAGTGATTTTAAAAAAGCTCCGACAGTTTCTAAAAAAAAGATTGATGTTGAAGTCAAGGATACAAAACTGTGCCCAAGATACATCGCCAAAGTAATCGAAGGGGTTAAAATTGCCCCTTCGCCAAAATGGCTTCAAGATAGGCTATTGGCTACTGGTGTTCGGCCGATAAATAATGTAGTTGATGTTACTAATTATGTGATGCTCGAATGGGGCCAACCATTGCATGCATTTGATTTGGAGAAAATAGATAAAAAGATTATTGTTCGAAAAGCAAAAAAAGATGAAAAAATAATTACTCTGGATGGAGAAAAAAGAAAACTAAATTCAAAAGATCTTGTAATAGCAGATACCAAAAAACCAATTGCTTTAGCTGGTGTGATGGGTGGAGAAAATTCAGAAATTTCAAATACAACCACTGATATTGTTTTAGAAGCAGCTGTTTTTGAAAAAAATACAATTAGAAAAACTGCTCAAAGGATTGCCAATAGAACCGAAGCATCAAATAGGTTTGAAAAAGGAATCCCTTTAAACTTGCCAGAGATTGCGATTGAAAGAGCAGCCCAATTAATAAGTGAAGTGACTGCAAGTAAGATTGGTCCTAATACAGATATTTTGAAAACTTGGATTTGGGTTCAGCATATTGGTTTACAAATCTCAAAAATTAAAGAAATTCTTGGAATTGATATCCCTGAAAAAAAAGTTCTTGATATCCTTATTTCATTAGGTTTTGAAGTAGAAAAATTTGATTTTAAGAAAGAAGCGAGGAAGCATATCGGTAAACCTTATGTCTTTGGGGCAAGCTACAAAACACATAGTGATATGGCGTTTGATTGCTCATACCTGACTGACTACATCTATTCTCGGATCGGTAAATTTATTGGCTATACTTCGCTTGCTCAGTTTGAAATAGGTACCCCAGTCGATGATAACAATCTTAAGCCCGGTGACATATTATTTTTAAAAGGTCACATTGAGAAATCGGCTACTGATCATTATTTTATTCCGGATAACGAAGGTGGTTATCTCAAAGTTAATTTAAAAAGACCAAGGGAAGTTGGCCATAATGCCATTTATATTGGAGATGATCGAATAGTGCATGCAAGTCATTACAGATTTGATAGAAGGAATAATAAATGGTTTGCTGATGGTAAGTCGAAAGTTATTGAAGAAGATGTTGATGTCTTCTTAAAGCATCCTGAATATCTTGGAGCTCGAAGATACCTCCATAACGTGGATGATTTTTTGGCGGTTCAGGTACCATGGTGGCGTTTGGATGTAGCTATTGAGGAGGATTTAATCGAAGAAATAATTAGAATTTATGGTTATGACAAATTAAAATCTACATTGCCCTCAGGTAAATTACCAAAAATCAAAAGAAAAAGTCTTGTTAGGATGAATAATCAGCTTAGGCATGATCTCGCTTATCTTGGGCTTACGGAAATTGTTAGTTATTCTTTTGTGCCTGGTTCTTTTGTTGATATCAATAAGGAAGCTAAAAAGGCCATACGGATCAGTAATCCGTTATCTTCGGAACAAGAATATATGAGGACAGCAATCTGGCCATCATTATTGGAAGTAGCGGCGAACAATATTAATAATTTTGAAAAAATTAATCTGTTCGAAATTGGTCGCGTATATAGTAAAGAAAATAGCCAGCAAGTGGAGGAAAATGTATTGGGGCTACTGTCATTAGGTGATAATGCTAGTAATAATTATAAATTTATCAAAGGGGCTGTTGAAAGAGTGCTAACTGAATTTAATTTTGAAAAGATAGAGTTCAGAAGTTCGAAAGCTGACTTTTTTGATCCTGGTAAGGGAGCTGATATCTATGTTGACGATAAAAAGATTGGTTTTTTGGGAGTTGTGGCTAAAAAGATTTTAGATGCAAATGATTTAGAAGACGTTGTAATCGGCGAGATTGGGCTAGAAAAAATATCGCAATTTTTTGGAAGAAAAATAATTTACAAACCACTGCCAAAGTATCCGATTGCTAGTCGGGATATAGATTTGTTATTTGACAAAAGAGTAACTATCAATGAAATTGAGAAAAAAATAGCGACTCTTAATAGCCCCAATCTTTTGGGCTACAAGGTGACTGATATTTATGAAGGAAAGAGATTGCCGGAAAATAAAAAAAGTGTCACAATAAATCTATCAGTTGGGTCAAATAAGAGGACCATGAAAGATGAAGAAATATCATCTGTTGTCAAGGCGGCAGTCAAAACTTTAAGTGCTTTGGGTGGTGAGCTCCGGTCCTAAGGGGGAAGTATCAAAAAAGTTGATACGATTATAGAAAAAAAGAAGCCCGCAAGTCAAACGGGTTCTTTTTTGAGCCCCGAAAAAAATATAATTGGTCAAAAACCTCAAAAAAAGAAAACTTCAAAAGGTAAGTTAAAAAAGTCAAAAGCCAATATTCGCTTTCTAGTATTAAAGGTTGTCCTTATCTTTTTCATAACTTTCATTTTTGCCTTAATATCATTCTCGGGGGCTGTGAATGCCTATCAAAACAACTCCACTAATAAAGCACTATATGGAACGATTTTATTCGGTGTGGATGTTGGTGGTCTTGATAGGCAAGAAATTTCAAATTATGTAAAAAATTCGTTGCAAGATAGTAAAATAACTTTCCATATCGATGAAAGAAAAATCCAAATTTCACCGCAAGAAATCGGTATTAGCTTTTTGGAAGAGAAGATAGTTGATAATACTTTAAAAGCCCGTAAGGAGGGTGATTATTTAAATAATTTTCTCCATCATTCCGCTTCGTTGATGAGAAGGCTAAGCTTGTTTTTTGGGGCAAATTCAGTTAATTTATTTACTGATTTTAGCAAAAATGTCGAAATAAGCTACCAAGCTGATGAGAGGAAACTTACTAAGTTTATTGAGAATCTAGCGAGTGATTACGAGGTCTCAGAGAAAAATGCCGGGCTGGTAATGAGAGGTACAAATGTTCAGGTAATTCCAGCTGTTTATGGTAAAGAGCTTGTAACAGAAACAATCAGAAGCCAAATATTAGAAGCTTTAAAGATTGGACAAGCACAAGACATTACAATTTCATCCGAAGAGGTCAACCCGGAGATCCTTGAAAAGGATACGCAGCAAGCAATCAGAAAGGCCCAGAAAATTATCACGTATTCTGTTGTCTATACCTATCAAGGAAAGACATATTCGCCAGGAGCAGAAGTTATAGGTAGCTGGATAGATTTTATTGAAGATGACGGTAAGCTCGTTCCCATTGTTAGTCCTGGTAAGGTTTCTGAATATATTAATTCGATTGCAAAAGAAATCAATATTGCTGCCATTAGCGAAAAGATAAAGATAGTAAATGGTAAAGAACGTGAGGTAACCCGAGAAGGCGAAAACGGGCTAGCAGTAAATGCTAAATTACTTGCTGAAAAAACGGCCAAAAACTTGAATTCCGGCAAGGGTTATCGTTCAGAAATCCCAACTTATGTTGTGAAGTATAAAACCGAAGTTAATAATGTTTTAGTAGCTAACTGGGATAAATATATAGAAGTTGATATTTCTTCTCAACGAATGTGTGCATATTTGGCGGGAGGCGAGAAAGTAAATTGTTGGGCAGTTACTACTGGAGCAAATGGTTGGAACACCCCAACCGGTACCTTTCTTATTCGTCGAAAAGCTGGAGCTGGTGGCCGTCCTGGTGCTTATGGTGGCGGAGTTTGTATGCCAAATCCGCCTTCAACTACCCCTTTGTGCGGTATAAATTATGTTAGTACTTTTACAGCTCAGGGGCATGCTATTCATGAGGCGTGGTGGCGAAGTTCGTTTGGTGGTTCTGATTACGTTTGGAATGGCTCTCATGGTTGTGTCAACGCCACGTACGATATTGCTAAATTCATTTATTATTGGGCGCCCATCGGAACCCCAGTAGTTATTCATTATTAAAAAGGTTATAATGAATCTATGGATAATATATTAAAACCAGAGTCACAAAAAGGAGAATCGCTACCAACCTCAGAAGAAACGTTAAGGAAAAATGAGAGTCTAGGTTTTGTGGAGAGAGAGCCTTTGCCCCCACAGTTAGAACAGAAGGAGGCGGGAGAGCTTCAAGGTGATCATGCAACGTCTGGAGTGGAAAGGGGCGAAAGTTCAGAAGTGATAGATTTTTCGACTGAAAAAGAGGCTACAATAAGCGAAGAAGAGGATGAAAAGAAAGGAAGTGTAGATAATAACTTTTCATTAGCAGCTAAAAAAGTTATCAAGAATTATAAAGGCAAGCCATTTGAAGAAGAAGAAGCCCATGAAGACTTGCAAATTAAATATCTTTGGCAACGATTTAAGAAACGGCTTTCTAAGAGCAAGGATTAAAGGTTTCTTTGGTTTTTGATATAATCGGGTGGAGGGAGCATTTTGGAAATTATCTTCATTACAATTTTCTCAGT
The DNA here is from genome assembly GCA_002338125.1 of Patescibacteria group bacterium UBA1875. Taxonomy (GTDB): domain Bacteria; phylum Patescibacteriota; class CPR2; order UBA1875; family UBA1875; genus UBA1875. The sequence goes on along the minus strand of DDHN01000001.1, from coordinate 9,430 downwards.
ATTAGCAGCCTTTATTTTATTTATTGTCCTTACTTTGCTATATCGGAGAACCAAGTACTACAAAAAACAAATTGAACGTTCGTTAAAAATGATTCCATTTTTAGTGACTGTTCCAAAAGATAGCGGCATCGAAAAGATTGAAAGTAATAGAGACCAGCGGGAAGTTGCCAAAGAGTTAATATCACGGGCAGAAAACATGTATAACAATCTTTTTTCTGTCTATAAAGGAAGTGGTCTAAAAAGAAAGTTCTATAATTTTTTGTATAAAAATAGGCATTTTGGTCTTGAAATAGTCTCATATAATAAGGAAATATTTTTTTATGTAGTTTGTCCGACTGTTTTAGCCCCTCTCGTCGAGAAAGCCGTTACAGCTCATTATCCGGAGGCTCAAATTAAAGAGGTTGAAGAGCATAACATTTTTAGTAAAGAAAGAGAACTAACCGGTGTAGTAGCGGCAGAGATTTATGGTCAAAAACATTATCATTACCCCATGAAAACCTACCAAACAATGGATAATGAATCCATTGAAGCAGTAACCAATGCTCTTTCAATGCTTGAAGAAGATGAGGGGGCAGCTATTCAAATACTACTTAGGCCTACCAGCCCAGATAAGGTCACGGCTGGTAAAAAATTAGCTCAGAAAATTCAAAAAGGCCCTAGCAATAACTCTGGAGGGTTTTCTTCTTTTGCAAAAGATGTAATAAGCCCTGGTAGTAGCCAAGCCCAAAAATCACTAGAGCCTTATAGAATGACGCCAGAAGAAGAAGAATTAGCCCGGGATATTGATCGAAAAGCCACTAAGTTTGGTTACGAAGCTCGTATTAGAGTCATTGTTTCTGGCAGGGACAATCATCGGGCAGAGATGATTTATGATCAAATAAAAAGTGCCTATACCCAGTTTTCGGATCTTTCACAGAATGGTTTTAAATTTAGAAAAGCTAAAAGTACCAGAAAGATTGAAAAAATTATTACTGATTATATTTTTAGATTTTTTGATCAACCTATTTTCGGTTTTGATCGCATTTATCCTAAAAAAAGAGGACACCGGCTTACACTAAACACCGAAGAACTGGCAACCATTTATCATTTCCCTAATGCACTTGTAAATACACCAGGGATCAAGTGGCTCCCCGCCAAATCTCAGGCAGCTCCAATAAACATTGCAATTTCCGGTAATGCTTTTGCAATAACTAATTTTCGAGGGAAAGAAGAATTGGTTAAGATTACCGAAGAAGACAGATTACGCCATATGTATGTTGTTGGGCAAACTGGTGTAGGTAAAACTTCGATGCTAAAGACCTTGATTATAAATGATATTTTGGCTGGAAACGGAGTCTGTTATATTGACCCTCATGGTGATGACGCTTTGGATATAATTAACCATATCCCCAAAGAAAGAGCCGAAGACGTTATAATCTTTGACCCAGCTGATACTGAAAGACCAATGGGATTAAATTTGTTTGAAGCAAAGACAATTGAAGAGAAAGACTTTGTAATTCAAGAAGCAATTCAAATGCTTTACCGACTATATGACCCCGGACACACTGGCATTATGGGGCCCCGATTCGAACATTGGTTTAGGAATGCTGCCCTTGCCTTAATGGCTGATCCAGAGGGTGGAACATTCATTGAAGTACCACGAATATTTACCGACGATAAATATTTAGCTCAGAAACTAAGATATGTAACAGATCCAGTCGTTAAGAATTTTTGGATTAATGAAATGGGTCAAACAGCTGACTTTCATAAGTCGGAAGTACTTGGCTGGTTTGTAGGTAAATTTGGAGCCTTCATGACTAATACCACTATGCGAAATATTCTTGGTCAAACGAAATCCTCCTTTAATTTTGAAGATATTATGGATAATAAAAAAATATTTATTATCAGACTTTCCAAAGGAGTAATCGGTGAGATGAATATGCAGTTACTTGGTATGATATTTATTTCCAAATTTCAAATGGCTGCTATGCGTCGGGCTGGAAAGGACGCTAGTCAAAGGACTCCTTTCTATATGTACATTGATGAATTTCAAAATTTTGCTACTGATAATATTACTCAAATATTTTCAGAGGCTAGAAAATTTAAGCTTTCGCTTACGGTTGCTAATCAATATATTTCTCAAATGCGAGAGGATATTAGAGATTCCGTATTCGGTAACGTTGGAACGATCGCATCTTTCAGGGTTTCGTCCGAGGATGGGGAATATTTGGAAAAGCAGTTCAAACCCGAATTTGATCAAAATGATTTGGTAAGCCAAGAGAATTTTAGCGCAATTATCAAACTTATAATAAACGGGTTACCATCAAGACCTTTTAATGTTAAAACTATTTACCCGTTACCAGGTAATGAGGACAAAGATGTAGGTAAGGCGACTATCGAACTTTCAAGATTGAAGTATGGCCGCGATCGAGCTACCGTTGATGCGGAAATCGTTAAAAAGATGAATATAGGTATGCCGGTTACTGATCCCGGAGGGATTCCGAGAGGGCCGGGAGTGTAGTAAAATTCTCTTTGAGTTTATACCCAAAATATGCTAAAATAAGATAGTAAAATTGGTAATTATATATTCAACGAAACCGATTTTGGAGGGCAGAAATCGGTTTAAAATTGATTTAATGCAGGGGAGTAATTTGATTTGACAACAAAGAAATCACAATATGGTGCATCCGATATCCAAGTGCTGGAAGGGCTCCAGGCTGTTCGAAAGAGGCCTGGCATGTATATCGGGGGTACTGGCATTGAAGGCCTTCACCATCTTGTTTGGGAGGTTGTAGACAATTCAATCGATGAGGCTATGGCTGGTTATTGTAGCGAAGTTAATGTTGTCATTCATCCTGACAATTCGGTAACGGTGACTGATAACGGCCGAGGCATACCCGTTGAGCGTCACAAGCAAACTGGAAAAAGTACCCTAGAAACTGTACTGACAATTCTTCATGCTGGTGGTAAGTTCGGTGGTAGTGGTTACAAAGTATCTGGGGGGCTACATGGTGTCGGTGTTTCTGTTGTTAACGCTCTTTCTACAAAAGTTCGAGCGGAGATCCACCGAGACGGCAGGGCTTATGTTCAGGAATATAAAGATGGAGGCAAGCCAGTTGGGGCCTTAAAAACAATTGGCAAAGTAGATGATACCGGGACAATTATCACATTTTCGCCTGATCCGGAAATTTTCGAAATAATTGAATTCGATTATCAAAAAATATTAGACCGGTTACGTCAACAAGCCTATCTCACCAAGGGTATTCACGTAAAACTTCTAGATGAACGAACTGGTAAAAAATATGGTTACTATTTTGAAGGTGGAATCAAATCGTATGTAGAGCACCTTAATCATAATAAGGAGGTAGTAAACAAAGAGCCTTTCTATGTTGAGAAAAAAATTGATAATACTAATATCGAAATTGCTATCCAATACACAGACTCATACAAAGAGAATGTTCAAAGCTTTGCTAATAATATCTTAACGCCAGAAGGTGGAACTCATATTACTGGATTTAGGACTGCCCTTACCAAGGCGATTAAAGATTATGCCAAAAAGGGTGGTTTCTTGAAAGATACTGATGGTAACTTGGCTGGTGAAGATGTCCGTGAAGGACTTTCGGCGGTTATTTCTGTAAAATTACCTAATCCTCAGTTTGAGGGCCAAACAAAGGCTAAGCTTGGTAATCCGGAAATTCAAAATCAGGTTCAAACAGTTCTTTCGGAATATTTTTCATATTATCTGGAAGAGAATCCAAATGAAGCCAAATCGATTATAGGGAAATGTTTACTTTCTGCAAGAGCAAGAATGGCTGCTAGAGCTGCCAGAGATACTGTCATCAGAAAGGGGGCACTAGAAGGCATGACCTTACCAGGCAAACTTGCTGATTGCTCTTCAAAAGATGCCTCCAAATCAGAGATATATATAGTTGAAGGCGATTCTGCCGGAGGAAGTGCTAAGCAAGGTCGGGACCGTACCTTTCAAGCCATTCTTCCGCTTCGAGGTAAAATTCTAAATGTTGAAAAAGCCCGAATCGATAAGATGCTTTCCTCAGAAGAAATCAAGACATTAATTATTGCAATGGGAGCTGGAATTGGTGAAAATTATGATATTTCAAAAATAAGATATCATCGGATTATTATCATGACCGACGCTGATGTTGACGGGGCCCATATCAGAACGTTACTTTTGACTTTCTTTTATAGAAACTTTCCAGAAATTATTGAAAAAGGTTATCTATATATCGCCCAGCCGCCTCTTTATGCTATTGGCTCTGGAAACAAAAAAGAATATGCCTATACCGAAGGACAAAAAGAAAAAATCATTGAGAAACAAAAGAAAAATAGTGATAAAAAAATTAGCATCCAAAGATATAAAGGTCTCGGTGAGATGAACCCTGAACAGCTTTGGAATACCACAATGGATCCTGAAAATAGGGTTTTACTTCAAGTTACTTCCGAAGATGCTGAACGAGCTGATGAGATATTTTCGATGTTAATGGGCGATGCCGTAGAGCCTCGGAAGAGATTTATACAAACGCATGCTTCTGATGTTAAAAACTTGGATATTTAAGGAGTAAAAGTGGCAGAAGAAAAAGATAAAAAATTTATAGCCGGCGACATCGGGAAAGTTGAACCCCGAGATATTAATACAGAGATGCAAGAAAGCTATCTCGACTATGCGATGAGCGTTATTGTTGCCAGAGCGTTACCAGATGTAAGAGATGGTCTTAAACCAGTACATCGTAGAATTCTGTATGCTATGGATAACCTTGGACTTCGGCCACAAGCCAAATATCGAAAATCTGCTACGGTTGTTGGTGAGGTTTTGGGTAAATATCATCCTCATGGAGATCAAGCTGTTTATGACTCTATGGTTAGGATGGCTCAAGATTTTGCGATGCGCTATATGCTAGTTGATGGTCAAGGCAACTTTGGCTCTATCGATGGCGATAGTGCCGCAGCTATGAGGTATACCGAAGCCAAGATGGCTAAGCTCTCGGAAGAAATACTTTCTGATATCGATAAAGAAACTGTGGATTTTGCTCCTAACTATGACGGGACACAACAAGAACCGATTGTACTTCCTTCAAGAATACCAAATCTCCTACTGAATGGTTCGGAGGGTATTGCTGTTGGCATGGCAACTAAAATCCCGCCTCACAATCTCCAAGAATTAGTAGATGGGACTACCGAACTCATTGATAACCCAGATGCTACGGTTGAGGATCTTATGAAACATGTAAAAGGGCCAGATTTCCCTACCGGTGGAGTGATTTTTGATGATGGCGAAATAAAGGCCGCATACGGAACGGGCAAAGGCGGTGTTTTGATGCGAGCAGTAGCTACTATCGAAGAAAGTAAGAAAGGTAAATTTCAAATTATAGTTACGGAGATACCATATCAAGTCAACAAAGCATCCTTGATAGAAAAAATATCCGAATTGGTTAAAACGAAAAAAATTGTTGGGATTGCTGATATTAGAGACGAATCTGATAGAAAAAATCCAGTCCGAATTGTAATTGATCTAAAAAAAGATGCTTATCCAAATAAAATTTTGAATCAGCTTTACAAACTTACTCAAATGCAATGCAAATTTCATATGAATATGATTGCACTTGTTGACAGAATAAACCCCCAATTACTTACTTTAAAGATGATTCTTCAAGAATTCATTAAGCATCGCGAAGAGGTTGTTAAAAGACGTTCTGAATATGAGCTTCGAAAAGCTAAAGAAAGAGCTCATATCCTTGAAGGTTTACTTAAAGCTCTTGATCATATTGATGAGGTTATAGACACAATAAAAAAGTCAAAAGATCAAGATACAGCAAAAATTAACTTGATCAAAAAATTTAAACTTTCAGAGGCCCAGGCCTTGGCTATTTTAGCTATGCAGCTAAGGACTTTGGCCGGTCTTGAAAGAAAGAAGATAAAAGACGAATATGATGAATTGATTAAAAAGATTAAATACCTTGAAGAGCTTTTAAAAAGCCGAGAGAAAATGCTTGGAGTTATCAAAGAGGAGCTTCAAGAGCTAAAAGATAAATATGGGGATCTTCGTAGGACAAAAATTATTAAAAAAGCGGTAGGCGGCTTCTCTGAAGAAGACTTAATCCCAAATGAGCAAGTGGTTATTACTCTTACCAAGGGTAACTATATAAAAAGAGTCTTATCTTCATCATACCGGACTCAGGGCCGAGGTGGTAAAGGAGTTCTAGGTATGGCAACCAAAGAAGAGGATGTTGTAGAGATGATGGCTGAGGCAGAAAACCATGATAATATTTTGTTCTTTACTAATGAGGGAAGGGTATTCCAGATAAAAGCTCATGAAATTCCTCAGGCGTCAAGGACAGCTAAAGGTAGTCCGATAGTTAATCTACTGCAATTAGCTCCAGAAGAATATGTGACGGCTTTTGTCATAATCTCAGACTTAAATGAAAATACCTTTCTAGTAATGACAACTAGACACGGGATAATAAAGAAGACGGAGACCAATGCGTTTGCAAACATTCGCAAGACAGGTATTATCGCAATTTCACTTAAAAAAGGTGACGAATTAGGTTGGGTCAGGGTTACTGATGGTTCGGAAGACATTATGATTGTTACGGAGCAATCTCAGGCAATTCGTTTCAACGAAAAAGAAATTAGACCTATGGGGCGTGGCGCGGGAGGTGTTAGAGGTATAAAATTGCGACGTGACGATGTAGTGGTGGGAATGGACTCTGCTGAAAAAAATGATGAAGTTTTGATAGTTATGAAAAATGGATATGGGAAAAGAACTGATGTAAAAAACTTCTCTCTTCATCACCGAGGTAGTATGGGTACAAAAGCAGGGGTAGTCACAGCCAAGACCGGCAAAACAGTTGGGATGCAAATAATTGATTCTCTTGAAGATGATTTAGTTGTTATTTCAACCAAGGGAACTATTATTAGGACACCCTTGAAAGATATATCTAAAATGGGTCGAGCCACCCAGGGAGTTAGGATAATGAGGCTTGGTGAAGACGATACAGTAGCTTCTATTTCTAGTATTCCTAAGAAAAAAGATGCGCAACAGAAACTTGGTCTAGAGGAAGCGCCAAAGAAGATAGCTAAGATGCCGGCAAAAAAAGTTACGAAACCAAAGAAAGCACCAGTCAAGAAATCGATAAAGCCAAAGGCAAAGTCTGAATTTACGGTAAGGAAAGTTGCCAAGAAACCTTCAAAGAAACAAACTGATTTCAAAGTAAAAAAGATAAAGTAGTATAAATTTGTGACTTTTGACGATAACAAATATAAAAAAAGCTTTACAATTTAAATGCTAGGGTGTTTACTGTAATTAGTAGCTTAATATTTATTATTAAGGGGGTAGGATCGTCGTTCTTCTGTGTACCATAATTTGGTCACCAGGTGCATGGAACAAATGTTCAGATGACGAAATGGTGAAACCGGCCTTTGTGCCGGTTTTTTTGTTTGCGGTCGATATGCTTGTGAAACGAGCTTGAGACAGGGTGGATATGTTTTAACTTGTTTCGTAAGCTATTTAGATAAATCAAATCGGAAAGGAGGTGAGAGAAATGAAAAAAATAGCAAAAAGTCTAATGATGATTGCTGCTGTTGCCGTAATGGCAATTGGTGCTACGGGTGCATACTTTACGGATCAAGTGGAAGTGACAGGGAATACTCTTGAAACAGGAACAATAGCAATTGATGTTGATGGTGAGGTTGATTCAAATCACGCTAGTTACAATTTTCCAGATATGAAGCCTGGTTTTGTAGTTGACAGTGATTTTGTGGTTAACAATACCGGTAGCAACCCTGCAAACATCACTAAAAAATTAGTAAATGTTACTGATAAAGGTCTAGCTAATGTCATTGAGTATAAGCTAGCTGTAGAGGTTCACGATGCTAATGGTTTTGTCTGGGGACAAACATTATATAACTATGATGTTACGGTAAATGACATAAGGGGAACAAATATGTTCCTCGGTATGTTACCAGCAGGCTGGCATATGAACGTAACCGAGAACTATCGCATGAAGACGACGGCAGGTAATGCATACCAAGGTCGCACCATGGGCTTTGACATCCAGGTTTTAGCCGAGCAGCTTAAAGGCTCTGTGGTACTTGAAGACAAGAATCCAACTGGCTGGGACGTCAACCAATCTTCTGCTGTTTATGGAACTCTAACATATGGGGTGATGGATAGCATGTTCAATTATAGCTTTAACGGTGTTGCCCCTAGCGCCAATACGTCTTATAGCTTGGTGATAGGAGATGATCCATATTACGGTGGCGAAGTGCTTGGAGTTGGAACTAGCGACGGTTCTGGGAATATAGCTCTTTCAGGTAGTGTTGATCTAGGTACTAAGCTAAACCAAAAGGTTTGGTTAGTTCTTAGCTCACATTGGACCGGCGGTACAATGTCAGGTTGGGCTCCGACAAAATACTTGTTTGAAACTGGTTTGATTGATTACTACAAGTCATAAGTCGGCAAGATGCATCTAGGCGGGACGAGTAATTCGTTCCGCTAGATGCAACATAAAGGTAAATCAAATGATTACTAAAAATAAACAGACAAAAAGTAATTTTTTAAAAGCAATTAGTGCAATCATCTATACGGCAATAATTATCTTTTCGTTGATTATTATTATCTCTTCTCTTGAAATAGGTGGCTATCGAATGTTCACTGTTAGGTCTGGTAGTATGGAACCGGCAGTAAAACAAGGCAGTATAGTATTTGACAAAAAGAATAATGAATATTCTGTTGGAGATATTGTAACCTATCAGATTTCAGGCGGGAAAGACACAATGACTCATCGTATAGTTGAGTTAATAGATGATAGAGGCAATGCTTATTATCGTCTGAAAGGGGATGCAAATCCGGCTCCTGATATAGATCTAGTGAGTGAATCCGAAATAATTGGTAAGGTATATGTCACAGTTCCACTTGTTGGTTATTTGGTAAGTTTCTTAAGAACACTTCCGGGTCTTTTAATATTTATTATTATTCCGGCAACGATAATCATTTATGAAGAAATTAATAATATTAAGAAAGAAATTATCAGAATAAAAAAAAGAAATACCAAGACTTGGGATAACAAGAAGGCTGTGTATAGCAAAATAAAAGTATATAAAAATAATATTAAGAGCTGGATGGAAAAAAATCGAGCAGAAGCTATAAAGGAGGAACAAAAAAATGTATAAAAAGATTTTAAAATGTTTTTTTATGGCTTCATCAATTATGGCCGCCACAATCAGTGGTTCTGGCGCATATTTTACTGATAGAGTTGAAATAAAGGGGAACCAGGTTTCTGTTTTCGACAATAATATTGTTATTAATGAAGTATACTATGATACTGGTCATCTCGCATATAATAATGGGGCAAAAGTTGAAGAAGAGGGTAAAAATGAATGGATAGAGCTATACAACGGGAATGATTTTCCCGTAAATATTAAAAACTGGAATTTA
>DDHN01000002.1:7705-14583 GCA_002338125.1 Patescibacteria group bacterium UBA1875 | reverse complement strand
TCATGGTCACGATTATCATCATCGAGTTTAAAAGAATAATTATCTACTTTTAACTTATCTACGAGTGAAAAATCTTCTTTTATATTTAATTCTTCCTTAATTTCTCTATAGGCTGCATCAATTGGCCTTTCGCTTTTTTCAACATGCCCCTTAGGGATCATCACAGCATCATCCCTAGTCGTTAGCAGAGCAACAAAAAGTTCATGGTTCTTTGGATCTTCAAAAAAGAGAAAGCCACCCGAACTTTCGTGATATACTTTATTTTTGATTATCTTTATTGACATTTGTACTCATTTATTATACAATAACGCAACGTTGGAATCGACGAGATCCTTGAGAGAGGTGATTAAAGTGTACCAGAAGTTGCTAGTCATACTCAAGCCGGATTGTCTTCAGAAGGGTCTTGTCGAGAGCGTGATTGCCCAAATCGGTGAAAGAGGGCTCCAAGTCACGCGATCTGAAACAAGGCTCCTCGAACGAAGCGAGCTCCTTGTCCTCTACGAAGAGGTGGAGGGTGAGGGTTTCTTCGAAGAACTACTGACCTACATGCAAGAAGGGCCCTGCTGGATCCTGGTTGTTGAGGGGGAGCAGGCCATCAGCGAGATGAGTAGCCTCAAGGGTCGGACTGGTTCCGGTAAGGGCATCCGCGGTTTGTATGCCGAGAGCTTCATCCGGAACCTGATCCATTCTGCAGAGTCTCCCTACAAGGCGGCGCGGGAAGTAACGTTTTTCTTCCCCGAGGAAGGAGTAGAGATGAACGGCAAGATGATAATGCTCGGGCTTTCGGGCATGACAGAATGCGGGAAGAGTAGCGCTGGGGTGTACTTCGATTCGGTCGGGGTCAGGCGCGTCAAGATGGTCAAGATCATGGAACGCATTTGGCGCGAGAACCCTGGTGACTTCGAGGATGTTGGTTCCTTCGGGGACTACATGCTCAAGCATCGCCCCGAATGGTACCGGCTAGCCTTTGCGGACATGCTCCTCAAGGTGATGGCAGAGGAGGGTTTCATTGCCTGCTCCCTGGAGAGTATGGGGGATCCGGCGATGGTGGAATACCTCCACGCCAGGTTCCCGGGCGAGTTCTTCTCTCTGTACATCGACGCTGACCTCGAGAAGCGCCTCGATCACCAGATGATCAGGGAGGACCTGACCGATCGAGAGAAGGCCAAGAGCATCCTCTTGCCAAAGGACGACTTCAAGTCGAACTTCTGGCACATGGAGGAGATCAAGCCGATCGCCGACTTCGTCATCGACAACAACGGCACCTACGACGAGTTCATAGCTCAGCTGGACAATGTGCTTGCCGAGCTTGATTACGTCGTTTCGGAGGGGGCCTGAGGGCCCCCTCCTCTCCTAATAAAATGAGAAGAATTATTATAAATGCAGATGATTTAGGCCGAAGCCAAAATATAAATGAATGTATTTTACATTGTTTTAAGAACGGACTGATTACTGACTCCAGTATTATGGTCAATATGCCGGGCTCGGAAGATGCGTTTAACAAATTTTCAAAAACAGAATATTCGATAGGTATTCATTTTGTGTTATCTAGTGACAACGGCATTACAAACGCAAAACCGCTAACTCCAATAAGGGGCATTACTGATAAGAATGGATTTTTTTATTCGCAAGATAAAGAGGACTTCTGGGATTTAATTGAAAATGTAAGTCAGAAAGCTGTCTATAATGAACTAAAGGCCCAGTTAGATGTGTTTATAGATGGTATGGGGAAGAAGCCTTCAAATATAACTTCGCATCATCATATACATGGGTCAGCTAATCTTTTACCAGTTTTTTGTAGGATTGCAGAAGAGTATTCAATTCCTTTAAGATTACCTATCAGAAAATCAGAAATAGTTAGGATCCCATTTAAATCTAAAAGGCTAATAGTAACGGATCATTTTGCTACTGACTATAAGGGTAATATTCATAGAGCTACGCCAGAGAATTTTATAAATAGTATTAAAAAATACTCCACGGGGACTATTGAGATAATGGTTCACCCTGGTTTTTCTGGCACAGGTGTAGACACAAAATTTAATACTTGGTGGTCACGAGAACTAAAGGTCTTAAAGAGCGAGGAAGTAAGGAATTTTTTAAAAAACAATAAGCTTATAAGTTATCTGGATTTATCTCAAGCCAGATAGAATACCTGAAATATTTTAAGAAGTCCTTTTTATCACTTATAACCTCGTGGATAGATCGAAGTTTGTAATTTGTCCCTTTTGGCGATAGACGTTTTATTTCCAGAGGCGTACATAAGTGGGCATAACCTATGGATGCACCTTGGACTTTGTTGGCCTCATATACAATATCCCCCGGGAGTAACCCCTTGTATCTATCTCTCAATAAGAAAAGTTTAGTCTTTCGATAGAGATAACTGGAAATATTTTTGATAAAAAGAAAAGGCCCCTTACCAAGATACAGTAAATTAAAACTTTCTATTAACACTGGGTTACTATTTTTAACTACCCTAAGCATTTCCTTAACTGATTTTTCTCGCATTTCGGGGGTTGAAACGGCGTTTATTACAAATCTGGGGCAAAATACATAATCAAAGGAGTTATCTTTAAACGGAAGCTTGGTCATATCGCCAACCAGAAAATGTGCGTTATCTAGCTTTTTCTTTTTAGCCCTATCCTTACAAGCTTTGATGGCAGCTGGTGTTATGTCGACACCGGTGACTTCGAAACCTTTAATTGCAGCTCCAATAGAGAATCTTCCCGAGCCACAGCCAAGATCTAATATTGATGATCCCCTCTTTATTTCCGAAAGATACTTTTTCTCAGCAGCCCTTAGGTCAGCTGTAGAATAATAAGGGACTTCACCGGCATAATGTTCTACATTGAGTTCTTTTATCTGTTTGTAATAATTCTTTATATCTAATTTGGGTTCTTTCATGAGTAACATTATAATGAATAAATCCATATAATGCATATTTTAATGGCTTTTTAATAAGGCTTAGGACTCGTCACCATTAATTAACAAATCAAAGAATCTAACTAGTGAATGTCCCGCTTCCCAGGCTTCGGAATAAGTCAGCTTCATCCCAGCAACCTCGTAGGCGATCTTTTGAAATTCTTCTATATGTTCCCTCGGAAGAGTGCCTGAAACACTACTATCAGTCTTCTTTTTATGTGTTTCATCTGTTTCTGTCTCATTTTCCGAAAGAGACCCCAAACGGTTCTGAACCGGTACGGCTCGCCAAAACGGACGCATAAGCATTATAATCTAAAATATCCCTTTATAAAGGGATATTTTAGTGTTCGAACCATATTTATGACTGAGAGTAAAGCATCCAAACCCAAACCGGACGCCGAACACTCTATTTTTTATCGCGACAAAATGTCGCAATAATCTTTACAAATGTCGCAATTTCCCCACTTAAATATGTTCTTGACTTATTAAACAAAACAGCTTAAACTTTTAATAAGGAATAGTTATATTAAAGTTTAGGAAAATAGATGAATTTCAAAGCAGGGGTATTTACAAATAAACATGGGTATAAGAGTTTCTCTCCTGAAAAGATTAATAAGGGTTTCGAGTGGAAAGACAAAACAATCGATTCTCTCCTCCTTAAAGCTACAAAAAACTTAGCTGAATTAGACGTTTATTCTACCTTGGTTCCGGATATTGATTTTTATATCAAAATGCATGTTGCAAAAGAGGCTACAACCTCTAGTCGAATTGAAGGTACTAAAACGGAAATAGATGAGGTCTTTCTTTCCAAAGAGGTAATAGATCCTGAACGACGTGACGATTGGGTAGAAGTTCAAAATTATATAAAGGCTATGAATAAAGCTATTGCAAAGTTGCCTCAAATACCTCTTTCGATGAGGTTACTTTGTGAATCACATAAAATTCTGCTTTCTGGTGCTAGGGGTAAGAATAAAAACCCAGGAGAGATACGCAAGTCTCAGAATTGGATAGGCGGAGCTAATATTGAAAGTGCTTTCTACGTTCCACCTCATCCTTCAGAAGTACCGGAGCTTCTTTCGGATTTAGAAAAATATTGGCATAACTCACGTATTCAAACGCCTGATTTAATCAAAATTGCTATAAGTCATTATCAATTTGAAACTATTCATCCGTTTCTAGACGGTAATGGTAGAATCGGTCGACTTTTGATTACTTTATATCTTGTAGATAAAGCTATCCTAAAAAAACCTGCACTATATCTATCAGATTATATTGAAAAAAATAGAGCAGCCTACTATGACTCGTTAAATCTTGTTCACACAACAAATGATATTGAGCAATGGATAAGATTTCTTTTAGTGGGTATAATCCAGGTTTCTAATTCTAGTAAAGAGACGCTTGAGGCTATTGTTAAACTTCGTGATGAATGTGAGTCTATGGTTGGTAAGCTTGGAAGAAGACAAGAAGTTGGAATGAGGCTCTTAGAATATCTATATAGTCAACCAATAGTAACAGTTGGGAAAATTTCTAAAGAACTAAAAATTAGCTTCCCTACTGCTGGGGCAATTATCGAAGAGTTTCAGAAAATCGGTATTTTAACGGAAAGAACTGGATTCAAGAGAAACAGAGAGTTTTTCTTTGATGAATATCTGAATATTTTTAAGAATTAGAGCTATCCGATTTGTCGTAAACAAGTCTAATCCTCTCTATCCAGGCGAGAAGGTGTTCGAATCGAAACCGGTCCGGGTCGCCAGAATGAACACACTTCAAATAAGCTACTTTCGGTAGCTTATTTATATTAATGACATATTTAATAATGACCGCTAATATTTTTGTGTTAATATAACTATATGGTAATGGTAAAAAAGATTTTTCTTGAAGGCATACCGTGTTCTGGCAAAAGTTACTTATTGCAATACTTATCGAAAGAGGGCAATGATTGCATTGAAGAAGTGGTTGTTGATTTAAACAAATTAAAAAAATCCCACAATAAATCTGATCAAAGAATTTTTATGGAAAACGAAGATATTAAAAAATCAATGGCCGCTAGTAACAAAAAGGACGTGTTTATTGATCGGAGTCCTATCAGTGTTTTAGCATATAATATTTGTAAAAATAAACTAGATAATAAACATGATTATTCAGAAGTTCTATTTTGGTATTTAGATAAATATTATAAAGATTTTATGGAGAATGATAATTGTTATTTTGTATATCTCAGAAACAAGGATTATCTAAAGAAAACAGATTTTAGCAAAGATCCATATGGTAATTCTGAAAACTTGAAGGCTTTATCAGAGGTATATGAAAGCTTAATGCCCATCTTGGTAAAAAAATTATTAATCATTGAAGATAAATATAAAGATAATAATATAAAGGAGATAATTGAATTCATTAACGATTAACATTTTTGCTCATGATGGCATAAAAAGTCATTACACTGGCCTTGGAACAATGACAATGAATTACATCGAAACACTTAGGGACCTGTATCCTGATGCGTGTATTAATTTGTTTACACCTGAGTATAATAATGAATCATTGGGTTATATGAATGAGGTACTGGAAAAGAACAAGGCAATTATTGGGGAAAGAGGTAAGATTGTAGAGTGCTCAAACGGTTCAAACGGAGTCTACTCATATGGTGATTTAGAGAATTGGAAGACTCTCGTTGAAAATACTGCAGATAATCTAAAAATAACGGGAGTTAGTGGGGGTGATATCTTGAATATTATACTAGATACTCCATATGCAGGGTTATTGTCTAAATTAAATATCAAAAACTGCAAAAACATTTGGGTTCCTCACTCTACAGTTAAGATACACGGGGTTGATTCAGCTATTGAGAATTATGAGGATTATTATAATCAAAGACTAGGTTGGGAAAATGATGCGATTAGCTATATAAACAATAACCCGAATCAGTTCGTTGGGTCCATTGGTGACTATATGAAAAATCATTTAATAGATGATTACGGTACGAAAGAGGAAAAACTCATAACATTTAAGAATGGTTTTTATCTTGATAGTGTGGGCTTCGGTATGTTAAGTGACGAGGAAATGAACGATCTAGGGATAGAGCATAGTGATAAAATTATTATATCTTTTGGTAGGGCTGAAGAATATAAAAACTTTGAATCTACAATTAGGGTAGGTGTAAAGCTAGAAGAGTATGGTTTTAAGACTGTATTAATTATTTCGCCCTACAATAAAGACCAAGTGATTCTTAAGCAATATCGTAGGCTAATTAAAGAATTAGGATCTAATACTATATTCAGAGATGATGTTGACTTCTATCTGCCTCACAGAATTTTAAATACTAATTTTAGCAGAATGGTAATGTATATACCTTCGAATAAAGAGCCTTTTGGTCTGTTGGTAGAAGAGGCTAGGATGGTTGATAATAATGATGTCCTAGTGGTTGCGAATAGTGTAGATGGACTTGTAGAACAGATTGAAGATGGTATTAATGGTCTGTTGGTTGATTCTTACAAGGAAAATGAGGTCGTTAAAAAAATATTGGATTTTGATAATAGCAAAAAGATTAAAGAATTGTCTGAAGGCGGCAAAAGGGTTTTAAGAAAAAAATATAACTTGAGGAAAAATTTGAAAAAAGGTTTGGGTAACATAGTATGAAAGTTGATTTGGTGATAAAAAATTGGAATGCGCATGAGTATCTTAGGCATTCATTAGAATCAATAAGTCTAAACGATAGAAAATATATTGATTTGTTAGTTGTTGACAATGGATCGAGTCCTTCAATTGAAAGCCTGGTTGATGAATTCCAGGGTTTTAGTAGTGTTAATATATATAAATTTAAAAAAAATGTAGGCACTATAAGGGCGATCAACAAGGGATTTGAGTTAACTAAGAACAAGTATATTGTGATATCTGATAATGATGTCAGCTTTAGTAGCAATTGGCTGGATATGATTTCTTACTTTAATGATAATAGAGAA
>DDHN01000002.1:1371-7497 GCA_002338125.1 Patescibacteria group bacterium UBA1875 | reverse complement strand
TTTACTTTAATGATAATAGAGAATTGATTGCTATTGTTCCGAGGAGAATTAGTCGATTTGAAAGATACCCTTGGTCAGAGAATACTACTCGAGAAGAATGGGAAAAAATTAGATTTAACAAAGGCGACTTCGAAGAATCCTTGAAAAATTTTATCAGAGGCAAAACTTTGGTTGAATTTAATGCAGCAATAACTAAGAGTAATAAAAGTCAAAATGAATATATATATTTTCCAAAATTTGCTAGCTTTTCTACAATGGTAATAAGAAGGGATTATGTTAATAAGATCGGAGGATTGGCAGATAATGATTTAGGTCTATATGGAGGAGAGGATGTGGATTTTTGTTGGAGAGCTCAAAAAAATGGTTATAAAATATTAAGATGTAACGAGGTTTATATCCATCATTTTGAACATTCATCCTTAATATCTAATAAACAAGACTATGAAGAACTGGTAAAATCAAGCAATAAGTTATTGTATGATAAGTGGAAGAATGATGTGCTTATTAGTAAATATAAGAATGAAATATTTTATAAAGTATTTAAGGAAATAGAAGAAAATGGAAAAAAAGCCTTTTTTTAATCCTGATAATAATATTGAAAATAGTGAAAAAAAAGCTCAATCTAGATATGCAGAGTTTCTCCCTGAAGCGGGTGATATAAATCCAATTGCAAAGGGTAGCACGTTTTCAGATTGTGGTTACAACGAGGGTGCTTTCGAAGAACTGGATATAAGCCAACGTATTGTTATAGCAAATGATATTGTTCGTCAGTCAATAAGGATTGATTACGAGAAGGATACTGACTACCACCTCGATAATCTTACTGGAGATTGTCTTACTGCCAACATGGCACTTCAGTCATATTTGCGCGAACTTGGTGTTAGTGTTGATTTAGGTTTTGGTTTGGTCAAGCGGAGGCCATTTGACCCTAGTGATCGCTATACCTCAAGACATATAGTTACAGAAGCAAAAACTCCTGAAGGTGAAGTATATATTATTGATCCAACTCCTGCGGTTGGATATGGCTTTGGCCAAGTTGAGAAAAAGGAGTCGGGATTATATGAATACCAACTATTAGAGAAGTCTGATATCACAGATATAAATATTTTGATTGAATCTAGAAGTCTATTAAGAAAAGGCGAATTAACCATTACTGATATAATGATTATAGAGAAAATTGCCCAAGAGCATGAAGATAATAAATCTTTCCATTCATGGGTTAATGAGGCTTATTATATAATAGCCCAATTTTATAAAAATATTGGAGACCAAAATAACTATTCAGTATATCTTAATAAAGCTGTTAAATATGATAAATACAAATCAAGGCTTCTCTCTGAAGAAGGCTTAGATATACAGAGCGCCAATCTCCTTAATGAGGGTAAAAAATGTTTCAAACAATCAATAGATGCGGCCGTTAGTGATTGGGAAGCCGAAGCAATGCAATGTTTCGCTCAGCAGAAACCAGAGAAGACGAAGAGGGGTCTTTATCTTTTGCAGTGTATACAAAATGAATTAAATTTTTCCGAGGGGACTAAACCGCCAACATTTTCTATTGATGGTCAAGAGATATCGTATAGTGACCTTACACCTCGCCTTGTTCATGATTTGGGGCTCACCACGCTTTGGATTAAGCCTTCCGTAAAGGTTCATGGCGTAGAAGCATCTATCAAAGATGAACTTAAAAAATTTGAAGTTATTGATAGCTATGAAATTGATATTACAAAAGAAGGTAGACTTGGCTACTCGCCACTTATTGCTGGCCACCCAGATGGACAAAAGAATAGACG
Organism: Patescibacteria group bacterium UBA1875; assembly: GCA_002338125.1. Taxonomy (GTDB): domain Bacteria; phylum Patescibacteriota; class CPR2; order UBA1875; family UBA1875; genus UBA1875. Next base: position 5,707 of record DDHN01000002.1, on the reverse strand, counting down.
GTTATTTGATGGAGTGAGTTATGTCTATCTATTAAGAGCGAATAAAGATGACGTGTTAAGTGAAAAGAAAAGACTAAGGTCAAAATATGGCAAATACATTGGGAGTACCATTAAATGGTCTGACGGTTTGCCTATCGAATGGCCACCCTCGCTATTAAATCATGTTCACTCTACAGACAATGCACCAGAGGCGGTTTTACACTTTATGGTTGGTAAACCTGAGTATAGTTCTATTAATAGATGGAGTTATCCGAACATTCGGTTATAATAAAAATATATGGTTAAAGAAATAGAGTTCTCGAAACAGGTAGATTCATTCAATCAATATAAAAAAATTGCTCAGGGTATGAGTTATTTAGATGTGAAAGAATTTGATATTAATAGAACCGTTTACAAAAAGGCTAATAGCAAATTTTTTATAAAAATATCAGAAGAAATCGTTGATGGTAAACAATCATTAGTATTCTCATATAAAGAGGATTTGATGGATGGGGATAAAAATAAGATAAAGAAAGCAAAAGAAGTTGATATAGAATTAGACTATAATAACAAAGAAAAAATAAAAAAATTTGTAAAATATCTTGGCTTTAAAAAGGGTCCAAAATTTAGAAAGAAAAGAGAAAGGTACATATTCCCAAAAGAAGTTTTCTTGGACTTTGATACATATTATGTTGGGGATGAAGAAAAACGTGTTATAGAAATTGAAGCACAGAGCGAACAAGTTGTGTTGGATTACAAGAGCAAGTTTAATTTATAATTTTAGTTCCTGCGCTATCTGCCTCGCCAAAACCGATAGTTGAAACTAAAATGGTTTTAAATATAAAATATCAACCCATATAATGCTAATACCGAATAATTGTATTAAACATTAAATTAATATAGCCATTTTGCAATAAAATAGCTTACGAGAGCAACGGTACTAGTCAAGATTGTTCCCCAAATAATATCTATAATAACTATACCGAGAGGCCAGTTCTTAATTGTAGAGTAATTTGTAAGGTCGTAGGTAGCATATGCGAAGAAGCCGAATAAAGCTCCAAATATAGCAGCCTTAGGTGGCTCCTTATTAATGTTTGGAAGCACTGCAAATATTATAATTCCAATAATATATATTAAGTAAAAGATTATTGCTGCTGGCCAATTTGGGTTAGTCTTGAGGTAATGTCCAAGTTGTTCTTGATAGATATTTTTGGCTATTAAACCGAGCCAAAGCATATCAATAGCAAAAAAAACCGGTAGTGTAAGTAGGTATAGATATATTTCATTCAATCAGCCTCCTGTATATATTTTACGGCTATCATAGGCCAAGTGCAATTTTTGATAATTTTCAGAATCACTGGTGATTATCGTCTATTTGATGTAGGGTATAGATATGGCTATAAAAATATTAAGTGGGCTTTTTATGATTGCTCACGGCTTAGTTCATCTGTTATACATTACACCACCTCCAAATGATGATAAATGGCCCTTTTCTCTAACTAAATCTTGGTTACTCAAATTCTCTCCCGAGATTCTAAAAGTTATAGGTCTTGTTTTGATGTATGTAGCAACTGTTGGCTATATTCTATTTGGTTTGATAATTATTTTTACCAAAGAACCTTCGGCTTTTTTGCTTTGGAGTGGTGTGTTTGCTTCTTTTTTCTCAATTTTGCTGATGATAATTTTCTGGAATAATAATTTCGTAGTAGGGATTTTGATATCAACAGTAATAATGGGTCTGGCTATAGGTAGATTGTTAGGTTATATTACGAATATAAAAATATTCTAATACAGATAATACAGAATAATTATTTGCATGATATTAATAAATTAGGGGGGGGAATGACTCTGGGCAATAAGGTAATAATTGTAACTGGTGCTGCTAACGGTATTGGTAAGGAGTTGGCTTTGAGCTTGATTGCAAAAGGAGCCAAAGTCATTGCTGTTGACCTAAATTCAGCTTCACTATCGGCTTTAAAGAAGGAAGCTAGTGGTAAAGATGATAGTCTGGTAACTTTTAGTGTCGATATTTCTGACAAGAAGGCTGTATATAGTCTTGCTGAAAAAGTAAAAGATGAAGTTGGTGATATAGACGGCATTATAAACAACGCCGGTATAATACAGGACTTTGTTAAGGTGAGAGACCTAACTGATGAGATGGTTGACAGGGTTATGAATGTGAATTTTTACGGTACTCTCAATATGGTTAGAGCTTTTTTGCCATATCTTTCAAAGCGACCCGAAGCACATATCGTAAATGTTTCTAGTATGGGAGGTTTTTTGCCAGTTCCAGGCCAGGCGGTTTATGGGGCCTCAAAGGCAGCTGTTAAATTACTAACGGAGGGCCTTTACGCTGAACTTAAAAATACTAATGTTCATGTCTCGGTGGTATTCCCGGGAGCAACAAAAACCAATATTGCCAAAAACTCAGGTGTTACCACTCCAAATCAAAAGGATACAGATAAAAATAGTCAAAAAATACCGATGCTTTCTGCTAAAAAGGCCGCCCAGGAAATCATTAGGGGGATAGAAAAGAATAAGGTTCAAATTTTTTCAGGTAAAGACTCTAGGTTTATGAATTTACTTTATCGTTTGCGGCCAGTTTTTGCTACCAACTTCATTGCTAAAAAAATGGGCTCCTTACTAGACGATAGTTAGCGTTGATTTTTCAAAATACAATAAATATGTTACTTTGAGTATATGGATATCAATATTATATCTTTACTAAACGAACTTTCTTCGATTATAATCGTTCGCTTACTGATTATTATTATGGTAACTGGTCTTTTGCATATTATTTTAAGAAAAGTAATTAGCTTTATAGTCAAAGAAGTAGTGACTGAGAGCCAAAAATTCCACAAAAAACGTCATTCGATCGATGATAAAAAGCGAGCAGATACCCTAGTGACACTATTTAAGACTTCGGCCACAGTGGTTTTATGGGTAGTAGCCTTTTTTATCTTACTTAGTGAAATAGGGATTGATATTACGGCCGTAATGACTGGGGCTGGCTTACTAGGGATTGTTATTGGTTTTGGGGCCCAAAATTCAATCAAGGATTTTTTAGCTGGTATGTTTGTTATACTAGAAAATCAATATCGAGTTGGTGATGTTGTCACCCTTATTGCCTCGGGTAAAGAGGTGGTTGGGGTTGTCGAAGAAATCACAATTAGGATTACCAAACTTCGTGATCTTGATGGCAGGCTTCATTTCATTCCGAATGGAGCTGCCAGCATTGTCACAAACCATACTTTTGGCTTTGCAAATGTTAATATTGATGTCGGCGTTTCATACAATACGGATATTGATAAACTTGAGAAGGTTATAAACAGGGTTGGTAGAGAGTTGGCCGAAGATAAAAAGTGGTGTGATAGTATCGTAGAGCCAATACAATTTTTAAGACTTGATAAGTTTGAAGATTCATCAATTAGAATAAAATCATTAGGAAAAGTAGTTCCTGCTATGCAATGGGAAGTGGCTGGTGAGTTTAGGCGTCGTCTTAAACAGGCTTTCGATAAGGAAAAAATAGATATTCCTTATCCGCAGATCGTGATTCATAAAGGGAAATAAGTCTTTAAGAATCAAAAAAGCACTAACAGCTTGACAGATAGTGTCAAAAGACTATTATTAGGCTGTAAAGCTTGTTTTGCCTAGGTGCTGCACAAGCGTTGCATAGGTACTGATGAAGGGGGAATTCTCAAAAAAATTAATTCCAATTGGTAAAGCCTCTGAATATTTAGGGGTTTCTATTGATACTGTAAGACGTTGGGACGAAAAGGGCCTCCTCAATTCGACTAGACCAGATGGTAAAAATAGATACTTTTCTATAGAAGAGCTCGAAAAAATAAAATTTTCTCAACCGTTAACAATTTCAGAGGCTGCCCAACGACTTGATATCTCAGAAGCAACCCTGAGAAGGCTAGAAAAAAAAGATATTATAAAGCCAGATTATGACAAAAACGGCAATCGGATATATACAATAAAATGTTTAGAGAATTTTATAAAATCTGATTATTATCTTCGAAAAAAAGAAATTGAAGAAAATATTCTTACTGCTCCCGAAACAAAGGAGACCACAAGTGATGACTATCAAGAAGATGTTAAATCTCTTAGAGAGCAGCATCGAATTATAACAGCAGAACTTGAAGATCATAGACAAAATATCCAGAAACTAAACTTTTTTAAGAAAATATTCAAAGATGTATTGTTAACATCTATCGCTTGTTTTATCTTAACCGTTATTATTCTTACTTTTTTCTTCTTAAGATTCCCGGAGGAAATGAAGAATTGGCCAGGCTTTAACTCCTCAAATTTTCTGACGGCTGGGGCCTCAACTGGAAATGGAATATATATAAGC
>DDHN01000002.1:469-1161 GCA_002338125.1 Patescibacteria group bacterium UBA1875 | reverse complement strand
GGAAATGGAATATATATAAGAGCAGTTTATGGCTCTGATGACCGACCCAATACAGTCCTTTCAAGTTTTCTTGCACCAGCGGAGGCTATAGCACTAGAGGTAGTGAATGTTCTAGCCCCAGAGACTTATGGGAAAATATTACCAATAGAACCTGTTGAAGAGCCGATTGACATTTTGAAGGAGTTAACTAAAAAGTATGATGCGTCTAATCCCCAGGGCTATCTTAGAGCAAAGGATCTACTTTACTATGCTACTTCGGGAGAGGTTTCTACGATTGTTGCGAAAAAAGAGGATGTCATGCAAAAGGGCAAGCAAAATGAGTATTGGAGAGGTGACAAGACATGGCAACCACTTGATAAAGCGGCAATTGGGTTATCTAATGTTGAGAATACAGCGCTTTCAACTTGGTTTGGTTCAGAGAATATAACTACTGTTGGACGACTAACGGGTCTAAAAATTGGTAACTATAATGGGCTATTACTTGCAAGTGATGGCGAGGTTGGGACAGCAATTGCAGGCGTAGACTATTACAACAACAATAACCAAATTAATCATGATGCTCTCAATAATTTCGATATTTTAAAGCATTTTAAGCAATCCGACATTACTCATATTTCTTCGCTCTTGAACACTGGGTTGATAAAAACTACTAATGGAACCGGTGAGTTAAGTATTATAGCTGATAATTCAGC
>DDHN01000002.1:0-218 GCA_002338125.1 Patescibacteria group bacterium UBA1875 | reverse complement strand
AACTGGGATCTAGGCTTTATTTACCGATTAGTTTCAGCGATTTCTCAGGGGCCGTTGCATGCTAGTTTGGCAAATAATGTTCTTAATTTATCAATCGATCAAGCGAATTCAACTTCTGATGGCTATATTAGTGCTGGTGATTGGAATGCATTTAATAATAAAGTGTCATCGCAATGGACAACCTCAGGGACATCCATCTATTACAATTATGGTAATGT
>DDHN01000007.1:24793-27456 GCA_002338125.1 Patescibacteria group bacterium UBA1875 | reverse complement strand
AGTTTTAATAATTGGCTTTTTTTGGTTTATGCTTCGTCAGGCCCAAGGTTCGGCGAATCAAGCTTCAATGTTCGGTAAATCTAAGGCAAGACTTTTTGACGCTAGCAAACAAAAAGTAACTTTTAAGGATGTCGCTGGCTCAGAAGAAGAAAAGCATGAGCTTTCGGAGGTTGTTGAATTTTTGAAATATCCAAAAAAATTTACCTCGCTTGGTGCGAAAATACCAAAAGGTGTTTTGTTGTTTGGGCCTCCGGGCACAGGCAAAACCTTAATGGCTAGAGCCGTAGCTGGGGAAGCCGGAGTTCCTTTTTTCTCAATATCTGGTTCTGAGTTTGTAGAAATGTTTGTTGGAGTTGGTGCTTCTCGAGTTCGGGATATGTTTGCCAAAGCCAAGAAGAATGCACCTTGCATTGTTTTCATTGATGAGATTGATGCTGTCGGACGGCAACGTGGCTCTGGACTTGGCGGTTCGCATGATGAACGAGAACAAACATTAAACCAAATACTAGTAGAGATGGATGGTTTTGAACAAGGTACAAACGTGATTGTAACGGCGGCTACGAACCGTCCTGATGTTTTGGATCCGGCGCTTCTGAGGCCGGGTAGGTTTGATCGAAGAATTATTCTAGATCTACCCGATATTAAAGATAGAGAAGCAATACTAGAAGTTCATTCGAAAAATAAACCGTTGGAGAAGAATATAAATTTATCAACCATAGCAAAGAAGACTCCTGGTTTTTCGGGGGCTGACCTTTATAACCTGATGAATGAAGCAGCGATTTTAGCAGCTCGGGAAGGGAAAAACAAGATTAGTGATAAGCATTTGAATGAGGCGGCAGAGAAAGTTATGTTGGGCCCTGAAAAAAAATCACGAGTTCTTTCAGAGAAAGAGAAGAAAATTACCGCCTATCATGAAGCCGGTCACGCTATCGTTGGTCATTTACTGCCGAATACGGATCCGATTCATAAAATATCAATAATTTCTAGGGGGCGCGCACTTGGGGTAACTTGGAGTCTTCCAGAAGAAGACAAGAAACTTTCTTCAAAAGCGGAAATGGAAGACGAACTTTCAATGATGCTTGGTGGTAGAGTAGCCGAAGAGATTATTTTTGGCGATGTCACGACCGGGGCTTCTAATGACCTGGAAAAAGCAACTAAGACAGCCAAAGATATGGTTACGAGGTTTGGAATGAGTGAAAAATTGGGTCCCCAGGTTTATGGCAAGAGAGATGAATTGGTATTTTTAGGTAAAGAGTTAGGTGAACATGAGAAAAACTACTCTGAGGAGGTGGCTGCCGTAATTGATGCTGAGGTCAAGCGAATAATCGGGGATGCTTACAAAAAAGCATTAAATTTACTAAAAAAGCATAAAGACAAGCTAGAAAGTGTCGCTAGTGAATTACTTACCAAGGAAACTATTGAGGGAAGTGACTTTGTAAAGTTAATGGAAAAAGTTGCACCAAAGAAAAAGGGAAAAATTTGAGAGAGAAAGCTAAAAAATTTTGGTATTTTATCTCAAAAGAAAAGATGACTGTTTCTTCGGCAGCTATAATTTTGGGTTCCACCTATTTAGTTTCTAATATCTTAGGGGTTATAAGAGAACGGCTTATTGCTGCCCAATTCGGTGCTACGCATATGACCGATATTTTTTACGCTAGTTTTAAGATTCCGGACGTTATATATAACCTACTGGTTCTTGGGGCTGTTTCCTCAGCCTTTATTCCCATATTTGTTGACCATATAAACAAAAAAGAGGATTCAGATAGTAGCTATATAGCTTCAAACTTTTTGAATTTTTTACTACTTATTACTATCGTCCTTGGTTTGGTTGTTTATGTTTTGGCTTGGAAGTTGGTCCCCTTTTTACTACCTGGCTTTTTTCAAGAAGGGATAGTTACTGATCTTCATACATTAGAGGTTGCGGTTACTTCGGTACGGATTATGTTACTTTCACCTGTTTTGTTTGCAATATCAGCCGTACTTGGCGGTGTCCTTAATTCTCATAAGCGTTTTTTTGCCTATGCCTTAGCTCCAGTTGTCTATAATATCTCGATTATTTTCTCAATTATATATTTTGCTCCTCATACCAATCCCCCCATTTATGGTATTTTAGGTGGTGTTATTCTTGGCGCTTTGCTACATGCCGGTATCCAGCTTATCCCAGCGTTTGTGACCGGTTTTCGTTGGCGACCAGTACTTAAACTTCGTAAGTATGAATTACCAAAGATTATAAAATTGACGATGCCGAGGATGCTTGCGATGGGAGCTCAACAAGTAAATATAGTCGTAGATACTATAATTGCTTCTTTCTTTGTTGGCGGAATAACGATGCTTAATTTTGCTAATAATGTTCAAACCGTCCCTACTGTTATTTTCGGAATTGCAATTGCCACCGCTGTATTCCCTGTTTTAGCGGAGCTAAGAACAAAAGATGAGCACGATGATTTCAAAAAAACACTATCGATTTCAATGAGAAAGATTCTTTTCTTTGTTATCCCGGCAGCCGTTGGGATGATTGCTCTAAGAGCCCAAATTATTAGGTTACTTTATGGTGTTGGCCAATTTAGCTGGGAAGATACTTTCTGGACTGCCAAAGCACTTGGCTACTTTGCCATTGGTGTAACGGCTCAGGGAATAATTCCATTACTTTTAAGAGCTTTTTC
>DDHN01000007.1:17342-24573 GCA_002338125.1 Patescibacteria group bacterium UBA1875 | reverse complement strand
TAAGAGCTTTTTATGCCTTAAAAGATACCAAGACGCCCTTCTTAGTTAGTTTGATTACGATGATAGTCAATATTATTTTTGCAGTTAGCCTGCCCTTTATAGCAGTTCTTGGACTTGAAATTGCCGGAGTGGCTTTGGCTTCCTCAATTGCCGGTTTTGTTAATGCCGGATTACTTTGGTATTTGCTTGAGCAACGGATCGGAAAAATCGATGTTGATAATAAACTGTTTGCGGGGGTAATAAAAGTAACTCTTTCTTCTCTTGTAATGGGGTTGGCCGTCCATTATTCTCTATATTTCTATGATCTTTATGTCGAGACAGAGAAAGTCTTAGGCCTTTTAGCTCAAACGATGGGGGCAATTCTAGTTGGTGTTATTCTTTATTTTGGCCTAACTTATTTATTTAAGGTTGAAGAGGCTAAAAATTTTTTTAGTCGTCGGAAAAAAGTTTCTGATTAGGTTGCGGTATTATGGTTTGCTTTTTATAGTGGTCTTTTATGATTTTGTAATATGTGGCGATACCAATCATAGCTGCGTTATCGGTACATAGCTTGAATTCCGGAGTTATAAACACCGTATCTGAAAAATCTTTTGCTATCTTTTGTTTAAGGGTTTCTCTTAATAATTCGTTAGCGGCTACTCCACCTGATAATACAAAAGTTTTTGGACGGTACTTTTTGATGGCGATTAAGGAGTTTTTCACTAAGTTATTAACAATTGCTTTCTGAAAACTAGCTGCCAAATCATTAATCTGCTTTTTTTTAAGCGGTACTTCTGCTTTTACTTTTACCAAAAGAGCTGTTTTTAGACCCGAGAAAGAGAAATCAAGCGAAGTTTCAGGTTTTTGTAAAAAACCTTTCTTATTGCGATAGGGTTTTGGGGTGAGGTCTATTAAAGGGAATTTATACTTATTTTCGTCTCCGGCGGTGGCTGCCTTAGAGATTGCCGGTCCCCCGGGATAATGAAGACCGAGAAGTTTAGCGGCTTTGTCAAAGGCTTCTCCGGCTGCGTCGTCACGGGTTTGACCAATAACCTCATAACAAAGATGATTCTTCATTAAAATTAGTAATGTGTTGCCACCGGAAACAAGTAGGGTCAAAATAGGAAACTCGGGTTTTTTGTTGTCAAAAGCAGCATAAATATGGCCTTCTAGGTGGTTGATTGGTATCAAGGGTATTTTAAGGGCCAGAGAAAGGGCCTTGGCAGTTTCTACACCAACGACCAGTGAGCCAATTAAGCCCGGCCCCGTGGTTATCCCAATATAGTTAAGGTCAGAAATATTTGATTGAGCAATATTTAAGGACTCGATAACTACCGGTAATATATTTTCTATATGAGCTCTTGCGGCTACCTCGGGAACGACTCCACCATACTTTTTGTGTATATTTATTTGCGAAGAAACTATATTCGAAAGTACCGCCGGTGCTTTATCTCTTTCTTCGATTACGGCTGCGGCTGTCTCGTCACAAGATGTTTCGATAGCTAATATCTTCATAATCTTTATCTAATATATATGAATGTTCGGATATTATAAAGAATCTGTTAAAATAGATTAAGTGAAAATAGAAGATTTTTACAAACAAAATAATAATCTTTTCTGTAGTCTTAATTGGCTCGCATTTCAAGAAAATTATGGCCGAGAAGTCATTCATTTTTCAAATTGTGCTGGGATTAAGCTGGACATGCCATTTGGTAGATGGGGGGTTTGGGTACAAAAAGGACCTCAAAAATTATCAAAGGAACTTATCAAAGAATTTAAAAATTCTGGAGCCGATTTTGTTAGAGTTGAGCCAGCTCAATTATCAAAAGAAGAGATTAATGAGTATAATCTTGCTTATTTAAATCACTGGTCGCTACTTTGTGGCCAGAAATCACCAAAAGCAACACAGATATTAAATATTTCAGAATCAGAAGAAGACATTCTTGCAAAAATGAAATCAAAGACTAGGTACAATATCCGTTTATCTCAAAAAAAGGGGGTTACTGTTTTGATAAATGACGATGAGGATATTTTATATGAACTCTTGTCTCAAACAGCAAAGCGGCAAAAAGACTATTCGCCTCATCCAAAAGAATATTATACAAAGCTAATAAAGGATTTAAGTAAAAATGATGTTGCCCATATTTTTGTAGCCTATAACGACAAATTAGAGCCAATAGCGGCAATTTTAGTATCCTTTTATGGCAGTGTGGCCACTTATTTACATGGTGGTTTTTCTGAGAAGAGTAAAAATTTAATGGCGCCTTACCTTTGTCATTATGAGGCAATAAAATATGCCAAACAGCATGGTTGCGAATATTATGATTTTTGGGGTGTTGCTGAAACAGACGATCGAAATGATCCTTGGGTCGGAATTACTCGGTTTAAGCAGGGCTTTGGTGGTAAGAAAATTGTATTCCCGGGGACCTACGATTACATCAATTCGAAATTTTGGTATAATACTTTAACTTTAATCTCAAGAATAAGAAAGGTTTTGTAATGCTTGAAAATATATTAAACATTGGACGAAGAATAGTCCCTAAAAAAATATTTAAAGCTATTCAGCCTATCTACCATTTTCTATTAGCGGTGAGTGGAAATGTTGTTTATCGATTCCCTGGTAAAAAGCTTATCTGCATTGGTGTTACGGGTACTAACGGTAAATCAACTACCGTTGAGTTGATCAATTCGCTTCTCAAAACAGCTGGTCATAGAACGGGGATGATTTCTACTGTTGCTATTGAGCTGGCAGGTAAAAGGCAAGACAACAAAACTTCTAGGACAACCTTAGGCCGCTGGCAAACACCAAAATTACTTCGGGCTATGGTTAAGGCTGGATGTAAGTATGTAATTGTAGAGGTGGCTTCGGAGGGTATTGTTCAGTACCGAACCTGGGGAATTCCTTTCGACGTTGCAGTCTTTACAAATCTTTCGCCGGAACATTTAAATACACACAGGACAATGACCAACTACCGTAATGCAAAAGGAAAACTCTTTGAAAATGTCTCTATCAGTAAAAAGAAAAAAGGTGTAGTAAAGGTAAATATTGTTAACGCTGACGATAAAGAAGCTAGATACTTTTCTGCATTCCCGGCTGATATGCATCTAACGTACGGAATAAGAAAAGGTGATGTCAAAGGCACCAAAATTGCTCAGAACGGTAAGCTCTCTTTTAATATCGAATTCTCCGGAAAAAGTTATTTTATCCAGAGCGATTTATTTGGCCAATTCAATGTCTTGAATTTATTGGCTGCTTGGTGTGTTGGTTATTCGCAGGGGATAGACCCTCGAATAATCAAGTGGGGGCTCGAAAAGATAAAATCAGTAAAAGGACGAATGGAAAAAGTGGCTGAAAAAAATGGTGTTTCATATTTTATAGATTATGCGATGACCCCAGATGCTTATGAATTGCTTTTTTCAGAAATGAAGAAAATAGCTAAGGGTAAAGTTATCGCCGTTTTTGGGGCAGCTGGTGATAGGGATCGTAAAAAAAGGCCTCATATAGGAGAAGTTGCAGCAAAAATGGCCGACTTTACGATCCTTACAGATGATGAGCCTTATTCTGAAAAGCCGGAAGAAATAATTGCAGAGATTGAACTAGGCTTTAAGAAGGTAAAGAAAAATAATTACCAGATTATAAGGGATAGAAAGAAAGCAATTGCTGAAGCTGCCAGGATGGCTAGCCCTGGTGATGTTGTAGTTGTGCCAGGGATAGGGCATCAAAATTATCGAAATATTGGTGGAACTAAAAAAATCTCTTGGAATGAAGCCGAGATTATAAAGAAAATAGTTGGATGAAGGGTAGGCCGTCTCGACAAAGTTTGTCGAGACGGCCTATTTCGGGTGAGATAGATTGGCATTGCCGTCAACTCCTTCCGGCGGCAGAATATCGGAGTGTAAGCCCGAGCCGCAAGATGGGTGATCACCTCCTAGGTTGTGACTCTCGGGTAGTATGAATGTGTTGCACTCATAGAGCCACCTCCCTAGTTGTGCTTACCATGGCCCCTTCGTCTTGACCCCCTTTTCAGACGAAGGTGAACTCAGCGTTGGGAACGGTAGGGCACCGTCCCGAAGAACTTCCGTCGGCCTCGCCGATAGCGTTGCCGCCTCAGGCCGTTTTCTGCACCCTTTTGATAGATACACATCGTAGGTACTTCCCCCTTCGGTCGGTGGATAATACTTATATTATAAGTTTATTTTTAACAAATTTAAAGTTAAAATTAGATATATGAATTTAGCTGCATTCAAAGCCTATGATATTAGAGGTAAATACCCCAAAGAAGTAAATGAAGAGTTAGCCTATCTTGTCGGGCGTGCCTTAGTCCGTTATTTATCAGCAAAGAATATTGTTGTAGGCATGGATATGCGTCTTTCAAGCCAATCGTTAAAGGAAAAAATAATCGAGGGTATTTCTTGTGAAGGTGCCGATGTATTTGATATTGGTCTTTGTACTACTCCTATGGTCAATTTCACAGTTATAAATTACGGTTACGACGGGGCAGTAATGATATCGGCCTCACATGACCCCGGCGATGAAAATGGTATTAAATTAATTGATTCTAATGGAATACAAATTGGCGAAGACTTTGGTCTTGTAGAAATTAGAGAAATAGTGACGAAAGGTTTTACTACCTGTCCCGGAAAGGGAGCGATTACAGAAAAAGACATCCTTTCTGAATATCTTGCTTATTTGACAAATTTTTTCTCAGATTTGCCACCCAAAAAAATTGTAGTTGATTATTCCAACGGTGTTGGCTCCATCCCAGCCAAGCCATTTTTTGCTAGGACTGATTTAGAAGTTATTGAATTGAATATAGAGCCTGATGGTACTTTCCCAGTTCACTCGGCAAATCCGCACGATAAGAAAAATTTAGATCAATTGTGTCGGGCTGTAATTGCAGAGGGGGCCGACTTAGGTTTCTTTTTTGATGGAGATGCAGACAGGGTTCAGGTTGTCGATGAGTCTGGAAAGATAATTCCTATGGATTTGCTTTTTTTGCTTTTAGTTGAAAGAGAGCTTCAAATAAGTAAAAACAAGGGTAAGGAGTTCTATTTCGATTTAAGATTTTCAAAAGTAGTGCCAGAAAAAATAGCTCATATGGGCGGAAAGCCGGTTATGATGCGAGTTGGTAACCCATATTACAAAAAAGCCTTATCTGAAAGTGGAGTAATGGCGGCAGAATTTTCGGGTCATGTTATGTTCAAAGAAAACAAAGGCGTTGATGATGGACTATTCTGTGCTTTAAAGACCCTTAGCTTACTAGATACGGAAATACCAATTTCGCAAAAAGTTTCAACTTTCAAAAAATATGAAACTTCCGAAGAAGTTTCAGTCGAATCCAGAAACCCTCAAAATGTTTTAGATAATGTCAGCTCCCTATTTTGTACTGGAAAAAGAATCGAGATTGATGGGCTATATATTGATTTACCTGATGGTTTTGTCTCCGTTAGACGGAGCCAGACTGAGCCTAGTCTTTTTCGGATTAGGGTCGAGGCCAAGACCAAAAAAGAACTACATAATCGATTAAATTCTGTTTTGAGAGCTATTGCTGATTAGCCTAAACCAATCTTGTTTTTTATTCGGCTCAAGGTAGCATCTGCGAGTGGAGCTGCTTTTTGAGAGCCTTCGGCGAGTACTTTGGTTATATACCTCGGATCGTTATCGAGATCGTCAAGTCGTGCTTGGATAGGGGCTAAGCCTTGAATAATTATCTCTGCTAAGTCTTGTTTAAATTCGGCATAACCCCTACCTTGATAGCGATCAACTACATCCGAAATTGTCTCCCCTGAGAAAGATGAATATATTGTTAGGAGGTTATATAAAGCGGGTTTTTTTGGACTATAAACTATCTCTTTACCAGAATCAGTAACAGCTTTTTTTATCTTCTTTCTGATAGTGTCAGCATCATCACGCAGTGCGATAAAACTATTAATATTCGTAGCGCTTTTAGCCATTTTCTCTTCTGGGTTGGTGAGGGACATTATTCTTGATCCGTTTTTTCTAATGTCTTCTTTTGGGACTATAAAAGTATCCTTGCCGAATTTGTTATTCATCCTTTGCGCAATATTCCTAGTAAGCTCTAAATGCTGTTTCTGATCATCGCCAACCGGAACAATATCGGTATCGTAAAGAAGGATATCTGCTGCCATAAGTACCGGATAGTTAAATAGCCCGGCAGTAGCCAAATCCTTGCTCTTACCGGTTTTCTCTTTGAACTGAGTCATCCTTGATAGTTCCCCAAATGATGTGAAACAATTTATTATCCAAGCCAACTCAGCGTGCTCAGGCCTAGAAGATTGAACAAAGATGATAGATTTTTTGGGGTCTAGACCGTTTGCCAAATACATTTTAGTTATTTCAATAATATTATTCTCAAGTTCATTTGGATCTTTGGGGATAGTTATAGCATGAAGGTCAACTATGCTGAAAATTGGTTCATACTCTTCTGTCTGATAGTCGGTAAAGTTTTTTAAAGCACCGATATAGTTGCCGATATGAAGAGAGCCGGTTGGTTGAATGCCTGAGAATATTCTTTTTTTTGTTTTCATGTTTAAATTTTAGCAAATATTTCTTGACATTAAAATACTACCTTTGTTATATTATATTAGCACTCTTATCTAGCGAGTGCCAAAAGATGATAAGTCATAAAGGAGGCGATATGCTCAAACCATTAAAAGACAGGATTATAGTTGAAAGACTAGCGGCCGAGGAACGAACCAAGTCTGGGATTGTTCTCCCAGACACAGCGAAAGAGAAACCAGAGCAAGGAAAAGTAATTGCTTGCGGGAAAGATGTGAAAGAAATTAAAGTAGGTAATACTATTATTTTTAGTAAATACGGCCCAACCGAAATAAAGTTAGACGGTAAAGAATTCTTAGTAATAAAAGAAGAAGAAATTTTAGCAATTTTAGGATAGGAGGAAAATATGGGAAAACAAATTATCACCAAGGAAGAAGCAAGAATTGCACTAAAAAAAGGCGTTGATACCTTAGCCGACACCGTTAAGGTTACTCTTGGCCCAAAAGGTCGTAATGTTGTTTTAGAAAAGTCATTTGGTTCCCCAGTTATAACTAATGATGGGGTTACTATTGCGAAAGAAATTGAAATTGACACCGTAGACAATGACCCCAAGAAGAAAGCGGCTGCCAAAGTCGAAAACATTGGCGCCCAAGTTATCAAAGAGGTGGCCAGTAAGACCAACGATGTGGCTGGTGACGGCACAACCACGGCAACGGTATTGGCCCAAGCCAT
>DDHN01000007.1:0-17124 GCA_002338125.1 Patescibacteria group bacterium UBA1875 | reverse complement strand
GCCCAAGCCATGATTGAAGAAGGAGTAAAAAACGTAACAGCAGGGGCTAATCCGATGGCAATTAGAAAAGGCATTGACTCGGCCACAGCTAAAGTCATCGAAGAACTGGTTAAAATAAAAAAGGAAGTTAAAAATTCTGAAGATATCGCTAGTGTCGCTTCTATTTCAGCTGCTGACGAAAACGTTGGGAAAATAATTGCTGATGCTATGGAGACAGTTGGCCGCGATGGAGTTATTACCGTTGAAGAAGGTCAAACACTTGGTATTGAAAAAGAAGTGGTTGAGGGGATGCAATTTGATAAAGGATATGTATCTGCCTATATGGTTACTGATACAACTAAAATGGAAGCTGTTTATGATAATCCTAAGATCCTGATTACTGACAAAAAAATTAGCTCGATAAATGAAATTGTTCCGTTACTTGAAAAACTCGCACAGGTTGGAAAAAAAGAGCTAGTTATAATTGCGGATGAAATTGAAGGCGAGGCCTTGGCTACCTTGGTAGTTAACAAGCTACGGGGCACTTTCAATACACTAGCTGTTAAGGCTCCAGGATTTGGTGACAGACAGAAGGAATATCTAGCTGATATCGCTGTATTGACCGGAGGGCAAGTGATCTCTGAGGAGCTAGGACTCACCCTTGAAAATGTTGAGGTGGAGCAACTTGGTGAAGCTCGCAAGGTAATTGCTGATGCCGAGAATACTACAATTATAGAAGGTACTGGGCACGAAAAAGCACTAGCTGAAAGAATAGCGGAGATAAAGGCTCAGATAGAAAAATCAGATTCAGATTGGGATAAAGAAAAACTTCAAGAGAGACTTGCTAAACTTTCAGGTGGCGTTGCGGTTATAAAGGTGGGGGCAGCAACTGAGGTAGAGCAAAAAGAAATGCAACATCGAGTCGAAGATGCACTTTCAGCTACTCGGGCTGCTGTTGAAGAAGGCATTGTTCCAGGTGGTGGTGTTGCACTTGTTAGGGCTATCACCTCACTTGAGGGAATAAAAGTCTCTAAGGAAGAAATGGTAGGAGTAGAGATAGTCAGAAAAGCACTCGAAGCTCCACTCCGACAGATTGCTGAAAATGCTGGTGAACGAGCCGATGTTATTATTTCTGAGATAAAAAAGAATTCAGACAAAAATTATGGCTATGACTTTGCTGCTGGTAGTTACAAAGATATGCTCAAAGCGGGAATAATCGATCCAGCAAAAGTAACTAGGAGTGCTCTTCAAAATGCTGCTTCGGCTGCGGCCATGCTCCTTACAACTGAGGCGGTTGTTGCTGATATCCCTGAGCCTCCAACCCCTAATACGCCGACGCCAGACATGAGTGGAATGTATTAGAGATCGAGAATTCAGGCAGGAAGAAAAAGATGGCGGCTAGACCGCCATCTTTTAATGCTTATCTTTTTTATATATAATTCAATTATATGAAGCGAGGGTTTACTTTGGTAGAGATGGTTGTAGTAGTAGCGATTATTTCGCTACTTTCAGTACTTTCAATCGGAGCAATTCAGGTTGCTAATAGGCAATCAATGCAGACAAGTGCTCGAGTTGAAATGCGTGATATAAAGGGGTTATTTGAGGCATTCGCAGTTCGGTATGGTCAATACCCTCCTGTTCCAGGACCTTATAGTTCTAATGGCGACTTTTGTCCGGCCTGCGTTGATCCGCCAGGTGCTTGGTGGGTAAATGCGTTACTTGATATGAAGAGACTTGGATTTATAGAGCAAAAACAAGTTGATGATTACCAGTATGATCCTTGGGGCAGCCCCTATGCTTATGATGATAACTTTGGTCAGTATTACGCTACTTCCTCTCTTTTTTGTTCGGCTGGTCCCGACAAAAGGAAAGGGGACGTCGACAATGATACTGATGGTTGGGGTAGTGGTGACGATATTTGCGATAATTTTAGGCATGAAGGGGTTAAGCTTTGGTAGCATATTGACACATTAGATTATTATATGTTACAATTGTAATGTGAGTAAGAATAATGTTACAAATAAGGAATATCTAAGTGTTGCTGAAGCGGCCAAGATTCTTGGTTATTCTAGGCAACATGTTCATCGATTAATTGATTCTGGAGAAATCAAAGCTAGTAAAGTAGGGCGAAGTTATATTATCTTGCGAAAAGATCTACCTACTTTTTTTGGCGATATCTCGAAAACCGAGAAACAGAAAATAGACAAAGCAGTTGATAAAGTTTTTAAGCATTACGAAGAGACGATAAAGAAGCTTGGGGAAGAATAATGAAGCTACTAAAAGTCTCCCATATTGAGGAAATTGCTCATAGAATGGCTATCCGTCAAATGAGTTGGGATGAGCCTATCCCTGATTTTGGCACTAGATATCCTGGTAAGCTTGAAAGTTGTCTCGTTCAGTCCTTCCAAACTTTTGGGAAAAAAGATCTTTATCCGGGGGTTATAAAAAAGGCGGCTGTTTTATTTTACTTAATGATAAAAAATCATCCTTTTATTAATGGCAATAAAAGGATAGCAGTAACTACAATGATTACATTTTTAATGTTGAACAATAAGTGGCTCAACGTAACACCCGAAGAGCTTTATGAGATAGCGGTTTGGGTAGCTAAGTCCAGACCTGAATTAAAAGATACAGTTATCTCACACATAGAAAATTTTATTAAGAGGAGTATCAAGGAGCTTAAATAATGATTGATTTATTGATATTTATTGGTTATAATACATGGGCATTAAATGCAATCGGTGACAGCGATTAAAGCCACCGGAAGGTGTTTTTTTGTTTTTGGCCCGGTAGTTCAGTTGGTTAGAACGCCGCCCTGTCACGGCGGAGGTCGCCGGTTCGAGTCCGGTCCGGGTCGCCATTTAGAAATCGTGTTAAAGACCGGTTCCCGGTCAACTTATCGGAGATGACAAGCTGACCGCTTGTCATTTTGTTTTATGAGGCTTCTATTTATTGACGAAACACAATGTACTGTAAAAAACCAAAAATATTTCGCAGTGGCTGGACTGCTGCTACACTCTTCGAGTTATAAGAAAATAAAAGAGAACTTTGATAAATCAATTGATTCCATTGGTTGGGATCCAGAAAAAGAGTTTAAGGGGTGTGCTATATTTTCTGAAAGTACCGGAGATGAAAGCGTATCAGTTGATGATAGAATAAAATTAACATCTCTTGCTTTAGAGGGGTTAAACTCAAACAAGAGATCAAGATGTAAATTCTGGATCTGTCATAATCAAAAAGGAAAAACCGAAGGCAACTATATTAATCTGCTTTCTAAAATTGTTTCCATATTACCAAAACCGGAAACGGGCCCCGGTAAGAACCTGATTCTTATTGTTGTGGACAATGAAAACAGTTTTTCTAAAGATAAAATTATCAAAGCTATTAAACAAAATATTAAAAAGGGCTACGTCATTATAGAAGACCCATATTTTTTAGAGTCAAAAACATCATATTGTGGTTTAGTATTGGTTGACGTTCTTGCATATTTAAAAACGTGGACCATTCTGAATAAGAGCGAAAGTTCACAATTAGAATTATTTTTTAAAGGCATGTCTAAACCAAGTAAAATAAAATTACAAACTGCAAAAAATCTACTCAAAGAAATAAAAAATATAACAGTTACCTCTACTTAAGATATATACCTCTATTTTTCAAATAGATTGTTGCATTGAGACAAGACAAGAGATCTCTTTTTTCTTCTCGGCTTCCCTCTCTAAGGATGTATTTAGCAAAGTTCCGGAGGTCTATCTTCGGTATAGATACCTCTTTTTGATCTTCAGAGAGTACATTATGAGCAAACTTGTTGTATCTTTCGAGTTCCAATCTTAGTTTAGTCTGTGCTTTTAAGGTATTTATTGGTATATCACCGAGTATCTTCAAGAGTTGTTCTATTAGCTCCTCCTCATTAATCGATCCTTCCTTACAATTACGGTCTACGCCTCTTGAGCAATGATAATAGATGTACCGTTTTGTTGATTTGTCTGACAATTTCTTGAATTTTTCTTCTGCTGATATACCAGCACCACAAGCTCCACATTTCATAAGTCTTGTGAATTCAAATTCTTTCATCCCCGGCCTTGTCCTTGGTGCTACTGCAATTGAGTTTTGAACTTCATCGAATAGCTCTTTTGAGATAATCGAATCATGATTTACCTTATACCAATCACCAGAGTTCTTTGGATATTCAAACTCTCCATAATAGTATGGATTCTTTAACATATCGTAAATTGTGCTAAGGGCTACAATCTTTCCAGTTCTTGTTCTAAAGCCAGTTTCTTTAAGCCAATGGAATATATCTCTGCCACTGTATTCTTGATAGGCAATTTTCTCAAACATCTCTGTAATGATTGGTGCCTTTTCGGGATCAATCATAATTTTCTTACTACCTTTATCATGATTTCTATCATTTAAGTAACCAAGTGGAGGCATCCCTGGCCTAAAGCCCATCTGGCACTTTGTTTTTAGGCCTCTCTTCACATTGATTGCTTTGTTGTCGTTTTCGAGCTTTGCTTGCGACCCCAGAATCATCAACAGAAACTTGTCATTAGGGGAGTTGGTGAACTTTTGATTATATGTTCTGACCTCGCAGAGATGTTTCTGATCCATAATGTCTACCAAAACCCCTAAATCTCCAGCGTTTCTACTGAGACGATCGGTGGCCCAGGTTATAATACCTTGGTATTTATCTGCCTTTAGCTCCCTGATCATCTCATTAAAGACTGGCCTTTCGCCCGAATCTTTGGCGGAGTGGCTCTCTTTTTTCACTTCTATCACATTCAGGTTATCTTTCTCGGCCAACTCCACCATTTCTTTTATCTGTGAATCAATTGAAAGGGCTTGTAGTTCGTCTCTTTCTGATGATTTCCTGGCATAGATTACATAATCGTATTCCATAGCAAGGAAAGGATACCGCAAAGGATAAGGAAGTCCAGACTAATAAAGGTAGTAGGTAGTGCCTCTACCATTCCTTATAAACGGCTCGTCATCGTCGTCGTCATCCCAATCGTCAGGTGATCCACCAACAAAGAACATATCCTTCTTAGCATCAAATGGTACCCTGAAGTTTGCGAAGCTGTAGTTTGCAAGAAGTGTGAAGGCATCTGTAAGGTCATCGTGTTTCTCAACTCCGAAATGTACCATATTACTTATTAAGGCTTCACAACCCTTCCGGGGGAACATGATTTTCCCGTCAGCTAATTTATTAGCTGTTAACGCAAGTCTTGTTCTTTTGTCCATGGAACCAATTCTAACCGCTTCAGCGTCTATCCCCTCGGCTTTTAATTGTTCGGCATTTGCTTGTTGATAGCCAACACTTTCAACTAACATCTTTGTTGTATAACCATCGCCAAGAGTGAGCGATACATTCTTTATTTCTTCTATGGTTTTCCGAAAGTTCATTCTTTTATAGATTGGGTTCGGAAGAATATATAGTACTGGTTTGCTATTTACGCTGTAAAGAGCACCGGAGACCAGGGCGGTATAATCGCTTCTGTCTTTTTCTGAGATTGCGAGGTCTACGCCAGTCAGATATTTGCTGAATCTGACGTCTTTCCCCTTTGGGAAAGAATCATAATACTGAATCCACTTCCTGTCTATAACCTGATCGTCATCGGGGACAATCATTAACAAGAACTCTCTTTTCCAGGCCACAATATCGCCAACTTTCTTCTTCAGTTTCTTCAAGGATTTCTTGTTTGGATACTTGCCAGGCCAGAGGCTTTTACCCTTCCCGTCTACTAGCGGATAGTTTCGATATATCCCGTCCATTTCTTTACTCTTCATCCTTTCTTGTAGCCGCATTAACAGGCTATCTTCATGAAGGAGGTTCCCAATAACAATAACTTTTGTGTCATCATCGCCAGTTGGCAGAAGGTCGCCCATAAACCAGTTATAGGTTTTTGATCTTCCTTCTCTGGTTTTGGTTGAGGTAATGTCTTCTGCGTCATCGACGATTATGAGGTCTGGCCTATTTTCCTTGTTTCTAACACCACGGATGCTTTGCTCGGCTGACACCGCTACTATCCTTGCATTAAATTTAGGAAGATAAAGCGTCAACGATCCCCATTCATTTGATTCTTCTCGGAATGGCCCCATATCTTTTCTTAGGAGCTCATTAGTTTCAAGTTCCTGCCTGATGTTTGCCATCATTAATCTTGCCTGTTGCTGAGTTTGACTCGCAATCACAATGAACTTTTTTTGTTGCTCGCCCAGAATTGCCCATATCGGATACGAAAGACTCATAATAGTGCTTTTAGCAGAGCCTCGAAAACTTACAATTACTGCCAGAAGATTGTCTTTATCTTCGGTGATCCTGAATAGTTCCTTCTGAAAATCTGCTGTGGGATGCTTTACGTAGTGATTGAAGTAGACGTGGAAGAACCACTCGTGGCTTCTATACGCCAACTCTGATCTCATTTTTCTACTACTTAATATTTCCTTAATCTCTTGGTCTGTTAGTGACATTTCCATTTTTGTTCTCCTTTCCGAAGCCTAGCTTCAGAGCTTTAACTATTTTTTCTTCTTGTTCCGGGGTAAGTTTTTCGTTTTGTAAACTTACTCGACCTTCTAATTCCAACTTGTCTTTATAAGCGGGATGCCTATTTTTAAGCCAGAAAATAATAGAAGTCATATTTCGGTCTCTTATGGCTGATATCAATTGGCTCTCCGCCATATCGCATATCATCTTCACACCTTCTTCGATTGCCTGGTCTGCTTTTTTGGCAAACGATTTATCTTTCCTCAGGCGGTAATACGTTGCTCTCGATGTTCCAACCTTCTTTACGGCAACCTGTATTACCGGGTTTATCCTCAGTTCGTTTAATAACTTTTCTTCGATGTTTTTATCTTTCATTTGTTCACCTTCTTTGCCTTTCTCCCCGTTAGTTTTTCCCATCTGTTAATCGCAACAGCTGCATAAATGGGTGACTTCTCGACTAAAAAGCACCTTCTTCCGAGCTTCTCTGCTGCTATCATTGTTGATCCGCTACCACAAAAGGGCTCTAGCACGAGGTCGCCTCTCTTTGTTAGAACCTTCATATATGGGATTAGAATTTCTAATGGTTTTGTGCCAAAAATAATACCCTGACCAGTACTTTTCTCATCGCAGGCGTTGTATTCCACGAAGTCAGTGGGGCATATTTTCTTGCCCTTTTCGTAATTTTCCCAATGGGGCTTACCTGAACTCGCAAATAATGCAGTTTCGTATTCTGATTGGAATAATTCGTCTTCTTCTATGACATTCAATTCTTTATTATCTGTGCTACCAACAATTGCTATATCATGCTTGTTGAAAAATTTGTATTTAGCGGCAAAATTTTGCACTCGATTAGGTAAATGCCAGACAATCATGTTCCTGACTTTCCAGTATTTCTCGACCTCGTTCCAGATGGTCCGAATGTTTTTCCAGTTTTCGAAGATGATGATACTGAAATCTTCTTTAGATACCGATTTTACATTTGCTATCCATTTTTCAGTGAAGTCAGGTGGTAAAACATCGGTTTCTAGATACCTCCGGTTCTTCTTGGCTCCAAATCCGGTAGTGGCCTTGCCGTGTCTTTTGGCGTTCAGATAGTCCAAGATGTAGGGGGGATCTGTTAGACAAAGGTCAGCTTTCTCCCCATTCATCAATTTCGTCATATCTTCTTTGATTGTGGAATCTCCCACTATAATCCGGTGATTGCCGAGTTGGTATATATCACCTTTCTTTATTGTCACATCGTCTATTTCAAGCTTCTTTAGCTCTTTTTGAAGATCAAAGTTCTCTGGCTCGCTTTCAACCTCGAAGATATCGTCCAATTCTTCGCTAGAAAAACCTATCTCGGCTAAGAATTCCTCACCAAAATCGGCAAGTAAGTCCCACGAAAATTCGCCAGTATTTTTATTGAGCCTGATACATAGTTCCTTTTCCTTTTCTATGTCTGGAATGTTAAGAAATACCGCCGGCAGTTCTTTGTATCCTAACTCCTTTGCTGCTGCGACTCGCATGTGTCCGCCTATAAGTATTTGTTCACGGCCTGGAGCAGAATTTAGGATAATTGGTTCAGCAAAAGAGAATCTCTTAATGCTCTGTTTTAGGTCAGAAAGTTGCTTTGCATTCCATTTTCTAGGATTGAATTCTGAATTTTTAATTGTTGTTATGTCGACTTGTGTTGTTTTGAGGTTTCCCTCTTTTGGAGTAGTCATCATGTTATCTCCTTTTTGGTTAATAAAATATTACCCCTCCATTATGAAGGGGTAATATTTTATGTAAAAAAGTTAGAAAATTTTCTAACTTTCGGAGATGTGTCTATTAATGACTCCTCTTACTATTTCTTCTCCTACAACACTATCAAAGTCGTCTTCCTCAACATACTTTTTGTTGTATTCCTCGGTAATTTTTGAGATATCCTTAATCCCAGAATTATATATTTTTATGATATTCTTGTTTCTTTCGGGTTTTTTGTAAGCCCTAAAAGGTGTTGAGTCGTAACCAGGTAATTCTTTCTTATATTCTTCTATTATGTCCCAGTTTTCTATAATATCGTTCTTGCTAGTATTGCCGTATATTTCTATATTCAGGCGCTTGTTTTTACCCTCCTGTATCGTTCCAGTACCAAATTTAGACGGGATCTTGAGCCAATTTGGATGAATCCCGAAATTGTATGTTTTTAGGTGTCCAATTCCAAATAAGACAATGTTTTCAAGATAAGTATAGTATGAAGGTCTAAGTCCTTTATGCGCAAAATTATCTATTATTTGGTCAAGATCCTCAGAAAAACCTTTGGTATGGTTCATCTCTGATTTTTTTAGAATTTGTTTATTCTCTATCTCGGGTCTAGTGCCCTCGAAGTCATAGCCATTTTCTGGAATTTTATATTTCTTTCTGATTGCTTTTAAGGACTCTAAATAAGTCTCGTCGTTTGCAAGATCTTGTATTACTCTTAGGTGTTTCTTTTGACCGAGGGTCAGTTTTTTGTGGTCCATAATTATATTTTCGGCTTTAGCTAGTAAGATTTCAAGTATACAGTGAATAATTGGTCTTTTGTCGTTTGTATACTTTTATTTAGGCGAGGTATAAGCTAAACTTGAATAAAAGAGGTGGCAGAAATTGAAATTTCCTGAAGATTTTACAAATAAAATAATTTGCGGCGATGCAATTGACGTAATGAAAAAGATCCCTGACGGTTCGGTGGATTTGGTTATTACATCTCCCCCCTATAACCTGAAGAACTCTTCTGGCAATGGCATGAAAGATGGCAGGGGTGGCAAATGGTCTAATGCAGCTTTGCAAAAAGGGTATTCTCATCATAGCGACTGTATGCCACATGACGAATATGTTAAGTGGCAAAGAGCTTGTCTTAAGCAAATGCTACGTATCATTCCTGAGAATGGTGCTATTTTCTACAATCACAAATGGAGAGTACAGAATGGTCTACTTCAAGACAGGCAAGATATCGTAGATGGGTTTCCGGTCAGGCAAATTATTATATGGAAAAGGGCGGGTGGATTTAACTTTAACCCTGGCTATTTTCTTCCCACATATGAAGTTATTTATTTGATTGCTAAACCAAAGTTCAAATTAAAGAAAAAATCGAATGCTTTAGGAGACGTTTGGGAACTACCACAAGAAATGAAGAATGGTCATCCTGCTCCATTTCCCGTCGCATTAATTGACCGGATTATTTCATCTACAGATGCTAAAATAGTATTGGACCCATTTATGGGTTCGGGGACAACAGCTGTTTCTGCTATTAATAACAAGTGTGATTATATTGGGATTGAGTTATCACCTGAATATTGTGAAATGGCGGAAAAAAGAATTAAAGGTCACAAACCCCAAGATAAATTAATAAATTAAATTTATGCAAAAAGTCAAAACTTACACAAAGGACTCTTTGATTGAGCGTCTGGAAGAAATCGAAGAGATGGGGTGGGTCCCAAATGGACGTCATGGGAACCATGGCGGAATAGGTAACACTCTTGAAGACCTGCTTGGCATAGAGGAAAACAATTTACCAATACCAAATGCAGCTGAGTGGGAGCTTAAATCTCAAAGGCTTAATTCCACGGCTTTATGTACCCTTTTTCATATTGAACCCTCACCAAGAGCTATACGCTTTGTCCCACAAGTTCTTTTGCCAAAATATGGTTGGAGCCACCAAGAGGCTGGTAAAAAATATTCCGAAAACGAAATGAGTTTTCGTCAGACTATCCACGGTGGGACGAGGAGTGATCGTGGCTTCAAAGTGGTTATCGATAGGAAAGATAAAAAAATTCTCATCTCATTCGACTCAAGTTCTGTTGATCCTAGGCATAGTGAATGGCTACAGTCTGTTAATAGTAGAATAGGGTTAGGAGAATTAGACCCCCAACCATATTGGGGGTTTGATGATCTTGAGCATAAAGCCGGAACAAAATTGTTAAATACATTTTACGTTCAAGCCAATGTTAAGAAAGAAAAAGGTAAAGAGTTTTATCATTATTCAAGTGTGATGATGCTACAGAAGTTTAGTTTTGATGGTTTTTTAAAAGCTTTAGAAGAAGGGAAAATCTTGGTAGATTTTGATGCAAGAACTGGCCACAATCATGGGACTAAGTTCCGAATGAAGCAAAATTGCCTCCCTATGCTTTATGAGAAAGCAACAACAATCATTTAATTTGTATACTTTTTTTCTAGATACAAAGAGACTATAATTATTATGTAGGGGGTCACCGAGGGGTGGCCTTTGTTGTATACACAGGAGTTTTTATGGCAACGATGTTAAACGAATATTTGGGTGTGAAGGCTGACGATCTAGAAAGGCTAGGTGTATTTAATAGTGTAATTGGGGTGGATTCGAAATTATTCCTAGACCCGTACTTACTTGAAAAATCGCAAGAGCCTGAATTTAATAAAGCTCGTCAAAACTTGAGGAAATACTTTGAAAAAGTACTTTTACTTCTTAGCGTTGAGCAGTCTACAAGGACCCAAAAAGAAGCTTTAAAGCTTCTTACTGTAAAAGAAACTCGTGGTGTCTCGATGGGCTACGGAGAAAAAGATGATGGTAGCGCCATTGGCCCAAAACTCGCCGAAAAATTGTTGGAGTCTGCCAGCGAAGTTGTGGCTTTAGGCGTTAAAGAACCTGAGATATTTGAGATCATGGGTCTTTTCGAAGAAGGATTTGGCCCAGATAGGATTAGCGATTTAGCGATTCATATTATCAAGGAAGAGCTTTATGAATATACGGAAAGGATCTGCAAGACAATCAATGCTTCTAATCTAGGAAAGTTTAAATTTAATGATAAAGAATATACTCTTCCAAAATACCCTGACAAGAAATATCCAATTTTAATTTTTCCAAAAGATGTATTACGTGATTTGCCGATTGCTCTTGAGTGGGATGATATTTGGAATGTTGTTAATTTCAATGAAGATTTAAGGCGAAAAGTTAATGCACTCATCGGTCAAGATTGGAACGAGACTATTAACAGAAAAAGTATTAAAGAATTCAAAAGTAAGGTTCGGAAAATGCTTTTATCTGATAAAAAGTATTTAGATGAAGTTATTAACGCATACAAAAGAAGTGGAGCAGGGAAGAAGTCATATAATTTCAGCGTTGATATACTTGGTGAAGATTCGTGGTATCTTGTTACCGAGCAACTAATATTGCAAAATCCAAAAACCCTAACGTTACCCAACACTCCAACGCTTTCTGAGACGACGAACTTAGTGAGGCAAATCATAGCGCAATATAAAAAGTTGATTGAGGATAATGGCTTGAGTGAACCTCTGTGCTATAAAGGAAAAGATGGTAAGTATCGGTATAGAAATGAAAGCATAGCGCAGAAAATTTTTTTTGCAGTAGCCGATACTTGTTGCAAGGTAAATAATCTTGATGTTAGCCCAGAATGTAATTCTGGCCGGGGCCCGGTTGATTTTAAGTTTAGTAATGGATATTCAACTCGTGTACTCGTAGAGATAAAATACTCGAAGAATTCTAAATTAATAAATGGGTACAATAAGCAAATCGAAGCTTATCAAAGTAGTGAGGGCTCTCCAAAATGTTTCTATGTTGTGATAAAAACCTCAACTGAGCATGAAAAACTAATTAATGATTTATTGAAAATATCGAAAAGTAACTCAGATAAAGAGGTGGTAATTATAGCCGCTACAGTTAAGCCATCTGCAAGTAAATTGTAGTCCTATGAGTTATAAATATCTACGAGACAAGTCTTATTACGAAGACCTTTATGACCAGCATACCGTAGAAGAGTGTCGTAGATTAGTAGCTCAACTAAAGAAAACTAAATTTCCAAAGAGTTTAGATAAAGACCCAAAAGAAAAAGCCAAAGTGATTGGTTATCTTTTCCATCTCCCACTATTTTTTACAAAAGGAGAAAGATATCTCGGTCGTGAAGACTTTATAACCAAAATGATTGCTGAAGATGAGGCCCGAGATAAATTCGTTAAAGATAATCCAGCCCCTACCGCTTATTGTCCTAAATGTAATAAGAAAATGAATTTAATGGTCAGCGAACTTGATTCAAGCTTTGATAATAAAGTAATGAGAATGGTATATATGTATCGTTGTGAACCCTGTAATACGAAGAAAGCCTTTTATAGCGATGGTGAACCATATGTTTTCAAGAATGACTTCTGCCCTAAGTGTCAAAAGGAATGGGATAAGGAAAATATAAAGTCTAAAGATAAGATAGTTACCAAATATTCTTGCCCTCACTGTGGGCATAACGATGAATACACGCTCGATTTTAATGAAAAGCCTAAGAAAGAGCCTGTTGATCCTAATTTTGAGAGGGATAAAAAGGAATTCTGCCTTTCAGAAAAAGAAGGTGAAGAATATCGTAAATGGAAAACAGTAGACTATCCTCAAATGAAAGAAATGGTTGATGAATGGAAAGATAAAGAAGATCATAAAGAGATTTATGAGAAAGCTGAGCAGACTAAGAAGCTCACTCTACCAGAGCTATCCGATCTATTGGCAAAGGAGCTATCAAAATCAGATTTTAAAGAGCTCGTTATCAGTAACACAGAGATTACCAGAGATTTAATAATTACTTTTACTATCCAAGACGCAAAATCTGGTCGTGATGAAGGTAGCAGTCGCAGTGATTTAAAGAAAGCACTAAATAAAATACTTGAAGATACTAATTGGAAGTTAATGAGTGAAGGCGTGAGTTATAAACTAGGATTACTCACAGGTAGATTAAGAGGTGCTGATGATAAGGAAGTGATATATAAGGAATTAAAAGAAAAACAGTATTGACTGCTTTTTGTGCTTTATTGTAAAGGATATGCTAACATTTCAATTATGAACTTAACAATATTTAGAGGCAACTATTTAATTGATAACGAATTCGACCAAGTTGATAAATTCATTAAAGAGTTCGGTACTAATTCAAAGTCAAAGTCCTATGATTTTAAAATATCTATAAAAAGGGGAAAAGAGAACAATATAATTCTTTCGGAAGATCTAAAAGAATTAACTATAACAGGGCCAAAACTTGATGATTTAAGCGACCCATATGTGTATATAGGTTTGGTACAAGCTATAACGAGGTTCATATCGCTACATTCCATTAAAAAGGGCATACTATTGGCCCACGGTTCAGTTGCTTCAATTGATGGTAATGGAATATTGTTCGGAGACGATGGCGCCAGCGTAGGCAAAACCTTATCATCCCTTGTTCTTGGCTTAAATTCCGGAGAATATGTAGTAGATGAATTCCCGTTCTATGACGTTACAACAGGCAAATCCTTCGGTATTGGTAAAATACCAATACATATCAGGTCTGAAGTTAAAGAAACACTAGAAAAAGGGAAGCTACTTTCTGAAATACATAGCAGTAATCTCGCAGAGGTAGATGCTGGTTATTTCAAATTTAATCTAGAGAAAATGAAAATTATTGGTGAAATCAAAACACCAATTTTTTGCTTTGTTTACTTCGGTGATACTAACAAAATAATCGAACTGATTGATGCGGAAAAAGTTGAGGCCCTGTCGTATTGTTTTACTGCGCATACTGCCAAACTGCTAAACCCAAATTTAGATCGAATGAGTTTTATTGACAGAGTAGACAGTAGTAACTTCAAAGAATTTGATATTGCAGAGAGGGATCGAATAATAAGAATGTTGGATATGAAAGATTTGATTGAGAATGCCTCAAAATCAATAAAATGCTACAAGTTAATCGTTAAGGACCCCTTAAATATTTATGATTTGGTTAAGGATTTATAACCTTTATACTATCTTTTACTAAATTAGGATCAATTTTATTCTTAACCACAAAATTACCAATTCCTTTTAATAGTACTAGTGAAATACTATTATCTACTGATAATTTATCTTTATTAAGAATACTAATGGCTGCATTGGGATCAACTTTAGAAGGTGCCTTGCGGGGGAGCATAGACTTTTCTATTAGCCTGTTTTGTTTCTGTAATTCGCTATCACATAATATACCTATTTTAGAGCTTACATATCCTGCTGATATCATGCCGAGCGCTACTGCCTCTCCATGCCTAAGGTTAAATTTTGAGGAGCCTTCATAAACATTTGCGTATGTATGACCGTAACTTAGCCCTTTGTGTTTGCCGTTAGTATCGAATGGGTCTTTTGATACTAGTTTTGATTTTATCCTAAGAGATCTGTAAATGATTTCTTCCCATGGATATGATTTCCATCCATTTAGATTATTTTTTATATTATTATCTAAATATGTAACAAAATTATTCGAATCTATTAGAGCAGACTTGATTACTTCGCTTAAGCCCATTGATATTTCTTTCTTATCAAGCGTCATTAAAAAATATGGGTCACATATAGTCAAAACAGGTGAATAAAAGCTACCGAGAATGTTTTTTATGTATTTATAGCTAATTGCGACTTTGCTGATTATGGTATCTGCCTGAGACATGAGAGTGGTTGGGATAAAGACATAATCAACTCCACGCATGTAGAGAGAAGCTACAACACCGGAAATATCTCCAACTATACCTCCGCCCAAAGCTATTATGCACCCCGATCTTTTTAGATTGCTTTCATAGCATTTTGTAACGATGTCTTGTAAGTTATCAAGACTCTTGCTCTTCTCGATTGGTTTAACATCTATGATACTAACCGGCTTAATGTCATTAATGACCTTATCGTAAAAATTTTTATGTATTTTTTTAAAATTTGCGTCAACGATTAGAATTGAATCACTATAGTTTTTCTTTTTAAAGAAGTCGAATATGATATTTCTAGACCCATCCCCAATAAGTATCTTTTGTTTTTTAGGGCCAACCCTTACATTGATAAGTTTATAGTCTTTCTTTAGCATGCTTTGAAAGCTCCTCGATAGCATCGTCAATTTTAGTGAGTGAATTCTTGATATCGGCACCCTCATTTTTAGTATGTTCAATATTTTCTATTAACGTTTGTGTTACCTCAGAGTTTTTGGGAAGAAACTTCTGCATCTGTTTGATAATTTCATCTTTATTCTGAATAACCTTGCCTGTTAGAAGTTGTATATATAACTTAGCAACGATAAATAAAGCTTTTCTTTCTCTTTCAAAACTTATATTAATACCTTCCTTAGTTGAATATTGATGGGTTGAAAGCTTTCTATTTCTGTTTCTGAAGAAAATAATGTTGTTTAAACTATGCTCTTTAACTTCATCACCAGATGGGCTATATAATTTATCAACGAGATTCTCTCTATCAAAGAGAATCATATTTTTGTTGTTTTTTATTTCAACCAGGGCTTGAAATATTTTACCATCCAGGGTTCGTAACGGTTTTTTAGGGCTTAAAATCTCATTAGTATCTATTAAATTAACCCCAAATTTTCGGTTTAGTTTTGTTTCTAATTGCGAGATAGCCTTTGAGAGCTTTTCTTTTGTTTTAAAATCGACTCTAGGGCAAGAAACAATAAGGTCTATATCACTTTGTTCATCAAAATTTTCGGCAATAATACTTCCGATCAGAATAATAAGATCAAGATCGCCTACTCCCTCAGTGAGGCTATCGTATATAATTTTCTTAATTTTTTCTTGTTCTGTACCACCCATGATCTTTCCCATTTCTTAATTTTATATCAACCCATATTTTCACGAAATATCGTATCACTCTATAAATCTTAAATAATATCTTTGTTTTGAAATCTAGTCTTTTAATTTTATCCTTATCTACACTTAAGAACAAATCACTTTTACATTTTTCGAGTCTCTCTTTTGCGAATTCATTATCTAGCTGCCTCATTCCCTGGCCAATTCTTAAGAATCTATTTCTATAATCTCTACAATTATCAACAGAATCAAAGTATGTTACTGCTCCGGCCACCTCTTTAGTATTTGGCCAATATATATATTGAAAGAACTGGTCATCGTTAATGATATGGCCAGGCAATCGTACAAAATCTTCTCTTTGGCACATCATACAAGCGCCCCTCATTAATTGGCTCTTCTTTCGGTATATCTGAATATCAAATTTAACACCAAAAACCTTATACCAAAATTTTCTATAAGCATTTCTTTTTATATATACTTTTCTTTTCCATTCAGCAAAAACAAATTGATTACTACCTTTATTTAGCTCCTTGATCATTAGGTTAAGACAATTCTTATCGAGCTCGACATCGTCATCTATAAAAACAAAAGCATCACTATCTTTAGGCGACCTTTCAAATAAGAGATTTAGAGCTTCGGCCTTTCCCTTTTGCCCTTCATTTTTGACGATATTTATATTGAGATTCTTCTTGAATTTTCGCAATTCCTCTTCGGTACTATCCGTACAGTGATCAAGACAAATTAGGATATTTGTTTTTATATCTTGATCTATATTATCTATTGAGCCCTTTATTGACTTAAGAGTTCGAGATATAGTCTGTTCGCCGTTGTGCGTGGGCAAACAGATGGATAAGGATTTTAAATTATCTTTTTTTTTAAGCCTCTTCTCTGCTCTTTTCTCATAGAAAATTTGTCGAGCAGCTAAGAGATTATCCAAATCAAAGGTAATCTTTTCTTTAGCCTCTTCAAATTTAAACCATATTGCTTCCACAAAACCTTCTTCTTTTTGGGGAGCTATTAAGAATTTTTCTTTAGCCTCGAAGACATAAAGATGTATCCTTACTATAGTCGTCTTTATCATCTTCTTTATCATCTTCTTCTTTATCTTTCTTTTCTTT
>DDHN01000013.1:36907-37651 GCA_002338125.1 Patescibacteria group bacterium UBA1875 | reverse complement strand
TGAACCATTACGTTTCACTTGACAAAAAATAAAATTTGTCATATAATAGCGCTACTGAACTGCTAAAGAGCAGTCGTGCTCATTTCATAATCAAGCCATCTCAATTACAGGAGGTATTTACGATGGCAACCACAAAGAGTGACGAAGGTATCAACATCAGCATCAGCAAGGAGACAATGCACAAGCTAGTGGTGATTGCCCTCATCGTCATTGTGGGCATCGTCGTCATCGCTGGGGGGCTGTTCATCAAGGAGAAAGTCCTCGATTCAGCAGCCGACAAGACGATAGAGGCAGTAGAGAGAAAAATCGAAGAGAATGCCACTTACACAGTGAGAAGATTCCTTGAAGAAGAATCGAATTACTCACATGAGGTTACCAGCATGAGAGTCGTCTCTAAGGATTTCTTTCGGGAAAACCCCGAAAGATACTATTCCGAAGAATACCTCGCTAACCAGCCGGCGGACTACTACCTCTCTCTGCCAAATGGTATTGTCCTTGTTGAGGTTGGTCTAAATCTTGACGGTTTCGAGGGAACGGATATATACAAGATATTCCCCGTCGAAGACGCCCTTACCAATCCCGATCTTTACCATTATGACGGGCATTAAGAGGGGCTAGGTGCAACGGCAAGACCAGACTCTTGCCGTTGCACAAAACAAAAACAATTGCTAATATTTATATATGAAATGGGGGGCAACAAAAAGCAACCAAAATAGCAAAAAAATGAAAAAAATTTTTTTCATT
>DDHN01000013.1:36333-36697 GCA_002338125.1 Patescibacteria group bacterium UBA1875 | reverse complement strand
AAAAAAATTTTTTTCATTTTTTTTATTTTTTTATGTTCTTTCCCGCTTTTAGATTCTTTTACATATATTCCAAAGGCCACTGCCGCTGATATTAATGATGGTAGTGGAGGATCTTGCTCAAACCCAGGACATTTATATTGGGGTAATGAATATACAGTCTATGTTTGTCCTCAAAAACTAGAAGAATATAATAATTATAACTACGATACCTTTAAGTTCGAACTTGTAACTGTTGAATCAGCACCCATTAACAAAGCGGAATTTAAAGCTAGAAATTATTGGATATTTAAATCAGTAAATATCTCCGGGTTTACGAACACACAATTTGATCCTGATATAATTTCGTGGCCTACTCAATGGCAGG
>DDHN01000013.1:35737-36108 GCA_002338125.1 Patescibacteria group bacterium UBA1875 | reverse complement strand
ATATTATCTAGCTGTAGAAAAAACCAACCCAGCAATTGGCTATGTCGGGAATATTGATAATGGCCCTTTTGAAGAAAATATAGCCAACCTAGAAAACGCCCCCGAACCAGTCAAAAAAATAACTCTTGGGAAAATATGGGGTAAAGTCTATCAAGGTGAAGGCTGGAAAGATGATTTTACTGAAATAATGGAAGAAGAGGGCAATAATAAAATCGAGCTATATTACGATATAGGAAACGGAAATTATGATTTAATAGACACAAGAAGCATCGATACGTCAGCCGGGGCACAACCTGACGGCTCTTATTATTTTGAAAGCTTTAGCATAGATGAACTTAAGGGGCTACTCACGGGTAATTACAAACTTAGAT
>DDHN01000013.1:17811-35521 GCA_002338125.1 Patescibacteria group bacterium UBA1875 | reverse complement strand
ATTACAAACTTAGATTTTATCATAAAGAAACAGCTAGTGCCGTAACAGGCAAAGCAAAAGACACTTTTAATATTGGGGGTGAATCAACTTTCTTAGGTGAAGTAATTTTTAACTTAAAAAAAATAGAAGGAACAGGGGAATATAATCGTTCATATATCGGCTACGGCAAAATATCGTACCTAGAAAATACAGGAACTCATGAAATAGATTCTGCGACAACCACTAAAATAGAAAGTGCCGATGAGGGAATTTTCTTAGACATCAATCAAGACTCACCCTCAGCACTAGAAAACGCCTTAAAGGATGCTATTATTGCTTTTGGTGACGCTTTAAGTAAAATCAACGGCTGGGCCGCCAGCCAATTAAATGCCTCTATCATGAGAAGCTCAGATATTGACGATACGGCTCTAAGAAGTATTTGGGTGAATATAAGAAATATTTCGTTGGGTCTTCTAACCTTAGGGATACTCATAATTGCTTTTGCAAATATTCTAAACATCCAGGTTGAAAAATACGGCCTTTCGCGCATGCTACCAAAACTTATAATCAGTGTCGTAATGGTCTATTTTAGCTATTTTATAGCTTTATTTATCTTAGACCTTGTTGAAGCTTTTCAATCCTTAATGGTTAACGCTATGAGCGACGGGGTTGGACTCGAAGCAGCCAGAGTATCACTTGATAATATTTTTGGTGAAAATATTTTTGAATCTTATGGCAATTTAGCCACATTTTATTGGCAATCCATTTTATTAATCATTTTGCTAATTGCCCTGGTCTTGTTGATAGTTTGGGTTTGGCTACTTATGATAGTAAGAAGAGCTCTACTTATCATACTAGTCGCCATCGTTCCTCTTGCTTTCATTATGAACATCATGCCGTTTACTGAAACATATTACAAGCAATGGTGGGCTCAATTCTGGAAATGGGCCTTTATTGGGCCTGCGATTATATTAATGCTTTTTTTGGGTAATCAATTTTTAGCCGTAGGTTGGGTTGGATCGACCTTTGATGGAAATACCACTTTAACCGAAGAGCAAGCTCAGCAGGAGGCTGATTTGGCAGGTGCTAATGTAAGCTCTATGTTGAGTGACGAAGACCACTATACAGACTCTTGGATTTACCTCGCCCTTTACGGAATAATGCTTTTTCTTGCTGCCACCATCCCACTCAAAATGGGCAAAGAAATATATGGAGCCGTTGGCAATGTTACGAAAAAAGCTGGCGGTTACTTGGGTAAAAAGACTGGGATTTCTGGTGCTCTTACAGCACGAAAAGATTGGGTTGATAGAAGGGATAAGGCTAGAGGGATTGCTCTAAGAAATCAGGTAGCAAAGATGGGAACTCTCGGAGAACTTGCCGCTGGATCGAGAACTATATTTGGAGGAAAGGACGAAAAAGCCGTTACGGCAATGAGGGAAGGGAGAATAAAAGAGCTTTCGGAGTTGCATAACATCGAGGGCATGAATCTTGATGATGTTGCAAAGCTTGCCAGCGGAACAGATGATGATGAACTAAAGCTAGCCGCATACAGACATCTTGCCGGAATAGGCAAAGTTTCTGGCCAAATTGAAAGAGGAAATATCGATGCAAGGGATATTGCTAGACTTGCTCAACTAGACACAGCACTCGCAAACACACTACATAAAGAAGATCGCGCTGCTTGGGCATCTATGGATCTTGCAGGTGCTCCTTTTGATACCGACCCAGCAGACAGAGTCGCTCATAAAACTGCCGCCGCTTCCGCTCAGCGAACTGAATTCCATAAGTGGACTCCTTCTCAATATAAAATACTGCAATCTTCGCCTAACGGCAAAGCACTTATTGAAGGTCGGCTAGCAAACTCTGAAAAAGTCAAGAAGTTACTTGGAGAAGGAGATGAGGCTTCAATAGCGGCCGCCGGAGATTATCTTTATAGAAATCCCGATGCTGCGAAAAGAATGTCTGCTTCTGGAGTAACTAACGAACAGATATCACAATTAATGCATGCTGCACAAGACTTTCAAGATAAAGAAGGCAGGCGACCGCTAGACAGAGATCCAAAATTTGAGGCTTAATAACCTATGCAATATAAAGTCCCCCAACATGTAGATATAGAAGATAAAGTCATCGGATCACTAACAATCCGCCAATTTATTATTATCCTTATCGCTGCTGGTATTATCCTTGTCCTTAACTTTATGCTTATCGGCCCACTCCGAATGCTCTTTTTCATTTTAGCCTTCTTTATAGGGGGGCTAGCACTTTCTATTGCTTTTGTTAAATACGGCGACCAGAACTTAGAAGTATTTCTTGTCTCAGCTGTTAAGACCTTTACCAACCCTCGAAAAAGAGTTTGGAAAAAGGAGGTTGCCGTTCCAAACCAAAAAGCTGAGCCGGTAAAGAAAACCCCCCAAGAAGAAAAGGGGCCAACAGACACTCGAATAGATATCACCTCAGCCCGTGATAACCTTGAAAAGCTAGCCGAAATAATCGACTCTGGTGGCTATGCCGCCCTTTCTCCAGAACATAAAGCCAACCTTACCCCCAAAAATGTTGAAGATGCTGAAGCGGCTGATCTTTTAGCTAAAACTGAAAAACCAGACGAAAAAGTAGATAGCATTATCGAGTCAGCCACAAAAACCACCCCAAAGCGAGAGGAACTAGTATCAGAGGCCGCCTCAGTAACCCCAAATAGACTTCAAGCTGAAACACCCAAGCTGAAATTAAGAAAAGACCAGTACTACAAGAACATAAAATAAGAAATTTTAGAAAAAGACCAAAATATAGTTGGTCTTTTTCTTATGCCCTGCTTGTGATATATTTAAAGCATGACCAGGGGGAATAAAGAAATCGCTTCTACCCAGGCCTATCTTCCTATCTCTGAGATAAAGGAGGGGGTTGTTGTTCTCAAAGATAATTCTTTGAGAGCTGTTTTAATTGTTTCTTCAGTTAACTTCGCCCTAAAAAGTGAGCAGGAAAAAGATGCCATCATCTCCTCCTATCAAGAATTTCTAAATTCCCTGACTTTCCCAATTCAAATTGTGGCTTCCTCAAAAAAACTTGACCTCTCAAAATATATTCAGTCCCTCAAAGAACTAGCCACCAGCCAAGGCAACCCTTTAATCAAAGTTCAGACTGAAGAATACGCCGGATTTATCGAAAAACTGCTCCAATACTCAAATATCATGGAAAAAAGGTTCTATGTTGTTGTGCCATATTTCCCAGCAGGCGTTAATATCGAGGGCGGAATAAAAGATTTACTTGGTAAAAAACAAAAAGTTCCGGCCGGTTCTTTTGAAGATAACAAAAAAAAACTACTCGATAGAGTCGATAGAGTTATTGAGGGCTTAACAGCCGTTGGTCTTCGATGCTCTACATTATCGACGAAAGACCTCTTGGAGCTTTACTACACTTCATATAACCCCGATACAGCCCAGAATCAACGACTCGCCGATATCGAAAGTCTAGACCAAAAAGTAATAACCAAAAGTGAGAGTAAAAAAGAAAATGAAGCTGTTTAAGAAAAAACAAGAAGTACCGCCAGAGGTTTTAGCTCAACAGCAAGCCCAGAATGCTGCTAATCAAGCCTTGGCTGAAGGGACCTCAACTATAAGGGATATAATTGCTCCAGCTGCCCTGAAAGTTGATTTTAATTATCTTCAAATAGGTAATCACTATCTTCGAACCTTTTTTGTATACAATTACCCCCGCTATCTTTATACCGACTGGCTAACCCCACTTATTAACTCCGACTTTTCGATGAACACTTCACTGTATATTTATCCTGTTGGATCAAAAGAAATCTTAAAAAAACTAAGAACTAAGTCGGCCCAGATCCAATCAACCTTTTCGGAACAAGCCCAAAAGGGGTTAGTCCGCGATCCGATGCTGGAAACAGCCTACCAAGACGTCGAAGAATTAAGAGATACTCTTCAAAGAGGTGAAGAAAAGTTCTTTAAAGCCTCCCTTTATTTCACAATTTATGCCAAAGACCTTGAAGAGCTAAACTCCCTGACAGGAAGTATTGAAAACATTTTAGGCGGTCAACTTGTTCTCTCAAAACAAACCTTAATGCAACAAGAGCAAGGATTTAACTCTACTCTCCCTTTATGTAATAACGAACTAATGATTTCAAAGAATTTTGATACCGGAGCCCTTTCAACCTTTTTCCCATTTGTTTCTAACGAACTCTCAAGGAACGAAGGTATCCTTTACGGCGTTAATCGCCACACTAATGGTTTGGTGATTTTTGACCGTTTTACCCTTGAAAACGCTAACTCAGTTGTCCTTGCCAAGTCCGGCTCTGGTAAATCTTACGCCGTTAAACTTGAAATGCTTCGCTATTTGATGCTCGGATCAGAGGTTATTGTGATCGACCCGGAGAATGAATATGAGGAGCTCTCAGATGCGGTGGGCGGGGCCTATCTTAATATAAACATCAACTCAGCTGAGCGAATTAATCCTTTTGACCTCCCGGGTGCGGATGGCAGTGACCCTCAAGAAGCCGAAAACCATCTCCGAAGTAACATTATTATCCTTCATGGGCTAGTCCGAGTAATGGTAGGGGGTAAGATGAGTCCAACCGAAGACAATCTTCTTGACCAAGCTTTGGTCCAAACCTATGCTGCCAAAGGCATAACCAAAGACCCCAACACTCACGGTCTCCAACCGCCAACTATTAATGATTTGGTTAGAGTTCTTGAGTCGATGCAGGGAGCAGAAAGGTTAGCCGCTTCCCTCAAAAAATATTCCGAAGGAACATACGCCGGCCTCTTTAACAAGCAAACCAACATCTCACTTGATAACAAGTTTGTTGTTTTCTCAATAAGAGACCTCGAAGAAGAACTTCGTCCAACAGCAATGTATATGGTTCTTAATTTTATCTGGAACCGGGTTAGAAGCGAGAAAAAGAAACGGCTCCTTACCGTTGATGAGGCCTGGATTTTAATGAGGTATGAGGACTCGGCTCAATTCCTATTTTCTATCGCTAAAAGAGCCCGAAAGTATTATCTCGGCCTTACCACTATCTCCCAAGATGTTGAGGACTTCTTGGGCTCGGCTTACGGAAAAGCGATTATTAACAACTCTTCATTAACGATGCTCTTAAAACAGCATCCGGCTGTAATTGATAAGGTAGCTAGAGTCTTCAACCTAACTCAAGCTGAAAAATATTTCCTTCTTAACTCTGAAGTTGGAGAAGGACTTTTCTTTGCCGGAATGAACCACGTGGCTATTCAGGTTGTTGCCTCCTACCAAGAAGATTTGCTTATAAATACCAACCCGAATCAAGAGGAATAGGGGGCAGCATGAGGAGGGGAGGCTACGTCCAGATACTAGTCGGGTGCGGTTGTGCAGCGATTGCAGGGACTATACTGCTGCTTGGTATGATGACTGCCTTAAACGTTTTTAGTTTAAATAATGGGGGAAGCCTCTCTTCTGGCATAGCCTTTGTTAGCCCAGAAGGGCTTTCTGATATAGTTCCGCCAAATTATGGCTCTCTCTTCACTGAGGCCGGAAAAGCAACCGGGGTTGCCCCAGCTATGGTAGCGGCTATATATATGACCGAGCATCATACGGATAGCTTCGGAGCAGACCTTCCGTCGCTTGATTATGCTTTGAGCCCATGCACCGAAAACTACGCCGGAGCGGCCGGCCCGATGCAGTTTATAACCTCAAGCTGGAATGGCGTGGTTGATGATCTTCAGGCATACGGTATTAGCTCCCCCGATAGATGTAAATACAGGGATTCAATAATTGGCGCCGCCTTTCTCCTGAAAGGTAAGCTCCGATATGACTGGGTTCAAACCGCCTGTAAAACAACCGACCTAACAACGTTGGCATATACGGATGACTGCGTTTCAAGATGGGGGCAATCATATTGTGGAGTTGACGCCTGCCGTGATAAGGCCTGTAGCAATGTAGCTCGTGGCTATTTCTATTGTGAAGAAGTGGTGAGAAAATATAAATTAGCAGTGAGCGTAACATGAGTAGGAAAAAGATAATAATTATAAGCGTCATTACACTAATATTTGCTGTTATTATCGGCATAAATTTCTATATTCAAAACAAAAAACAAGACACGGACCAAGAACCTTCTCAAGAACAACCAAAAGAAGAATTGATCATTGATCTCCAAAATGAAATTGGAGGAGAAATCATTAAAACAGGATTCAACATATCTTACGAGTCCACAAAAGACATTGTGATTATTACAATTACGGACATCCCGTTAGAAGAGAACAAAGAAAATGCCTTCTATTATTTAGAGAGGAAGGGAATAAATATTTGTAACATTAATTATTTGTTAATGCCCGGGAGAGGTATTTCATTTCCAGAAGATTTCAAAGAAGCCCCCGCAAAATGTGAGTAAACCATGTCAAACGACGATTACATAAATCGACTTGAACCGATAAAGGGTCAGCCTGGCTGGTATTATGACCCCGTGACTGGGAATACCCATAGCGAGGAGGAACTTTCCGGTATTGTTGACCCAGAAGAAGGAGCAGAAGAGAACTATGATATGCACGAAGATTACGACTCAGACGAAGAAGATATGGGGGGCGGTGATTCTGAGGAAGAATCTAGAGAAGACCCTAGCCCAAATGATAATCCAAAAGATACAAGAGATAAAAATAAAAATAGCGATGATAACCAAGACAATAATAACGATGAAGGAGGGGGTGAAGGCAGCAACCTCGATAGTTTGGCCGCTGATCATATGGGGAAGGCAGGCGAAGCTTACAATAAGGTAAAGGAGCTCACCAAAGACGCTGAAGACATAGCAAAAATAGTTGAGACGGAAGGGGCGGACTTAGCAGCTGATTACAGAATTGCTAAAAAGTATGGTAAAGAGGCGGTAAAGACGTCCTTTAAAATTCAAATCACTCTTTTTGCGGCAGTATTGGGAATTATTTGCCTGTTTGTTGGCTTGTTTGCCATGGCGCTGCTGGGATTTGGCGACAGCAGCAGCACTAGCTATCAACCCGGGGACATGGATACTGTAGAAAAAGGAAAAGGATATACCTTAAAAGATAATACCGACTACTCAAGTATTCCTTGCGCTGAAGGAACAACCGACAGTGGCACATACACTCACCCTATCAAAAATTTCACAATTAGATTGTGCGGTACTGCTGTAGGAAAAGTCGCCTCAATAAACTCAACAAATATTGCAAATTTAATTACGGCATCAAAGAGAGATGGTATCATCTTTAGCGGCTCAAGCTTTAGATCATACGAAGACCAAATTGCACTTCGAAAAGCAAATTGCCCTAACTGGCAAACCTCAAGATCTAGCGATTGTCATCCCCCAACAGCAATTGCGGGGAACTCTATGCATGAAATGGGGCTAGCGACTGACTTTAGTATAAACGGAAGCTACATTAACACCAGAAGCTCGGAGGGATTTATCTGGCTATCAAAAAATGCTTCAAAATATATATATTATAACTTTGCGCCAGAGCCTTGGCACTGGTCTACAACTGGAGGTTAAGATGCAAATTAAGAATAAAAAAATCCTAATAATCACCCTCGCGACAGCTTTCTTCTTGATCGTTTTTGCCTTACTCATATTTGTTAAGAAACCGCAAAGCGAAGAACTTTCACAGGGAGATTGGTCAATAAACAACCAATCAAGCCTTGTGAATAATGCCTTTGGGGAGTATATAAAACAAGACTTAGACGAATCGGAAGAAGAAAGAAAAGAACGGCTTGGAGAATACTTTACCAGCGATAGCCCTGCCCTAGATTACGGAGTTCAGGAGATAAAAGAAATAGGAGCTGACAGCAGTAATGGTGAAGTAATTGCAACAAGGGATTGTCACGAACAAGAAGGAGATAACCTGTGTTTAATAATAAATACTCAAATTAAATACTATAAAGATGGGGAGGAAATAAAAGTAGAAACTGTCCCATATTGGGTAATAATAGACCATTCCCTCGATGAAGGATTTCGTGTTTATGACCTTGGTGTATGGGATTTCGGATATGATGAAGACTTAACTTAATAACCCTTACTGCCCCACCCTAATATTCTTCACCTCTTCTATCTCTTCCTTTATCTTCTGCACCCTCATCTGTATTTCACTAGCCACTACGGAACTGGCCACTTTTACTTTTAACACCCCTCTATTAAAAGAAATTACTTCGAAATCTTCTTTTGGGATATATTTTTCAAGTTCTTTTTGAGCCCTTTCAACCACATCGGCCGCCTCTACCTGCCTTGCAATCCCCAAACTTTTTAACTTCTTTTTTAAAATGTTATCTAGATTACCCATAACTCCCTTTATTATATCCCATCACCTGTATTCACATTCTTAACAAGCGGCATATTAACATTTTCGGCCAACAAATCCGGTATTTGGGGCTGGACTCCGTTTATCGGGATAATTTGAAACTCACCGCGGAGCGATTCCCTCAAATGCTCAAGATCAGTTGTCGTAATTATTATCTGGGAACCGGAAAAAGCATCGATTAAATAACCTCTCCTTCTTTCATCTAATTCCGAGAAAACGTCATCCAGAAGAACTACTGGTAAGATGCCGTCTCGGTCTACAAAATAGTCCCTCTCACAGAGCTTGAGAGCTAGTATAAGGGTTCTGTATTCGCCACGCGAGGCATAACCACAGGCAGAGACTTCGTCTATTAAAAGGTCCCAGGAGTCGCGATGTGGACCAACCGTTGTTGTTTTTTCTAAAATATCTTTATCTCTTACATCTTTCAGCGACTCATTCATTGTTTTATCAAGTATGGCTGGCTGGGAAATAAATTTAATTTTCTTTTCTTGCCCCGAAAGTTTTTCATAATAATATGAAATCTTTTTGTTTATATACCCCTCTAACTGTTTTCTTTTTTCAATAACTTTCTGGCCATATTCAGAAAGTGAAGCATCCCAAATATCAATCTCTTCTTTGATTGTTCCTAAATCAGCCTTTTTTAATAATTCATTACGCTGCCTTAATATCTTTTTATAGTTTAGGAGGTCATATAGATATTCTTTATCTTTTTGACCAATGGTATATGAAAGGTAACGACGTTTATCACTAGGAGTACCAGAGATCAAATTAATATCATCTGGCGAAAAAACAATTGCCGAAAATTCACCAACGAAATCAATCGTTGGTCTTTTCTTTTCTTTTATTTTAAACTCTTTTTCAATTCGGTCGGTGTTCTTAAAAGTTATTTCAACATCTACCTCTTTATCATCTTTTTCTATTAAAGCATTTACTTTCATAAAATCAGCTTTGCTTTTAATTACCTCGGCTTCTCTTCCCCTAAAAGAACGGGTAGTAGCTACTAAATAGATTGCTTCTAAAATATTAGTTTTCCCTTTGGCATTAGGACCATAAATCAAAACTTTCTCGGAGAAATTAAAGCTTTTTTCCTCCCAGTTTCTAAAATTGGTAAGAGTGATTTCTTTTATTTTCATTATTACCTAGGCTCTGAGAGGCATTATAACGTAAACGTATGACTTATCTCCTTCTTTTCTTATCACCCCCGGGTTAAGTTTTCCATTTACTTCAAAACTAATCTTTCCGCTAGAAATACTTGCCAAAACATCAAGAATATACCTAGAATTAAAAACTATTTCTGCATCTTTTCCTTCTACTACTGCCTCACAAGCGGCTTGGGAATCACCAAATTGAGAAGAAGATGAAGTAGCAGAAACTTTTCCTTTACTTTCAACCTCTAAATTAACACTTCCGACTGATTCTCCTGAAAAAAGTGCGGCCACTTTTATAATTTTTACAAAATCATTTGCTCCCAAAACAGCTTTTGTTTCAAAAATAACTGGAATTATCTGTTTATAATCTGGAAATTTTCCTTCAACTAAACGTGAAGTAAATTCAAAATTATCTGTCTCAAACATTATCTGATTAGCGTTTAAGTAAACATTAATATTATTTTCATCATCCCCTATAATTCTTGTTAATTCCGTCATACTTCTAGTTGGTACAATAACTTCTATTTTTTTATCTCCACCTTTAACATTTACCACCTTTTCAGCTAATCTATAACTATCGGTTGCTGCTAATGTTAGTTTGTTTTTATTAAGTTTTAAATAAATTCCAGAAAGAACCGGTCTTGTTTCATCAATAGCTGAGGCAAAAGAAACAGAATTAACTGCTTCTTTTAAAATATTAGCATCAATAGAAAAAGATTTTCCCTCTTTTATTTTAGGTATTAACGGAAATTCATCTGCCGATAAACCTTTTATATGAGACTTATAATCTCCTGATTTTATAAAAACAGTATTATCTTCTGTTTCAATATTTAATTTCCCTTCTGGTAATTGAGTTATAAGTTCAGAAA
The DNA here is from genome assembly GCA_002338125.1 of Patescibacteria group bacterium UBA1875. Lineage (GTDB taxonomy): Bacteria > Patescibacteriota > CPR2 > UBA1875 > UBA1875 > UBA1875. The sequence continues at coordinate 25,231 of DDHN01000013.1, read as the reverse complement.
ATAATCGAGCTGGAACTGTAATCGAACCTTCTGTCTCTATTTTTCCTCCAATTTTGTAATTTATACCTATCTCTAAATTAGTAGCTGATAATTTTAATCTTCCTTTTTCTGTTGAAAGAAGAATATGAGAAAGTATCTCCAAAGTTCCTCTAGTTGAAACTAACCTTGAAACTGCTTGCAGTCCTTTAGAGAGATTTTCTTGTAAACATGAAATTTTCATTTTTCCACTTCCTTTCTTAATAATATATTTCTTTTATATAATGATTATTATATTTATATACTTTGTGGATTTTGGGGTTAAGTGATTTTTTTCTTATCATCTTCTTTAAAAAGATGTGTTGTAAATTGTGAATTAATTGTGAAATTACTCTGGATTAGTGGTTGGTAGAGTGTGGAGATAATTTATTATTATTTTATTCTCCTTATAGTTTTACCCAGAAAACGCTAGTTTTCCACAAGAATACCCACTTTTTCCACAAAATATTGAAATTTTACATATATAACCTTTCTTTTATAAGATTAATTTCTTGTCTTAACCTTTCATTAATGTCTATTTCTTTTTCTATTTTTTCTACTCCATGCATGATTGTGGTGTGATCCTTTCGTCCAACCTCTTTGGCTATTTTTGGGTAAGAAAGATGAAGCTCTTCTCGCATCAAATACATTGCTACTTGACGAGGGACAACAATCTCCTTGTCTCTCTTGCTACCAGTTAATTCGTCTGGATCTATATCAAAAAAATCAGATGTTTTTTCTACGATTTGTTTTGGATTAAGGGTTGTTCTTTTAGTCCCAGCCAATAAACCCCCTAAAATATTGGTAACATTATCAAGATTTGGTTTCATATTATTAAGTTCGCAATAAGCACAAATCCTATTTAATGCCCCTTCCAACTCTCTGATATTGTTTGGAATTTGTTTAGCGATATAGTCAAGAGCCTCAAGCGGGATATGAAAGCCTTTTGCTTTCGATTTTTTTTCTAAAATAGCGATTCTTGTTTCTAGGTCTGGTGGTTGAATGTCGACTATTAAACCCCACTCAAAGCGAGAACGAAGTCTTTCTTCAAGGGTTGGGATGGATTTTGGTGGTCTGTCAGAGGCAATTATTATTTGCTTTCCGGCTTGATGAAGGGAGTTAAAGGTATGAAAAAATTCTACCTGTGTTTGTTCTTTTCCGGCTAAAAATTGCATATCATCGATTATAAGGACATCAATTTCTCGATATTTTTCTTTAAAATTACCAGATTTTTTTAAAAGGGAAGCAACAAAATCAGAAGTAAATTTTTCACTTGATACATATTCAACTCTTTTTTTAGGACTGTTTTTGAGGATCTCATTTCCAATAGCCTGCATTAAGTGAGTTTTGCCAAGACCAACTCCACCGTAAATGAAAAGAGGGTTATAAACACTGCCTGGATTCTTTGCTACCGATTGGGCTGCGGCAAAAGCAAGTTTACAACCGTCACCAACTACAAAATTATCAAAATTGTATTTTGGGTTAAATTTTCCAATCTCTTCTGGAATTTCTGATTCAATTTCTTCTCTGGCAACAGCAATATCTTCGATTTCTTCAATTTTTTCTTCTTCTGGTAAGGTGGTTCCTACTTGGTAGGTTATAGAGCGAACATCCGGGAGGGCTTTATGAAGGGCTTCAGCAATTTGTTTGTGATACTTATTCTCAAGCCACTCTTTGGTAAAAATATTAGGGACACCAATGACAATATGTCCTTCCCGCGACGAAATAAGTTTAGTATTTTTAAACCAAGTCGTAAAATTAGCCTTCGAAAGGCTAACCTCTAGTTCCCCCAAAACAGTTTGCCAGGCACTAGACGTATCCATTTACTCCCACAATTCCTTAGTTAGTAAATATATTATAACGACTATCCCTGCTTTTCCACAACCCTTTTTTATTTCACCTACTTTTCCACAGTTTAAGAACAAAATAAGGCTAAAAAGTTATTAGTTAAACTTATTAGGGGTTGATTTTTGGCTTTAAAGAAAGTAAAATATGTTTTACATGAAAAGAACATATCAACCTAAAAAAAAGCAGGCGAAGAAACGACACGGCTTTATGAAAAGAATGAGTAGTAAAGGTGGAAGAAACGTTCTCGCTCGAAGACGCGAAAAAGGGCGAAAAAATTTAACAAAAAACGCTTCGTAATTAAAGATGCTGCCCAAAGAGAAAAGATTAAGAGATACGCGAGATTTTAAAAGGGTCTATTCTAAGGGATCCTTTTTTTCGGGTCGATTGTTAAGTATCAATATACTTGAAAATAGGCTTCAAATCTCAAGAGTAGGGGTTGTAATTACGAAAAAAATTTCTAAAAAAGCCGTTGGCCGCAATAAGTTAAAAAGGAAAACCAGGGAAGCAGTTCACGCTCTTTACGACAGCCTCCCGACGGGTTATGATATTATTGTAAATATTAAGAAGGAAGCAGAGAGCGCAAGTGTGGCTGATTTTCAGAAAGAACTTGCAGGTCTTTTCGGGAAAGTAGGTACAAATGAAAAAAATAGCTTTAAATCTAATAAAGATATACCAGAAAACGATCTCGCCTGATCATGGCTATTTTTCGAATGGTCAAAAGGTTTGTAGGTATTTTCCAACTTGTTCGGAATATACCTATCAAGCGATAGATAAATACGGTGTAATTAAGGGCTTTGCCAAAGGGGCTTGGAGAATTCTTCGTTGTAATCCCTTTTCTCGGGGCGGGCACGATCCAGTGAGGTAATATGTTTGAAGCAATTATTGTAAAACCATTATTAAATGCTCTTTTCCTACTCTATACGGCTATTCCCGGTCATGACTTTGGTTTGGCTGTGATTGCTTTAACCTTAGTTGTTCGTTTTGCTCTCTATCCTTTAGCAAAAAAACAGCTACATTCCCAAAAGGCTTTAACCGAGATTCAGCCGGAGATAAATAGGCTAAAAGAGAAGTATAAAGATGATCCTAAGGTTTTTCAAGCTAAAACAATGGAGCTTTATAAAGAAAAAGAGATTAATCCTTTTGGTTCTTGTCTACCAACATTGTTACAATTCCCTTTTCTAATTGGTCTTTTTTATGTTTTTCTAAAATTTCAAGATTCTGCCTTTCTTACTTTTGGTGATGGAGGAATCCTAAACCAAATTTACCCCTGGGTAAAGGATTTTGGCTTTGTTAAGTCATTCATAGGCTCTGTTGAAGCTGTAAACACAGTCTCTTTTGGGTTGGTTGATTTGGCTCAACCCAACGTTATCATAGGTGTTGTTGCCGGTGCTTTACAATTTGTCCAATCAAAGATGTTGGCCCCTAAAAAACAAGAAGGGGACAAAACAAATATGGCGACACAGATGACCTATCTTTTTCCGATTCTTACGGTCGTTATCGCAGTTCGTTTACCGGCCGCTCTTCCTGTTTACTGGTCAACAACAACTCTTTTTGCGATTATCCAGCAGTACTTAATAATCCATCGAGATGTCGAAACTTTGGAGGAAAAAAGTGAAAGAAAGCGAAGTAAAAAAAGCCAAAGAAATAGTAAATAGTTTTATCGATAGTCTTTCAGCTTCAGCAAAAGCCAATGTTTTTGCTATTGAAGAATATTTAAAAATAGAGATAGAGGGCAAGGATTCTCCTTTACTAATAGGCTATCACGGAGACAACCTCAGGGCTCTCAGACATTTGCTTTCAGCTATGATAAGGAAGCAAGTCTCGGATTCGGTGGTAGTAATGGTTGATGTTGCCGGATATGTTGCCGGAAAGGAGAGAAGGATTCAAAAAATGGCTCAAAAAGCAATTGATGAGGCAAAAAAGAAAGGAAAAGCCGAACTTCCACCAATGACTTCTTTTGAAAGAAGGATCGCCCACTCATATATTGCTGACCAAGGGTTTAAATCAGAAAGCGAAGGGGAAGGCAAAGACAGGCACATATTAGTAGAGAAATAGATTGAAAAATTATATATTCTGAGGTAGAATCAAGCGGCACCTTAATAATATTACATGGGCCCGTAGCTCAGTGGTTAGAGCAGTCGGCTCATAACCGATTGGTCGTTGGTTCGAATCCAACCGGGCCCACCAAAATAGCTTTAATCCTTGGCTATTTTTTTAATTTAGCTTTAAAATAGATATATGCAAAACAACAAAATTATAATAGGAATAGTCGGGACACAATCAAGCGGTAAAGATACCATTGCAGATTACTTGGTAAAAAAATATGATTTTTCAAATATCTCTACTGGGGATATGGTCCGTGACTATATCCGTGAAAATAATCTCGGTGCTCCGGAACGAGATCTGATGCAAAAAGTAGCCAATCAAATGAGGATAGATAACGGACCGGATGTTTTAGCCAGAAGAGCAATCGAAAAACCGCTAGAGAGAATTATTGTATCCGGTATTAGGGCTATAGCCGAAGCCAAGGCTGTCAAAGATGCCGGTGGCCTCTTAATATCCTGTGATGCCCCAATAGAAATGCGTTACGAGCGAATAGCCGGAAGAAACAGAGTGGGAGACGAAGTCAGTTTTGAAAAATTTAAGTCTCAAGAAGAATTTGAGAAAAAAAATGCCGATCCCAATGCCCAAAATATAGACGGGGTAATGGAAATGGCTGACTTTAAAATTGAAAATATTGGGACTATAGAAGAATTAAATAACAAAGTTGAAAATTTAGTAAAAGAGCTGATTACCTGATGTGTATTGCAACTCCGATGAAGATAAAGGTGATAAAAGACGGAAAAGCCGTTGTTGAACATGGTGGCAAAGATTTTAACGTTTCTCTTCAGCTTATCCCAAGAGCCAAAGTTGGGGACTGGGTGCTTGCTCATGGAGAGTTGGCAATAAATATTCTTCCTGAAAATGAGGCATTTGATATACTGGAACTGATTTCTAAAACCAAAGCGACAAGCGGGAGGTGAGAGGAATGGAACCTAGTATTACTCCTAGGGCCGCAAAAGTCCTAGGGAGTATGATTGTAACTTGCGGTACAAGTGGTTGTTTTGAAGCCTTCCATCGACTTGCTGGAGCTCGTTCCCAGGTAGCCCTTTCAGAGATTGGGACTGATGGTGAGGGTAATTGGCTGATGAGCGTCTTTCAGCGTCTCAAATGGTATGCAGCCGATGAGAGCCTTGAGGTTTTGGACACAGCCGATATTGTTCGCTATTTTGGTGGTACGCTGCACATTAGGATCATGGAGGCAATCTCTGATCATGCCGGGCTAGGTCGGTATCTTGGCAAGAATGTAGGGCTGGTTACTCATGTTCTGCTCCCTTTAAAAAGGAGAAGCTATGCGAATGAGGGTTACCTAATCACTTTTGCAAGAGCTCTCGAGCTTAACCCTGATGATAAGGGAAGGCCCTTCTATCATTTGGGGGCAATAGTCAACATCCCCGTCACAAAGAGTGTGGTCAACGAAGTCCTTGAAATGCAGTCGAAATCCGAGGCCTTTATGTCGGCACTTTCAAGGATCGATGGGATGACTATCGAGCCACCGGCTGAGTATCTTGCCGGTCTCAATTGCACATCCATAAAATCAAAGGAGCTCCGTTAGTTGAGGAGCTCCTTTACATATATTGTTTCTATCCGCTTATTTTTAATTTAACCGATTGATTCTTTTTTGATTTAGGAATTCTGAGAGTCAAGATGCCATCTTTAAAGGAAACTTTTGCTTTATCTACTTCTCCTTCTTGGGGTAAGGTGACGATCCTTGAAAAAGCTCCCCAAAAACACTCTTTGGATATATAGCTGCTATCTTCGACTTCTTTTTCTTCTTTCCGTTCTCCTCGGATGGTAACCCTGTCGGGTGTAGCCGTAATATCGATATCCTCTGGGGAGACTCCGGCGATCGGGGCTTTAAGGACAATTTCAGTTGCAGTCTCAAAAACATCTACTGCTAATTCTCCAGCAGTTTCAGTCTCTGAAAGCCACTCATTTCCGACAGTCCCAATATCACTTCCCAAAAAAAATTCTTCTTCCGAGAGCTGATTTCCTAGTTTCGAAAGCGCTTTTTTTACCATTTCCCCTCCTTACTATGTTTATATTACGTCTTTTGTAATGTAAAATCAACTATAATGTTGAAAGAAGTTAAGGCTATTATTATTGAAACTATTTTTCCTAAAACCTGTTTAAGCTGTGGCAAGATAGGTGATTTTTTTTGTCAACAATGTCAGGCCAAGATTAGAAAAATAGAATTGCCTCTTTGCCCTTTTTGTAGGCGAATATCAGCCCAGGGCCACTCTTGTCTCAAATGTCGACAAAAAAAAGCTTTAAATGGAGCTACTGTTTACGGCTATTATCAGAGTCAACCATTGAAACTAGCTATCAAGGCTTTGAAATATGGAAATATTTTTGGACTTTCAGAATATTTGGCGAAGATTCTTATTGAAAAAATTGAAAAAGACAATCTTCAATTTGATATTATTACCAGTGTTCCAATTAGTAAAAAAAGGCTTCGAGAGCGAGGCTATAATCAGACAGAACTTTTGGGTAGGGTGATTGCTGAATATTTCAAAAAACCCTTTTTTATGGGTCTAATCAAAGCAAAAGATACTTTGCCCCAGGTCGGGCTTAAAAGAACAGAAAGACTTTATAATCTAAAAAATTCTTTTGTTGTTACTGCTGGGGATATTAAGGATAAAAAAGTTCTTTTAATAGATGATGTTCTAACAACAGGAGCAACCCTAAACGAAGTAGCTAAGGTTTTAAAAAAGGCTGGGGCTAGACAAGTTTGGGGGGCAGTTTTGGCTCGTGAATAACTAGCATTATATTCTAGTAATTGTATAATTAGGGTATGGCAGGGGGGGGAAAAAACAAGATTAATCTATTAGATGACAAGGCCGAGAACGAAAAATTGTCTGAAAAAATTTTGTTTTCCTGGGAAGCGCCTAGCTTTAAATCCAGCGATAAAACCTTAAAATGGTATTTTATCGCCTCTTTTATAATCCTGGCTATTATAGTTTATTCAGCTTGGCAAAAGGATTGGTTTATAATTGGTATTGTGGTTATCGTTTCAGCGGTTATGTTTTGGTATATCCATTCGGTTACTCCCAATAACGTTAATTACAAGCTAACTCCAATGGGTGTTTATGTTGATGATAGGTTTTACCCATTTTCTGAAATGCATTCTTTTTGGATGGTTTATAATCAAAATGTTAAGAATCTATATATTGCTTTTATCAAGAAATATTTACCAACCTTAACTATCAACCTTGAAAATATTGATCCAGTTATTTTTCGAGGCTATCTTTTGAAAAAAATTCCTGAGCAAGAAAAAAGGGGAGAAAGTCTGATAGACAAACTAACGAGAGTCATTGGTATTTAAATAGTTTACAATAAAAAATAGACCAAATGGTCTATTTTTTATTGGCGGTGAGGGTGGGATTCGAACCCACGTGCCCCTTGCGGGACTAACGGTTTTCAAGACCGCCCCGTTATGACCACTTCGGTACCTCTC
>DDHN01000013.1:17424-17556 GCA_002338125.1 Patescibacteria group bacterium UBA1875 | reverse complement strand
GGGGGGGAGATTCGAACTCCCGCGCCGGAAAATCCGACCTACAGGTTTAGCAAACCCGCCCCTTCAGCCTCTTGGGTACCCCACCGCATAAGATTATTATTCTATTTACTGGTGAGCCCGGTGCGACTCGAA
>DDHN01000013.1:15086-17225 GCA_002338125.1 Patescibacteria group bacterium UBA1875 | reverse complement strand
TGGTGAGCCCGGTGCGACTCGAACGCACGACCAATTGCTTAAAAGGCAACTGCTCTACCAACTGAGCTACGGGCCCTTGGTAGCTTAATGATTTTACCTTAATGTCGTCTTTTTTTCAATGATATTAAGACTAATTCTATGTTATCATAGATTTATGGCAACGGAGGGTTCAAACAGAATAATTGGAGACGTAGTCTCCTCATATAACCGGGATGAAAAAGAAAAAACGGTCGAGAATAAAGCTGTTAGCCTTGATCTGCCCTATTATGATGTTAGAAAAATCGAGTTAGCCCCCGACATCCTTTCTTTTATCTCTGAGTCAGAAGCTCAACAAGGGGTAGTTCCATTATTACGAAAGGGGGATAGCCTTGTTGTTGGTGTTGCCGATCCCAATAGCCCTAAAATTGAAAAAATACTTGATTATCTCGGAGGACATTTCAAGCTTGAGAAAGCACTTATCTCTTGGGAATCGGTTAAGGATGCTCTGCCTCATTATCAAGGCATTCATAAGCAGCAGCTTGAAGAAGAACGAGATTATGAGATTAAGTTAGCTGATTCGGCCATTACCTTTAAGGAACTGGAAGAACAGTTAAACTCGGCTGCTCTTAAAGACATTCTTAAATTCATCTTATCAGCAGCCATCTCTGCAAAATCTTCAGATATCCATATTGAGCCTCAAAAACAAGGCGCTCGTATTCGATTTCGAATAGATGGGGTATTGCACGTTGTCGGGCATCTTAAAAGAGAGCGTTATGACTATATCCTATCTCAGGTGGAGTTAGCCTCGGGGATGAAGCTTAATGTAGAGGAAGCTCAGGAGGGGAGGTTGGAGGTGGTAATCAAAGAAACATCAGTCAATGTTCGGGTGGAAACAATGCCAACTCTATATGGTGACGATATTGCTTTGCGAATTTTCAATACGGAATCTACTATGCTAAATCTTCAAGACTTGGGCCTTTCTGATTATAACCGGAAGATTCTAGAAGAAATGCTGTCAAGGCCGCAAGGAATGGTATTGGTAGTTGGACCAACCGGAGCCGGTAAAACCACAACAATCTATGCAATCTTAAATCGGCTTAACGAGCCGGGCTTAAAGATTATAACGCTTGAAGATCCGATAGAATATGCGGTTCCTGGTATAGCTCAAAGCCAGATAGAAGAAAACACCAGTTTTTCTCTTCGTCTTAAGGCGGTGCTTAGAGAAGACCCAGACATCGTAATGGTAGGCGAAGTTCGGGATGCCGAAACAGCCGAAGTGGCTTTACACGCTTCACTTACTGGGCATATGATGATTACTACATTTCATGCTGCTAGTGCTGCTGCTGCCTTAGGGCTCTTAAAACAAATAACAGAAAATAATTCGCTGCTTTCGGCTGGCATTAATCTCATAATCGCCCAAAGATTGGTAAGACGTCTTTGTTCAAATTGTAAAAAAGAGACTAAGTTATCGCCAGAAGAGTTTGAATATGCCCAAAGAATTTTCAATGAAATTCCAGCAGATATCAAAGCAGGAAAAGAGTTAAAATTTTTTGAAGCAACCGGTTGTGAGGTTTGTAACGGGCTTGGCTACAAAGATAGAATTGGTATTTTTGAACTATTGCCACTTTCAATAGAGCTTCAAAAACTTATTTCCAGAGAAGACGTGACGGTAGCTGAAATACAATCGGCTGCTAAAAAATCAGGGATGATTACTATGGAACAAGATGGCCTTATGAAGGCAATTGACGGCATCACCTCTGTTGAGGAAGTGATGAAGGCTGTAAGGGAGTAGTTTTAAATCCAGCCCTTGTTTTTATCAAATTCTTCTAAGAGTTTTTTTTGTTTTCTTGAAAGCTTGGTTGGCGTTTTGACTATGATTTCTACCAAATGGTCACCTTTTCTACCTGACCCTGGGGTTGGAAGCCCCTTCCCAGAGAGTTTTATAATTTTACCTGACTGGGTTCCGGCCGGAATCTTCAACTTTATTTTCCCCTCAACTGTCTCAACGTCAATTGTTGTCCCTAGAGCAGCTTGGGGGAAAGATATTTCTTGGCTCGATTTAATATCTGCTCCTTGGCGTTTAAAACGTATATCGGGTCGAACAGAGATAGTGACATATAGGTCTCCTGGTGGCGTCCCTTGTGGCCCGGCCTCGCCTTT
>DDHN01000013.1:12687-14894 GCA_002338125.1 Patescibacteria group bacterium UBA1875 | reverse complement strand
CCTTTTCCGGTGATTCTGATTGTTTGACCTGAGTCGATGCCAGCCGGTATTTTTATTTTTAAACTTTTTCTTTCTTTTATCCTTCCAGCCCCACTACATTTAGAACATTTTTTCTCCGGGATTTTGCCAGTTCCTTGACATTGGTCGCAAGCTGTAACCTGGGCGAAGGTCCCAAACATTGTTTGACGGGCCTTCTTTACTTGGCCACTACCTCCACAAGCTTTGCAATTTTCGACCTTTGTTCCTGGCTCGGCCCCACTACCTTGGCATTGGTTGCACTCATTATATTTATCGAGAACAATTTCTTTTTCACCACCAGAAATAATATCGGCAAAATCAACCGTAATAGATACTTCGATATCGGCTCCTCTTTGAGGCTGACGGGTTCGACCTCCACCAAAAATGTCACCGAAAATATCGCCAATTCCTCCTAGGTCTTCAAAGTTAATATTAAAGCCACCGGTGTTAAAACCACTTCCAGCAAAATCGCTCCAATTATATCCTGCCCCTCCACCGGGACCAGCTTGACCGAATTGGTCGTATCTTTTTCTCTTTTCTGGGTCAGAAAGAACTTGATAGGCTTCATTGATTTCTTTGAACTTAGCTTCATCCTCTTTGCTACCGCCTTTGTCCGGATGGTATTTTAAAGCGAGCTTCCGATAAGCCTTTTTAATTTCATCTACGGAAGCGTTTTTCTCGACACCTAATATTTCATAATAATTTCTATCTGTCATCTTCTGCTCGGTAACCCCGCCTTAAAAAAGCGGGGCTGGCCGAATAGATGATTATTTTTTATCGTTTTTTTCTTCGTCGACTATTTCACCCTCTTGGGGCTCGTCTTCGCCTTTGGTTTTTTTGCTATCATTTTCATACATAGCGCCTCCGATTTTTTGAACAGCTTCGCCGAGCTGATCATAGACTTTCTTGATAGCATCCAAGTCTTCACCTTCATTTGCCTTTTTCAATTCTTCAACAAGCTTTAAGATACCATCTTTATCTTCTTTTTTAACTTTATCGCCAGCATCTTTTAGGCTCTTTTCAGTTGTGTAGATGAGTGAATCGGCCATATTTTTAGCCTCAATCAACTCTTTTTTCTTCTTATCTTCTTCGGCATGTTTTTCGGCGTCTTTTTGCATCTTTTCTACTTCTTCTTCGGATAGGCTTGAGGAACCTTTGATGGTTATTTTTTGCTCTTTACCGGTAGCTTTATCTTTGGCCGAAACATTTAAGATCCCGTTAGCATCTATGTCAAAGGTTACTTCAACCTGAGGTACACCTCTTGGTGCTGGGGGGATGCCATCAAGGATAAAGCGCCCGAGAGTCTTATTGTCGCTTGCGAATTCTCGTTCACCTTGGAGAACATGAACCTCAACGGAAGTTTGATTATCGGCAGCGGTAGAAAAAACTTCTGTCTTTGAGGTTGGAATAGTGGTATTTCGCTCGATTAATCTTGTAGCGACTCCGCCCAAGGTCTCTATTCCGAGAGAGAGTGGAGTAACATCAAGTAGCAAAACATCTTTTACCTCACCACCAAGAACACCACCTTGAATAGCCGCTCCAAGAGCAACAACCTCATCAGGGTTGACTCCTTTCAGTGGTTCTTTTCCAAAATATTTTTTAACTGTTTCGACTACTTTTGGCATTCTGGTCATTCCACCAACCAAGATTATTTCATCGATATCACTAGCTTTCATTCCCGCATCTTTTAAGGCCTTTTCTACTGGCTCGATAGTTTTTTCTACGAGTTCACCAACCAAATCTTCAAGCTTTGCTCGGGATAGTTTTATGTTTAAGTGCTTTGGACCAGAAGAGTCAGCTGTTATAAAGGGAATATTGATTTCGGTTTCGGTCTGAGATGACAATTCTATCTTGGCTTTTTCAGCAGCTTCTTTCAGTCTTTGAAGAGCGGCGGTGTCCGAGGAAAGATCAACCCCTTGGTCTTTTTTGAATTCTTCTGTTAGCCACTCTATCAAGTGTTGGTCGAAATCATCACCACCTAAATGGGTGTCGCCATTGGTTGCTTTAACCTCAAAAACACCATCTCCGAGCTCTAAGATAGAGATATCAAAGGTGCCCCCTCCAAGATCATAAACGGCAATTTTCTCATCCTTTTTTTTATCAAGGCCGTAGGCTAGGGCGGCCGCAGTCGGTTCGTTGATGATTCTTTTGACTTCAAGTCCGGCAATTTTTCCGGCATCTTTGGTGGT
>DDHN01000013.1:0-12546 GCA_002338125.1 Patescibacteria group bacterium UBA1875 | reverse complement strand
GGGCATCTTTGGTGGCCTGACGTTGTGAGTCATTAAAGTAGGCAGGTACTGTGATGACCGCTTCCTTTACTTCTTCTCCAAGATAGCTTTCGGCATCGGCTTTTAATTTTCCAAGAACCATTGCAGAAATTTCTTCAGGTGAGTGAGTTTTGTCACCCATTTTAATTTTTACCCCGCCATTTGCTTTCTCAATCTTAAAAGGGAAAAGCTTAATATCTCTTTTAACTTCTTCATCGTCAAAAGAGCGGCCAATTAGCCTTTTGGCAGAGAAAACCGTATTCTCGTAGTTTATAACGGCTTGTCTTTTAGCTGCTTGGCCAACAAGACGTTCGCCACTTTTTGAGATGGCAACCATAGATGGGGTAGTCCGATTACCCTCAGCGTTAGGGATAATTTTAGCTTCGCCACCTTCCATAACGGCCATGGCTGAGTTAGTTGTTCCAAGGTCAATTCCAATTATTTTACTCATTTTTTTCTCCTTTCTTTATTGTCTCGCCTTGCGAAACTTTAACTTTACTGTGTCTTATTACTTTATCTTTTAGTTTATAACCCGTTAAAACTTCCTCTGTGATTTCTCCTCTTGGCTTTTTGGAGATAACTTCTTCAACAGCTTCGTGTAGATAAGGGTCATATTTTTCGTTATATGTTGGTATTTTTGTTACCCCTTCACTTTTTAAGATTTGCTCAAATTGGGTCTCGATATGACGGATCCCCTCTACCCAACTATTCCCCTCCAGTTCTTTTGGGAGATGCTTAATAGCCAATTGGAAATTATCGAGGATTGGCAAGAGTTGTAAGATAAGGTCGGAATTAGCATATCTTACAAATTCTTCCTTTTCTCTATGGGCTCTTTTTTTGTAATTTTCAAAATCAGCCTGAACCCTTTTTAAAAGATTTTGGAGCTCCTTTTCACCGGCGGTTAATTTAGTTGTTTTTTTCTGTTTTGTCACTTTTCTCCTCCAATATTTTTTTTACTTCGCTTACAGCCGAAAGGCTTTTCTCATAACTCATTCTTGTCGGACCAACAATCCCCAGGTAGCCATAATTGCCATAAGGTGATTCAAACTCTGAAACTACTACCGAACAGCCAGCGGCTTTCCCAATGGGGACTTCTGACCCAATATATACTCGGGTTCCGAAGTTAGTTGGTAATTCTCTCAAAAAATCAGTCAGATTATCGATAAGCTCGGCCGTTTTTATAATCTGGACAGGGTCTATAAACTCCTGATTAGCGAGTAGGTTTGGTAGCCCATGAGAGAAGATTTCGTCAGGTAAGGCGGCAAACCCCATATTACGGGTGATTTCTGACAATACCCGAGAAGCAGCATCAAGCTGCCGTTCAAAGTTATCGTTAAAAGAAGAAATTCTTTTTCTGGCAACATGTTCACTTCGTCCAATTAACTTTTTTTCTCCTTCAATCAGGCCGACATAATAACGATAACCTTTTTCAGTAGGGATCCGACCAGCAGAAGTATGCGGGTGGGTTAAATAGCCGTCTCGCTCCAGCTCAGCCATCTCGGCCCTAATAGTCGCCGAAGATAGGGGAAAAGAATATTTTTCAGAGATTGTTAAAGAACCAACCGGAATACCGCTTTCGGCATATTCCCGGACAATGGCTTCAAGAATCGCTTCTTTTCTAGGATCTAGGCTCATTTTTCTTATTAGCACTCGTTATGCGTGAGTGCTAATACAATATATCATTTCTATCGATTTTTTGTCAAGATTATCTTAGACAAAGTTGTTTTAAGGCTCTTTCCGCGCTATAATCAACCTAAGCGGGAGGGTAATTGTCAAACTCAAAATATGCAGCTGATTTTGATCAATCACAAAAAATAGGGGGACTCACAGCCTCTTTTACTATTTTCTTTGGAATTGTTTTAACATTTTTTATTCCAATCTCAACGGTGACCAAGACAGCTATTCTTTATATTGCCGTCGGAACAGCTGTCTTTACGGCAGTATATTATCTTATTCCTTGGTTCTATACTCAAAAATCACTTAAACTGTTGCCTGATATCTTCTTTATATTCGCTCTAACGGTGGCAATGTGTTTAGCTGGAGGGCATGGTTATTTGTATGTTCCCTTTCTATTACTTTTAGTAGCCATTGATGCATTTATGTTTTCGTTATTTGAATATGCTTTGGCCGTTATCATGGCCACAGCTGGTATTTTGTTTGCGGCCTTATCTCCCGATCTCATCATCGAGGCTGAATACATGTTTGGCATTTATGTCCTTTTAGCTTTAGCAATAATTCTGCGAATTTTTGCTCATGAAGCTTTGGCGATAAAAGAAGAGAAAGAAAGCTTGAAAACGGCTGTTCTTGAGCTTGAGAGTGACAAACGAGAGATCCGAACGCTTTTAGAGTCATTATCTGATGGTATGTTCGTTGTTAATGCTGAAAGTAAAATAACATTTTTCAATAAAGCGGCTCTAAAAATATTGGGGATAATTGCAACACAAGAAAAAATATTAGGTCGTGATATTAATGACTTTATGCCAACCGTAGGCGAAAATGGTCCTGAATTAATCACAAAAGAAGCCTTTGGGAGCTTGCAACATTCAGTTCGAAATGATTTTAGAATTATTGGTCCCGAAAAAACAATTCGGCTTCATACCAATATTACCCCGGTAATAGCGGAAAAGGACTTAAAGGGGGCGATTATCTTTTTCCGAGATATCACTAAGGAAAAACGAATTGAAGAACAGCGAGCGGAGTTCAATGCAATTGCCTCTCATGAACTTCGGACTCCACTTAGCGTGATTGAGGGCTACCTCTACTATATTCTCGACCCCACTTCTAAGTTAAAGTATGACCAGGAAACTCGGGAGTATATTGAAAAGGCCCATGAGGCAGCTGGTGAATTAAATAGGTTAGTTACTGATATCCTAACTGTTGTTAAGGCCGAGGAAGATGAACTGGAAGTTGATCTGAAAGAGATGCAGATAGAAAAGTTTGCAAGGGATGTTGTTGGTACTTATAGAAAATCAGCTTTAAGAAAAAACATTAAGCTGACCTTTAAAAAAACGACCTCCAAAAAAATACCAAAAATATTTTCAGATCCGGTTAAAGTTAGAGAGATATTGGTTAATTTGATTGGCAATGCTCTTAAATTTACAGACAAAGGAGAGGTAAAGGTAGAGCTAGGGCTACTTAAAAACGAAGTAATTGTCAGTGTTTTAGATACGGGGGTAGGAATAGAAAAAAGTGATCTAGGGAATATTTATCGAAAATTTTTTCGGGCTGAAAATTGGGAGACTCGAAAGACAAGCGGGGCTGGCTTAGGCCTCTATATCGTTAAGGTCCTGGTTGAAAGGCTAGGTGGGCGGGTTGGTGTTAGTTCAGAGATTGGGAAGGGTTCCAAGTTCTATTTTACCGTACCGCTTAAACCACCAAAAGAAACCAGTAGCCGATAAAAGCATTTGTTATACTAAAAAAGGAGAAAAAATGAAACCAACAGTATTAGTTGTCGACGATGATGACACTTTGATAAAACTTTATACTTCGGCTTTAATGGCCAGGGGCTATCGGGTGATCTCCGCTTCTAACGGAGAAGAGGCGATGGCCAAGGCTGAGCAAGAAAAACCAGATTTAATATTGCTTGATATTATGATGCCGGAAATACACGGTCTTCACGTTCTTGATATCCTTAAATCAACTCCGGGGATGGAGGATACAAAAGTTATAATGTTGACGGCTCTTTCGGATCAAGCAACCAAGGAAAGGGCGTTAGAGTGTGGTGCTTTTGATTTTATCGTAAAATCTGAAAACAGCATGGCCGATATCATTGATAAAGTACATAAGGCGGTATCCTAATGAGTTTGATTATTTATGATTCTCAGATTCCTGATCTTTTGGTTGAGCTTGCCCAAGAATTTAAGCTTTACGTGCCGGTCGAAAAAGACCTAGCTTCTTTTTCTGGCCAATATATTTGGAAAGAATATGAAAAGAGTGATCGATTGGCTCTTCTTTATCCATTAACAGTAGCCTCACCTAAAGAATTTTTACTACCATCTAAAGATGTTTTGTTTGAGTATGATAAGGAGGAGATAAAAAAAACTAAGTCTTCTCCTCAAATCATTTTTGGTCTGTCGCTTGTAGATCTCTTAGCTGTCGAGAGGCTCGGAAAGGTTTTTGAAACCCCAGTAACAGACCTCAACTTCAAAGAAAGAAGAGACAAAACTGTACTTGTCGCCGTTGACAAACTGTCACCGCCTCAAGATATTGAGTTTGATGTATACCTGCAAGAAATCGGCGATGGGGTTTTTGCGTCTTTTGCTGGCTCCAAGCTTGGGAAAAAAATTATTTCTAAAAAATATTTTGAAAACCATAAAGTGAAGACACCTAAAATTTATACAAAAAAAGACTCATATTTATCAGACCCTGACCTGTCACAGGCTGTAGCAAAATCAAAAAATCATCCAATTTGGGAGGAGCTTACCAAAACCTGTTTTGGTTGCGGTATTTGTAGTTATGTTTGCCCGCTATGTTATTGCTTTGACACCTCTTTTGAAATTGATTTTTGTAATAACCAACAAGGGACTGAATGTCGTAATTGGAGCTCTTGCCTTCTTAAAGATTTTGCCGCGGTTAATAGTTGTAACTATCGAGAAGAATTAAAGAATAGGATATATAACTGGTATTTTCATAAATTTGTCCGAATGCCTTCTGAATATGGTTTTGAAGGTTGCGTTGACTGTAATCGCTGTATTGTTTATTGTCCAGCAAAGATAAATTACCAAAAAGTTTTAAGAACTGTCCTTAACGACTACAAGAAAAGGACCAAAAAATGAAAAATATAAACTATATACCTCGAAAAGGGAAAATTATAGGTAAAAAAATTCTTGCCGAAGATATCGCCTCTATTGAAATCAAGCTCCTTGATAAAAAGCCTTTTTCTTTTATTCCGGGTCAGTTTATTCTTGTTACCGTGCTTGGTTTCGGAGAGATCCCACTTGGGATATCCAGCTTACCAGCTAAAAAAAATTCATTTGAAGTTACTTTCCGGGCAGTTGGGCTAGTGACTGAAAAACTCTTTGGAATGTCTATTGGGGAATACGTTGGCATTAGCGGACCTTTTGGAAATGGTTTTCCGATGACCCATCTTAAAAACAAGGACCTTGTAGTAGTTTCTGGTGGAATCGGTCTCGCTCCGATTCGCTCTCTTATTCTCCACATCGAAAAAAAGCCTCAATTTGTAAAATCACTAACCTTACTCCATGGAGCTAGATGTGAAGAACAGCTAATCTATCGTGAGGAATACAGTAGTTGGAGCAAGTTTACAGAGGTTAATCTTACTGTCGACGATTGCGGAACTGATTGGAGCGGTTGTGTCGGAAACGTCACAAAACTTTATGATAAGGTTAAGATAAAAAGAGGTTCGACAATGATTGTTTGTGGGCCACCAAAAGTTTATAAGTCAATTATTGATCGCTATGCCGGGAAAACAATTGCTGAAAAAGATCTCTATTTCTTACTCGAAAGACGGATGGATTGTGGGGTTGGCAAGTGCCAACATTGTACGTGTGGTAAGTATTATGTATGTCTTGATGGTCCGGTATTCTCTTATGATAAGATAAAATACAATAAAGAGGTTTTCTCATGAAAGAGATCAAGGTAGCTATTTTTGATTTAACGGATTGCGAGGGTTGCGAACTGCAATTTTTGGCCCTTCGGGAGGAATTGGCTGCCAAAGGGAAGGATTTTCAGCTTGCTAATTGGCGACTTCTTTCTAACGGCGCTAGTACAGGGCCATTTGACATTACCTTTATAGAGGGAAGCCCTATTACCGATGATGATGTAGTCGCAGTCAAAAAAGCTCGGGCGGCTTCAAAAACAATAGTGGCCCTAGGAAGTTGTGCTACTTTCGGTGGCTTGCAAGCAGCGCTACCTGAAAGTAGAAGAGCGCTGAATATACAGAAGGTATATGGCGAGAAATACAAGGCAACTTCTCGTAGCCCTAAAAACATCTCTTACTATATCGATGTCGATATCAATCTACCGGGTTGTCCGATAGATAAAAATGAGCTAGAGCGTCTTTTAGCTGCTGTTACGAGCGGAAAAAAGTACAAAGAAATTAAATATCCTGTATGCCTAGAATGTAAGGCCAGAAACAATACTTGTTTATTCTTAGAAGATGGGTTTTGTCTGGGCCCGATAACCAAAGGAGGTTGCGGTGCCATTTGTCCCACAAACGGGCTTCGTTGTTATGGTTGCTTTGGTCCAGTTGAGGGTGCCAATATTGAAGCTATGGAGAATGTTGCTGGAAAGTATACTGATAAAAAATATTTAAAAGATAATCTAGAACTATATTTTAAAAACGCCGAAGAATACAAAGATTACATAACAAAAAGAAAATAAGGAGAATTATGTCTCATAATACAGCCCATCATTATATTACTAAAATAGAAGGTCACGGCCGGTTAAAATATGATACCAAAGAAGGTTTGGTCAAGATTGAGATAGATGAAGGAGAAAGGCTTTTTGAAAGATTAGTAATCGGAAAGTCATACAAAGACCTCCCATTTATAACCGCTAGAATTTGTGGTGTTTGTCCCACTGCGCATACTTTTGCTTCCATAGATGCCATCGAGAATGCTTTTGAGGTTTTGCCTAACGATTCTATCAAAAATCTTAGAAAAGCTCTTGTTGCCGCTCAAATTGTTCAATCGCATATCCTCCATCTATATTTCCTGGCGTTACCGGATTTTTTAGGTGTAAAAAGTGGTATTGAGCTACATGAAAAAGACCCAAGAATTTTTGAGATTGCTTCTTCGTTAAAGGGAACAGCCGACAAAATTATCGAAGTTTTGGGGGGCCGAGCGATCCACCCCATAACCCCAACTGTCGGTGGCTTCACCAAGACTCCCAAAAGAGAGGAAGTAGAAAAATTAATAGTTCGAGTCCGAGGGGCTTTTAGGTTAGCCCAGGAGACTATCGATTTATTCTCCGGTTTCCGATATCCTTATCTTAATCGTAAAACTACCTATTTGGCTTTAGCTGAAAATGGATTTATCGATATTCTGGGGGATACGATTGTTTCCTCAAATGGTCTAGAAAAGGATATTTCAAATTACCAATATATAATATCAGAGAAAATCAGAACCGGATCGACTGCTAAGTTTGCTGAGCACAACAAAAAGGGATTTATGGTCGGAGCTATTGCCCGAGTAAACATGATGGAGCTGACCGATTTTCACCCAAAGACGCAAGCAGCTATAAATGAATTTAAGATTAAGATTCCGATTACAAACTCCTTTAAAAACAATCTTGCCCAAGCGCTAGAAGTTCTTAATTATTTAGAAGAGGTAGAGATGTTCTTGGTAGCATATCTTGAAAGTAGGTCAGAACGGCTGAACGTTGGTTATCAGGTAGGGCCGGCGGTTGGGGTTGGAGCAATTGAGGCTCCACGAGGCACCCTTTATCATATGTACAAGTTTGATAAAAACGGCTTGGTAACTGATTGTGATATTGTTACTCCAACTGTTCAAAACCTTACCAATCTAGAAGATGATGCTAATGAATACCTCAGACAGAACAAGTCGGTGACAATACCGAGAAGAGAGCGAGAATTAGAAATGCTGGTTCGAGCCTATGACCCCTGTATTACTTGTTCAGTTCATTAAGGGTTGCGATATTTTAGTGGTTATGTATAATTATGGAAACGCTTATGGAAATAATCTTAGAAAAGGTTAAGAAACATTTTTCAAAAAGACGCAATATCATTGTTTGGATTATTGTTATATCTCTTACAATAGTGTCATTATTTTTCTGTCTAATTTATACAAAAGATTCGCCTGCTTTCATCCCCGAAGAAACAAGGGGGGAGATAAGGGAGAGTATAAAAGAGTCAGTTGCTAAACCGATAAAATCAGTTTCTCTTCCAATCGGTGAAGCGATTGAGGATGTCGCCTATGATGGAGGAGATGTTGAGGCTAATGAAGGTGGAGAAGTTGATCCAATAAAGGGATGGTCTACGTATGTAAACGAAGAGTATGGGTTTTCGTTGAAGTATCCGGAGGGGTGGGGAATTATTCGTTCAGATCAAGGCATTTTTAGTATCGCCCCAGACGAAGATTCATATAGTGGTATAGGTCTTTTTTTGTACCCAGATGATGGTATAGCAATTGATGAATGGTGGGAAGATAATCACAAAGACTCACCCATAATTAGCAGCTTAGTAGAAATAAAAATGATAGGTTCACATAAAGTCTATGTATTTAAAGAAACAAGTGGTATGATGTCGTCTTATTACGTACTGAAATTTAATAAAAATATATACAATATTTTACCTGGGGGAGAAGGCTATTCTTATGTTGAGCAAGTTATTAAAAGCATCAACTAGTATATTAATAATAATTGTTATATTTTTTTTACCTCAAAATACTTATGCATCTATTGAAACTCCTTTAACCGATGGATTTGATTATCCGTTAGGGGCTCCGAATAGTATCGGATATTCGCTTGATAGCGGGCTGTCCTATTTGGAAAGATGGGATTACACCAATGATGGAATATCGGAATTTCATCCGGGAGAGGATTGGAATGATGATAATAGCTCTAGAGATTATGGTAACGATAATAATGATGCAAGCGACCCGGTTTATGCGATAAGTGATGGGTTGGTTAAATTCTCAAGCTTTGCAGAAGTTGATTGGGGTTATTTGATGCTAATTGAACATAAATTACTTGATGGATCAACTTTTTGGTCTCAATACGCTCATCTTAGCTCTATAGAGTCGAAATTTTTAAATAAAAAAAATATTTTAGTCAAAAGAGGTGAAAAAATCGGTGAAGTTGGTGATTACTGGCATGGGAGTAAAAAAAATTATCATCTTCATTTTGAGATTCGTAAAAAATATCGGCCAGCTACTGCATTTGTGATAAACTGGCCTAAATCCAAAGTAGAAGAATATTATGTAAACCCTTCAGAATTCATTAATTCTCATCGTCCTAAGCCTCCTGTGGCTGCCCAGAAACTTACGGCAGAGATTACAACGGGCGGAGTGGTTCTCTCGTGGGATGAAAATACATCAAAAGAATTTACTAAATTTGAAATATATCGCTCAGAAGTTACTGGGGGGACAAAGAATCTCGCCACCAGAACATTAATCGAGACTATTACGGATCAATCAATAAAAGAATACGTCGATAATTCAAAGCTATTAGTTGAAAATAATTATTATTATTCAATAGCTACTTTTGAAAAAGACGGACGTAGTGCTTATTCAAATGAAGTAACAATTATTAGAAAGAGAGAATATCTTAATCTTACTCAAAACAATACTATACAAAAGCACCCTAAAATCGGAGACGAAAAAATTATTTGGGAAGATATGGGTTATGAAAATAATAGGTTTCCATATAAAAGGGCTCTGCATTATTACGACATAACTACTGATAATTTAGAGGAGATAAAAATTGGCAGTGATTGGGAGAAAATTGAAGGTCCCTATTCTCCGGAAATCATAAATGATTGGTTTTGTTATCTTGGTAAAAACAGCCATCACGGTAGTCCCCGTATATATTGCCATAATATCGAGTCAGGCATTGATATCCCTCTAACCGAAACTTCACTCGGGGATAGTGCCCCAGTGGTATCTGAGACAGGCTATGTTGTTTGGGGTAGTAAAAATCAGCTTTACTTTACTAATATCAACGGGACAGCAGAGGTCAATCCTGTACACGAATCAGAAAATTCCCAATTCGATTACGATATTTGGAACAACCTTGTTATTTGGAAGGAAAAAGAAGGTAGCAATTACAAGCTAGTGGTTAAAAACCTTGAAACTAGTGATATTGTATATGAAAAAGACGATTCACACGATTCTGGTTTGGTCGCTATTTCGGGTAGTTGGCTTACATGGTGTGAAGGGGAAAAGATTAAAGCATATAACTATGAGACTCGAGAAGGGATAATTATCTCTGAGAATGGTAATGGGGGGTCACCAGCTATCTACGAAGATAGAATAGTTTACGAAACAATAAGTGGCGGTTCCATATATCTTAATGTATTTAATTTGGGGACAAGAACAAATACGGTAATTGATTTCCCGCTTTTTTTTAATGCGATGCCGTGTATATACAAGGATATTCTAGTGTTTCAGGCTCCAACAGACCCACTCTCGAATATTTCCAACTCTATGGATATTTGGTTGACTTGGTTGTGAGATTAGTTGAAAAAACTTATTAAAAATGTTAACATAGCTTGATTTCGGAGGGTCATGTCTTGACATGGCCTTTTCGAACGAATCTTGAAAGGGAAATCAATAAAGTAATGGGGAAAACCTCTTCAGATAAAAGGAAAAGACCGAGGGATCGGTCACGAGAGATGGGAGATTCCCATGATGGGACCCATGGTAAGGATTGGTGTTGTTGGCTACGGTTATTGGGGGCCGAACTTGGTCCGTAACGTAGCCACGAAGGTCGCCGGTGCTGAGCTTGTTGTGATTTGTGACAGCTCACAGGCGAACCTGGCTAAGGCCCATGAGGCCTGGCCTGAGACAGCAACAGTTAATAATGTTGAGCATCTGCTCAGCGATTATAACCTGGATGCTGTCATCGTTGTCTCTTCGGCCCCGAGCCACTACCCAGTGGCGCGGAAGGTCATCGAGGCTGGTCTGCACTGCTTCGTCGAGAAGCCGCTGACTTTGACGTCGCTTGACGCCGAAGAGCTGGTGGCGATGGCGGAGGAGAAGAACGTTCGGCTTATGGTTGGCCACCTGATGGTCTACCATGCTGCTGTTCGTGAGTGCAAGCGAATCATCGATTCGGGTGAGCTGGGCGAGGTGCTCTACCTCTATGCCCAGCGGCTCAACCTCGGCAAGGTCAGGACAGAGGAAAATGCCTTCTGGAGCTTGGCGCCGCACGATGTTTCTATCGCCCTGTATCTTTTGGGCGAAGAAGCTGACTCGGTGTCGGCTGTGGGGGCTGACTATCTGACCAATGGGGTGCAGGATACGGTCTTTGCCAACCTACATTTCCCGAGTGGGAAGATGGCCAACATCCACGTGTCCTGGCTTGATCCGCACAAGATCCGCAAGTTCACAATCGTCGGTACCAAGAAGATGTTGGTATTTGACGATATGGATCCGGACAATAAGATCTGGATCTACGACAAGGGAGTTGGGGAGCCAAAGGACGCAATGTCCTACGGTGAAGACCTGACCCTGCGTTTCGGGGAGATTCGGATACCGTCGCTCAAGATGCGAGAGCCGCTGGCAGATGAGTTGACGCACTTTGTTGACTGCTGCCGGAGCGGTGAGCAGCCCGAGAGTGATGGTCTTTCCGGGCTCTCGGTTGTTCGGGTCCTTGAGGCCGTCGACAAGTCCATAGCCGAAGGCGGTACTCCGATCAAGCTCGTAAGTGGGGTATAGACGATGTGTAGCAACGTTGACCCTACGACCAAGATTGGTGCTAATGTATCCATCGGATACAACGTCACCATCGATGCTGGAACCGTCATCGGCGATAACGTGACAATTGCTGATTGTGCTGTGGTGGGGCGAAGGCCAAAACTTTCGCCCCGATCCACAGCAAAAAAGGGAGATCTACCACCGCTTGTGGTAGGCAGTGGCTCCTACATCGGCAGTCACACCGTCCTGACGGCCGGAACGACAATCGGCGAGAACTGTATCATCGGCGACAACGCCGGGATACGCGAGAGGTGCACTATCGGCGACGATGTTGTTATCGGGCGATCCGTAACTGTTGAGAACGACACGGCTATCGGGTCTCGGACCAAAATCCAGACCGGTTCCTACATCACCGCCTATGTGACCATCGAAGAGGATGTCTTCATTGCTCCTATGGTGGTTACTACCAACGACAACTACATGGGCCGGACTGAGAAGCGCCATGCTCTGATCAAGGGCTGTACTATCAGGAAGGGTGCCAGGGTTGGCGGTGGGGTCCACATCCTGCCCCGGATCGAGATTGGCGAAGAATCCTTCATCGGTACCGGAGCAGTTGTGACCAAGAACGTACCAGCCGGAGAGCTATGGTTTGGCAATCCGGCCAAGTTCCGAAAAGCAGTTCCCGAGGAGGAGCTGCTCGGCAACGAGGAGGCATAAGATGAAGGTACCCTTGCTCGATCTCCCGGGTCAATATCGGGAGCAGAAAAACGAGCTGGACGCTGTCTGGCTCGATGTCATGAGCTCTGCCAAGTTCATTGGTGGGGCGAAGGTCAAGGAGCTTGAAAAGGCCATTGCCGATTATGTCGGTGTGGACTATGCCGTTGCCTGTGGTAACGGCACCGATGCACTCGCGATCATTCTGCGGGCGCTCGGGATCGGTCCGGGTGACGAAGTCATCACGACTCCGTTCACCTTCTGTGCCACCATGGAGTGCATCGTTGAGGTAGGAGCCACCCCGGTTTTCGTTGACATCGAGCCGGGAACCTACAACATCGATGCGTCTCTGATCGAAGCGGCAGTTACGGAACGGACCAAGGCCATCTTGCCGGTACACATCTTCGGACAGTGCGTCGACATGGATGCTGTCCGTGACGTAGCAGTCCGACACGGGCTTCTGATCGTCGAAGACGCC
>DDHN01000006.1:10466-36595 GCA_002338125.1 Patescibacteria group bacterium UBA1875 | reverse complement strand
GAGATACGAGGGTAGGTTAGGGTAGAAAAAACATAATTATCAGATTCCATATAGTTGTTGTCAATATCGGTTCCAGTGATTTTGAAATTATAAGTAGTTGAATGATTTAGGTTCGAGAGCTTAATAGTATGAAGAGTTGTTTGTGAACTAGACTTATCAACAACTTCTTGACCATATGAAGTAGATACCCCGTATTTTATCGCGGAAGTAGCTGAGGAAGTAGTCTTCCAAGAGACGATAGCTGATGAGAGAGAAATATCGGATATCTTAACTTCCGATATTCCAGGAGCTGCCGAAGTGGCAAAGGTATAGTTTTGGGAATAGGCCTCAGAGGCAGCATAATCACGATTCTCATCCAAAGATTGAACCCTAAAATTATATGTAGAAGATGGATCAAGGCCAGAAAGCTCTACGGTATGTGAAGTTAGCGGCGCTAAGGAACCATTTGAGAGAGAGTAGGAAGTATCTTTTGAGTACTCAACAAAACTTGACGAAGGTCTATCGGTACTCCAAGTAACAATCGCACCGACAGCAGTAGCCGTTACATTTGGGCCAGAGACTATTGCCGGTGGCTCAGTGAACTTACCAGTAGGTTGATCTGATACAATTGTTGAAGGAGCCGATAAACTAGCAGCATTATCAACTGCATATATCTTGTAGTAATAGAGAATTTCGTTAGAAAGACCGGACTCAGCAAAAGTGGTCGTAGTGGAAGTTCCCACTTGGGCATAATTAACATCATCAGTAGATCGATAAATTCGATAATGATCAACCGCTCCTCCGCCAACTGGAGTGTTCCAAGAAATAGCCAAAGCCCAGTTTTCCGTTTCTCGATTTGAAATATCGGAGATAACAGGATTTAAGGGGGCCCCTGGCGCTGCTGTATTACATTCGAATTGGATCGAAGCAAAGTTAGCATAGTTAACATTATCAGTATTATCGATAGCTACAACATAAAAAGTATTTAAACCTTGTTGAGTTGCCGCAGCGATAACACCGGTTGAAGTTGGCTCACCGCTAGAAGCTAAATAGACGGTATTATCAACTGATGGCAAAGCATTTATACTCCATCGATAACCCTTTATCCCCTCGTTATATGAAAAGGGCTTATCCCAAGTGAAATTAAACGCATTACTAGTATTACTATTAGGCGTAACAGTAAGATTTTGGGGTTCAGAAGGAGCATTAGCTGAATAATAATAATTAGTGTTCAAAGTTGAGTCAGCTACATTGCCTGCACAGTCTTTCGCTCTTAACATAAAAACGTTGGTGCCATTTTGATAAGCTTCGATACCGGCAACATCAGTATTCGTGGTATAGCTCCATGAATCTGTGCCATTGCCTCTCTTGTATTCATAACCACAAACAGTGGAGTGAATATCGCTACCACCATTCTCTTCACCTTCACTTGGCCAATCGAAAGAGAAGGAGTTAACATTAGTCCAACCAACTGGATTACGATTAATTTGTGTTGGGTTTGTGGGTTCAGTTTCATCAAATTTGTAGGTAAACAACGCTTGACCATTTGGCATATCATTAACATTTCCGGCTATATCTTTTGTATCTATCCGCAAATAGAAAATATCACCCGATGAGGCAGTTACCAGGGGATTAGTATCAACAGTAGTCAAATCCATATTCTCACTTGTGTGGCAATTATTACCGCCGATTTCAAGACCGGCTGTCTCTGGGTCAGCATTTATATCAGTGCCAAAATATATATAGTAGCAGTCAAGCCCTGACTCTCCTACTCCATCACTCGCCCCAGCCCATTCAAGATATGGGGTTTCTTCATTAGTAAAGGTGTTGTTTGTTATTTCAGTACCTTTGGTATTGTTGGTATAGGCAGTAGCTGAGGTAGGATTAACTGGATCAGTAATATCGGTTCCAAAAGTAATAGTATAGGAAGAAATGACGGGGGTAGAAGCTCCATCAGTTGAGGAAAGTGTAGCTCTAACTTGCAGATAGTTCCAAGAATAACCTGCAGTATCATCATCAAGGGCATCCCAGGCCGTATTATTGCCAACAAACGTACCAGTAGTAGTTGCTGTCCCTAAGTTTTGCCAAGTTCCAGCCCAAGTGATTGTCCCGTCCCCGTCATGGTCATGACCTGTTTTGGCTTCAAAAGTAATGCTCTCTTCAGCTGACGGTATAGTAACAGAAGCGGTAAAATTATCGACGACTGTTGACCAAGAACCGCTTCCTATCCAACCCATATCTATTACATTCGTGGCTATCGTTGAAGAAGAAGTATAGGTTCCAGAGGTTTGATAGCCAAATGGTTGATAATTTGCAGCCATTTGAGACCCGAAGTTTATCATCCCATCGCCACTAAATATTGTTTTAGCCATAGAGAAATATGATAGTTTCATCCAATCATCAGTTCTAGCAAAAGCTGAGTACCTAGTCTCGCTGTAAACTACATTAGGATAGTAGACCATGTTATTGGGATTCTGGACCGTGTACCATCCATAGCCACTCGAAGGATTGGGAGCCCCTGTAGCTGTTATCTTTTCATCATTGTTAACAAATAATTTCAAATTAGAAGTATCTTTTACTCCAGCTAGATAATAGAACTGATTATTATTGATTGTCTGAGTAGCCTTGGCTTTTACTTGGTTAGAGTTTAAACGGACGACAAATTCAGGTAAATTATCATTATATTCAAAATTAATTAAGCTGTACTGGGCATTTGTTGATAATATATAATAGCCTTTAAAATAGGCACTATTATATTGATTATCAAGTTTTTTACCATAGACCTCTAATGAGAAAGAAATATCATCAGTGGTATTATTTAATAATAGATAATCGTTATCACCATCAAGGATATGTGCCTTTCCTAGATCTGAATTTATCACAGTAGCGCCAAAAACAGACATTGGATAACTAGAACTAACTGAATTTGAACCATCAGCATGATGATAAACCCCTAGGTATCCATTGCTCCAAACAGCTGGAATATCATCAAACTCTAGATCATAGTCTTTACCATAAGCAACCTCTATCTTGTCAGTATTAGAGTTCCCGTCTATCTTAGGAACCTTTACCCAGTATAGTGCTTCCTTACTAACACTATCGAAGTATTCGACCTCATAATCCAACAAGTAAGTTTCACCTGAATCCCAAAATTGAATGCTTTTGCCATTTGCGCCAGCATTATTAAAGAAGGCATCCCTTTCCGATTGATCTGGCCAACTTGAAGAATTAATTTCGATCGCTACCGGGAAATTATATTGATCAGTAGCTACACTAGCACCAGAAGCAGTTGTGTCAAAAACAATCTCTTTTTTATATGGCATGCGAATAAAACCAGAGTACTCAGTGATGATTGGCTGATTATTCGCCAAAGTAGTAATATAATAATCATCAAAATTTTGACCTAGATAATAATGACTGGTAAATGGATCGCCTGAGTAAATTACTCTACCATTAGAAAAAGCATAAACATCGGATGAATTAATATAGGCCGGACCATTGATTACAGACTTCCCATTGCTATTTTTAATATCTAGGGTATACTTATCACCATCAAAGCAGTTTATAACCTGATATTCACCAGAGCCACCAAGAAATCTTGTTGAAGCTGTACTGGTACTCCAGCCACTTACACCATGCCAGAAATAATGATTACCAGACGAATTCAAATAATGAAGATAAAACATATTCGAATAAGCATTATTCGGAGAATTTCGTGCAATTTCAATACGAACGCCAGGATTGAAGCTTGTGTTTGCCATTGGGATTGGTACAGATGAGCCATCGTAAACACTTAACACATTTAAACTCGAAGAATCTGATGGATCCGATGTCTGTGCAACCTTAGTTGATGCACAATAAGAGCTTGAACCTTGTTCTTTTCCAAAAATGTAGCCACTATCCGTTGAACCAGAAACTCCATGAATTTTCGAAACACTGTTCATAACGTTAGCTGTCCCTGAGGTATTGATGATAAGATTGCTATTAATTTCACCATCTCCATCTTCATACAAATCAAATACATTATTGCCATTTGACGAACTTGTTGCACTCGAATTCCCATAATACATATAAATATCTTTAGTAGCCCCCGCTCCTACGTCTACTTTCACCCAAGCCTTATAATTCTTTTCACCGATTGATGTGTTATTGAAGTTTTCTAGCCAGTAGTTTAGTTCCGTCTTACCATCACTATCTGTAAACCTAATATCATCACCGTCTAGCTGAAAATTATTAAACTTTAAAGGTTTTTGTTGATGATATTCATTCCAAACTTCGGTAGCAGAAAGATCCCTATTGTAGATTTTTGAGTTATCGATAATGCCGCTGAACCAACTAGTTGGACTTACATGTTCTGGCCTCCTAGCCCCTTGATAAAGAGCCATTGATGTCGTCCACTGCTTAGTGCCAGAAGCGATTGAAGCATCTAGCAGGCCATCAATATAGATTTTCATATTAGTGTTATCTTCAACAAAAACAATTTGATGCCATTTGCCATCATTCACTAAGGCGTTTGAATCAAGAGTTACAATTGATCCACCAACATTATTATGAGTATAAAACCTTACGTTTCCTGTGTTTAGTGTTATCGCCGACCATCCATAATAGGCAGATGGGTTGGTATAAGAGAAAATAGTTCCAGCAGTAGCCACATCAGTTTTTATCCAAGCAATTGCTGAAAATTTATCAGAGATAAAAGAATCCGAGACTACCTTAATGTAATCATTAATTCCGTCAAAACTAATCCCATTGCCGTACTTCCCTTCTACATTTGGATTCGCCCCATTATATAAAGTTGCGTCATTCCCCCGCCAACTCGAATCATAGGCCGTAGTTCCTGAATTCTCATCAAAATTCCAGTGTCCAACTAGGTCTTTCTCTGAATCAACTGATATCTGATAATCAGTTAGTTCAGAGCCAGCTGTGTTATCAATTGTTATCTTACTTCTGTAATCCCAATCTCCTCCGCCCGAATTAGATAATGTAACAGGCTCCAATTCCACTTGATCACCGTTAACCACCGAATTCGAAAAGGTCCCATTGTTAAATTCTGCTTCCGTATCAATTGTTAGATTCTGTTCCGTTAAAGCAGCGTAAGATCTGCCTGGTAAAACAAACGCTGCAAATATGACTGAGGCGGTATAAACAAAGAAAATTAAAAGATGAACATGATGAGAATACTTTTTATCATGCCAAATTTTGTACCAACTCCATTTAGTAGCTTTTAGATGTAGGTGATGAGTAGTATAGAAGCGTATGTTATGTAAGATAGACGTAAAACGCTTTCCCATAGAACTCTTTATTTCACCTTTTTCTTTTTTGATGATATAGCCCCCTTAAGATGCTCTAAATTATATCTTTATCGCAGTTAATTTTCAAGCATATATACTTTCAATTTCCTTCTTTTTGCTTCTTACAATATAATAAATACATGAACTACTACGAAGTCTTGCCACTTAAAAAAACTGGACCAGAATCCCGAACATTCACGTACAGTTCATCTGCTGATATTCAAATTGGCTGTATTGTCCAAATCCCTTTAAGAAATAGGAATCTTAAAGGGATTGTATTTGAAAAAGTTTCTAAACCTAACTACCCGACTAAAGAAATATTAAAAATATTAGAACCAGAACCCGTATTGACAGATTGGCAGGTGATATTAGCTAAAAAGATTGCTGAATACTATTTTGCTACATTAGGGGAAACATTAAGAACCTTTTTGCCTTTTGAATTTGGGAAGAAAAGAAGAACAATAACGAATGAAAATAATCCCGGAAAAAAAGAAAACCCTCCCACAGCGACCCCGGCTCAAAAAGACATTATAAAAAAAATAGTTAAATCAAACCCTAAAACTAAACATTTAGTTCACGGCGTAACCGGGTCTGGCAAAACAGAAATATATCTTCAATTAGTGGCAGATGCCCTTAGAAACAATCAAGGAGCCATAATACTAGTTCCCGAGATATCTCTTACTCCTCAAACATTATCAAGATTTGAAAAAAGATTTCCTGGCAATGTAGCTGTTTGGCATAGCGATTTAAAAGAAACAGAAAAATACCATACTTGGCAAGAGATTAAATCAGGTAACAAACAAGTGGTGCTAGGAGCTAGAAGTGCCCTTTTTCTACCTATAAAAAATCTAGCATACATTATTATTGACGAAGAACATGAATCAAGCTACAAGCAAGACCAATCTCCTAGATATCAGGCAATCAAAGTAGCCTCATGGTTAGCTGAAATGCTAGGAACCAAAGTTATCCTTGGTTCAGCCACACCGAAAATAGAGTCATATAACAAGTCTATGAATAATGAATACAAATATTATTCGCTTGATAAAAGAGTTATTCAAAACAGTCTACCACCAGTCACAATCGTTGATATGCGTGAAGAATTTAAAAAAAAGAACAAAAGTATTTTTTCCGACCTATTACTCGAAAACATTCGAGAAACCCTGGATAGAAAAAGACAAGTATTATTGTTTTTGAATAGAAGAGGAGCATCAAGTTTTGTCGTTTGTAGAGATTGCGGCTATATCGAAAAATGTCCCAATTGTGACCTTCCCCTAGTCTATCACCCCAATGAAAACCAAATTTTGAAATGTCATCATTGTGATTATAGAAAGCAAATACCATCGAATTGTCCTAGCTGTAATTCATACGCTATCAAGTACTTTGGTCTAGGAACTCAAAGGGTTGAAATCGAGATAAAAAAATCTTTTCCAAAGGCTAAGGTCGCCCGAATGGACAGAGACACTACACAAAAAAGAGGTTCTCATCAGGTGATTTACGAAGAATTTAAAAACAAAAATTTTGATATCCTGATCGGAACTCAAATAATTGCAAAAGGTTGGGATCTCCCTGATATTGATTTGGTAGGAGTTATTGCTGCTGATACAACCTTGAATCTTCCCGATTACAAAAGCGCTGAAAGAACATTTGGTTTGCTTACCCAGGTAGCTGGTAGGACTGGCCGAGGATACAATCCAGGGCATGCCATAATTCAAACTT
Organism: Patescibacteria group bacterium UBA1875; assembly: GCA_002338125.1. Taxonomy (GTDB): domain Bacteria; phylum Patescibacteriota; class CPR2; order UBA1875; family UBA1875; genus UBA1875. The sequence goes on along the minus strand of DDHN01000006.1, from coordinate 29,609 downwards.
ATTCTCCAAAAAATTATGCTATCGATTACGCTAAAAAACATGATTATATAGAATTTTATAAAAAAGAAATTGAATTTAGAAAAAAATATCAGTACCCTCCTTTTACAAGCCTGATAAAGCTGGGTTATAAATCGAAAGATGAACTTAGAGCTGAACGAGAAGCCAAAGAAATGTCAGCTCTGCTACTTGAAAAAATAGGTAAAAAATCAGAAATTCTAGGGCCTAACCCCAGCTTTATATTCAAAAAACAAGGCTATTTTAACTGGCAAATATTGGTTAAAGTTAAAAGTCAAAGAGAAGTTGATATTTTTAAAATAGTAGAAACTCTTAGAGAGATTATGAAGCCGGGGTGGATAGTTGATGTAGACCCTGAAAGCTCACTTTAAATTTACGTTAGTCCTAATTTTTTTAGCTTCATATAGATTTTTATCAGCCTTTTTAAGTATTTTCTCAACCGTAACTCGCTTATCACTGCAACATTCTACAACACCAATGCTTAAAGTAACTTTGACTTTCTTTTCGAAAACTTTTTGCTCAATCTCACTTTTAATCCTACCAACTATTTTCTTTGCCTTGGTAATATCAGTATTAGGAAAAACAATCAAAAATTCATCTCCACCATAACGGCAAACAATGTCATATTTCCTTACCTTCTCTTTTATTGCTCTGGCTACTTCTACGATTACTTTCGTTCCAACAACATGTCCATAGTTATCATTAATATATTTTAGAAAGTCGATATCCATTAACGTGACACAAAATTTATTACCCGTTCTTTTTGCTTGCTCAACCTCTTTTGCTAAAGCCTCTTCCCCAAAGGAGGAAGAAAGCAACCCAGTCCGTGATTCAAACATAGCATTTACCTTTGCCTCAAAAATTTCTTCCGATAATTCGTTAAAGATAGCTCTTACAGAACGAAATTTAACATCCTGAGGCTCATCACTTTTTAGAATTTTTTCAATTTCTTCAAGCTCTTTCTTGATATCCGATTCAACCCTAATTCTATTTTTTAGCTTCTCTTTCATTTTCTTTTTTAACACTTTCTTTCTCGTGTTCTTCAACTATTATTTGTTTGTGAGCAACTTTTTTAGCTTTGTAAAATTGAAGAAGAGAAAAAACCAAAAGAGAGCCCATCATAATTCCTAAAAAGTTAAGTGAGAAGATAACCAAAGAGTCTCGTATCAAATTAGCAGAAAAATGACCAATACCGATACCAAGAACAGCAAGAGGTGGAACGATAGAGATGGCAACAGCAACGCCCGGTAGCGCATCATTTATGTCTTCGTTTGTCCAAGCAAAAGTAGCTGCGGCACCAGATATCAAAGAGACAATTACGTAAAGAATATTTGGTTGAATGCTTTCTATAAAGCGATTGCCGGCAAGACCATCAGAAAACAAAAAACCAAAAATTAAAGCAATAATAACAACCATTAGGATTGAACGTAAAGTAATCCAAAGAGAACGATTAACCAGACCGATCTCGCCAGTTGAGATGCCAAGAACAATCGCTAATATCGGAGTAAGCATTGGGGTGACTAACATTCCTCCGATTATAACTGGGGTATTATCCATTAAAATGCCGCAAGCAACAATTATCGCCGAGAATATCAATAACAAATTATACGGAGAAGTAGGCCGAGACTTTTCTATCAATCCTGCGACTACTTTTTCCTGTTCTCTTTTTGTTACCTTCAATAGTTGCTCGTCTGCCATACTCCCCCTATTATATTAAAAGTTTACTACACAATAAAGGGCTTACTACCAACTTCCGCCACCGCCACCGCCAAAACCACCACCAGAAAATCCTCCACCTGAAAAGCCAGAACCAGAAGCCGATGAAGGAGTTGTCATATTGGTCGTTACTGCACTTGAAAAATTATTGATGCTACTTACAAACAAAATTGGCGTAAAGTGCCTTGAATTTGAATCTTCATACCAACTAGGCTGACCTTTGTAGATATCCTCAAATTGTTTGGCCCATTCTTTTTCTACACCCAAGACAATGGCATATGGAAGAAGCTCTTCAAATTTTTCGGGTGTTTTCTTGGGAGAATTATGGAATTTCAACCTATCACTTTCAGCTACCTTCATGTACTCTTTAAGCCCTAAAACTTTTTCTTTTATTGTTACCCCTTTCGCTGTCCGAGCTGGCATCAAGAGACCAAAGCCAGCTATAATTATAGCTGAAAAAACAAAAGCCGGCATAAAAATTATCCCCAAAATATTGTTAATTTGGCCAACAGCAAGCGATACACCAACACCAATAACAAAAATTGCTGCTGCCAATGCTAAATATTTCCCAACAGTTGTCGTCACTCTTTCTTTAAAGTAGCCACCCTCTACTAGACTGTCGTAAACCTTTGTTTTCATCTTTTGAGTACTGCTGTAAAAGCTCTTTTTTAATTCAGACATCCTGACTTCATCTGCTGACTCAAATATCCCATCCAAAAGTATTGCATCAAATGATTTTAATTTCTTGCCTGCTTCTTTTAGCCTAATAAAAGTATAATTTTTGTTGCCTGAAAACAATTTGTTGCGTTCTTTTTTTATCTTTAAATAGCCGTTTACAGCTAAATAGATTATTTCCGCCGAGATATCACGACTATCTACTTTTCCATCAAGTATTGTTCCGGCTTCAATCGGTGTCAGGTTTTCTGGCGGACTATATTCTGCTATTAATGTGCCCCTGCCCTTGGGGTCTCGTCCTTTTTTCCACCAATGTCGAAGCATTAAAACAAACACCAAGACCACAACCGAAATCGAAATAGCTACTAAAAAGATTATTATCTTGTCGGAAATTCCGGAACCAAGAAATCCGGCCTTACTTATTTCAAAAGTACCAGCTGGTACACCAACTGTAAATGATAAACCATGACCGATTGCTAAATTATTATCAGAAAACTTTATTATCCTTCCTTCTTGATTCTTGGTGTCACACTCAGTGCTGCTCCCATATTCCCCCGACCAACATGCTAATCGAACATCGCCTTCTTTAATTCCTTCCGGTAAAGTAACCCGGGCTGATATTGATTCAACTGGAACATTCCAGCCATTCCCATTCACGTTCCAAAAGAATTCATCACCTGTTTTTAGATATCTGATTCCTCCTTTTACCCGATATGAGATAATATAAGTCATTGTACCGGTTATCTTTTTTTGGGGATCCCCTATCATTAAGACAATATTCCCATTTTCAATAGACTTTTTGAATTGGACCTTTTGACCATTTTGGTCTTCTACTGTTAATTTCGAGATATTAATATATGACCTTCCACCATTCTCATAATCATATCGGTAAGGAATATAGCGATAAATACCATGACGATAGGTGTCAAAAAAATCATACTTTATAGTTTCTGTTACTTCTATTTCTCCACTACTTTCAAGCTGATAATCACCTTGAAAATCAACAACGCTTTCCGCCGAGACTATACCAGGGAATCCAAAGAATATTACAAGAAACAAGGAAAGAAGCATTTTTTTCATAAATATATTCTAACATAAAAAGAGAGACCTAAAAATCGGCCTCTCTATTAATAATAACTTAAAGTTATTTTTTCTTTCTCATCTTGGTCATATAATAATAGACACCGGCAGCGACAACGACAACGATAGCTAGCCACCAATACCATTGTAGTCCTAGAAACATGCTCTATCACCCCCTTTCATTTTAATAATTACATTTATATTAAACGATAAATAATCTTTTTTTGCAAATATTATTCTATCTTTTTAAACATTTCTGTTGGCGCTCCACAAACAGGACATTTATCTGGAGCTTCGTCAGTTGCCAAGTAGCCACAGCCGCCGCAAACATAATAGTCTGTTTCAGCTAGTTCCGCCATATCATCCAATGCTTTTTGGTACAATTCAGAATGTTTTTTCTCGACCTCTAAAGCCCAACCAAATAGTGTCGCAGCTTCTAGCCTATCCTCTTCTTTGGCGTGACTAATCATCGAGGGGTACATATCAGAAAACTCTTCCATCTCACCGGCAATAGCTGCTTTAAGATTATCCGTAGTTGAGCCTACTTTTTTTAATTTTTTTAGATAATTTAAGGCATGGATAGTCTCGCCCTCGGCTGCTGCTCGGAATAATTTGGCTATTTGTGGCAAACCATCTTTTTCTGCTTTTTCCGCGAAGGCTAAATACTTTCTGTTTGCCTGCGACTCCCCGGCAAAAGCTTTTTTTAGATTTTCATCAGTATACATTTCTATCCCTTTCTTTTATTTATAATTTTAAATTTAGATAATATTTTCCTAGCTTCCTTGTTCACCGGAACAGGGCCCGGGTGAGATTTAGAAATTTGTATCCTTATTTTATCAAGTAATTCGAGAGGATGATTTTTCCGATAATTACCATTAAATTTGCAACGAACCATTTTTAGATACTTAGGAGGTATTTCTTGTTCAAAGTAGGTATGCATAAATTTCGGCGAAAAAAGATAAATTTCGGTAACTTTGTTTTCTTTAAGAATTTTTTTTATTTTTTCTGAAAAATCATTTAGAAAACGTCGTTCAACCATTTTGATTTTCGGTTCATAAACAGAACCGGTCCCAAGTAAACGTCCTCCGCCAGAACGTAAGAAAAATCCTTCTCGATCAGAGTATTTAGGTATTCTCACGCCAAACTCTGTTATTTTATCTATAAAACCGTTACTAGCAAGATATAATGTACCATCTTCTCTACCGAGGACAATCAATAAGGCTGATTTATTAATAAATTTTGGATATTCATTTGGAATCTTCATATTTATATTTTACAACACGGAGAATATTTTTAATCATATAAACAACCAAAAAAGTTAAGAATATTTATAAAAACTAATATATTTGCTAAAATATTCTTATGAAGTTAGAAATATTAACTTTCCCTAACCCACTTTTGTCTCAGAAGTCGAAAAAAATCAAACGAATAGATGATTCGATAAAAAAGCTAGCAATCAATATGGCTGAAACTATGAGAGGTTATGGCAACGAACATGAATCGGGTGTAGCCTTGGCAGCAATTCAAGTTGGTGTTCCCGTTAGAATGACTGTTCTTAAAGATGGTGATGAATATTTGACAATAATAAACCCAGAGATTATTAAAAGATCAAAAGAAGAATTGCTAGATACCGAAGGTTGCATGAGTGTTCCTAAAAAATATGGTCAAGTGAAAAGAGCAAAAAAAATTAAAGTCCGCGGCCTAAACCTTGATGGGCAAAAGATCGAAATCAAAGCCGAAGGGTTTCTAGCAAGAGTTTTACAGCACGAAATAGACCATATGAACGGGAACCTGTTCTTAAATCATGTTCCCGATAACGAACTCTATACCTTAAATAGTGATGGTAGGCTTGTACAATAATATGAAGAGTAACGATATTAAAAAAATAGTTTTTTTAGGCTCCCCCGAAATTGGAGCAATTGTTCTTCTGGATTTGCTTAAAATGGGAATTAAGATATCCCAAGTTATCACCCGCCCCGATAAACCCAAAGGTCGAGGAAAATTGCCAGAAAAGACAGCTGTTAAGATTGTTGCCGAAAAAAAAGGTATTTCAATTTTTGAGCCAAACACAAAGGATGAACTCACTGAAACCTTAGTTAAGATAGTGCCAGACCTTTGTATTGTTGCCGCTTACGGCATGATAATTCCAAGCGAGGCATTAGAGATACCAAAATATGGTATGATTAATTTTCACCCATCATTATTGCCTGAATTACGTGGCCCGGCCCCAATTCCAATGAGTATAATGTGTGGCTACAAGAAAACTGGGGTCAGTATTATCAAAATATCTCAAAAGATGGATGCCGGAGACATCTTGGCACAAAAAGAAGTCACTCTTACCGGTGGAGAGACAACACCAGAACTTTCTGAAAAGCTAGCTCACCTTGGCGCAAAAATGATTTTTGAGATATTGCCAAAAATTTACGCTGGTAATTTAAAACCTCTAAAACAAGATGAAACCAAGGTAACTTATACCAAGATGATAAAAAAAGAAGATGGGGAGATATTTTTTCAAAAATATTGTGCGCAAAACATAGAACAAGCGGCAAGAGCTTTTATGCCTTGGCCGGGCGTATACTTCCACTTTAAAGGCAAGAAAGTAGATTTATACGATATCGAAATTATTGATGGTGATTATGAGCCGGGTAAAGTGTATAAGGAGAGAGAAAAAGTAATCATCGGGACAAAGAAAAAAGCTATTTCTCCTAAATATTTCAAAATTGAAGGGAAGAAAAAAATTAAAGCAGATGACTTTGCCCGAGGTTATTCGGAGTTTGTTGGCACAAGGCTACCATGAAAAATTAACTTTTAGAGATTGTCCTATTTAGTTTTTTCCTTGAAGCTCGCCATAACATTCCACTACCCGAAACTAAAGCTAGCTCCCCTAGCCAAAAGGTTTCCGGGCCAGAGTTATTGAGCCTTTCATACTGTGACTCATCAGTTGTCTTTGGCATTTTGGCAATCGGTTCTTCAAACTCTCCTTTTATAACCGTAATAGTTTTTTCAGTGTTGATTCCATTTTTTTCAGCTTTTACCACGAAGACATTTTTTTTATCATTAAGCGGTATTTCGGCAACAAAATAACCTGTGTTATCAGCCACTGTCTCTAAGTTTTCTACCATAATTTTTGCCCCAGGCTCAGTCATCCCATCTAATATAACAGAATCAGAATAATATGTTTCACCTTCTTTGGGATTTTCTATTACTATCTCAAAGGTTAACCTATTCTGTCTGTAATTAAATATCCCAATTAGAATACCCACAAAAACAATAATAGCACCCACTATTATTAAATAATGTTTTAGCTCTAATGATTTTAATCTTTCTGTAAATTTACTAACCATAATTTAATTATATTTTCTCCTTGGATAAGAGCAAGCACCTGGGCAAAGGGACAAATCCTAAGCCCTAGTAGCAAACTCTTATCCAAGAAGGAAATCGAAAACAAAATAGGTCCAAACCAGAGAAGGCTCATTGTAGTAGCAAAGAAGCTTGGGATCAAATTTTAGCGTATCCCGCTTTGTTTGATACGTAAGACGTATCCTTCGCTGCTAACCTTGGCGCATCCCCAGTAAGGACCCTCCGATAAATGCAAGTTGTAAATATACTTTCGTTACTGTACATGGGCCATAATATCATAATTAGTAATACTTGTCAAGCATTTTAAGAGGCCCTCTTTTAAGGGCCTCTAATATGAGTTAGTGTGATTTGGGTGATATTCGATGATTTTAATGTACCTACAACGTAAATCCTTACATCTTGTAATGCAGGCGACATCAGAGGTTTCATAGCCCTGATACCCCCCGCACAAAGTGCACTTGAAATGCATCCGCAAGTCAGTGAGGTTATCTGGCTTTTGGTTTATGACGTTCAAGATAGCCGTCACAATGCCAAACAGTTTCCTCAGGCCGTTCACGGCTTCACACCTCCTCTATTCTGTTCTCGATCCCCCCCCTTGGAAAACCGAGAAAGTACGTAGAAGTAATACGAATATATACTTCTTATTAGATATATTATATATCGATGTCAAATTTTTTGGTATAATAGCGAAGCTTATGAATAAAACAGAATTAGTGTTACCTGGGGGCGATTATAATAGAGCTAGAATTGCTTTGGATTTTGGTGCTGATGCCGTCTATGTCGGACTTAACAAATATTCTCTTCGAAAAGGCGAAGTGCGTTATAATTTAGAAGAGCTTGAAAGAACTATCCAATATGCTCATTCTTTAAAAAAGAAAATATATGTAACTTTTAATATATTTGCCCATAACAAACATCTAAAAACCTTAAAGGCCGATATGGAGAAAGTAGCTAATCTTTCTCCAGACGCCTTTATAATAGCTGACATTGGGGTAATAAATATTGCAAGAAAAATTGCACCACAAATACCAATTCATGTTTCTACCCAAGCAAACACAACAAACCTCGAAACAGTTAAATTTTATCAAGAGCTAGGTATCAAGAGAGTAGTTTTGGCAAGAGAGCTAACTTTAAAGGAGATAACTGAAATCCATAAAGCAGTGCCAAAAATTGAGCTTGAAGTTTTTGTGCATGGCTCAATGTGTATCTCCTATTCTGGCAGATGCCTACTCTCAAATTACATGACCGGCCGCCAGGCAAATCTTGGCGACTGCGCTCAACCTTGCCGCTGGAACTATAACGTCTACTTGGAGGAGAAACAAAGACCAAATGAATTCTTTAAGATTGAAGAAAGCAATGAAGGCACCAATATCATGAGTTCAAAAGATATTTGCCTTATAGAACACATTGATAAGTTAGAGAGAGCCGGGGTTACCGGACTAAAAGTTGAGGGAAGAAACAAAACAGAATACTATCTGGCCGCAACTGCCCTTGCTTACAAAAAGGCTCTAGAGCTAAGTAAGAAGAATAGCTACACAACTAACGAAAAAAAGAAACTGAAACGAGAGCTACAAAAGATAGCCCATCGTGACTATACAACTGGTTTTATATATGAAAAAGCAAATAAAGGAGGAACCTATCAAGGCAGAAGCCCTATTTGCAATTGGGAATATATTGGAATAATAATTAAAGACAGTCAGGTTATTGTAAAAAACAAGATAAGCAAAGGGGCATTGGTTGAGTTGTTAACTCCAGACGGTATTAAAAAAGACGAAATTTTAAAAATAGTAGTAAATGACAAAGAAACTAATGTAATAAGCCCTGGAAGAAATGGGCAAACTGCCAAGATACTACTTAAAAACAAATACCCAGTAGGAACAATCCTTAGAACAGAAACATCATCTTAGACTTCAAGAAATCGAGTAACTTAGTAATCGTTAGATTTAAATAGTCAAGAATATTCATGCCTGTTTTAGGTAGGGTTTCTGCATCTTCTTCTGTGTCCGTATATATCGATGAATCTACGGTGACCGTTCTATTCAGCTCCGTAGAATTCCCAGAAGTATCATAAGTAACAACCCTAATATCTGAATGATATTTAGATGTGTCCCAAGAACAAGAGAACACACCCAGTTCATCAGGCGCAGTTTCTGTACATATCAATACATCATCCACATAAAATTCTACCCTGTCAATTTTAACATCGTCGCTTGGCTTGACTTTGATAATGTATGGATTCGTTTTTATTATCTCATTATTGGTAAGATTAACTACTCGGGTATCACCTGGGATGTTTTGGTAAGTAGGAGGAGTGGTATCGGGATAAGTAAGCATAACTCCTAAAATATCGCCAGAGCCTCCCCAATCAAGCCCGTAATCCTCCCAGACTATATTATTTTGATGAAAGGCCAATCCCCAAATACCGGCAACATCCGCTCTAATTCTGGTCAAGATATCTTTCGAAATATCATACAAATATATACTACTATTACCGCTTCCACCAAATTCATAATCAGCAATTACAATTTTATCCCCCCAAGAATCAAGATAATCAATACTGGTTATTTCTAACTGCTGAATATTAGTTTGCTTTTTTGCGGTTATATCATAATAACAAATAGTGTCTCTCGCTACTGATTGAAACCAAGCAATATAGCTGGTCGAAATCGACAAATAACCATGCTCTAAAATGCCGGCATCCTGAGAGACCTCTTCTATAATAGGAGAATTTAAGTTAGAAATGTCTGCAATCCATAAGTCACCAGATGGATCATTCTGATAGTCCTTAAAGACAACATTATTACCGTGTATATCAATGATATATTGATCACCAATGTTTGAAGTAATTTGGTACTCAATTGGCACTTCAGGGTTAGTTATATCTGCTAGATAAATATCAAAATTACCATTCCGTTTATCAGTCCATACAATATAATTATTATAAATAACCGGATCTCTTTTTTCATAGATATTATCCGTCAATTGATATTCAATAGGAGAAGCTGGGTTACTAATATCCGTGTAATATATATTATAGTCATAAGACCAAGTAATAATGTTTCCGTAAATTTTCGGGTTTGTCCCTCTATTCGAAACATCATAAACAACTGGGGAATATATATTCGCAATATCCGCCAATTTTATTCCACCGTCTTTTTGCCATACAACATATTCGTTATATATATCTGGGTATGAATCTCCCGATCCCCCTGAATCATCATCTGCGAAAACCGTAAATTCCGTTACCGCAACATCACTAGCAATTGCAGGTGATGATACAAAAAACGATAGCAATAAATAGCTGATCGATATCAACCCTATAAACTTTTTTTGTTTCATCTCCCTCCTTCCACATTTAAAAATCTGATCACCTTCATTGTATTTTAGCTGCAAATATTGTCAACCTCTTAAAGTCCGTCCCTATCGGCCAACAAGTAAGCAGCGTTAGACCTTGTTTTTCTTGAGAAATAACCGACATTTCACTTGGTTTAACAAAATTCTTTTTTCTCACCTCGTACTCATATTTTTGACCGTCCCGGTAGATGTAGATGTCATCTCCAAGCCTCATCCTATTTAACGTTGCAAAAACATGCGAATATTCACTTTCTACTGGGGCTGAACTATGACCAGTATAGACAGTATTCCCCTTTTCTCCCGGAAGCGCTGTACCGGGCATATGAGTTACACTTTCAAGTAATAATTTATTCATCTCTGTTTCGTTATCTGGATAAGTTATTTTAGCTATTAAGCCTAGCTTTGGTATTTCTATTCTATTAGGTTCATCCGACCACCTATATTTCATTTCTTCATAATATTCAAAGCTTCTATCTTTATCATAATTTATTTGTTCAAGAAAGGCTTTTCTATTTACCCAAACAAAAAATATTTCAGTAACGATAATTAATATAGCTAGTATAAAGCTAATCCATAATAATATTTTCCTTAATTTTATCTTGAATTGCTTTTTAAATACCATCTTACAAATAGCTTATCAATTTCAGCAACCAATATCACTAGAAGAGATAACAAAAACAAATAGCCCCATTCTACAATATTAAGAGTTGTGATATTAAAAACATTCCTTATTGGTTCAACATACATTATTACAGACTGTAATATGATGGATATCACTGTTCCCCAAACAAGCCACATATTATCAAATAAATTTATCTTAAAAATACTTCTTACTTCACTTTTAGCATTAAAAGCATTGACCCACTGAGAAACAATCAGAAAAGTAAAGAGCATGGTTCGGGCATAAGTTTCACTTTTATCTAAATTACCCCAAAATAACCAGAGCGAAATAATCATCATCGTCAACCCAACAATTATTGTTCGTCTAATAATTCTTTTGGATAGGATTGATTCTTTTGGATTTCTCGGAGGTTTAGCAAGATGATCCTCTTCGGTTGGTTCCATCCCAAGTGGAATCACTGTCGGAGTATCAGTCACTAGATTCATCCAAAGTATTTGTAGGGGGTTCAAAACTAAGGGAAAGCCGACTAATAAACCACCAACAACAGTGAATATCTCTCCAACATTTGTAGAGAAGAGATAATATATAGTCTTTCTAATATTTTCAAAAATTGTCCTACCCTCTTTTACAGCAGTAACAATAGTTGCGAAATTATCATCGGTTAAGATCATATCAGCTGACTCTTTGGCCGCATCAGTACCAGCTACGCCCATAGCAACGCCGATGTCTGCTCGGACCAAAGCTGGAACATCATTAACACCATCTCCGGTCATGGCCACTATCTCGCCATTTTCTTTCAAGGCTTCGATGATTTGATATTTAGCCTTTGGCCTAATCCGAGCAAAAACCTTAATATTTTCAATAATTTTTGTTAATTTCTCCTTATCCTCATCGCCTAGACTGGAAGCGTCGATAGCCTCTTCTGAGGTTCTGAGAATTGATAGATCATGACCGATAGTCTTTGCCGTATCGAGATGATCTCCTGTCAACATAATAACTTTAATACCAGCTCGCTTACATATATCAATAGCATGTTTAGCTCCCTGCCTATATGTATCTTTCATTCCAATAAAGCCTAAAAAATCAAATCCAGACTGAACATCATTCAAAGTCAGCCTTCCGTAGTGATCTGTTTTTTTGGCAACAGCCAGAACCCTAAGTCCTCTTTCAGCCATATCCTTTGAAATTTTTTGAAGCTCTTGTCTTTTTGCATTAGAAATCCTTTTACCGTTGAAACTAATTGATCTTTTCAGAACCTCTTCAAATGCTCCTTTAAAATGAATCTGCTTTTTACCTTTTTCAATTAAGTTCTGGGAAGCAGAGAATTTTCTTTCAGAAGTAAACGGAATCTCTGATTTCCGAGGATATTTTAAGAAGACTTTTTCTTTTTTAATTCCGGCCTTAGCTGCAGCAACAAGTATCGCTGAGTCTACTGGATCACCAAACACCTCCGTTCGACCATTTTTATCTCTTATCTCACCTTCCGAGGCAAGAACCGCAGCAAGTAATATTTCTCTTAGGCTTTTATTTGGCTTAACGATAATGCCTTTGTTATAGAAACTACCTTTTAAGCCGTACCCATCTCCCCCAACAGTGTATGTGGTATCTGTGTATAATTCCACCACACTCAACTTATTATGAGTAAGCGTCCCTGTTTTATCGCTGGCAATAACAGTAGTTGTCCCTAACGTTTCTACTGCTGACAAATTCCTAATAATCGCCTTTTTCTTTGCCATTCTTTTCATTCCAAGAACTAGGATTATAGTAATAGCAACTGGTAATCCCTCAGGAATAGCCGAAACGGCAAGCGATACAGCTGTCTCAAACATTAAGAGTGGATCATTACCAAAGATTATCCCTGTTATAAAAATAATGGTAGATATCAAAAGCACTACTACCCCTATTTGTTTACCAAATTTTTCAAGCTTTATTTGCAATGGTGTTTTGGTATGGAATTCGTCACTAACGAGCTCTCCTATTTTCCCAAATTCTGTTTCTACGCCTGTGGCATATACGACTGCTAAGCCATGCCCACTAGTAACAGTTGTCCCCATATACAAAAGGTTACGAGCTTCGATAGCTTTTTTATTCTTCTGACTGCGCGCTGACTTATCGACATAAGTTGACTCACCTGTCAGTGATGATTCATCAACTTGAATACCTACGGCCTCAATCAGTCGAGCATCGGCCGGGATTTTCACTCCCTCAGCAATTACGATAATATCACCCGGAACCACATTTGCAGCTGGTATCTTTTTTTGTTGCCCTTCCCTTATAACAAAAGTAGACAGAGCAGATATTTTTTTTAGTTCTTCAATGGTATTTTCGGCTTTGGACTCTTCAAAATATCCGATAATAGCATTAACTAAAACTACGACAAAGATAACAAGAGAATCAATCGTATTCCCCAGTATCAAAGCTATCAAACCAGCCACAGCTAAAAGATATATTAAAGGACTTTTAAAATTTGATATGAATATCGAAAATTTACTTTTTTTCTTGCCAAGGTCAAGTACATTCTGGCCGTATTTCAAAAGACGAAACTTTGCTTCGTGATCAGTCAATCCTTTGCGAGATGATTTCAGTTCTGAAAGAATAATCTTCTCTGGTTTTTCATGGATACCCTCCATAACAAGAGTATATCAAGTTATGTTGGCTTGGGCCAAGGGAAAAGGATATAATAGGTGCATGAGTGGAGAGATACCAACAAAAAATCCGGATTTTAGTGAGCCTGCCGAAAAGCTTGATTCAAGATGGTACGATAGATTGAGAGATGCTGTTAGCCTTAATGACATTATTAAATGCCTAGATGGCGAGAAAGAACATCGCGATAAAGAAAAGGAATCATTCCTAGAAGGCGATAAAGAAAACCCAGACCTTGATTACCCAGGCATAGATTTAGGGAAAATTGAACAAGAGGAATCGTTACTACTTGAACTAAAAAAAGAGATAATAGCTACCGAAGGAAATGAGGCGATATTACTCGCATATCGCTGGAAGATTAATGAACGCCTTGCTCAATTGCGGATGGTCCGTGCGACAAAAGAAGGTGATATGAGAAGGTTTAAAAGGTATTCAGAGTTCATATACGGTAAACCGTCAGTTGAATTTATGGCACTATCGGTTGAGGAGATAAAAAAGCAGGTTGCGAAAACAACTGACTTAAATAATGATGAGTTAAGGGCTTTATCGCAAGAACTTATTGAATTATTGCCAGATATTGAAGCGACAGAATTTCCAGAAAAACCTTCAGAGGAGACAGTCGCTACAGTTTACGAAATTGTTTCAAAAGAGTTTGAGGAATTGGGATATGAAATACCCACAGGGAAAGATGACTTTAGCGATGAAGAAGTAAGAGATCTGTTTAGAATCGCCCTTGACGAAATTGGAGCATCATATTGGGATTTGGAAATTGATCCAAACCGGGGAACAGTGTATGTTAGCCAAGAAGAAGAAAAAGTATATATCCCTAAAGACAGAAGTATTGATTTATTAAAATTCAAAAAACTTGTTATGCACGAAGTAAGAAGACACGTTGAAAGAAGAGTCAAGGGAGAAAAAAGCAGATTGTCGCTACTGGGGCTTGGCCTTGACAGGGTTGAAAAAGCAGAAGAAGGTGTAACGAAAGTTACCGAACATGGCATTGAAAACAAATTTAAGACATATGCAACCCCAGAACTTCATCTTGCAGCTGGACTTGCTGTTGGCGTTGACGGTAAGGAAAGAAATTTCAGAGAAGTATTTGAGATATTAGAAAAGCATTTTATCTTAAAAGCCATTCGAGCTGGAAAAGACATGGAAAGCGCAAAAAAAGATGGAGCAAATAAAGCCTGGAATCACTGTGTTAGGGTATTTCGGGGAACTGATTGTAAAACAGCTGGAGTCGCTTTTACAAAAGATATGGTGTATAGGGAAGGCGCAATCGCTATCTGGGGACTAGTTTCAGAAGATACAAATGAAGTATATAAATTTACTTTTGGAAAATATGATCCAACAAATAATAGACATCTTTGGGTTCTCTCTCAACTAGGTATTACTGACGACATGCTAGAAAAGCTAGAAACCCCTACTTCTTCGTAGTATCTATAAGAAAATTTTTTAGATCTCTTTTTCCGAGTAAGACCGGATATTCCATGTGACTCCTATGAGCAATGTTGGCCCTCATGGTAAAATCTCTTTCCCCTATCTGAGCTGGAATATCAACCTTCACCCTGTAATCGTTACCGGAAGCTGTTTTAATTTTAGTAACCATAACAACATCAGGGTGTTCGTATAATTTTTGAATGTATGGCCTTCGGTACTTCCTTTTTTTGTTTACGATACTCTTATCTTCAATGACATTATCAAAATGTTCAATCAGATCGTCATAACCTAATTCTCGCATAATATCTTCATCAATTGAAGACGACTCTGCCCCAGTGTCGATCTTACATTTTACCTTGATTTCATTACCATTTTTCCCTGTTAAGGAGACATTACCAGAAAGACCAATGACTTCCCTACCTGTTAGAAGTTCAATCTCTTCGTCTATCTCACCACCAAACAGGTCCCTAGCGAGCCGAACGGCCCTAGCCTCGCTAATATCTTTCATCTTTTTGACTCTCAGGAGTCTTTCTTTGAGCCCATCTTGATTTGCAGCCTGGATCCCAAGTCCTGGTCGAGAGTTGAGCTCGACAACCATTGGACCTTTATCTCTATCTATTATCACATCAACACCCAAAAAACCTAAACCTGTTATTTTCTGACATTGATGAGCAATTTTAAGGATTTTCTTCCAATAAGGGATTCTAATACCAGACAGAGTTAACCTTTTACCTGGAACATGTTCTATCATTCTATTATTTTTAACTGCTGTGGTAGTAACCCCCCTGGCCATATCGATTCCTACACCGATTGCTCCTAGACTTAGGTTGGCCTTTCCTCCTGATTCTTCTGTTGGTAGGCGCAACATTGCCATCACCGGGATATTCTTATAGACAATAACCCTAATATCGGGGATCCCTCGATATGAATATTGCTTAAAAACTGGGTGCATCTTCACACGTTCCTCGAACATTGCCTTGCCACCCTGAGAGGATGTCCCAATAGTAAACTGCCCATCTAATATTTTGCGGATATAGTTTTTGATATCATCTACACTATGTTTTTCTTTGCTAGCAAGTACCCAGCGGCCATCTTTAAGTCTGTTATAGTAAATATTGATTCCTGAACCCTTCAAGCCCTTACTCGGCTTTAATACAAAACTATTCGGCAAAGACTCAAAATCAAAGGACTCTAATTCCTTTAAATTTCTTATCACTCCGTAAAGTTCGGGGGTAAGTACATTATTTTTTTTCAATATTTTTTTGGTTAACAACTTATTATCTGCGTATCTAACATTATCTCGATTTAAATATTGATAATTTAAAGTTCGATCATTAAGACCTAGTATCTCATTTCTATTTTTTTCTGAGAGCAACAGATTAATCATTTTTTAGAATATTCCTAAACCTAACTAATTCAGATAATTTTAAGCCTGCGTATTTGCCAATTAGATAGTTCAAGAATAAAGGAATTAGAGCTATATAATAGTAATCTAGCAAAATGTTCATAAACCAATGCGCTGAAATAACAGCGTAAGAAATGACAGCTATAAGAAGTGTTTCAACGGTAAGCATATTGGCTTGAAAATTACCCTTACGAACCTGAAATACACTTACAGCTTCAAGCATAGTAATTATAATCAAAAGAGGCAAAGCCCCAATTGTAAAAAAACCGGTTCTGCCAAAAAAGACAGCTGCTGCCAAGACTCCAATAACAAGAATACTGGCTACTGATAATTTAATAGAAATAATGGAAAAATGATGCATCCTAGAATTTTTAAATATTCTGCCCAAAACCTCACCGACCAGCCAAATAGAAAATATGAAAGGTATCCCAAATTTAAGCCCAGTCAAGAAATTTGGTGATATAAAATACAGAGCATAAGCAATTATCAATGGCTCGTAAATACTAAAAGACTTTAAACCTATAATATATCGAAAAAAGGTAATTACTAGCACAACAAAAGGTAAAACAAGCAACAAATAAAAAGTTTCTTCTGGAATACCATTCATTGTTAGATACTCAGCGAAATTAAACATACCCCTCCCTTTCCTATTAACGCCGAAATTATATCATAAATTCTATGTTTGGTCAATCTTTTTTGAGCTTACTTCACTGTAAGTTAAGTATAACACCTGAGAGCTTTGGTGCAATACAAAAAGCCCCTTTCAGAGCCTTATGTAATTACCGCATCAGTTACTTTGCCTTACCTCTTTTTGACTTTTTCCCACCTTTTTTACCTGCTTCACGAGCTAACGCCGGATTTGCTGCAAATCCCTTTTTGACTCCTGTCTTTCTTCCCCCAACGGCACCAATCTTCATATAAAAATCCTTGCCGTATCTTTTCTTGTTAGTTTCAGCAGCTTTAACACCACCCTTTTTTGTTCCACTCATAAATCCTCCTATCTTTTCGCTATTGCTATTAATGTTAATGTTTTTAAAATAACCATGCATTGTATTAAGTCACAAAATTTACTGCTCCTAATTGTCAAAACTTAAGTTTAAAAAACAAAACACCCGTAAAGGGTGTTTTGTGATTGAGTGCGAGATACCCGGCATCGTTCTACTCTCCCAGGGGAGAACCCCAAGTACCATCGACGCTAAGACGCTTAACTTCTGTGTTCGGGATGGGAACAGGTGTGGCCATCTCGCCAAAGACACCGGGAATCTCATACTCAATGCGGTAGAATCAAATCACCTAGGGGACCGGCCGCTATGCGGCAGGCTTCCCCAGGCGATTTGGCTTAATGCTCTGTATTTTATGCTTCCTGCCATATCAACACGGATACGGGGGAAGACTTTTTGAGCTTTCAAGCTCAAATTGCTAGTCAAGAACGATATTTAAGTTGCCGGAAATTAGTACTCCTCAGCTGAACGTGTTGCCACGCTTACACTTAGAGCCTATCAACCACATGTTCTATATGGATCCTCAAAGAAATCTTATCTTGGAGTAGGCTTCGCGCTTATATGCTTTCAGCGCTTATCCCTGCCGTACATAGCTACCCAGCGATGCCCTTGACAGAACAACTGGTACACTAGAGGTACGTTCACTCCGGTCCTCTCGTACTGGGAGCGACTCTCCTCAAATTTCGACGCCTACGACAGATAGGGACCGAACTGTCTCACGCATGTTATTCCCTTATTACTAAGAGCACAGACTATATCTTCATCCTCTTTCTCCAGATTCCTGGAGAGTAGGCGTTGGCGTATGATAGCATCGTGAATTTGCACATTTTGTGCAGAAATGCTATCTCATCCTTTCGGAATCAGTCGTTACGGGGACAAAATTTTATGATTTTTGAAATACGCAATTAACGTTTCTTTAGTATTAGTCCGCTTTTTTGAGTAATTATATTCAGCAGACTTATCTACTAAAGCTGCATATTGAAGTAACTCCTTTGGAGTTGGTTTCTTGGGAATCTTGGAGATTCTAATTGCATGTTTTGCAAGTTCTCTCTTCGGTTTTAGGTAAGGCAAGAGTTTTTCAAGTATCTCTCTTGTCTCGCCATGACCGACAATCGTATATTCAGCCATACCATCATTCCTTTTTCTGATGTATCCGTATTTTAGCTTATTTTTAAGCCACTCCAAATGATTAATGTGGTTGATTTTTTGATAAAAGACTATGCTTAATCTAACTTGTTAACCAAGCACATAGTCCTTCCGACGCACTAATTGAGCCATAATGCATCCATCTCCATCCAAGAAACCGGAAATATAACTAAGAAGTTGCTTGTTCATAAAATTCGTCTTCCCTCGGTATTGCCCTTTTGAGTGTTCGGACTCAAATTGGGGTTTCACCGATATTAGCCAAATTTATTGTACTACATTCCTGTAGTAGAACGCAATGTAGTTTACGTTCTGAACCCAGCTCGCGTACCGCTTTAATTGGCGAACAGCCAAACCCTTGGAACCTGCTCCAGCTCCAGGATGCGACGAGCCGACATCGAGGTGCCAAACCGAGCCGTCTATGTGGACTATTGGGCTCGATCAGCCTGTTATCCCCGGGGTAACTTTTATCCGTTGAGCGATGCATCATCCACTCGAATGTCTAGCTATAAAAGCTAGAACATGCATCGGATCACTAACTCCTGCTTTCGCACCTGCTCGACTTGTAGGTCTTGCAGTCAAGCACCCTTATGCGTTTGCACTATCAGCTTGATTTCCATCCAAGCTTAGGGTACCTTTGAACGCCTCCGTTACTCTTTAGGAGGCGACCGCCCCAGTCAAACTACCCA
>DDHN01000006.1:8851-10253 GCA_002338125.1 Patescibacteria group bacterium UBA1875 | reverse complement strand
GACCGCCCCAGTCAAACTACCCATCAGACACTGTTCCGATGCTGGAAACTGGGCAAAAAATAACTAAGGTTACAGAATATTCTCACTATATGGAATGCTTTACCTATTCTTAACCTTAATTCTTGCACAATTTTCAGCACCGGTTAGAACCAAATTTTGAAAAGGGTGGTATTTCACTAATGACTCCATCCAGGCTAGCGCCCAGGTTTCCAAGTCTCCCACCTATGCTACACAAATCAAAATCTAATCCAATGCCAAACTGTAGTAAAGCTCCACGGGGTCTTTCCGTCTTGTCGTAGGTAGACGGCATCTTTACCGCCATTGCAATTTCACCGGGTCCCTCGTTGAGACAGTGTCCATACCGTTGCGCCATTCGTGCGGGTCTGAACTTACCAGACAAGGAATTTCGCTACCTTAGGACGGTTATAGTTACCGCCGCCGTTTACTGGGGCTTCGGGTCGAAGCTTGCACCTCAACCATTAACCTTCCAGCACTGGGCAGGCGTCAGTCCCTATACTTCCACTTGCGTGTTTGCAGAGACCTGTGTTTTTGATAAACAGTCGCATGGACTCTTTCGCTGCGGCCTACATAAGTAGGCATGGCTTATCCCGAAGTTACGCCAGCTGTATTGCCGAGTTCCTTAACGAGGGTTCTCCCGAAACACCTGAGGCTACTCGCCTCGACCACCTGTGTTGGTTTAGGTACGGATACCACTTTCTTAACTTTAGACTTTTCTGGTCCGTGTCTTCAGCCAAATCTCAGGTTTTACCCCGATTTCATTCGCATACTTAGCATGCTTAGACAGATATAGTCAAAAATCCGCTTGGCTTTATGCCCGGCGTCATCTAAAGAAACGTTGTGGTAGTACAGGAATATCAACCTGTTGTCCATCGCCTACGCCTTTCGGCCTCGGCTTAGGTCCGACTAACCCTGGGACGATTAACGTTGCCCAGGAAACCTCGGTCTTACGGTGTCCCGATTTTTCATCGAGATTATGGTTACTTATGCCAACATTCTCACTTCTTGACGCTCCACCAAGCATTACTGCTCAGCTTCACGGCAGACAAGAACGCTCCTCTACCGCGCAAGTAAAACTTGCACCCGCATCTTCGGTACTATACTTAGCCCCGTTATATTTTCGGCGCAAAATCACAATCGACCAGTGAGCTGTTACGCACTCTTTAAATGAATGGCTGCTTCTAAGCCAACATCCTGGTTGTCTGTGCAACTTCACATCCTTTTCCACTTAGTATAGATTTGGGGACCTTAGATGGCGATCTGGGCTGTTTCCCTTTTGTACACGGAGCTTAGCCCCCGCGTACTGACTCGCATGGTAATGCCTTTGGTATTCGGAGTTTGTTTGGGTTTGGTAAGCTTGCGCCCCCTAGCCCATTCAGTGCTC
>DDHN01000006.1:1013-8579 GCA_002338125.1 Patescibacteria group bacterium UBA1875 | reverse complement strand
GGAGAACCAGCTATCTCCGAGTTCGATTGGAATTTCTCCGCTAACCACAGGTCATCCCCGCACTTTGCAACGTGCGTGGGTTCGGCCCTCCACGACGGGTTAACGCCGCTTCAGCCTGCCCATGGTTAGGTCACTCGGTTTCGGGTCTATCGCAAAACACTAATTCGCCCTATTAAGACTCGGTTTCCCTTCGGCTCCGAAGCGTAACTTCTTAACCTTGCGTTTTACGATAACTCGTTGGCTCATTCTACAAAAGGCACGCCATCACAGAATAAATCTGCTCTGACACCTAGTAAGCATACGATTTCAGATTCTATTTCACTCCCCTCACCGGGGTTCTTTTCACCTTTCCTTCACAGTACTTGTTCACTATCGGTAATCTTGAGTAATTAGCCTTGGGAGGTGGTCCTCCCAGATTCACGCAGAATTTCACGTGTTCCGCGCTACTAGAGTCTAGATCTATAAGGACAAGAATTTTTTATGTACGGGGCTGTCACCCTCTATGGCCGTCTTTTCCAAGTTCGTTCCACTAAATTGCTTGTTTTTTTACCTTATGAAGTGTCTGTGGTTACTTCTCCTGATATCAGATAGGCTAACCCATCTGATATCAGCTTACTTAATCAGTAAGAGATCTATCTCACAACACCCGTATTACAACGCCCACAGGCTATTACGTAATAAAGGTTTTGGCTAACACCATTTCGCTCACCACTACTTTGGTGCTCACGGTTGTTTTCTTTTCCTTCAGCTACTAAGATGTTTCAGTTCGCTGAGTGCCCTACACTTACTCTAATTAATTTCAAGTAAGGTTGACTGAGGATTAATTCAGTCAGGTTACCCCATTCGGAAACCCACGGATCAAAGCTTGTTTGCCAGCTCCCCGAGGCTTATCGCAGGCTACCACGTCCTTCATCGGCCCAAGATTCCAAGGCATCCACCATATGCTCTTAACCAACTTAAATCTCGAATAGTTCCGCTTTACCCCAAGAGAGCAAAACGGAACCACTTGACTAGCAATTTGAAGCTAAAAGCTACAAATTACTATTTATTTCATCTCTTAAGCATTGCTTAAGAGGAAATTGCTTTTTTCTACCTTATATATTCAGTTGTCAAGGTGTCCTGCTGCCCTCAAGCCGCAAGTTTCAAGATACAAACTATTTTGCTACTTGTTACTTATTGCTTGGGATAAAAAATCCGCCTTGTCTAGGCGGTAAGAAAAGCGGGCACAATTTGAACTAGTGTTTATCTTTCGTTTTCTTCGCCTCCTGTTATTGAGTTGTTGTTCCGTACCATCATCAAATCCTTAATTAGCAAGAAAAATTGTACAATAAGTTATCCACAAATGCAAGAGCTTTTTTGCTAAATTTTGAAAGATCAAGAGATGGTATATAATAATAGCTATGGATTTAAAAAACAAAAAAGTTTTGCTAGTTGGTTTAGGATTGCTCGGAGGCGGATTATCAACAGCCAAATATTTGATAAAAAAAGGTGCTATACTTACCATTACGGACTTGCGGAGCAAAGAAGAACTCAGAAAAACGATTCAAAAGCTACCCGAAAATATTCGTTTTGTATTAGGCAGGAACCCAGAATCAGAATTGAAAAAAGCTGATATCATTATTTTGAATCCAGCCGTTTCGGCTTTTTCTCCACTAGTAAAAAGAATCAAGGAACTAAAAAAAGAATATTATACAGACTATACCTACTTTCTTAAACAATTAGAGGATAATAAGTTTACTGGGGACCTTATCGGTATTACCGGCACCAGGGGCAAAACAACTATTGCTACTTGGATTAACTGTTTTATAACAGACTCTGTTTTGGGAGGGAATGTACCTAAAGCTGGGCTCTTTAAAATTATTGATCAAAAAACTAGTGTTTATGTATTGGAGCTTTCTTCTTTTCAATTAGAGCATATTACAAGAAATGACCGTTCCCCGAATATCGCTATCATCACTAACGTCTATACCGATCACTTGAACCGTTACAAAACTTTTGAAAAATATTTCAAAATGAAAAAACTTATATATTCTGGTCAAACCGAAGAGGATATTTTGATTTTAAATAATGATGAACCAACAACAAGAAAAATAGAAAAAGATAAACCAAAAGGTAGAATATATTATGTTTCTTTGAAGGAATTACCAGCAAACAAGGATGGCCTTTATATCAAAGAAGGAAGAGTTTACCAAAAAAACTCTAAATCTCGAAAAGAAGTTGGGACAGTCAATGATCTTGCCCCCCATGAGAAGTATAATTTTATGTTTGCCTCTCTTGCTGCAAATCTTTATGGAGTTAGTTGGACCAATATTTTTAAAAAAACCAAAAATTTAAAGAACCCTCTTTTTAGGCAACAGATAGCGTATAACAAGAAAAGGTTAAAGATCATAAACGACTCAGCTGGTACTAGTCCAGAAGCAACAATAGCTGCTGTAAATAAGTTTAACGATCCTAACCTCTGTTTGATTACCGGCGGCACAGATAAAGAACTTGACTTCAAGAAACTGGCTAAAACTATTTCAATAACTGTAAAGCCAGAACATTTGTATTTGCTTACTGGTTCTGGGACCAATAAGCTCATTGAAAAACTACCGGCTCCTTATCTAAAAACAAATCAAGTTCGAGCTTTCGAAAATTTAGAAGAAATCATTATGACAGTTTCAAAAGAAATACATGAAGGCATAATTGTTTTTTCACCTGGTGCCGCTAGCTTTGAAAAGTTTAATAACGAATTTGACCGAGGGTACCAATTCAATAAGTTAGTAAAAAAGTATTTTAAATAAGTTCTACTTTCTCAACTTCAAGCTTTTCGCCTACAATTTTTTCACCAAACCTTTTGAATTTGTCAGTAATATCAGTTGAATAATATTTTATACTTTCATTCCTAGAAAGCTTATTTTCAATCTCCTTATGTCTTCTAAGATAATCCTTAAATTTATCAGCTACAATCGCCGATTGGCTGATTACTGGAATATTATTAACGCTATCGGCTATCTTTTTTTCTATAATCTCATAATGAGTACAACCAAGAATAATAGCCTCTACATCTAAAAAGTTTTTAATATAATCCTTTAAAACAATTGGCAATAAATCAAAAGAGATGTCACCAGATTCAATAATAGGTACAAGTAACGGACAAGACTGACCCACAACTACTATATCCTTATTTAGCTTTTTAATCTCTCTTTCATAAGAGCCTGACTGTATTGTGCTAGTAGTGGCCATGATACCAACTTTTTTGTAACCCTTTTCTACTGCTGCCTCACAAGCTGGGATAACCACCCCTAAAACTCGTTTTTTGGGATAATGAGTCAGTAGATATTCTTGTTGGATTTTTCGAAGCGCTTCTGACGATGCCGTGTTACAGGCCAAAACAATAATTTCACAGCCCTTTTTGAAAAGAAAATCTACTGCCTGCTTAGTAAATTCATAAATAATTTCTTGGGAACGACTACCATAAGGAGCTCTGGCACTATCCCCTAAATACAAATAATCATATTGAGGCAAAGCCTTTCTGATGCCACTTAAAACAGTTAGCCCGCCAAAGCCAGAATCAAATATTCCAATTTTTGACATAAAAAGATTATATCAGATTAGCAAAGCATTGAAAAAAGAAGTATTATAAGTTAGAATATGTTTTGCTTATGGGCATGTAGCTCAGGTGGTTAGAGCGCAGCTCTGATAAAGCTGAGGTCGATGGTTCGAGTCCATCCATGCCCACCATTAAAGAGGGAGTACATGTTAGAAAGAGTTATCTGGGGAATACTATTAGGAGCAATAGGCATTATTGCTGTTATATATGCTCGAAAAATAGTAGAGTTCACAGGGACATCAGCCACACTAGAAAGATACCTCGGTGGCGGAGGTACCTATCTAGGTCTAAGAATATTTGGTGTTTTAATGACCTTGTTTGGTACTCTTTATATGTTTGGTTTTTTGAATCAAGCTCTTGAAGGCATAATAGGTATATTTAAGTAATAAGGGCCCGTAGCTCATCTGGTAGAGCGCCTCGTTTGCACCGAGGAGGTGGCAGGTTCGAGTCCTGTCGGGTCCACCAATAAAATAATCCCATTATCAAGGGATTATTTTTTATATACCTCACAGACAGTTGGAATCTTTTTGCCCAAAATGATATAATTTTAACGTAATTATTTAATAGTGAGGGGAAAATGGAACCAGAAAAAAAACATAAATATTTGCCAGTGTTAATAACAATCTTCGTAATGTTATTACTAACAGTAGGGGCAGTTGCGGGTGTTTGGTATTATATGGATAAACAGGCAGAGATTGATAAGGCAGGATTACAAGAACAAATAAACGAATCAAATAAACCAAATGTCACGACAGATACAACAGCACAAACAGAGGCATCAAGCGAATATACAAATAAAGAAGGTAAGTATTCTTTCAATCTTACTACTGATACGATAGTTTCAGAGGGACTCTATGGTTGCGAGGGTTTATGTGGTCAATCAGTAGAAATTTCTAAGAAACAGTCAGACACTACTTATCAGAATCTTTTTATAACAATCGGATATCATATAAACCCAAATGGGGTAACTCTAAATGAGATTCTTAACAACGATGAAAATTATAAAAATGGTAATGCCACAAATATAAAAGATTTTACAATAGGTGGTGTAACTGGGAAATCGTATAGCACGTCTGGTATGGCGGGGGGGACAAGGCATTATCATTTCATCAAGAACAATACGGCATACAGCATAGTCGTGTCTGAGTTTAACCCCGATGGTCAGGATGCTGCGCTTAATGAAATATTAAAAACGTTCAAATTTAATTAGGAAAACACAAAAAGAGGTGTTACAAGAGCATCTCTTTTTGTGTGGAAAACTCTCTCCATTCAACCATTTCCTTCACGATTTGGTTCCAATGAAATCTCAAGTAGTCCACCAAAGCAAGTGCCCCACCATCGCGTGGGGCTTTTGCTTTGATAGAATCTACTCGAACCTGTTCGAGTCGTGCCTGCCCGCCCGAAGAGTAGTGAAGGAGGGTCGGGTCCACCAATAAAATAATCCCTTCACAGAGGGATTATTTTTATATACCCCACAAGTATTGAAACCATTGTGCTCAAAATGATATAATTCTAACGTAATTATTTAACTATTGAGAGGGGAAAATGGAACCAGAGAAAAAAGAACATAAATATCTGCCAGTGCTAATAACTGTCTTTGTGATGCTGCTAATCACAGCAGGAGCGGTCGCAGGCGTTTGGTATTATATGGATAAACAATCAGATAATGATAAGGCAGAATTGCAAAGTCAAATAAATGAACTAAGGTCAAGCGTTGATAATGATATTTCCGAGGAGACTACTGAGACAGAAGATGATGAAGCTGCTGATTGGAAGAATTACACAAATACATATCAAAGTTTTAGCTTAAAATACCCATCAGATTGGACTCTAACAGAAACAGCGGGTGGTGCCACTCTAAAAAAAGGAAACGAAGGTTTTGGTATAACAGGTTTTGAAAATCCTAACGGACTTGATAATGAAGAGTGGTTAGAAGAAGAAATAAAAAATGGCAATATTGGCGAAGATATTCAGAACAAATCTACAAAGACAATTGGAGATTATAAAGTCCTCACCTTTCAGGATAATGGGATGATTACAAGATATGTTTATATCTTTGGTGAAGATTCAAAAATATTAGAGGTTGCTAACTATACGGTTGGTATATCTGATGCTACGAAATCTGTTATTGAGGGTGTTATAAAAACAATAAAATTCAATTAGAATTAAACAAAAAGAGATGTTATATAGGTATCTCTTTTTGTTTTGAGAATTTCTTGCTATTCCATCATTTCCTTCACTATATGGTTCCAATTAAATTTCACGTAGTCCACCAATAAAATAATACCATTATGAAGGGATTATTTTTTAAATACCCCACAAGTATTGGAACCTTTGTGCTTAAAATGATATAATTTTAGTGTAATTATTTTATTTAATAGTGAGGGGAAAATGGAACCAAACGAATTAAACGATGAACCGAAACTTAACTGGAAACGGTTGCTTATAACCGTTGGAATTGTAATTTTCACTGCTGGTGCAATTGGTGGTTCGGTATATTATGTTATGAACCAACAAGCACAAAAAGATAAGGAAAGTGCTGAAAAAACAGCACAAGATTTGCAGAAGCAGATTGATGATTTAAAAAAAACGGAAACAACTACTGCAACACCAACTACGACAACCACGCAAACAACAACCGATGAAACAGCAAATTGGAAAACATATTCAAATTCATCTGCAAAAATATCATTTAAATACCCTTCAATTTGGTCTATTACTAATGAGGAATTTACAAGTAAAGGCGGTGTTGTCACTTTTAATGCTGGTAATTCTGAAACCTTTGCTTTATACAAACTTGACGGTGAAGGTGGTAGGGGTTTTGTGGGTGTTGCGAAGTTTATAAGGTATGACGGCACAAGAATAAGCGGTAATAAAATCGTTCTTGGCACAAAAGTAGAAAATAATTCAACCTATTTAGAGGGAGTCGGTCCAACTTCAGGATATGCTATCGTCACAACAACAACGAATGGTGCTAATAACAAAAACTATTCTTGGCTAATTGAGGGTAAAAGCGTAAGTAATGCGGATAGTGCCAATACCACCTTCCAACGAATTACCAGCACAATGACAGTGCTTTAGATTAAACTAAGCAAAAGTGGTGCCATAAACAGCACCTCTTTTTAGTTCGCTAAACATATGCCCAATTCCTGCCATTCCGTTATTTCCTTAACAATTTGGTTCCAATGAAGTCTCAAGTAGTCCACCAAATTAACCAAATATTACTTCGTTGAAACCGACTATTACAAAAAGGAGCTTTAAGCTCCTTTTTGTAATTTCTTTCTTATTTACCCCTTACTTCAACCTTGACCTTTTTACTTTTCTTTTCAGGTTCTTCTTTTGGGACTATCACCCTTAGAACTCCGTCATCATAACTTGCCTTTGCTTCTTCTGACTTAACGTTTGCTGGTAAACGGACTGTTCGCTCAAAAGAACCCCTCTGAATTTCTTTGTAGTAATAACTTCTGTTCTTTTCTTCCTTTTCTTCCTTTTTCTGACCTGTTACACGTAGATAGTTGTCTTCTACATTAACATCAATTTTCTCTGGCTCCATACCAGCAACATGCATTTCAGCGATTACATTACCTTTCTCCTCATATACATCAACAGAAAGGTCGCTTGGGTAGTTATTACCCCTCAAAGACATCATAGGAAAGTCATCCTCAAAGATTCGGTCAAGACCTTGGAATGGGTCCCATTTTACAATTGCCATAGCTCCTCCTTTCTTTAGTTGATATTACCTTAGCACTCAGGCAATTTGAGTGCCAGTTTATTATTATTTTAGTAAAAAGTGATTTTTCTTGTCAAGCAAAAATATAACAAATTCTTTTCTAAATTCGTTAAAATTATACAATTCTACTAAAATTTGATTCCAATGAAGTATTATAGAGTCCACCAATAAAATAATCCCATTATAAAGGGATTATTTTTTGTATACCCCATAAGTATTGGAACCATTGAGATCAAAATGATAT
>DDHN01000006.1:0-795 GCA_002338125.1 Patescibacteria group bacterium UBA1875 | reverse complement strand
CATTGAGATCAAAATGATATAATTCTAATGTAATTATTTAACTATTGAGAGGGGAAAATGGAGTCAGAAAAAAAACATAAATATTTGCCAGTATTAATAACAGTCTTCGTAATGTTATTACTAACAGCAGGAGCAGTCGCAGGCGTTTGGTATTATATGGATAAACAAGCAGAAGATAATAGGGCAGAATTGCAAAGTCAGATTGATGAGCTAAGATCAAACATTGATAATGATGTTTCTGAGGAGACTATTGAGACGGAAGTTGATGAAACTGGGACGCAAGAAACATCTGATGACTTAACCGAAATAAAATCTGTATGTATTGACGGTACAGAGAATCCAATCATTGACCATATAACCTATCTAGAAAATAGTAATGGCGAATACGCTACATGTGGAGTTAGGTCGACTGATGCTCCTGGGCACATATCAACACTTAAAAAAATAAGTGAAAATTGGCAGATTATTTATAGCGGACATGCTGCACCTTCTGAAGATGTTTGTATGCAATATAAAATTCCTGAAATTCTTGGTGGTACTTGTGGATTTTAAATAATAAATATTTCTAATAAACTTTGGTAATTAATCCACAGCCTACACTAATCTCAAACTTAGATATATAATTAAGGTCGTGTACTATTTGGTTCCAACTAGAAACTACTTGGTCCACCAATAAAATGATCCCATTATCAAGGGATTATTTTTTTATATACCCCATAAGTATTGAAACCATTGAGATCAAAATGATATAATCCTAATGTAATTATTTAATTATTGAGAGGGGAAAATGGAACC
>DDHN01000008.1:234269-263121 GCA_002338125.1 Patescibacteria group bacterium UBA1875 | reverse complement strand
GAACGTTCTGGAGCTATGACTACAAATCATAGTATTCATATCGACTCGTTAAAACCAGGCAAAAAATACTACATCAGGGTTATCGGTGAAGATGGTGATAATAACGAGCTAAAAAGTGATAATTCTTTTGAAACCCTACCTCTTCCCAAGGTTACCAATCTTGAAATACAGCCGGTAGAGGATTCACCTTCGGCCACTCTCAAATTCAATTGGGAAACAAATATCCCTACTAGTTCTTCAGTTGAGCTCAAGCCCGAAAAAGGGTCAACACGTGAAATGAGCCTTTCAAAACTTACCACTAAGCATGAGATAACTATTGGGAATCTTGCCGACAACTCGCTATATACTACCAGAGTTTATGGCCGAGATCAGTTTGGGAATTTAGCTAGCTCGGGTACACAGGAGATAAGAACTGATTACGATACCCGGCCACCAAAAATATCTAATATTATCACCGAGGTTGATATTGTTGGGATTGGTAGTGACTCACGAGGTCAGGCTGCAATTTCCTGGGAAACGGATGAGCTAGCAACATCACAAATCGAATACGGCTTAGGATCAGAAGGTGAGTATATTTACAGGACTCAGGAAGACACTTCTCTAACCAATAACCATATTGTTATCATCTCTGATCTCAAAACCTCAACTCCTTATCACTTCAGGATTGTGAGCACCGATAGTAGTGGTAACGTTCAGTATTCAACTATCAATACCTTCCTTACTCCTCAATCAAATACCTCAATACTTGATGCCATAATCGATTCTCTAGAAAGAGCTATTGGGTGGCTGTTTGGCCGAAATAGATAACTTGCAAAATATCTTTAACTAAGTTATTCTAAGAATACAAAAACAAATATAGAGAGGGTTCACGATATTCGTGATTAATAAATGGACGAAAAACAAAAAGAAAACAAAATAGTAGAGCTAAAACGTCAGATTAATATAGCAGAAGAAAGTTTGGAAGCGGCCAAAAGGGCGCTTTTTGAATTAACGAAAGATTCAAACTTAGATATAGAGCAGCCAAAACCGATGACCGAGGCAGTTGTCTCTGAGGGTGGAAAGATTATCGAGGGGACCTTTAATGGCGAAAATATGATTGGTCCGGAAGGTAAGGTTTATCCTGTCCCAGCAAACTATGCCTCAAAATCAAAATTAGTTGAAGGGGACAGGCTCAAGCTAACAATTGCTGATGACGGTAGCTTTATGTTTAAACAGATTAGCCCTGTTAAAAGAAAAAATATCGTTGGTACACTAAAATTTGAAGATAACGCTTATCATGTTTTGGCAAACGGAGAGATATATAATATTCTATATGCCTCAGTAACCTATCATAAAGGAAAGCCCGGTGATAAGGTAACCATAACCATCCCAGAAAATGGCCAAGCTAAATGGGCCGCTCTTGAAAATATTATTCACGATATTGGCACCGAATCTAGCTCCGAACCCAAGCTCAGTAACGAAGAGATAAATACAGAAGAAACCCCGGAGATTAAGGATAATAATGAGTCTAAGCTTAATATAGCTGATATCGATATTAGGGGGGCACAAGATAAAACTTCTCAAATTGCCAACCAAGAAGAAGTAGTAGTTACCAATAACAGTCAAGAAAAAACAACTCCCACAGACGCTCCCTTAGAATCTATCTCAGAGATGGATATCTAGCACTACAAATAGGGTTTTGTAGTTTTCCACAACACTATCAACAGTTAAACCCAAAAACGATATTCAGATATATCCTAATGAGGGCTATAATTTATATAATGACAAAACAAAAAGTAGCTCTTTATCGTAAATATCGCCCAGAGAACTTTGATCAGGTAGTAGGTCAGGAGCATATTGTTCGTATTCTAAAAAATGCTGTTTTAGAGGATAAAATATCACATGCTTACCTTTTTTCAGGCCCTCGGGGTACTGGCAAAACTTCAGTCGCAAGGATTTTGGCCAAAGCGATCAATTGCGAAAAAAGGACTGGTCATAACCCTTGTGGTAAATGTAGTGTTTGTAAGAATATAAAAGAAGGGCAAACGATGGATCTACTTGAAATTGATGCCGCTTCTAATCGAGGAATTGATGAGATAAGAGATCTAAGAGAAAAGGTAAAGTTTGCTCCCACCGATAGTAAATTCAAAGTTTTTATAATCGATGAAGTCCACATGCTTACCAAAGAGGCTTTCAATGCTTTATTGAAGACATTAGAAGAACCACCGGAACATGCCATTTTCGTTTTAGCAACAACCGAGATAAATAAAGTTCCTAGTACTATTATTTCTCGTTGTCAACGCCATGACTTTAAGAGAATTAAATTAACAGAGATAGTTGGCCGACTCATAACAATTGCGAAAAGTGAAAATATTAAGATTGATGATGAATCATTAGAGATGATTGCCGAGGCAGCCGAAGGTGGGCTCAGGGATGCTCTATCGATCCTTGACCAGCTTTCAAGCACCGGGCTTAAAAGTATCAAAGCATCAGATGTTGAGGATATGTTGGGTCTGACTCCTCACAAAACTGTTTATCAATTCCTTAAAAGTATTTTAGAGGGGGAGCAGAAAAAAGCACTAAAAATTGCCGTCAAACTTACCAAGGAAGGCTCAGATATTGTAATTTTTACCAAATCCCTAGAAGAATTTATCGGGAAGCTGATTACAGCTAAGGTGACTGGAACTGATGATATTGAAGGCACGAAAGAACAGATCGAAGAGATCAAAGGATTAACTGAAAAATACGAATTACTTGATTTTACATCACTCGCTGATGGTATCAATTGGGCTCAAACAAACTTCAAATCAGGGGTTGAGCCTGGTTTTATCTTGACTCTACTTGCAGTAAGTGGCAAGAATAAGGGCAAAGATTTAGATAACGTTAAAGTGCCCAAGCCCAAGACAGAAATAGCTACCAATTCAAAACCATCACCCGTAAAGGACAAAAGGACCAACGGTCAATGGCAGCATGCCCTAATGGAGATTAAGTCAAAAAATAATACATTGTATGCTTTTATGAGGGTAGCGACACCAAATTTCACCAAAAGTGAATTATTGCTTACTTTCCCTTACAAATTTCACAAAGAAAAAATAGAAGAGACTAAACACAAAAAAATGGTTGAAGAAATAGTGGCAAAGGTTTATGGTAAGGATTATCAAATCAAATGTAATCTAGCTGGCAATGGAAATGGTGGTAAAGGACAAGTAGATAATACAAATGCAGCTTCAATTTTAGGGGGAGAATTAGTAGAAGACTAAGGAGGGAAGCCAAATCGGCAAAAGGATAGCTATGACAGATAAAACCCCAAAAGGAATGGAAAAAGTACCCCCTCAAAATCAAGAAGCAGAAGTTTCGGTTTTGGGATCTATACTTCTTGATAAAGAAGCGATTATCAAGGTTGCTGATATTCTGATACCCGATGATTTCTATAACGATTCATACCGAATTATCTATGATAATATGCTTTGGTTATATGAACATCATCAACCAATTGATGTTGTAACTCTAACTAATAGACTTGAAGAAAAGAAATTACTTACAGAGATTGGGGGAGCTACCTTAATATCACAGCTTGCGAATTCTGTTCCATCTGCGGCACACGTAACCAACTACGCCAAAATTGTTGCTGACAAAGCTTTATTAAGACGCTTGATATCAACGGCTAATGAAGTTATTAATATGGCTTATGATGAAAGCGAAAATCCCTCAGAGACACTCGATAAAGCTGAAAAGAAAATATTTAGTGTATCAGAGAAACATCTTAAAGAAAATTTCACTTCACTTAAAAGTGTTCTTACGGAGAGCTTTGACAGAATTGACGAATTGCATAAGGATAAAGACAGTCTCAGGGGTGTACCGACTGGTTTCAAACCTCTTGATAATATACTAGCCGGTTTGCAGCCCTCGGACCTTGTGATAATCGCCGGAAGGCCGTCAGTAGGTAAAACAGCTTTTGCATTAAATATTGCTCATAACGTAGCAATTGGGGAGCAAATACCAGTTGCAATATTTTCATTAGAGATGTCCAAGGAACAGTTAGTAGATAGGTTACTAGCATCAGAAGCCGGTATAGATTCTTGGAAACTTAGAACTGGCAATCTTGATGATAATGATTTTTTGAAAATTAATCATGCCTATGGAGCCCTCTCAGAAGCCCCGTTGTTTATTGATGATTCATCGATAATAAATGTTTTAGAAATGAGAACAAAAGCGCGAAGATTACAGGCCGAACACGGCTTGGGTCTTATTATAATTGACTATCTCCAACTCATGTCAGGTGGTAATCCTGAAAATAGGGTTCAAGAAGTCTCTGCAATTTCACGTTCATTAAAAGGACTGGCTAGAGAACTTAACGTGCCGGTAGTTGCTCTTTCTCAGTTATCAAGAGCCGTAGAACAGAGACCTTCTAAAATTCCTCAACTTTCTGATCTTAGAGAATCAGGCTCAATCGAGCAAGATGCTGATGTTGTAATGTTTGTTTACAGAGAAGAAGTTTACGATGAAGATACCGAACGAAAGGGTATCACCGATATTTTGGTACGAAAGCATCGAAACGGGCCAATTGGTCAGGTTGAGCTTTACTTTAAGAAAGAGACCCAATCACTAAAAGCCATCGAAAAACAAAGAACAACCTAAGTATTGTTTAATTTATTTTAACAACTTATACTGAGTTTATAAAAAGGGGGAGTTATAATGAGCAAAGAAGCAACATTTAGAAAAGATTTAATTGGAGCAACCATTATCGGGTTTGCTGCTGCTGGGCTTTCGTTAATAGTACTAAAAAATCTAGAACTGGAAATATCATATTTGGTTCCTTTTTTATTTTTCCCTTTCTTGACTATTGCCGGTATATTTGTTGGTCGTCTCTTGGGTAACAAGATACCTATTCTTTATAAGTTTGTTAAATTTGGAGAAGCTGGTGGACTAAACTGGTTGGTTGACTTTGGGGTTCTTAACTTATTAATTATGATTACCGGAATTTCAGCTGGCTTAGTTTATTCATTATTTAAAGGGGCATCATTTGTAGTAGCAACAGTTAATAGTTATGGCTGGAATCGACTTTGGGTTTTTGAGTCAAAAAGCAAAGATACCGGTAACGAAATTACTAGATTTTTAGTGATCACGATACTTGGGCTGGGTATTAATGTTGCTATCGCTTCAGCTATTGTTTTTGCTGGGCCAAAGATTGCCGAATTAGACTCAAAGATATGGGCTAATGCTGCTGCCGCTGTCGGTTCACTTGTAGCAATGGGCTGGAACTTTATAATGTATAAATTTTGGGTTTTCAAAAAATGAGGAACCGAGTACGGGAACTACTCAATAGTCTCAAAGATGTTAAAAAATTAATTGCCGATAATCAAATCTTGTTAATTATCCTAGGTATTTTTTTAATTGCCTTTGTTCTTCGTGTTTGGGACATTGCTGGCATTCCCGGTGGGCTATCAAATAAAGAAATATCAACCGTAAAGGCCATAAAGGATTTAAATGAAAAAAATTTATGGTATTTGGGAAGTTTTTTCGAAGCCGCTTACATTTATCTAGGTTTAATATGGACCAAAATTTTTGGACTTACTGTTCAAAATTTACGAATATTGTCAGGTCTAATTGGCGGGGTAACTGTGGTTTTAACCTATGTCTTTATCTCGAAATGGTTTTCTAGGAAGATCGCAATTTTTACAGCTCTTCTTTTTGCGATTTCTTCTTTTCACATTACTGTTTCAAGGTTAATAATCCCAGAGATTGTCTTGCCCCTTGTACTATTGGCTTTGTTCATCACCCTAACATATGCTTATCGAACAAAAAACGTTTGGTTTTTTGGTTTAGCTGGTTTCTTGGCTGGCATGGGTTTTTATACCAGCCCAGCCTTTGTTCTGGTTCCTTTTCTTTTTATTATTAGCGGTGGATATTTCTTTTTTAAGAATAAGAAATTTTTCACCAGCTATAAATGGGAGATACTAGCTTCAGGGGCTGGGTTTATTTCAATAATTATACCTTTACTTGTGTCTATCCTCCAAAACCCTAAAAATTATCTTTCAATCTACACTCTACCGCAAAATATCACTCAACTTGTAATTAATATCAGTCAGGTACCTTATATTTTGTTTATCAGAACACCGGCTAATTTTTTTAGCAGTATTGGCACTGAACCCTTAGTCGATCCTCTAATATTTATAACATCAATTTTTGGGCTTATGTTTGCTGTTCTTGCAATAGCCAGAAGAAAATACTTCTTTCTGATAGTATGGTTTTTTGTGTTTTTCTTTTATGCTGCCTTCAAAAATGAGGTCTACATCCTTGACATCATTGGCATTCTTCCTGTTATATACACTTTTTCAGCTTTAATCTTTGATTATATTATCGACAATTGGTTTAAAACATTTCCGCTTAACAAAAAAGCTCAATTAGCGGCGATTGGGTTGATATCAATATTCTTTGCCTTGTCGGCCTTGTATAATTTCGACAGATACTTTATTGCTTACAAGAATTCTGATAAAGTAAAAGAGGAGTTTTCAGCAACTTCGCCGATACCTTTAAATAAAGGAGTTCAGAATGAATAAAAAGAGTCTTTCAGTAATTATCCCCTGTAAAAACCAAGAAAAGATGCTAAAAAATACTTTTAGCGATATCAAAGAAAAAAGCCAAAAACTTGACTATGAAACAAAAGTAATCTTTGTAAATGATCGTTCTACTGATAAATCATCAGAAATAGCTGATAGACTAGGATCCGGACTCTCGGATTACAAAAGGCTAAATACGCCGAGTGATCTTAAAGGCGTTGGTAAGGGCAGAGCTGTAAAAATGGGGATGCTAGAAGCAGATAGTGACATCGAGCTGTTTATGGATGCCGATAATTCAACAAGTTTCAAGGAAGTTGACAAACTACTTCCCTATATTGATAAGTATGACATTGTAATAGGGACGCGATACTCTGATAAGATAACCGAACCGGAAACAAATTGGTTTAAGGCAGTAACAAGAAACTTAAAAGATGTTCTCGATGTTTTAATTTATGGTTACGCCAAAAGATATACAGCCAAAATAAAGCAAGGCAGAATGCGTCAATTTATTTCCAGGGGAGGTAATCTAGCTTTTACCGTTCTTTTAGGCCAAAGTTTTACCGATCAAAGATGTGGATTTAAGATGTTCAGTAAGAAGGCTTCGGATATTATTTTCCCTTTAATTCAGCTCGATGGATTTGGTTTTGATACTGAAATTTTTGTTATCGCTAAAAAATATGGTTTATCAGTTATCGAAGTACCGATTTCTTGGTATGATGATGCTGCCGAAGCTAACGTCAATCTGAAAAACGCAATTAATACCTTTAAGGAAATATTTCAAATTTACGGCTATATATTAAGGGGGAAATATCGTGGCAAAAAAGAAAAATAGTTTTTGTGGTCAAATTCTAATCTTTCTTAAAGAAAATTGGGTTTTAATTGTTATTCTGTTAGTAGCCACTTTTTTAAGGTTTTATAACCTTTCTGAACTACCTCCTGGCCTATATCCCGATGAAGCGGCTAACGGCCTTGATATTATTAGGATGAAGGATGATGGTGATTTTAGGGCTATTTACGATACTAATGGTCCAAGAGAATCTTTATTTTTCTTTGGTCAGGGTAAATTCGTTATTATTGGAGATATCCTCAACATCACTGCCTGGGAATATACTCCACTCTCATTAAGGATTGCCCCAGCAATAATCGGAGTTTTGACGGTTTTAGGAATATACCTTTTAAGCAAAGAGTTCTTTAAAAGTAAAGAGTTAGGTCTTATCAGTGCTGGTGTGTTGGCAGTATCCAGCTGGCATATCCAGTTTTCAAGAAACGGTTTTAGAGCCATTATGCTCCCTTTGGCCCTTACTCTAATCTTCTATTTCTTTATTAGAGCTTACAGAGAGGGGAGATTAAAAGATTATATCTTATTCGGAATTACCCTTGGTTTGGGTTTCTATACTTATCTTTCGATACGGATGTTGCCACTTGTTTTTGGTGCCTTTTTGATATGGACCTTCTTATTTGACAAAAATTTTATCAAAGAAAATTTAAAAAAAATCCTGATTTCTATTGGAGTATTCTTACTTGTAATGATACCTTTGTTTATGAGCTTTGCTTCTGACATTACCTTACTTGCCGGAAGAGCTTCAACAAGTATCTTCAATCCGGAATTAAATAATGGCAGTGCTCTAAAAACTTTTTTTGATAATATCATTGCTGAGCTAAAAATGTTCAATATCGCCGGAGATAAAAACTTTCGGCACAATTTTGGTGGTTCACCGATGCTTGATATTGCGGTAGGAATATTTTTTTGGATCGGAGCTGCTATATCACTTATCAACTGGAAAAAAATTGAACATTTCATTTTAATCATGCTTTTTGGGGCAATGAGTCTACCGATGATATTAACCGCAGAGGGTATTCCTCATGCTCTTAGGCTAGTTGGCGTAATTCCAATAGTATTTATATGGGTATCCTTAGGTCTTAAATGGTTGGCAGATAAAATTAATTCGAAGAAGCTGAAAACATTTTTTATAGTCTTTGTTATTCTTTTATCGGCAGCTTTTGGATTTAAAAAGTATTTTATCGACTTTGCAAATAATACTGCCGCCCATGATGCCTATACCGAAGATATGGTCTCAATAGCCTACGATTTGCGGGAAAACGGTCAAAATAGAGAAAATATATTGGTAGCGGGGGAGTTTGGTACCAAAACAATTGATTTTATGATTTACGGAAGGAATATTCATTATAACCGTTATGAGACTTACGATCTTTATAATAGCTTCAAGCTACCAGAAAAACCGTTCAAAATATATGTTCAGAAAGATTGGTTTGATGAAACTCAATCAGAACTGAATAAATTAGGATATTTTTTCGACTTTGCTCCTGTTAAATCAGAGTTTGACGGAAGGATAATCTACTATGAGTTTGAAGAAAAATAAGTTTATTCCACTTAAAGGTCATCTCTGGTTTTATCCAGTTATTATCGGGCTTATAACAAGACTTTACAAAATAACTGCTTCATCTGTCTGGCATGATGAAGGCTATACAATGTGGTTACTTCAATATGATATTTCAGGCATTATCGAAAGGACTATTCGCGATGTTCATCCCCCGGGCTATTATTTGATAGCCAAGCCCTGGGTAGCAATATTTGGTAGCTCTGAATTTTCGATTAGGTTTTTGTCACTTTTATTCTCTTTGGCAATTATCTACTTTGTTTACAAAATTATAAAAGAGATCTGGGGTGAAAAAGCAGCATTTCTTAGCGCTACCCTTGTGGCTGTTTCGCCATTTTTAGTAAGATTCGCTCAGGAAGCCAGAATGTATGGCGTTGTGGCTTTTTTTACAACTGCTGCAACTTTTTACTTTGTTAAATTCGTTAAAACAAAAAAGAAAGATTGGTTGTTTGTCTATGTCCCTTTAATGATAGCGGCAATATATACCCAATATTATGCTTTCTTTGTCGTTATTTCACATTGGATGATATTGGCCGTTTTTACAAAAGACATTTTTAAACTTAAATGGGCTAAACTAATAAAAGAGAGGGTGGGGGTACTTGATTATCGTTGGTGGCTCGCTAATGTTATTATCCTTTGCGCTTACTTACCGTGGTTCCCGATAGCCTATTCCCAAGTTACAAGAATCTCTGGTAATTACTGGATAAAGCCAGAGTGGATTACATGGCGGACAATCCCAAACAATGTTTTACAGTTTGCTACTTATAGTCATTACGACAAACTTTTCGATTGGAATAATATTATTGGCGGAGCAGCTTGGGCCATATCAGTAATCTTAGCTATTTTCGGTGGACTATATATTTTCAAAAATAAGAAAAAATTTAAAACTAGTATAGGTCTATATATTTTTGGCTTCTTGCCAATGCTTTTAGTCTATATCCTATCTGAAATCAGACAACCAGTATATCAGGATCGCTACTTTCCTTTTTCAGCAGTAGCAATTTTCTCTATATGGGGAATATGTATTACTCTGATAAATAAAAAGTTAGCACGTTATTCAGTCTTTTTATTAACTTTCTTAATTTTGTTATTAAACAATATCACAATGCATCAATCTGTTGACCACAATATGCGTGATTTAGTTGAAGTCATCAAAGCCCAAAAACAAGAAAATGATTTAATTGTATCCGGTGAACTATACACTTATCTGGATAGTTCTTACTACTTCGATTATCAGAATATCTATTTTATGAGCCAAGAAGTCGATGGCTATGGCGAGACTTCACTATTTTATGACCAGCAAGAACGATACTTGCGTACCAAAGAGGAAGTCCAAAATAACGATCGAATTTGGGTAATCGGGAAAACTGGGGAGAAAGAATACTTCAACGAATATTACTGGGAAGGTTTTAGCGGGGTAACATATTTTGAGGAAGACAAAGATAACGGACTCAGAGTTACCTTATACACAAAAAACTAATTTATTGATATAATCTTTTGGTAAATTAAAAGAAAGGGAAGGTTTTTTATGTCTTCAATGTTTGGGAAAGCTAAAGACCAATACGAATTAGTAAAAAAGGCTCGGGATATCCAAAAAAAACTTAAAGGTCAAGAAGTTATCGGAGAATCAGGGGCAGTTAAAATAACTATGAACGGTGAACAGAAGATTCAAAAAGTAGAAATAGATAAAGAAAATCTTGATAATATCGAAGAGGATATTAAATCAGCTGTAGCTTCTGCAATAGAAAAATCCCAAAAAATAGCCGCAGATATGATGAAAGAAATGGGCGGATTAGGAGGCCTAGGACTTTAATGCGCATTGTTCCTAAAAGTGTTCAAAAATTAATCGATGAATTCGGTAGATTGCCGGGAATCGGCCCCAAAACTGCTCAAAGACTTACTTTTCATCTACTTAGAGGTACAAAACAACGAGCCGAAGAGCTTGGTCGGGCAGTTTTAGATTTAAAGAATGATATTCAAATTTGTTCGATTTGCTCAAATTTAGCCGAAAGTGACCCTTGTATTATTTGTGGTGATAAAAGACGAGACCATAATACAATCATGGTTGTTGAAGAACCGCTTGATATTTTGGCTTTCGAAAAAACCGGAAAATATGAAGGTATTTATCACGTTCTACATGGAGTGATTTCACCAGTAGAAGGAATCGGACCAGATGATTTATATATCAAACAATTGCTTGATAGATTACATGATGGCCAAGTCAACGAAATAATAATTGCTACCAATATTAACGTCGAAGGAGAAGCAACGGCGATGTATTTGCAGAAATTAATTGAACCCTTGAATATTCAGGTAACCAGAATCGCCCACGGTCTTCCAGTTGGATCCGATATTGAGTATGCTGATGAAATTACACTTACAAAAGCACTCGAAAATAGAGGGAAATATTAAAAACTGTTGTATACTAGCACTATGAAACTCTATAACACTCAAACACGCAGAAATGAAGAAATAAAAGGGAAAAAATTAAGAATGTATGTTTGTGGCCCAACTGTTTATGACAGGGCTCACATTGGCAATCTCCGTGCCTACATCAACACCGATATCCTAAAAAAAACCTTTATATATCTTGGCTTTGAGGTAAAACATGTAATGAATATTACTGATATCGAAGACAAAATTATCAAAAAGAGTCAGGAAACCGGAAAAGACTATCAAGAAATAACCAGAAAATTCGAAAAGCTTTTTTGGGAAGATGTTGCTAAATTGAATATCGATAAACCGAATATCTCCCCACATGCTACTGACCCAGAAGTCATCAAAAAAATGACATCAATTATCGAAACACTATTAGATAAAGGGTTTGCCTATATTGCCGAAGATAAATCTATTTATTTTTCAGTCTCTAAGTTTAATGAGTATGGCAAGCTCTCGCACTTAAAGAAAGATGGTATAAAAGTCGTAGCAAGATGCACTGTCGATGAATACGACAAGGAAAACCCCCAAGACTTTGCTCTTTGGAAAGCGGCCAAGGAAGGTGAACCGGCTTGGGATGGGCCAAAAAATATTAAGGGTCGGCCCGGTTGGCATATCGAGTGCTCGGCTATGAGTTTGATGAATCTTGGGCCAACCATTGATATCCATGCTGGTGGAGTTGATAATATCTTTCCTCATCATGAAAACGAGATTGCTCAATCAGAAGCTTTTACTGGCAAACAATTTGTAAGAAGCTGGTTTCATGGCGAACATTTATTAGTTGAAGGTAGGAAAATGTCTAAGTCATTAGGCAATCTGTATACACTTGATGAAATGGTAAAAAAATTTAAAGTAGAGCCGTTAGCACTTCGAGTTCTTTGTTTGCAATCTCATTACCGAGATAAATTAAACTTTACCGAGAAATCGATTAACGATGCTCAAAAGACTTTGGATAATCTACGTAACTTTATAGCAAGAATAGCCCAAAATAGTGGAAAATCATCTACTAATAAAATAGACGATTATTTAAAATTAGCTAAGACTAATTTTACAACAAACTTATCATCTGATTTAAACACTCCTGAAGCTCTGGCTACCATTTTTAAACTAATAACAAAAATCAACAGATTAGGAAATATCTCTGAATCCGATGCCAAAAAAATACTTTCTTTTATGAAAGATATCGACACTATACTTGATCTGGGGCTTGAATTTGGAGAGTTTGATAACGATACTAAAAAAATTTTTAAAGAATATATACAAGCCAAGGAATCAAAAAATTTTACAAAATCTGACGAGATGAGAAAGAAGTTAGACAAATTAGGCTGGGTTACCGAAGATTCTAAAAATGGCTCGAAGCTAAGAAAAAAGTAATTCACGTGACTAACGACTATAAATTAGATATCCCCTTCTTATCATTGGCCCCAATGGCTGGTATTTCTACATATCCCTTTGCCTCACAGTGCCTTAAATACGGTGCTGATTTAGTATTTAGCCCGATGCTCCATACAGATTTTGTTACAAACAACATCAAAGAAGCTCTCAAAATAGCTGATTACGGTAATTGTAGATATATAATTCAGTTAGTGGGTTCAGAGCCACATAAGTTTATAAAAGCTATCAATCTGCTTCAAAAGTCAACAAACTCAATCGGATTCGATTTAAATATGGGCTGTCCCGATAAAAACACTGTTAAATCAGGATGTGGTGGTGCATTGATGAAAAATTTTGATTTATCGATTGATATAGTTAAAGCGATGAAATCAGCGACCTCAAAGCCAATATCCGTTAAAACAAGAGTTGGTTATGATAACGAAAATGATATTTTTAAGCTTGTCGAAAAACTAGAAAATGAAAATGTTTCTCTTTTAACGATACATCCCCGCAAAGTCATTCAGATGTATCGAGGTAAGGCCAGCTGGGGAATTATAAAAAGAGTTAAAAAATCTACAAAAATTCCAATATGCGGTTCCGGGGATATTAAGGATTACCATCAAGCTTTGAAAAAGCATAAAGAAACAGCATGCGATGGCTTAATGATTGGGAGAGGAGCTCTGGGCAAACCGTGGATCTTCAAAGAGATAAAAGAAGAAAAAAAAATCGAAATTAGTCAGGATGAAATCAAAAATATTGTAACTGAAATCTCAAAGGAAGCTAACAGGATCTGGGGTAACAAAGGTATTATCGAACTCAGAAAACAGTATGCTTGGTTTTTTAAAAACACAAAAAATGCAAAAGAACTCCGAGAAAAACTAGTAAAAGCCAGTACATATGACGAAGTTATCGAGATTCTAGCCGAGAGGTGATTAATAATATTTGTGTATTGTAATTTAGGCTAAATAATGTTAAAGTTATACTGGTTTGAAAGTCGAGTGCTCATTGGCCCCGATTTATCAAACGGGGTCGACTAAGTAAGTAAAAGGAAACAGATGGAAGACAAAAAGAAACTTTTTGTTGGTAATCTATCTTGGGGTATCGACGACGCTAAACTCAATGAAATTTTTTCAGAGTTCGGTGAAGTAGCAGAAGCCAAAGTTATTACCGATAAATTCTCTGGTCGTTCTAAGGGATTCGGATTTGTTACATACGCAAACGAAGCGGATGCAACTAAAGCAGCCGAATCTCTAAACGAAAAAGAGGTTGAAGGCAGACCAATTACAGTAAATGTTGCTAAGCCGATGAAACCAAGAGACTAGATAGAAACAAAAAAGAGAGGCAAGAGTCTCTCTTT
Source organism: Patescibacteria group bacterium UBA1875 (assembly GCA_002338125.1). Lineage (GTDB taxonomy): Bacteria > Patescibacteriota > CPR2 > UBA1875 > UBA1875 > UBA1875. The sequence goes on along the minus strand of DDHN01000008.1, from coordinate 249,016 downwards.
TTTTATGGTTCGGGAGGCAGGATTCGAACCTGCGATCACGGGACCAAAACCCGTTGCCTTGCCACTTGGCTACTCCCGATTGCAGGTCAAATTATACTCTTTAAGGCCCGTTTATTCAATAATATTTGCCTTATTATCACTAAAAATGTAAACTATAATTATAGGAGGAAATATGTTAGAACTATTCAGATGCAGGATATGTGGTGAGGTATATTTTGGAAAACATCCCAGTCATTGCCCACACTGCGGAGCTCATGAAAGATTTATGGTTAAATTACGTGCTTGGATAGACGAGAACCAGCCAATTAATAATTTAAGTGATTTAACTCGAAAAAATTTAGCAGAGACAAAGGAACTGGAATATAATGCTACTCGCTTCTATAAAGCAGCAGCAAATGATACTGATAACAAAACCATTAAAGGATTTTTTAAATATTTAGCACGAACAGAGAAAGAGCATTATGAAGTTGCCTGTAAACTACTCGGTGAAAAGATAGAAGACACAATTAATAACGCCTCTGAAAGTCTTGGAGATGATCTTAAAAATCTTCAAAAATCACAAGAGATGGAAGAACACGTCAGCCCTTTGTACGCAAAATTTGCCGAACAGGCAACAGAACCTAGGGCAAAAGAAGTATTTGTAGCATTATCTGAGGTAGAGGCTGATCATATAGAGCTTGATAGAGAAGAGATTAAGGAATTAAATTAGCTATAAAGGAAGGAGGTGAGAAAATGAAAGAAATCGCAAAATATGCGGATTATTTAGTTTATCTATCGTTACTTGGACTTATACTAGCCGCTTACGGAGCTTTTTGGGGAAATGACATTTGGTTAGCCCCAACACAATGGATGCTAGTATCTGCCGGAATGGTTGTGTATGCTATCTATTTAAGACTTAATAAATAATTTATAAAAGGAGGAGACATGGCTGATAAAGAGATTGGTGAAGTAACTCACTATTTTAGCAATATCAATGTGGCTGTCTTCAAACTTAAAGGGAATGTTAAAAAAGGTGACAAAGTCAAAATTGTTGGTCATACAACCGATTTTGAACAAGAAATCACCGAAATGCAGGTCGACCATAAATCAGTTGATTCTGCCGGTAAGGGTGATGATGTTGGCGTAAAAGTTGAGGATAAGGTCAGAGAAGGGGATAAGGTCTACCTAGTTGACTGAACCAGGAGGGGGAGTGGCTAAAAAAAACGCCACAGAACATACTATCGATCAAACTGATAACAACAAGCCCAATAAGATTAATAAAATTAAAAAGAAAATTAAATATACCGGCAAGGTATTAAATATATTTACAAAATCCTTAATCTGGGCGTTTTTCACATGCGTAATTATTTTTTTCCTGATTATGGGAGGAACATATATCAAATATGCCGCAGAGTTTGACAATGCCCAACCAAGAAATAATAGTACAAAAAACATTTTTTATGACAAGGAGGGGAACGTAATCTATGAGAGTTTTGGCACCGCAGAACCTCACAAAATCGAACTTGATAGTGTTCCCGGTATAGTAAAGAATGCCACCCTTGCTGCCGAAGATGTCGATTTTTATAACCATGGGGCTATTGACATTTTAGGTATGGCAAGAGCCGCATATTTAAATTACAAAAGTAGTGACAAAACTGGCCTAGCTAAATTTTCAGATTTGTTCTCAGAAGAAAATTACATTCAAGGTGGTGGCTCTACGATCACTCAACAGCTTATAAAAAATGTCTATCTTACTAGTGAACGAAGCTTTAACCGTAAGATAAAAGAGATCATATATGCATTTGAGATGGAAAGAAAATATTCCAAAGATGAAATATTCAGTATGTATCTGAATAACGTATATTATGGAGAACAGTCGCTGGGAATAGCCAATGCCTCCAAAATATACTTCGGAAAAGATATCGATAAGCTTACATTATCAGAAGCCGCAATGCTTGCCGGGTTACCACAAGCACCATCACTGTTTTCGCCAATCTCTGGTGACTTTGAAGCTGCCAAGGAGAGGCAAAAATATGTATTATCACAAATGTATTACGCTAAAATGATATCCCTTACAGAAGCTCAGGATGCAGCCAAGGAATATATTTATCTTGCTAGTCCCCAGAAAGATATAACTTTGAAATATCCTTACTTTGTAGATTATGTTAAGAGTCAAGTCAAAGAAAAAATTGGAGAAGAAGCATACAGCTTGGGAGGGTTAAAGGTTTACACAACCCTTAATCCAAAGATACAGCAGACAGTCGAAGAATCCGCTAAAAAACATTTGGAAAGATTAAAATACCGAGATGTCTCAAATGCTGCCTCGGTAGTTATTGATAACAAAACAGGGGAAGTTGTAGCGATGATGGGAGGGGTTGATTACAACACAAGTAAAGTAAATGTAGCAACTTCTCTTAGGCAGCCAGGGTCATCATTCAAACCTATTGTCTACACGGCTGGTTTGATTGAGGGCTATACTGCCTCTTCGCTATTTTGGGATTCCCGGGTAAACTTTGGTGGAGTTCCGCCATACATCCCCAGAAATTACGATGGAGGGTATCGAGGCCATGTGACAATGAGGAATTCCATAGCCAATTCTTTAAATATCCCTGCTGTTGAAATGACTCAATTAGTAGGAGTCGATAAAGTTATCGAGACTGCAACAAAGCTTGGTATCGATATCGACACTAATAGAAATTATGGCTTGTCAATTGGACTAGGTTCAGCAGAAGTAAAATTATTAGAGCTTGCAAGAGGTTATTCAACATTAGCAGGTGGTGGGAACCGCCCGAATTTATCGGTTATCGATAAGATTGTCGATTCTCAAAATGCTGAAATCTATCTTCAGCCTCATATGCCGGATAAAGTTTTAGATGAAAAAATCGCCTATATCATGACCGATATCCTATCCGACAATAAAGCTCGGCGTTCAGTTTTTGGCACGTACTCAGATTTACAGCTCGGAGACCGACCCGTTGCTGCTAAAACAGGAACCACTGACAGCTATACAGATGCTTGGACTATGGGCTATACAGTTCAATATACCGTAGGAGTCTGGGCTGGAAATAATGACCATTCAAAAATGCGCTATGTTCCTGGGATTGATGGAGCCGCCCCAATTTGGAACAATATAATGGAAAAGATTCATAGCAACCTTCCAAAGAAAAACTTCGAAAAACCAGGTGGCCTTACAGAAATGTGGGTTAATCCATATACCGGCAAGCCAGCGGCATATCATGGAGGAATAAATATTTTGGAATATTATGTTCCTGGCACAGAACCAAACAAAGACACTGATTTTTCATACCTAGACCATTTTAAGTAAATCTTTACAACTAGGAAAGGGTTGTTATAATTTTTGTATGAACGGAGGGAGAAAAAATAAAGTCCTTATAATCGAAGACGACCAAGCTCTTTTAAACCTTTATAATAAAAAATTTTCGAATAGTGGATATGATGTGATTACAGCTGAAGATGGAGAGGCTGGTTTAAGGGCAGCTGAAAAGGAAAACCCTGATGTGATCTTATTGGACATAATGCTTCCTGTAATGAATGGCTTTGAAGTTCTTAAAAAACTTGGTGAAGACGGCATGCTTGAAAAAACCCCTGTGGTTATTCTCTCAAATTACGGAGAAACCAAAAATATCACTCAGGGCTTAGTCTCCGGCGCTGTTGAATACCTTATAAAAGTTGAGCATACCCCAGAGGAAGTTGTAAATATTGTCGAAGATGCTTTATCAGAGAAAGAGAGCTTAGTAGGAAAAGCTTTTAAGGAAACTGCATAACAAACAATTTTTAAAGAAAAGTTTTGTATATTAAATCGTAAAGTCTTCTTTCAAATTGATCTATTATTGAATTATTGTGAGTAAATTACTCTCTAAGGTTTTATTCATCGAAGACGATGATTCAATTTACAATGTCTTGAAGCCTCGTCTTCTTAAAAAGGGTATTTTTTTGATACGGGCTAGAAACGGAATTGAAGGAATCAAAAAAGCTAAAAAAGAAGTCCCAGAGATTATTATAACTGATATTGTAATGCCAAAAATGAATGGTTTCGAGATGATTAGAATTTTGAAATCTTTTTCGATGATGTCTCAGGTAAAATTTATAATCCTTTCAAATTATGGGGAAGCTAGCTTACTCTATGATGGAGATTTTCTAAACTCTTTAGGCATATCAAAATATTTGATAAAATCAAATCATACTCCAGCAGAGATAGTAAATGAAATAACCTCAATACTTGAATAATGCCAACAAAAAATGTAACTGCAATTATCCTTTCCCGCAAAGATTTCGGAGAGACCGATAGATTAATATCGGCTTTTTCTTTGGAAGAAGGAAAGATCAAAATATTAGCCAAAGGTTCTCGTAAATTAAAAAGTAAAATGGCCGGACATATCGAGCCGTTTAGTGTCGGCAAATATTTTTTAGCTACTGGTAAGTCATTCTTTATACTAGCAGGCGCAGATAAACTCAATACTCATGAAAAGATCATCAGTGATATCGAACTTTATAAAGATGCATCTTATATTTGCGAGCTTGTAGAACTGTTAATAGAACAAGAAAAAAACGAGGCCATATTTAATCTTTTAAAAGACACCCTGGCAATTATCGAAAAAGCCAGCCAAACGAAAAGGGAGATTATAATTAGATATTTTGAATATAATTTACTCAGTTTTTTAGGATACGAACCAGAGCTCACAAGATGCAAAAAATGCCGAACGACATTAAAGGAACAAAAAAAGTATGCTGGTAATTTCGAGGGTGTCTGTTGTGACAATTGTCAAGCAAAAAACCAAACTATCAATCTAAATACTTTAAAAATACTCAGAGTGCTAAGAAAGAATGATGTTAATGAAATCCTAAAAATAAAGGATATCGAAAAATATAATGACAATTTAAAAGAAGTGATATCTCCTTTTATTCATGATATACTGCCAAGACAAATAAAATCTTATGAGTTATAGATGAAAAATAATATTAACAAAATCAAAGAAAAGCCAAGTTTATCCTGGAGCTTAATCGACTATCAAACAATAGGCGAAGAACCACCACAGTGCGTTTACTTTGGCCAAACAGAAGGCCAAGTTCTAACGCAAGAAGATATCGTTGCTTGGGCAGAAGAAGAGATCAAATCTCTCTCAGTAATTAAAGAAAGTTACCCTGAAAAGTTCGACGAACAATACAAATATTTTATTCTTGACTTGGAATATCTCCACTCTCTTGATAAAATAACTGATAACGAATTAGAAAAATTAGCCGATAAAGGAAATTTTAATTTTGGCCAAGAATAAGCAACCTGATTTAATGGAAAAAATAGTTTCTCTTGCAAAGAGACGAGGTTTTGTTTATCCGTCATCTGAGATTTACGGGGGATTTGCTAATTCCTATTCTTATGGTCCGTACGGCACTCAACTAAAAAATAATGTTAAAGCATTGTGGTGGAAAATGTTCGTTACCGATAGAGAGGATATTGTAGGGATTGATGGCCCGATTATCCTAAATCCTAAGGTATGGGACGCCTCAGGTCACACAAAAAACTTTAATGATGCCTTGATAGATTGCAAGGAGTGTAAAAACCGTTTCCGCGCCGACCACTTAATCGAAGAGGCAACAGGCAAAGACTTTGAAGGTCAGCTTGACAAAATAAACAAATCTATAAAAGAAGAAAATATCATATGCCCGACTTGTGGTAAGGGCAATTTCACTGAGGCGAGATATATTAATACAATGTTTAAGACAGAGATGAACGGCTTTACCGGAGACGTATATTTACGTCCTGAAACAGCCGGAGCAATTTTTGTTGACTATAAACAAGTTATGGATTCAATGCGAGTAAAAATCCCATTCGGAATTGCTCAAATTGGAAAAGCTTTTAGAAATGAAATAGTAACTGGTAATTTCATCTTCCGAGTAAGAGAATTCGAACAAATGGAAATTGAGTATTTTATAGATCCTCAAGCTAAATGGGAAAGCTTGTTTGAAGATTGGCTAAAACTTCAAGAAAAGTTTGCCATGAGTTTAGGAGCAAAAAAGAGCGACCTAAGAAGATATGAACACCCAAAAGAAAAATTATCACACTACTCGAAAAAGACCGTAGATATCGAATATAATTTTCCATTTAAATTCACAGAGCTTTTCGGACTAGCACATCGTAGTGACTTTGACCTTTCGGCACATGCAAAGGCTTCTGGTACCGACCTTGCATACCTTGACCCTGAATCCGGTAAAAGATACATTCCCCACGTAATAGAACCAACCTTTGGTTTGGACCGTTCCATTCTCGTTGCCTTGCTTTCAGCTTACAACGAAGAAAAAATTAGTGATGGAACAAGAATAGTTATGAAATTTCCAGACGAAATTGCCCCTGTTAAGGTAGCTGTTTTCCCACTTCTCAAAAATAAGCCAAAATTAGTAAAAAAAGCTCGAGAAATTTTCGACAACTTAAAAACTGAATTTGTTTGTGAATTTGATGATAACGGCAATATCGGTAAAAGATATCGAAGACAAGACGAAATCGGAACCCCGTTTTGTATTACAGTTGATTTTGAAACCCTTGAAGATAATAGTATCACCATCAGAGATCGTGATACTATGAAGCAGGAAAGGCTAGCTATTAGCGAGTTAAGTAAATATTTAAATAATCGCTTCAAAAATTCGTAAGAATTTTATTGACAAGAGCCTAGTTTTAAAATAAAATGGCTTGTACGTATTTATAATTTTTTAGGAAAATATGGAAGAAAAAATGTATTTAACAAAGGAAGGTTATGAAAAACTCAAAGTAGAGCTTGAGAATCTTTTGGATAACGAAAGAAAAGCAGTCGCAGCAAGAATTAAAGCAGCCAAGGAACATGGTGACCTTTCAGAGAACTCTGAATATTCAGATGCAAAGGAACAACAATCTTTTGTTGAAGGACGCATCATAGAGCTTGAGCATATAATTAAGAACGCTGAGATAATTGACGACAATCATGTCGATTGTAAGTCGGTGAATCTTGGCTGTACTGTTCATTTGGAAACAAGTGCTAAGGATTTAAAGTACAAAATCGTTGGTTCAGTTGAAGCTGACCCCGAAAAGGGCTTAATTTCCAACGAGTCACCTATTGGTAAAGCTTTATTGGGAAGAACCAAAGGGGATACAATCGAGGTTTCTGTGCCTGCGGGCGTGACTAAATACAAGATCAAAAAGATCGACTGAGAGAGGCAAAAAACCGGCAAATAGGCCGGTTTTTTGCTTTATAACAAAGCGAATTTAAGATATAATATTAACATTATGTTTTGGACTGATGAATTAACAGAAAACTTTAAAGGAATAAAAAAAGAAATTTGGGTTGATGACATGGCCACCCCATCGGGCAAGCCTCATGTTGGAACTTTTAGAGGTGCTATTATCCATGATGTTGCCAGCAAAGCATTAAGAAAAGCTGGATTAAAATCAAAATATACTTTTTTTTCGAATGATTATGACCCAATGGATGGAATGCCCTCCTACCTTGACAAGAAAAAATATACCAAATATATGGGAGTACCGTTTTTTAAAATACCAGCCCCAGATGGCAAGGGAAATCTGGCTGATTATTTTATCTCCGAACTTTACGAAATGATGCAAGGACTAGGATGCAATTTCAGACCTATGAAGGATTCTGATGGTTATCAAAATGGTGATTATGATGAAGTTATAAAAACAGCACTTGATAAAGCCGATCTAATAAGAAAATTATACAAGGATATCTCGGGCTCCGATAAACCAAAAGATTGGATCCCCTTTCAGCCAATCTGTGAAAAATGTGGCAAAATTGGCACAACCAGAGCTTTTAATTGGGATGGCGAGAAAGTAAGCTATCGTTGTGAGGAAAATATGGTAGATTGGGCCCAAGGTTGTGGCTATGAAGGAAAAGTAAGCCCTTACGGGGGAACTGGCAAATTACCTTGGAAGGTAGAATGGCCAGCAAAGTTTGCTGCTTTGGGGATTGACGTCGAAGGAGAAGGCAAGGATCATTCTTCGGCTGGAGGTTCCAGAGATTTAGCTAACCACATTTGCAAAAAAATATTTCAGATTGAACCTCCTTTCGATTTGCCTTACGAACATATTATGTTCAAAGGTAAAAAGATGAGTAAATCAAAAGGTATTGGCATTACTGCTCAAGAAGTTTATGAATCTTTACCGCCGGAACTTATACGATTCATAATGATACGCAACATCAATCGCGTTATAGACCTAGATCTTGATGGTATGGTGATTGCTAATCTTTATGATGAATATGATAAGGCCCATAAAGCATATATCAACGAAATCGATTTTCCTGATTTAGCAAAGGCTTACGAGTTTTCGCAAATAACTAAAAAATTTAATATTGGTTACAAAATGAAATTCACCAAGATAGCTCATGCAGTACAAATACCAAATATAGATACGATGAAGATGGCCAAAGAAGAAAAAGGAAGTCCACTTGATGATTTGGAGAAAAATGAGTTAATGGAAAGAATCAAATATGCAAAAATTTGGCTCGATAAATTTGCCCCAGATTCTTTCAAATTTGATATTAAAAATGAAATTCCGGATATCAAACTTAATGGTAATCAAAAACAGGTAATAAGGATTTTAGCAGGCAAATTTGCTTCTAAAAAAGATTGGCAAGGCGAAGAATTACAACAGGAAATTTTTAGTCTCAAAGAAGAACTGGGAATACAGCCTAAAGAAATATTTAGCTCAATTTATCAAATTTTTATAGGTAAGGATTCTGGCCCTCAGGCAGGTTTTTTGCTTGCTTCACTTGACTATGATTTTGTTTTAAAAAGGCTCAAAAGCATAAAATAACTACAAAGCCGTATACTAAATTTTTGTTAAATTTAACATATTATTTGCATATAATATTTTGTATAAAATAAACAGATGACAATCCTGTAAAAAGGAATTGTCCAAAGGAGGCAAAACATGCCTCCCTGAAATCATCAAAGATAATCAATCCTTTCCCCCAAATATTGAAAAACAGGTCTTTCCCTCGGACCTGTTTTTCTTTAATTATAATCAGGGATAATATATAATATCTTGTATGTTAGATATAAAATATATTAGAAACAATAAAACATTAGTTAAAAAAGGAGCTCAGGCTAAGGGTTACAAAATAGATCTAGACAAACTATTAAAGTTTGACAGTGAAAGATCTAAACTCATCTTGAAAAGAGATAAAATTAGAAGTCAACTAAATATTGGCAAGAAGCCGACAAAGGCAGATCTATACACACTAGAAAAGAAGAAAGTCGCCTTAAAAAAACTCGAAGAACGATTAGAAAAAGTTCAAAAAGAGTTTCAGACAGAAATATTAAAGATTCCTGCACTCCCAAAAGATGATGTTAAAATAGGAAAGAACGAATCCGAAAACGAAATATTAAGACAAGTCGGAAAACCAAGAAATTTTAAATTCAAGCCTAAAAATCATCTAGAACTTACCGAAAACATTGATGTTGAAAGAGCTGCTAAGGTTTCAGGAGCACGTTTCGTTTATCTGAAAGGGGATATTGCCAGACTTGAACTTGCCCTTATTAATTACGTTTTTGACCTCCTTATAAAAGAAGGCTTTACACCGATTTTTTCCCCAGTAATAATCAACCGTAATTCAATGGCTTCGATGGGGTATCTTGAACATGGCGGTACCGATGAAATTTATCACCTCGAAAAAGACGACCAATTTTTAGTTGGTACTTCTGAACAAGCAATTGGGCCGATGCACTCGAATGAGATTCTCCCAGAGTCTAATTTACCGTTGAGATATGTTGCTTTTTCAACATGTTTCAGAAGGGAAGCAGGCTCATCTGGAAAAGACACTAAGGGAATATTCCGAGTTCACCAATTTGACAAGATTGAAATGTTTTCATTTACAACACCTGAAATGAGCGATAAAGAACATGACTTTTTGCTTAATCTCGAAGAACGTATCGTTAAAGGTCTAAAATTGCCGTATCAAGTTGTTAAGATGGTAACTGGAGATTTGGGTATGCCCGCCGCTAGAAAATATGATATCGAAGTCTATATCCCTTCTCAGAATAAATACCGGGAGACTCATTCAACCTCTACCTGTGTAGACTTTCAAGCAAGGAGGCTAAACACAAAATACCGTATGGACAACGGAGATAAGGATTATGTCCACACCTTAAACGGAACCGCTGTCGCAATCGGAAGGATGATAATTGCTATTATCGAAAACTATCAAAACGAAAACGGGACAATTGCTGTTCCTGAGGTTTTACAAAAATACATTAACTTAAAGGAGCTAAAATGAAAATAAATATCAGAGCTATTCATTTCAATCTTACGGATGAATTAAGAGACTATGCAGCCGAAAAAATCGGGAAGCTTGATACATACTATAAAAATATAATTTTAGCTGATATTGGGATCGAAAACCATGAATCAGAAGCCAAAGATCAACACCACTACATTGCTAAGGTTAAACTGGTCGTACCAGGGAAAGATCTCTTTGCCGACGGTACTGGGGCAGACGAATTTGCAGCAATCGATAACGTCGAACAAAAATTAAAAGTTCAAATTGATAAGCTAAAAGGAAAACAAAACAAAGGAAAATTGGACGAATTCCAAAGTTTAATTAGAAGCTTTTTCGGGAAATAAACGGAGTATTAATGGCCCTTTTTGATAAACTATTTGGTGACCCTAACGAAAAAGAAATTAAAAAGATTCAACCACTCTTAGTAGAAATAAATAATCTTGAGGGTAAAGTTGAAAAGCTTTCTGATAAAAAAATCAAAGAAAGATATCAGGAAATAGGCGATGACGTCAAAAAACAGATCAAGGCTTCCGAAAATAAAATCACAGATAAAGCATCTGAACGAAAGATATTACTTGATATATTAGAACAATATGTTCCTGAGGTTTTCGCCTTAACCAGAGAGGCCGCCAAAAGAACTATTAAACAAAGGCACTTTAATGTTCAATTAATCGGAGGATACGTTTTGCACCAAGGGAAGATAGCAGAAATGAAAACAGGAGAAGGTAAAACCTTGGCAGCAACACTTGCCGTATCTCTTAATGCTCTTACCGGAAAAGGAGTTCATGTTATCACTGTTAACGACTATCTTGCTCGGCGTGACTGTGGTTGGATGGGGCGAGTATATGATTTTTTAGGCCTTACAGTCGCAACTATTGTTCACGATGCCGCCTATATCTATGATAAAAAATATGAAAACGAAACGTCGCTTGATGTCAAGACAGAACCATTAAGGCCAGTCTCCCGAAAAGAAGCCTATCAAGCCGATGTCACTTACGGAACAAATAATGAATTTGGTTTTGATTACCTTAGGGATAATATGGCCCAGACACTTGATAGAATGGTTCAACGGGATCTAAGTTTTGCTATTGTCGATGAAGTTGACTCTATCTTAATTGATGAAGCTAGAACCCCCTTGATTATTTCTGCTCCAGCCGAAGAGGCTACTGATAAGTATTATGAGTTCGCTCGTCTTGTAAAGCAGCTTAAACCAGAAAAAGATTATGCAATCGATGAAAAGGCAAAAGCAGCTACTCTAACAGATGATGGCATTCAGCACATGGAGAAAATGCTAAGAGTGACTAATATTTATGAGGAATATGGGATCGAAAACGTCCATCATATTGAGCAAGCCTTAAAGGCTCACGCACTATTTAAAAAAGATCGGGATTATGTTGTAAGGGATGGCGAAATAATCATTGTAGACGAGTTTACCGGGAGATTAATGGAAGGAAGACGCTATTCAGAAGGGCTGCATCAAGCTATCGAAGCCAAAGAAGGTGTGGAGATTAAAAGAGAGTCAATCACACTTGCCACTATCTCTTTCCAAAACTATTTCCGACTCTATACTAAGCTAGCGGGAATGACCGGTACAGCTGTTACAGAAGCCGAAGAATTTTATAAAATTTACGAACTCGATGTAATCGTTATTCCAACGAATAAGCCATGTGTTAGAAACGATATGAGTGATGTAATCTATAAAACCGAAAGAGCCAAATTTAACGCAATTGTTTCCGATATAAGCAAGAGGCATCAAAAAGGACAACCGATACTTGTAGGTACCGTATCAATAGAAAAAAACGAAATACTTTCAGATCTTTTAAAAAGAGAGGGCATCAAACACGAAGTATTAAACGCCAAAAATCACGAAAAAGAAGCGATGATCATTGAAAAGGCCGGGCAAAAAGGAGCTGTTACAGTTGCTACTAATATGGCCGGAAGAGGAACTGATATTATCCTTGAAGAAAGTGTTAAAAAAGTTGGCGGCCTACACGTTATTGGCACTGAACGCCACGAATCAAGAAGAATCGACAACCAGCTTCGCGGCAGAGCTGGCCGCCAAGGAGATCCGGGATCATCACAATTTTATGTTTCACTAGAAGATGACTTAATGAGAATATTTGGTTCCGATAAAGTAGGGGCTATGATGGATACTTTGAAATTACCGGAAGATACACCTATCACCCATAAATTGATATCAAAATCATTAGAACAAGCACAGAAAAGAGTAGAAAGCCAAAATTTTGATATTAGAAAACATTTAGTTGAATATGACGACGTCGCAAACAAACAACGTGAATTCATTTACAGTAAACGTCGGGAAATTATAGAAAAAGAGAATCTTAAAAAAGATATTTTGAATATTTTTTATGAAGAAACAGAATCATTAATAGATTCACTTGTCTCTATCGAAACAGAAGAACTCGATACAGAAGACCTAATAAACACCTTAAAAGGCATACTTGTACTCGATAAAGAGACTGAAAAGAAGATTAAAAGACTAAGTCAATCACAAGCTAAAAAATTCTTGAAAGAATTATTTGCTCAGGAATACGATAAAAAAGAAAAAGAACTCACGCCTCAATTAACCAGGATACTCGAAAAAGCTGTTTACCTCAGAACAATCGACATGCTTTGGGTGGATCATATCGATGCCCTAACACATCTTAGAGAAGGTATAGGTCTAAGGGGTTACGGCCAAAAAGATCCATTAGTGGAATACAAAAACGAAGCCTACATAATGTTTCAGAAACTTCTTGGCGGTATCAAGCAAGAAATAGTAAATACCTTCTTTAAGGTAACGCTTACAAAGCAGGAACCTCAGAAGAAAAAATCAGCTATTGAAAATGCGGCAGAACAGAACACTAAAAGAGCAGGGTCAAAAGCAAATATGGGCCATAAAGAAAAGATAGGCCGAAATGACCCTTGTCCGTGCGGTAGTGGGAAAAAGTATAAAAAATGTTGCGGGAAATAATATGAATATATCGCTACCATTAGTACTGTCTACCGGGTTGCTAGATAGTCTAAACCCATGTGCTATTTCACTACTTTTGATATACATCACTTTAATGTTTACACTCGGTAAATCCCGAAAAGCTATTATTGGTTTTGGAGTTTTCTATATCTCGGCAGTTTATACAACCTATTTTTTATTGGGAATAGGTCTGTTAAAAGCTTTTCAGATATTTGGAGTACCAAACTTAATATTAAAAGGAGGGGCAATTCTTGCTCTGATATTCGGTATTTTGAATATTAAGGAATATTTTTGGCCAAATCTCCCTATCCATATCAAAATGCCTTTATCAGTAAGACAAAAAGCTAATGATATAGCCTATAATGCAACAATCCCATCAGCTATTCTTTTAGGGGTTTTGATCGGTATAACTGAATTCCCATGTTCAGGCGCAGTATATATCACCATCCTAAGCTATTTACAGGCTCAAGAAACCTTTACAGCAGGTATTTTCTATTTAGCGATCTATAACTTTATGTTTGTTCTGCCGTTAATTATTATCTACCTAGCTGCTACCAATAAAGTAGTTGTGGAAAAAATTATTAACAAGCAAGAACAATTGGGTCGTAAGATGCATCTGGTCCTTGCTTCCCTTATGATTATTTTAGGTGCTTCGCTCCTTATTTGGTTTGTCTAACTTTTGTATACTTTGATCTTTCAATCGATAAAGATTAAGAATAAAATAATAACACCTAAAAAGGTATTGACAAATTGCCAATAACTTGATATATTACTATGTCATCCTAGGGGTAGGTGACAACAATAATATCAGGCAACTGATATGAACCTTAAAAGCCTGGCAGCTTTTGTATCATACAACACGACACCCGAAAGAGGTGTTCAAAATGGCAACAAAAGCAGAAATTGAAGCAGAGCTAAAAGCTCTGCTTCAAAAGGAGCAAGAAGCTCAGGAGGAGCATGACTTCTACACTGGGCTTCTGAAGGCGGTGGGCATCACAGTCATCGCCATCATCGTGGTGTGGTTCCTTATCCTTGGTATCGGTTCCCTTTTCAAGGGTAAGACCAGCCCAGTCGCTGAGGATTCAGTTGTTCTCGCCTCAAACGAGACGACTGAACCGGATCCAGGATACCCAGAAGGTATCCACAGCTGGACTCAATGGGAAACGGAAGCAAAACAGGCAGACCGTGACCGGCTCGAGGAGCTTCTCGGTATAACTGCTGACGACACCAAGCGGTGGGCAGCGGATGAGGTACTATTTGGCCGCAACTTCACGGTGGAACTCCCTCCAGGAACGATCATCGTAAACTCCGGCTGGAATGGCGACTCCTGGTACGCAGTACCTGGATACGTTATCAAGGCCGGAGACACGGCTTGTTTAGGAACCGACACCGGGGAACCGGCAATCAAGAAGTCCTGCGGTAACCCCATAAAGGTTACTGATGGCGACTTCTGTGTGCGGCCGGCAGGTGAAGGGCTTCCTGGTACACCGACGAACTCGGTGTACGTGAAC
>DDHN01000008.1:233677-234039 GCA_002338125.1 Patescibacteria group bacterium UBA1875 | reverse complement strand
CCCCCCCCCCCCCGCCACTCCCTGACGGGGTGGAGATTGGAAAGTCAGAAGAGACTGAGGATAACCGAGGTCTCGACCCTGATCACACTGGTCTTCCGGGAACCGGCGAAGGTGGAACGACCCCAACCGGTTCCGAGTCAGTTGAAGGCGGTGGGACGACAGTTTCCAATCCGCCTACAACTGACCCGGTAGATTCATCTTCTACCGGGAACACGTACGATGACGGCCCACCAGAGCCCGTCAACTGGTAGCTGCCAGGCTGCCTGCCTAGGAGGGCGGTGCATGAACAATGCACTGCCCTCCACCTCAAAGCATTTATCACTTAATAAAAAGTGTAAACAAAGGAGAAAAAGATGAAAAAA
>DDHN01000008.1:176362-233389 GCA_002338125.1 Patescibacteria group bacterium UBA1875 | reverse complement strand
GCACCAGCTCTTGCTGCCACTACCCCAGTACCAGCTGGTGGAGTAGAGATTGAATCAACTACCGGTATTTTGAATGCATCTGCTGGACAAACTAACTATCAAGATTCAGTTGGAGCCCGAACTGGTGAAACAGTGAATATCCATGTTTGGTATCATAATCCTAATCCACCAGCATCAGGTGATATTGCAGAAAATGTTAATGTAAAAATTTCTTTACCAACTCAAAAAAGTACTGTTAATACAGTTCGAACGAGCGTGGGTGGAGTAAATACTAACACTATTACAAACACTGTTGCTGTAAATACCAGTATCGACACCTTGCTTCAATATATACCCGGCTCAGCCCAAAGACGATATAATACCGGGACAAGAGAAAATCCGGTTTGGAGAACCGTGTCTATACCAGATAGTGTTGTAACTAGTGGTTACGTAGTAAGTGAACTTAATCCTTGTTGGGAATACCAAGAAAGTATAACTATACAAGCAAGGGTAACAGCCGACACTATATCAATTACAAAACAAGTGAAAATAGATGGTGATTCTGACTGGGAATATGAAGTAAGTGCAGAGCCTGGTGATATTGTAAACTATCTAATAACTATCAAGAATGAAGGAACAACTAGGTTAAATAACGTTATAGTTCGAGATAGCCTATCGCCTTCAATGAGATATATCGCAGGTTCTGCAAGACTGTTCAATTCTGGCTATCCAAACGGTATTGCCATCTCTGATAATATCGTTAACGGAGGTGTAAATATTGGGAACTACAATCCTGGCGCCTGGGCTTATGTAGGTATTAAAGCCGTTGTTTCTCCTAGCATAGAATGTGGTCGCAATTACAGCCTTAGAAACATCGGTATTGTAAGGGCTGACGGCATGGGTGAATATTATAACGATGCTTATGTAACAACTAATAGAGCCTGTACATACAGTGAAGATGTTTCCATAATGATAGTTAAGTTCCATGACCGAGATGGAGATGGCAGGGAAGATAGTAATGAAGAGGGGTTAGCTGATTGGAGGTTCAGAGTCGTCGGACCAAACGGTTTTGAGCAAATTGTAGCTACTGATGAAAGAGGAATGTCTCCGATAACTGGTCTTTCTGAAGGCAACTATACCGTAACCGAGATACTAAGTGATGGCTGGGAAAATACCACTGGCCTTACAATATCAAGAAACGTTACCCAAGATCCAGCTACTCAAACATTTGTCTTTGGAAATCGGAGAACCACGGAACCACCTACTGGTGGTGGTGAATCATTGCCTAAATCAGGACCAGCAGAAGCTGCTATGGCCTTTGGTACATTCGGAATCTCCGGCTCAGCTTTGGCTTGGCTAAAATCCAAGAAAAGACTCTTAGAAGCTTTCAAGAAATGAGCTTGCAATTAAAAAGACTCCTTTGAATGGGAGTCTTTTTAATATGTTAAAATAAAAAAATGAAGATGACAAAAAAACAAATTGAAGAAGAATTAACAAATAGCAAGAAAAGAATTAATGATGCTATTGCCACGCTTTCGTTAACCGAAAAAGAAAGTGAACTTGATTTACTAGAAGAAGAAAGTAAAAAACCTTCTTTTTGGGAGGACAAAGAGAATGCTTCAAAAATAATGCAAAAGATTAATACTCTTAAAGAAATTATCTCACCTTGGAGACAGCTAAAAAATGAAGTCAAAGAACTCCTAGAATTGACCATTCAATCAAAGGAAGATGATTCCATCTTAACTGAAATCGAAAAAAACCTAAGTGTACTCCAAAATGAATTAAATAAGAGAGAGATCGATACCTACTTTTCCGGCAAATATGATAATAATAATGCAATTATTTCAATATTCTCAGGAGCAGGAGGGGTTGATGCTCAGGATTGGGCCGAGATACTACTTTCGATGTTTTTAAAGTATATCGAAAAGAAAAACTTGAAACCAAAAATAATTAACCTCTCACCAGGAACCGAAGCCGGTCTTAAAAGCGTCACCGTTGAAGTTGAAGGAACCCGAGCTTACGGCTTACTCAAATCAGAAAGAGGTGTTCATCGATTAGTTCGAATCTCACCGTATGACGCCGATAAAGCAAGACATACTTCTTTTGCCTTGGTTGAGGTTATCCCAGAGATAGATAGTAATGATATTTCTATTGATGATAAAGATCTAAAAATAGATACATTTAGGGCTTCTGGACACGGTGGACAAAGTGTAAACACAACCGATTCGGCTGTGAGGATAACACACGAGCCTACTGGTATAACGGTGATTTGTCAAAATGAGCGCTCCCAGCTTCAAAATAAGGAGCAGGCTTTAAAAATTTTAAAAGCTCGGATAATCGCCCAAAAAGAAGCTGAGAGAGAACAAGAACTTAGAATAATCAAAGGAGATAATATTAGTGCCGAATGGGGAAGCCAAATTCGTTCCTATGTCCTTCATCCATACACAATGGTAAAAGATCATCGAACAGGAGCCGAAACAGCAAACGTACAAGATATTCTAGGCGGCAACCTTGATTTATTTGTTGAGAATTATTTAAAGAAAGAAAAGAGCGGGCACTAAGCAGGTACCCGCTCGAATAAGCAGAAGCACTTGGCAGTACGACGTTCACCGGATGTGAGGGAGAGTCCAACACCTTAATCGGCCATGTCCCAAAAAAGGACACACATCGTATCGGCAAAGGCTAGAAGCCTTTCTGCCAAGCACTCTGTTCGTAGCCAAAGCTACGAAAGGTGCGGTGAAGCGCAGCGCTCATTGCAGGAATTGTTGCTAGTGTTGCAGTCTTGCGACAAGGCATAAAGCCCCTGCCTTCTGCGCTTCAGAACGTGATGCGAATTGAGGGCTCTCGTTTTAATCCTGCTAGGCAGGTTGCTCGGGATTATCCGCCTTAGAACATCGCTAGACATTCACTGGCGAATCATCACGAGAGCATCAATTTCGTTTTTCTGCCCCTCGTTACACGCATCACGTGTTGTATATATTCTATAACAATTTGCTAAAATATCAACATAGAGTAATATTGTAATTGGAAATAACATACCTTATACTTATATAGCCTTATGGGGGAATTTAATTGATTTACTTTAAAGACGTAGTTAAAAAATATGGGAAAACAAAAAGAGAGCACCCCGCTGCCCTCGATGGTGTTTCTTTTGATATCGAACCAAAAGAGTTTGTGTCTCTTGTTGGTGAATCCGGTGCCGGTAAATCGACTATCGTAAAACTGATTAATAAAGAAATAGAACCATCTTCTGGAAAAATAGTAGTGGGAGGGATTGAATACGACAACTTCCCAAAAAGACAAATACCCTTCCTAAGAAGAAAAATCGGCATTGTTTATCAAGACTTCAAGTTACTGCCCAAAAAGAATGTTTTCGAAAATGTCGCCTACGCTTTAGAAGTAGCCGGTTTTAGAAACAAAGAGATAAAAGACAGGGTTCCAAAAATACTTAAACTAGTCGGACTTACTGAAAAGGAAAAATGTTACCCATCCGAGATTTCTGGTGGCGAAAAACAACGAGTAGCAATCGCCCGAGCACTTGTTCATCAACCTCAAATTCTAATAGCCGACGAGCCAACTGGAAACCTCGATCCTAAAAATGCTTGGGAAATTATTGACCTTCTTTTAAAGATAAATGGATTTGGGACAACAGTACTTTTAACCACTCATAATAAAGAAATTGTCGATAAGCTTAAAAAGAGAGTAATTACACTAAAAAAAGGTCGGGTCTTGAAAGATCAAAAAATTGGGAGATACATTTTATGATTACTTTTTTCAGGATAATAAAAGGCGGTTTTTTAAATTTTGTTAGAAACGGTGTTCTCTCATTTGCTTCAACAACTATTATGGTTCTAACACTTCTTTCTCTTTCTGTTTTTTATATCGCCAGTATTACTATTAATACCGGAATCGATTATATTCAAAGCAAAATAGATATTTCGGCTTTTTTTGATTACGAGGCCGAACAAGCAATAATTTTTGAACTACAAAATGAATTAGCTAGCTTGCCAGAAGTAGAAACCGTTAAATTTGTTTCGCAAGACGAAGCCTTGGAACGATTCAAAGAGCAGAAAAAGGATCAAAAAGAATTAATTGAGTCAATTGAAAGTTTAGACGAAAATCCTCTTCAAGCTTCAATTGAAATTAAAATGGTAAATCCTGATTTTATTGGGAATGTTGCCGATGTTTTAGAAAAAGACGAGTATGAAGGTATTATAGCTACCAAGGAAAATGGGGACAAAAAGATAAGCTACAAAGAAAACAAGGCTGTTATCGATAAGCTCCTATCAGCTACAAGACTGATAAAAAATATCGGGATTGTTGCTATCACAGCATTTGGAGCAATTTCGTTTATTATAATCTTTAATACCATCAGAATTGCTATTTTTTCTCAGAAAAATGACATTGAAGTAATGAAGTTAGTAGGAGCTACTAATTGGTATATCAGAGGTCCATTTATTTTAGAAGGAGCTCTTTACGGAATTATTGCGACTATTATAACGATGGTTTCGTTGGCTGCTATTTTGTACTATACTGCCCCAAACCTAAATAATGCTTTTACTGATATTGGCTTAGATATTTCAGCCCTTCTTTATAACAATGTCTGGCTCTTCCTTGTAGCACAACTCTCATTAGGTATTTTTATTGGGGTTTTATCGTCTTGGCTTTCGATGAGAAGATACTTAAAAGTTCAATACTAGATGCTCAAAAACTTGACAAAGCAAGTTAAAGTAACGTATAATAATCGTATAGGGGAGTATGTTAAAACTCTTTAAAAACAAATACAAAAACAGAGGTAAACTAAGAATACATGCGCAGACGGCATTTGCTTTATTTGCGCTATTTTTATTACCGTTACTTTGGGTGCCGGGGAGTGCAAAAGCACTGACTGCAGAAGAAGAATATCAGAAAATACTACGAGAAATTAATGAACTAAATAATTCAATTAGTCAAAAAAAATCTAAAGAAGGCAACATCACAGATGATATCAACTCATTAAGCAGTAGAATATATCAAACTCAGCTTGAAATTAATGCTGCTCTACAAAAAATATCAATCCTAAATACCAATATTTCAAAAACAAAAGAACAGATCAAAAAACAAGAACAAGTACTTTCTGTAAGAAAAGAACAACTAGGTAGTTTAATTAAAGAATTGTATGAATACGGTGAAAAAAGCGAATTTGAATTAATGCTAACTTCTAAAACCTTTTCAGAATTTGCCAATGAATCAGAGTACCTAGACCAGATTAATCAAAAAATCAAGGAAGAAGCTGATGAAGTAGTGAGAATCAAAAATGAACTAGAAATTAAAGCTAGGAAGCTAGCAGATGATAAAAAAGATATTGAGACATCCAAACAAACTATGCTAGCCAAACAAAACGATCTCTCTTCACAAAAATACGCTCAATCATACCTATTGTCACAAGTGCAAAATGATAGAAAATCGGATGAAAAGGAACGTTCACAGAATATTGCAAGGAAAGGCGTATTAGAATGTATTATCTATGGAGGATGTGAGGGGGATAGTTCAGGGGAAATAGTAGTAACCAACAAGTCACCGCATTTCAGCCAACTTGATTCAAGGTGGAGCAATACTAAATATGCTCCATGCTGGGACTGTACTATCGGAAATTACGGCTGTCTAATCACAAGTCTGGCAATGGTAAGAACTTCATTCGGTAAATATACAACACCACCAGCAGAAGTAAATTACCATGATTTCACCGACAACGGATTAATGCAAGGCTGGGATTTTGCAGGAAGACCAAAGAAAACAGTTACTGGTGACTGGAGGGCAATTAATAAAGCTTTGGGGCAAGGTAAACCCGTGATAGTTGGAGTAAAAATGTACGGTTCTGGTTATTGGAGTCACTATATCGTACTTTTTGGAATAAATGGCGACACTTATTATGCTAACGACCCTGCATTTGAATCTGGTAGATCATATAGCAAAAGTAGAATATTTGCTGCATATACATACTAAGGGGGAAATATAAACCACAGCAAAAAATGGGGGAAACATTCGAGGGTCATAATTGGCCTTATTTTTAGTATCTTTATTTTAGTCATAACGGTTTTCCCAAAACCTTTATTATCTCAAAATGTAACTGATGCTATAAAACGAGTAGAGCAATTGGCTGAGCAAAGGAAAAAACTATCTGGTGAAATAGATTACCTTACAGAACAAATAACCTTTCTAACCGAAGAAATAAAAAAGAAAGATATTGAAATTAAAGAAAATGAAAAAAGGCTTACAGAAATAAATGCCGAACTCGATATTCAAAGAGATTTTCTATCCGATAATCTTCGAATACTTTACGAAGAAGAACAGGTTTCTTTTTGGGAGCGACTTTTTACGGCCAAGTCTATATCCGAAGTATTTTCCGAAGATGCTTACCTTGATTCGGTTAGAGAAAAGCTTACCGACATCACTAATAGAATTGCGGCTTTAAAAGAAGAGGAAGAGCAAAAGAGGCAAGAACTCGAAGAAGATCGAAAAATTCAAGAAGTAATGAGAGCAAGCCTAGCTCTTCAAAAAGCTGAAAGCGAGAATACTCTTGAAAAAGTAGAAAAGGAAGAGCTGATAATCAGAGAGAAATTTTCACAAATGCTTTCAAGGTCCGATATTAGACGATATTGTGCCGGAGAAGGTGAGGTTATAAAAGCAAAATATCCCATATTTAGATTCCCAGTAGAGTGCGGTTATATTTCTCAAGGCTACGGTAAAACAGCTTTTGCCTCTATTGACAACGCATACAATGGTGCTATTCATAATGGGTTTGATGTAGGGGTTAAGACCGGAACACCAATTTATGCAATTGGAAATGGAGAAGTCTTTACAAAAGGGAAGACACCTTCTGGAGGTTGGGGCAACTATTTAATAATCAAACATGATCCTGTAACTTTCAAGACAGGACAAAAAGATAAAAAGGGGAATGACATCGAAACAACAATGCAATTCTACTCACTTTATGCTCACCTAGTTTCTGAGTCGCATATTGCCTTAAACGAAAGAGTAGACTCAAATACAGTGATTGGATTTGTCGGTGGAACACCATATTGGGCCCCTCATCTACATCTAAGTTTGTTTTTATCTGCCTCCGACTGGGCTGATGGTGAAATTGGTAATTATCCAGGAAATACTATTGACCCTTTAAACTATATGGATATTCCAATCTCAATAACCGGTACCGATTGGGATGTTAGATACGCTCATTTTTAAATATGTTCTCTTGTATGTAGGTACAAGCTAAGCTAAAATAGTTTGTATGACAGCTAACAATAATCCTATAAAAAACAACAAAAAAAAGATCATTATTGGGGCTATAATAATCCTATCTTTTGTAGTTGGTTTTATGATGGGGCATCAAGATGCTAGATTTTCTCAAATAGGTTATACTCCCGATATTTATGAAAGAGATTTAAACCGTTCTGATGCTGATTTTTCAATATTTTGGCGAGCTTGGGACTTGATTGTTGAAAAGTTTGATGGGCCTATTGATTATGAGGCCATGATATATGGTGCTATTAAGGGGATGAGCCAATCCCTTGGTGACCCTTATACCACATTTTTGACGCCTGAGGAAGCTAGGGCCTTGGAGGATGATTTATCCGGAGTTATTTACGGTATTGGCGCTGAAATTGGAGTCAAGAATAATCATCTTACAGTTATTGCTCCGCTTGATGGAACGCCAGCTAAGGAAGCCGGACTTCTTGCCGGAGATGTAATCACGGCTATTGATGATACAACTACCCAAGGCATGGAATTAGACGTCGCTGTTTCTAAGATTAGAGGCAAAGAGGGCACAAAAGTCAAACTTACTATCGAAAGAAGTAGTGAATCAAAGGAATTCACTATAACTAGAGCTAAAATATCAATAAGAAGTGTTAATTATGAAATATTAGATAATAATATCGGTTATATCGAAATAACTCGCTTTGATGAAAATACAACCGATTCTTTACAAAAAGGGTTAGATAAATTTATTACAAACAACGTCAAAAATATTATCCTTGATTTAAGGGGAAACCCTGGGGGATATCTCGATGAATCAATAACAGTGGCCTCAGAGTTTATAAAAGAAGGGGTCATCGTTACCGAAAAGTATGATGAAAGCAGCAAGAAATCTTATGAATACAAGGCAAGTGGTAAAGGAAGAATGACATCTGACGATATAACTATCGTAGTCCTTATTAATGAAGGATCTGCTTCAGCCTCAGAGATTGTTGCCGGAGCTCTTGCTGACCATAATCGAGCTACTCTTGTTGGTGAAACTACTTTTGGGAAAGGCTCCGTCCAAGAAATTGAAGATTTAGCAAAAGGCTCCATGATGAGGATAACTGTTGCTCATTGGTACACCCCTAATGGTAAAAACATCGCTAGTGACGGGATTACCCCAGACATTGAAGTAAAGCTTACAGAAAATGATTACAACAATGACAGAGACCCACAACTTTCAAAAGCTATTGAATTATTAAATAAGTAAAGGAGTAATATGGTTAAAGTAATATTTTTACAAAATATGGGGGACAATAAAATTGGCGATATTGTTAATGTTGCTGATGGCTATGCCAGAAACTATCTTCTGCCTAAAAAAATAGTTGAATTAGCAACTGACGATAAAGTAAAAGAGCTAGAATCGAAAATGACCAAACTGAAAAAAGAAGAAGAGGCTAAGGTTGAGGCCGCAAAAAAAATTGCTACAAAACTCGAAAAAGAAAAATTTGAACTTGAAGAAGAAGTAAACGATGAAGGACATCTTTATGGAGCCGTTACACCAAAAGAAATTGCCGAACTACTAGAAACAAAGGGATACGATATTGATGGTTCAAATATAGTAATGGAGGAGTCTATAAAAGAACCGGGAAATTACGAGATTACCACCAGGGTTGGTCACGGAGTTGAAGCAACAATCAAAATATCCGTTAAAAGAAAAAGCTAGTTAAAAAATATATAAAAAGTCCCGTGTAAACGGGATTTTTTATTTGCTTTTGGGCTATTTTATGGGGACAACGCTTACAATTGTTTTTTCGGTACTTTTGCCAGTAAATTTAGTTTCTGCCTTCTTCTGAAACTTTATATGACCATCACAAGTAGCAAACAAAGTATCATCTTTGCCAGTAGATACATTAATGCCAGGCACCCATTTGGAACCCCTCTGACGAATCAAAATGTTACCGGCTCGAACAAACTCACCACCAAATTTTTTAACACCAAGCCTTTTTGATTGAGAGTCTCTTCCTAGCTTTGTCGAACCACCCGCTTTTGTATGGGCCATTAATATCTCCTTATTAGCTGAAATATTTTAGCAATTTTTTTTTCTTTTTTCAAGGGTTATTAAGAACTTTATTTAATAGTATAATAAACTAATGATAGTCATACTTGATAATTTACGAAGTGCCCTAAATGTTGGCTCTATAATCAGAAGTAGCGATGCTTTCGGAATCAAAGAAATTTATTTTTGCGGCATAACTCCAAGTATTAAACATAAGAAAGTGTTAAAAACCTCTCTGGGAGCAGAAAAACATATTCTTGCTTACGATATGCAAACTACCGAAAATGCAATCGCAAAATTAAGAAATAATGGCTACCAAATTATTGGCCTTGAAATTTCCGATAACTCAATAGAACTTTCTGATGCTAAAACTGCTGATAAATTTGCCCTGATTGTTGGCAATGAAGTTAGTGGGCTATCAGGGGAAATACAAAAGCTATGTGATTTATTAATAGCAATTCCTATGAAAGGAATAAAAGAATCACTTAATGTGGCAGTGGCTTTTGGGATAGCGGCCTACAAGTTGACTAATCAATAGTTGTTGACATTGTTTTAAAGTAGTAAAATATATTTAGGCAACTTATTAACTCTTGGGGCTAAACCCAAGAGCAGAAAGGAGATTTAAATGCCTGAAGAAAAAAAACAAGAATCACAAAACCCACTAGCCGGTGGAACGGGGCTTGAGCCAAACGTTGCGGCTTTGCTTGCTTATCTTTTCGGTTGGGTTGGCGGACTTATATTCTATCTCTTAGAAAAAGATAACAAATTTATCCGATTTGCAGCCATGCAATCGATATTATTTAATGTCGCCGGTATCGCTATCTATTTTGTGCTCATTATTATTACCAGGATATTTGCAGCAGCTACTTACGGTTTCGGAGCAATCTTTGGATTATTGATTCCAGTGTTCTGGCTTCTCTTCGTTGTCGTTTGGATTATGCTAATGGTTAAGGCATACCAAAACCAAGAATGGGAACTACCGGTTATTGGGAAAATTGCTCGCAATTCAGTCAATAAATAAAAATGATTTTTTCAAAAGGCCTCTTTATTGAGGCCTTTTGAATTGCTAAAATATAATTATGAAATTAGGAGCACACGTACCAATATTAGGAGGAATCGATAAGTCTATCGATAATGCTAATTTGATTGGTTGTGAGGTAATGCAAGTTTTCACCTCTAACCCAAAAGGTTGGAAATTTACCGTTCGGACAAATGATGAAATCGAAAAATTTAAGGACAAGCTTGATAAGAGTAATCTCAGTGCGGTCTACGGGCATTCAATATATCTTACTAATTTGGCTTCTCAAAATCCATATATATATACCAACTCAATCAATTCCTTGATCTCTGGTCTTGTTCTGGCTGATAATGCCGGTTTCAGCGGAGTTGTTACACATATTGGGTCACACACAGGCAGTGGTTACCAAGCCGGCTTAAAATCCGTTTTAAACGCCTTAGAGCAAATACTAACAACCACCGAAGAAAAAGTCCCTATATTACTAGAAACAGACGCCGGGAGTGGCAATAGATTAGGTTGTAAGTTTTCCGATATAGGGGATATTATTAAAAAGATAAAATCAGATAAATTAAGAGTATGCCTAGATACTTGTCATATATTTGCATCAGGATATGATATTTCAAATCCAGTCGGTTTTGATAAGACATTGGTTGAATTCGATAAAGAAATTGGACTTTCAAAACTTTCTTTGATCCACCTTAACGATTCAAAGGGCGAATTAGGTTCTAATCTAGACCGACATGAGATAATCGGAGAGGGGGAAATAGGGCTTAAAGCATTTGATAGGATCATAAATGATAGTAGATTAATTGGAATACCCGGCATTGTAGAAACGCCCGACAACAAATCGCTAGCTGATGAGAATATCAGCTTAGAAAGGTTAAAAAAGTTACGTCGTTAGAAAATATGAATATTATTTATCAAAACGAATTACTTTTCCCGGAAATTTTGTGGGAGAGACCTGTCCATTTTTACAAATCAAAAGCTGGAAGATTACTAGTGATAGCCGGTTCACGAGGAATGACAGGAGCAGCATTACTGACCTGTGAAGCTGCTTTTAGAAGTGGCACAGGAATTCTGACATTAGCTTTTCCAGAAGAGTTGAAAATAGCCTATAAGGACATCTTGCCAGAAGCGATGACCTTGCCGTTACCTCAAACTCATTCTGGGAGTTTATCAAAAAGTGCAAAAGAAGAAATTATCGAGCAAGCAAAAATCTCCGATGTCGTAGTTATCGGGCCAGGGCTGTCTGAAAACTCAGAGACTGTTCAATTAGTTTGGGAAGTGCTTAGTGAAATCAAAAAATCAATGGTGATCGATGCTGACGGTCTCAAGGCTTTAGCTCATGGAATAGAGGCAATACGCTCAAAAAAAGGGATAGAAGCAGTTGAAGAATATTTTCAAAACATTGAACCAAAAATTATTCTAACTCCTCATCCGGGAGAGGCTGGAAAAATAATTAAAGCACTAGGATTCGATAAAAGAAATTACGAAAAAGCTTCATATATCGATAAGCACAAGGCCGCGGCAGCAAAGATAATATCCGAACACCTAAATTGCCACACCGTCCTAAAAGGATATAACACAGTGATAGTCAGTCAAAAAGGTCAAATAATAGAGGATAAAGTTGGGGGACCAGAGCTGGCAACTGCTGGAACCGGCGATGTTCTCTCTGGGATGATCGGATCTTTTTGGGCTCAGAATCCCCAAAAAGCCTTTAAAGCAACGGCTACAGCTGTTTATTTACATTCACTTGCCGGAAAAATCGCTAAACAAAAGTTTGGCGAGAGATCTGTAATGGCCTCGGACGTAATAAAGAACTTACCAGAAGCTATAAAAATTAGTGAAGAATAATTTTGGTGGGCGAGGAGAGAATCGAACTCTCACGAGATTGCTCTCATAGGTTTTTGAGACCTACGCGTCTACCAATTCCGCCACTCGCCCCAAAACGTGCAAATCTGATTCCAACCGATTATAATGTATTTTGAAAGGAATTTCAATGAATAGGGAACCCAAGATAGAAGAGCTGGAAAAACTTATAAAACACTTCCGTGTAACCGAGCGAGAGCATGAGCTAGCAGAGATCCTTAAACGTCATAATATTATGGAAAAAGACGAAGTTATTGACGTTGTTGATGATGATACTCATCAATTTCATGAAGAAGCAATCGTCATCAATAAGTTGGCCTGGAAAGAAGGCTTAGTCAAAAAAGCTAAGAAACCTCTAAAAAGGCTGATGTGGCTAATAAGGAATAAATGGTATGTTCAATTTGGATTAGCTTGGGGGTTACTTTTTGTATTACTATTCTCACTCTTAAATGCTCCTATTATTTATTCTAGATTTAAAATAGACAAGAACGAGCCAACTTCACGAATAGTAACTACTCGAGAATTGATCGGTGGATCTAATGCCAAATCTGCTCCAATTGCTGCGGGAGAAGTTGTCCCAGAAGGAACTTACCTCAAAATACCTAAAATAAAGGTTTACGCACCCATCTTATTCCCAAAAGCCAACGACGAAGCAACAATTCAAAAATATTTACAAAAAGGACTAGTCCATTATTACGGCACAGCCCAGCCCGGAGAGGTTGGAAACACCTTTATCACCGGACATTCTTCAAACTTTTGGTGGATAGAGGGTAAATATAATTATGTTTTTGTAAATCTTGACAAACTTGTCACTAACGACGAAGTAATCATATATCACCAAGGAAATAAATATGTTTACCAAGTTACTGGGAAG
Organism: Patescibacteria group bacterium UBA1875; assembly: GCA_002338125.1. GTDB lineage: Bacteria > Patescibacteriota > CPR2 > UBA1875 > UBA1875 > UBA1875. The sequence goes on along the minus strand of DDHN01000008.1, from coordinate 220,372 downwards.
GTTACAGTATCACCAAGTGACACTTCCGTACTTGCCCAAACGGATATCCCAACTCTTTCCTTGATGACTTGCACCCCACCGGGGACAAATTGGAAAAGATTAATAGTAAAACTAAAACAAACTGCGCCTAAATATTCGAAACCACAACTTGTTACCAAAGAGACAATTGTCGAAAATACCGACAAGCTGCCTTCAACCGACAAAAATTCATTAGGAGCTTGGTTTAAGGCTGTTTGGGACGAAATATTCAAAACCCTAAAAGCTAAAAGTGAATAAATCTATATCGTTATCAGCGATGTTAGAGGTAAAGTACAATGTATTCGAAGAAGGAGAAGCAACACAAGTATTTTTACTTGTAGCCTCAAATAACAAATTATCATATTGACCATCGTAATTAACCATTCGGAGCTGATTATCTGTATGATAGATAAGATTATCGCCACCTCTAAACCAACTAATTTTATTAATTTTCTTGTTTTCAATAACAGTATAATATTCTTCACTTTCAATATCGTATATTAGATATGAATCCCTAGAAAGAAGACCAATCCTGTTCTTGTCTTTCGGTGATATCTGATAGCTTAAAATTTCTTTACCGATTGTCTCTAACTTTGGGTTAGTAGCCTCGTTGGTATAACGCAATAATTCATTATCATCTGAATTATAAATTAAGTATGATCTGTTATTTTCAAGATAAGAAACTTTATACTTCTCTGACGAGGGCAGTGCTTTTATAATGTTAGTTTTGTCACCACTTTGGCTAATTTTATATAACCCATAATTGTCATTTAGGTTTTGAATTATCAATAAACCATTCTCTGATTCGTAAATTCCATAAACATTTTTGGCGATAATTGCACTTAATGTTTTATTAGAGAGGTTAAGATTATAAAGGCTACGGTCTTTTAACACATAAAGTTCGTTATGTGTATAGGGGCTAAACATAATGCTATCAATGTCAATATCGAAAAGACTAGAGACGTTAAAATAGTTTCCATTCTCCTTAATTTCCCTGACTATATATGAGGTAGTTTTTCCCTCTGTTTGCAAAAACAGATAGCGAGCTTCGTCATATGAAAAAGACAAAAGCTTGACATCACTATCTTGGTTTGCTGAGACTTCATAAATTTTTTGAATATTCTTATTGTCAGTATCCAGCTGCCAAATCGAGATTACTTTTTCAGCCTTATCAAAACATTTAACTAAAATTTTTGTCTTGTCATTGGAGATAATAGACTGAGTTACAGTACCAGGGAGATTATATGGCTGAGCTTCTTTTTCAAGTGGAACTAGATATAAATAGTCAAGCCAAGAAACCAGACCTTCTCTTACATTAACAACCCCTTCCCAAGGGATATAGCCTTCTTTGGCTATTTTTAGGGAATGCTCTCCTAGGGGGACTCTATTTATTTTTAATTTAAAGAAATTAATCGCCGGTGTTTTTTCTTTGTATTTTTCTCCGTCAATAACAACAGTTGCTTCACCGGGAGTAGTTGAGATTATAATAAGGCCTGTCTTTTTAGTAATTATCTTGCCGTCCTGAACCTTGATATCATAACCAGAAGCCATAAGTATTACAAAAAGAGCAACTAAGGAAAGAATTGCTGCCACTATGGGGTAAATAATGAGTCTCACAAAAAGTGATGGTCCATGTTTCATTGCAGGGAATATTATACTGCAAATTTCCCTATATTACCACTATTTGCTATAATCTCAGGGCATGGAACAGTTAATAATAAACGGACCAACAAAACTCAATGGGACAGTTGACGTATCTGGTTCAAAAAATGCCGCCTTACCAATAATAGCCGCATGCCTTTTGGGTAAAGGAAAGTTTGAAATTTCCAACGTCCCTCAAATTAATGATGTTGTGGCACTTTTGGAAATAATCAAAGAACTTGGTGGAACTTACAGCCTGAGAGATAATGTTTGTGTACTTAATACAACAAACATCGAAAAGAATGATCCCTCTCCCGAATTAGTTCGAAAATTAAGAGCTTCGATATTGCTTATCTCGCCCCTACTAGCCCGAAATAAGAAAATATATATTCCACATCCCGGCGGTTGTTTGATAGGGGCCCGACCAATTGACGTTCACCTGGAAGCTTTAAAAAAGATGGGGACCAGTATTGATGACGATAATAATGGCTACAAACTTTCGGTAAACAAATTTCAACCTACGGAATTAACAGCTGACTTTTCGGTAACCGGTACCGAAAATATAATTATGGCTGCTGCGTTAACCAAAGGCACCACCAAAATTAATTTAGCTGCTGCTGAGCCTCATGTTCAAGACCTCTGTAACTTTTTAGTAAAATGTGGGGTAAATATTGAAGGAATAGGCACTCATAATTTAAAAATTACTGGAACCGAAAAATTAAAACCAATAAAATACAACATCATACCTGACCAAATAGAAGCAGGAACTTTTGCCATCGCCGCAGCTTGTTCAAAGGGTGAAGTTGTTATAAACGGTTTTGTGAAAAAACATCACGAAAGCTTATTATCAAAACTCGAAAGAGCCAATATTTCTTACAAGATATTAAATCAGACCCAGCTTCAGATTATGCCTACCCATAACCTAAAACCTATCAAGATTAGGACTGAGGTTTATCCGGGCTATCCGACTGATTTACAGGCACCAATGGCCGTATTAGCAACCCAAGCCAGCGGTACATCAGAAATTTATGAAACAATTTTTGAAGGTAGATTAGGATATATTAATGAACTTTCAAAAATGGGAGCCTCAGCAATCGCCAGAGATGCCCATCAAGCATCAATTACTGGGCCTACACCACTATATGGAACAAGAATAACAAGTTTTGACCTAAGAGCCGGGGCTACCCTTATTATTGCTGCGATCATCGCTACCGGCGAATCAAGATTAGATCAAATAGAAATAATTGACCGCGGTTATGAAAACATCGAGAGCAAGTTCAAAAAATTAGGGGCTAAGATAAGAAGAATTACGTTAAAAGAAATTGAGTAAAGTTTTTCTTCGTGCTAAAATAACTTCGTTATGCTAGCGAAAAGAATCGGTATCGATTTAGGGACAGCTAATGTCCTTGTATATATTCCCAAACAAGGAATTATTATTAACGAACCTTCGGTTGTTGCCGTTACGGAAGATAATCGGGTTTTGGCAGTTGGGGAAGAAGCCAAAGAAATGGTTGGCCGAACTCCTGATACTATCACTGCCTATCGACCATTAAAAGATGGCGTTATTGCTGATTATAGAGTAACAGAATCAATGATTCGCTACTTTATAAACAAAGTCTCAGGGGCCGTTAGGCTAACAAGACCAGAGGTGATGATCTCAGTACCAGCTGGGGCAACCTCAACTGAGAAAAGAGCTGTAATAGAATCTACAAAACAGGCCGGGGCAAAAGAAGCCTATATCATCCCCGAACCAGTTGCTGCTGCTATTGGTGCTGACGTCCCAATAGATACGGCCGCTGGTAATTTAATAGTAGATATTGGGGGAGGCACAACAGAAGTCGCCATTATCTCACTTGGAGGTATCGTTGCAGCTAATTCCGTAAGGATAGGGGGTAATCGTATCGATCAGGCAATCGGCGAGTATATCCGGAAAAAATATGGTCTATCCATTGGAGATCAAACCGCCGAAGAGATAAAAATTGAAATAGGCTCAGCCTTAAAAAGTGAGAAAGAAAAAACTATGGAAATTAAAGGCCGAGATATGATTGCCGGTCTGCCAAAAACAATTACCATAACTGCTAACGAAGTTACAGAGGCAATCGAAAATGAGCTAGAAAAAATAATACTTGCCATAAAAAGTGTCCTTGAACAGGCCCCGCCAGAATTATCATCAGATATTATCGACCGAGGCATGGTCATGACTGGGGGAGGTTCACTTTTAAGAAATCTTGACCGTTTATTCACTAAGGCTTTAGGCATTCCCTGCAATGTAGCTTCTGATAGTTTACTTTGTGTTGCCAAGGGCACCGGTATTGCTCTTGAAAATCTTGATGATTACAAAAAAAGCGCTCTTTCAAAATAGTTTGCTTTATTGACCGAAAATACCAAAACGTTATAATATTTATATGGAGGGCGGTTTGAATAAACGAAGCCTCGATGACTATTCGTTCATTTTCATTACTTTGGGCATTGTAGTTGGATCATCACTTGGTTTTCTTTTCTATATTGCCCTAAGGACAATTCACTAATGACAAAAAAACTTTATATAAACAACTTAATAAACGGTGACGCAATTTTTGGAGAAGTTTTTGCCGTAAAAGCATATAAAAAAGGAGCTACCAGGAATAATAAACCTTTTGTAGATATCGAACTTTCTGATAATACTGGCTCTATAAAAGGGAAAATATGGTCAGATGATCTTGGTAATTGTGATACAGTCAAAGAAGGTGACGTTGTCGAAATCAACGGTACCGTTGAAGAATTTATGGGAAAACCACAACTCAAAATAACAAATCTCAAAAAAACAGATAAATTTAAGGTTGCTGAGTTACAACAAAAATCTGATTTTAACATTGAAGAAATGTGGCAAGACGTTGAAGAAGTTATTAAAAAAATGAAAAACCCTCACCTTGTAAAATTGCTACATAATATTTTTAAGGATTCTAAGATTAAAAATGGTTTCAAGAATGGCCCAGCCGCATATAAACTCCATCACGCCTATATCGGTGGCTTGCTTGAACATACCTGGGAAATGTTAAAAATGGCCCAGGCTATAAAAAACCATTTCCCTAAAATAAATATGGACCTTGTAAACACTGGGATTGTCCTCCACGATATCGGAAAGATAGAAGAGTTTGAGATGGATACTACGATTATTTACAAAAATAAAGGCAAATTACTGGGTCATGTTTTTCTAGGGACTGAACTCGTAAAACACAAAGCCTCAAAAGACATGCCCGAAGAATTATTGGATGAGGTCTTGCATATAATTCTTTCTCACCATGGAGAAAGACAATTTGGCAGTCCAACCGTACCAATGACGGCTGAGGCAATGACCGTTTATGTCTTTGATCTCGCCTCATCAAGAGTTCGAATGACTTATGATAACATTCACGGCACCGGGGGATCTGATGAATTTACCCAATATATCCCCCAATTAGGGACTGAACTTTATCGTTCGCCTTATCTCGATTCTGAAATAAATACTGATACTCCATTTTAATAAGTCATAGGGGAGGGGAAGATGATTTGCCCGCATTGCAACAAAGAAACAAAAGGCATTAGACTTAACGGAAAGGTTTATTGTGCTTTTTGTGGCGAGGTTACCAAAGATCCAACAGAACTACTAGAAGAATCCTATACAAAAAAGCTAGACAAAAGAAAACCAAAAAACAATATCATCAAAAGCAGTCGTATGAGGACGGACCACAATGGTTTTAAAATACTTGAAAATGAACCAGACCCAATCGAAGAGCCAGAGCTAGAATCACCTCGCGATATGAAACTTTCAACTAAAAAGCCTCAGATATCAAAAGACATTGAAGGATCAAACCCGTTTATAGATAAAAAAGATTTGAATGAGATGAGGGAGAACGCAAAAAAAAGACAAGCTCTATTAAATGAATATTTTCGTAAGGGGGCTGAGGAAATATCTAAAAAAAACTCAACCACAAAAAAAAGAAAGAAAAAAATTAGTAATAAATATTTTCTTTTTATAGCAATTTTTTTAATAATCTTAGGTTTCGGATTTTTAGTTTATTACGTCAACAACTATGCTTTAAATGAAGAGAAAATTAAAACAAGTATTAAAGAACAAGCTAATTTTGAATATGCCGAGCCTTCATACATGACACCTGGCTATTCACTGTCTTATCTCTCAAGCGCAGAACCAACGAAAGTCAAATATGTTTACACCCATTTTGAAAAAGACTACCAAATCCAAATAACAGCAGAAACTACGAGCAATCAAAATAATGATATTTACGAAACATATATCAAGAACAAGACCGCACATTATACATCCCAGATTATAAAAGATGTTAATTTATATACTGTTGATTTCAACACTATCTATTTTGTAAAAGACGGGGTAAATTATACGATATTTTCAGATAAATTGAGTCAAGAAGAATTGTTAAAAATCGCCGAAAGTATTATCCTGACAATATGACAAAAATTTTCCTTATAAGGCACGGTGAAGTCTATAATCCCAATGATATTGAATATATCAGGTTACCAGGGTTCAAACTTTCAGAACGAGGGGTAAAACAGGTTGAAAAATTACGCAAGGTATTTATTGAAAAAAATAATATCAGCATAATATATTCCAGCCCTCTCAGAAGAACAAAAGAAACTTCAAAGATTCTTTCAAATGGTCAAATACCCATTAGGTATGCTGACGAGCTCATAGAGTCTAACTACAAGAAATGGCAAGGCCTAAAAAGAGACGAAAGAAAAAAAGAAGATATCGAAGCTTTTCGCAAAGATCCAATAAAATTTTCAGCTACGCTCGGAGAATCGCTACTCTGCATCCAAAAAAGAGTTGTAGGCAAAATTTTTGATATTGTAGAAAAACATCAAGGCCAAAACGTTGCCCTGGTTTTTCACGCCGATCCAATCCTTACCGCCAGATTGTTTTTTGAGGAAAGACCACTTTCGGAATTAATGCGTTTATCCGTCAAACATGCCTCGGTAACTTCAATTATCTTTGATAATAAGTTAAAATGTAAAAAGGTAGAATATAACGAATATGTGGAAGCAGAAGGTTGGAGAGTATGAACGACGAAAAATGGTATGAGTTGAAAGAAAAAGCCAAAGAAAAATTCGATGATTTTTCAGAATTTCAAGAAGCAGAAACAAGAGAAGATGACACTGGACAAGAGATTACTACCATTATCGAAAAAATGGAATTCACTTCACCCCTTGGAAAGCTAAGAATTGAAAGAGCTACAAGGCCTAAAATAATTGACAAAAAGACACATTATCATAAAGGCGCTGGGGGCTCAAAAGCCGATATCGAATATGTTTTATCAGATGAAGAAAAAGTTCATAAAATAACCATATATAGAAGAAACGAAATGAACGAATGGGAAGAAATGAATCTTCCAGCCGAAAGAATTAATTTTTAAAAAAGGAGATCTATGGGAAATTTAAAAAATCCTTATCAAAGAGTTGGTGTTTTTGTTGATGTGCAAAATTTGTATTATAGTGCCAAGGCTCTTTATGGTTATAAAGTTAATTTCGATGAAATATTAAAGGAAGCTGTTGATAGCAGACAACTTATTAGAGCAATCGCTTATACCATACAAGCAGAGATGCCAGAAGAGCAAAATTTTTTCGACGCCCTAGGGAACATTGGGTTTGAGGTCAAGAAGAAAGAATTACAAACTTTTGTTTCCGGACAGAAAAAAGGCGATTGGGATGTTGGTATTGCTGTCGACGTTCTTAAAATGGCACCAAAATTAGATGTTATTGTCTTATGTTCCGGAGATGGAGATTATTCCGATTTGTTGCATCATGCTAAGGCTGAGGGCTGTCGAGCTGAAGTTATTTCTTTCGGTAAATCCACATCTCAGAAATTACTTACCGAAGTTGATGATTTTATAGATATGGATAAAAATCCTCAGAAATTCACTCTATCAGGAAAGCCTATCAATAAACCAAAAGAAAATAATAATGATCAAAAGGAAAAGAAAAAAAGAATTTTCAGTCGTAAATAATTTTAAACTTAATTTCCCTTTATATAATCCTGATGATGACTTAAAATATAAATATGCAAAAAGTTATTACCAGGTTTGCACCGAGCCCAACCGGTAAGCTTCATGTTGGCAATATCCGCACAGCAGTTTTTGCTTATCTTTGGGCTAAGCATAATAATGGTAAGTTTTTATTAAGAATTGAGGATACTGACCGCGAAAGATTTATCCCCGAGGCAATTGAATATATCGAAGAGTCACTTAAATGGCTCGGATTAAGTTATGACGGTAAGGTGGTGTATCAATCAAAGAGAAAAAATATTCATAAAAAATACGCAGAACAATTAGTTGATAACGGATTAGCCTATAAGTGTTTTTGTTCAAAGGAAAGACTTACAAAATTAAGAGCAAAACAAATAGAAAAGAAATTGCCTCCCGGTTACGACGGAAAATGTCGTAATCTTACGAAAGAAGAGATAAAAAAATTACAAAATGAAGGAAGGCCTCATGTTATTCGTTTTAAAATGCCTCATAAAGGTAAAGCAATTTGGAATGATGGGATAAGAGGGAAAATGGAAATAGATTACAATATTTCCGATGACCAAATCATTCTAAAAGCAGATGGGTTTCCGACATACCATTTAGCATCAATCATAGATGATCATGAAGCCGGTATTACCGATGTCATAAGAGGGGAAGAGTGGATCCCCTCAACTCCAAAACATATTGCTATCTATAAAGCTTTTGGTTGGGATACTCCACGATTTTCACATATGCCCCATATTATTGGTATAGATAAGAAAAAACTTTCCAAGCGCCATGGAGATACAGCAATTCTTGATTACAAAGAACAAGGCTATCTCCCAGAGGCTATGCTTAACTTTTTGGCTCTTTTGGGCTGGAATGATGGAACTGAAAAAGAAATATTTAATTGCCAGGAATTAATTAAATATTTCAGTCTAAAAAGAGTCAGTAAGGCACCTGCTGTTTTCGACATCGAAAAATTAAATTGGATAAATGGCCAGTATATCAGGAAAAGTGATAACGACAAGTTAAAAAGAGTGATTAAAGAACTTTACCCAAACTCTAAGATTACTAGCAAGAATAATTTCGATAGAATTTTAGAAATAGAAAAGTCCCGATTAATCACTTTGTACGATATTACAAAAGGAATAGACTACTACGTAAAAAAGCCTAAATATGATAAATCATTACTCGTATTCAAAAAATCAAGTATTGACGCAACCTCGAAAGGACTAAAAGCAACTTACGAGAAACTATTGAAAAATACTTGGCCCAAGGAAATTATTGACTTTAACAATCTTTTAATCGAGATAGTTTCTAAAAATAATCTTTCAAATGGTGATGTTTTCTGGCCAGTTAGGGTAGCGCTTTCCGGTCTTGAAAAGTCTCCTAGTCCAAGTGAATTAATGTGGGTTCTAGGCAAAAAAGAATCTCTTAACAGAATTTCTTATGCATTGGATGTATTAAAATAATAAAATAGGAGGTATTATGTCCAAAATTACCAACACGGGTCTAAAAAAATTTAATTTGTTTATGGGCTTCTTGCACTTTGCTCAAGGGTTAGCTATGTTGATACTAGCAAACGATTTTACATTGCCCTTAAAAACTTATTTCGTGGAATTCAATCCAGAAATTAACCAGTTAGCCACTAATCCGGAGACAATTTACGATTTAAAGGTTGGACCAGCTGTTGCTTCATTCCTATTTTTATCGGCTATTGCCCATTTCTTAATCTCATTGACACCAGCGATAAGGAATTGGTATGAAAAAAATCTTCAAAAGGGAACAAACTTAGCTCGATGGATTGAATATTCTTTTTCTTCTTCTGTAATGATTGTTATAATTGCAATGCTCACGGGTATCTATGACATAATTGCACTAATGTCGATATTCTTCTTAAACGCTTCAATGATATTATTCGGATGGATGATGGAACTCCACAATCAAACAACAAAGAAAACGAACTGGACCTCTTTTATTTTTGGTTGTATCGCCGGGGCTATCCCTTGGATAGCAATTGCCGTTTCACTTGCTTTTGCAGGAGAAGGTGATTATCGTGCTCCTGACTTCGTTTACTATATTTTCTTTTCACTTTTTCTATTCTTCAATGTTTTCGCTGTAAATATGGTCTTGCAATACAAAAAGATAGGGAAGTGGAAAGACTATCTCTACGGAGAAAGAATGTATATTATACTTTCCTTGGTTGCAAAATCACTTCTTGCTTGGCAGGTATTTGCCGGAACGTTAAGACCAGTATAATTATTATTTGATAAAAACTTTTGGTTCGGGAGGCAGGATTCGAACCTGCGATCACGGGACCAGAACCCGTTGCCTTGCCGCTTGGCTACTCCCGACTATTCAATATTCCTTATTTTAAAAGTCTCTTCTTGGCCATAATTATTTTTAAACTTAAAAGTATTTCCAAGATTTAAGCCTAACATCTTTTGGGCTAGTGGCGACTCATTAGAAATTATACCTTTTAAAGGAGCAGCTGTAGAGCGCGAAAGAATTGTAAACTCTCTCTTATCAGAGGTAGTTAAATTTTCCAATAACACTGTTGAACCAATTTGAACTTGAGCGGGATTTTTTTCATCAAACTCTCGAATATATCCTTCTGATAATATTGATTCTATCTCTGCTAACTCCTTCCGAGCATTATTGAGCTCTCTTTGCCTTTCAACTGTTAGCTTTTTTTTACTGGAAATAATCGAAAGAAGTTCTTTCTTTTTTTCTGAGAGAACTTGGTATCCAAAAGGCAATAATGGGATTGTTTTTTCCATAATTTGCAAACCGAATAATAACACAAATCACTATACGAGTAAATATAATTGGTTTGTTTTATGTTATTCTCTGATATAATACAAACATAGGGGGAATAAATACCACTGAATCCTCCGTGGTATTTTAAATAAAATGAAAAAAATGTTGTTAATAGAGGACGATAAGCAATTAGGGGCAATGTATGCTCAGAAATTTCGGATGGAAAACTTTAATGTTATTATTTGCCATGAAGGAACATCAGCTTTAGAAAAAGCGAAAAGTGAAGATTTCGATATTATAGTTCTCGACTTGATGCTTCCCGGTATCTCTGGTATTGACGTTTTAGGGATGTTAAGAGCTGATTTCAAAACAGTCAAAACTCCGATTGTGGTGTATACTAATTATGGAGATAATTTCAATCGGGATAAATGTCTTACTTATGGTGCCGATGAATTTGTCTTAAAAGTAAGTTCTACACCAGAAAGTTTATGTCAAACTATAAACAGGGTAATAGCGGAGAAAGAAATTGAAACGATTTAGGAAACTTTTAAAACACTTGCTTGTACCGCACCGAGGGAACGCTTTTAGGCCACATGCTCTCAGACATAATGCCCTCTCTATATACCTCGTTTTATTAATGGTAGCCCAATTAGGGTTGGGAGTTACATATTATTCAGGCCCCACTGTATTAGGTGCAAATACTGAGACTTTAAAGAAAAACATCATCACTCTTTCAAACATTGAGAGGAAAGATAATAATCTGTCGATGCTTTATGAGAACAAAACCTTAAATTTAGCCGCCGAGAAAAAGCTATCAGATATGTTTGCTAAAAACTATTGGGACCATATTGGACCTGACGGCGAAACTGCTTGGAACTTCATTTCAGAAACCGGATATCGCTATGAACTAGCTGGAGAAAATCTTGCCCGGGGCTTTGAAAATTCGAAGGAAGTAGTAAATGCATGGATGAATAGCCCAACTCACCGCGAAAACATTTTGAATGATAGATTTCAGGAAATAGGGGTAGCAGTCGGGAATGGAAAGATTAAAGGGATAACAACAACCGTTATCGTCCAACTTTTCGGCAAGCCAAAAACAGCTTTTGCTAGCCAATCACAGAATACCCTAGGTGAAACAACTCTAATACCTGAGATAGATGTTTCTAATGCCACTTTACCATCTCGATCTCCATACTTCTTAATTTGGGCCCTTATTTTCGGTCTTATCGTCCTCGACGGAGTAATGCTCCGTAAGCTTGGGCTTCATACTTCATCAAAGCATTTAAGGAGTTTTAGGCTTTCACTGGCTATGTCCGCCTTGATGCTTTTACTGTTATCAGTTGGGGTAGCTGCTATAATTTAGTAAATTTACAAGATATCAATAACCTTTTACAATTAAAAGGTATTTTAGGAGGTTTATGACAGAAAATAGATATGATCTAATTATCGTTGGTGCAGGTCCTGCCGCTATCAGTGCCGCTATTTATGCGGCAAGGTATAAAATGAATTTTGCAATAATCGGAGGGGTGCCAGGTGGCAACATGAGTGTTTCTTATGATATTGATAACTATCCCGGTTATATACATACCACCGGTACAGAATTAACTCAAAACATGACAAAGCAACTTTCAGTACTGGGGCATAAAATTATTCAAGACAATATTCGTCAAATTACTAAAAATGATGGAGTTTTTCAGCTAAATGGAGCGATTGGAAAATATAGTGCCCGAAAGATATTGTTGGCTATTGGAACTGAACGAAATAAATTGGGGATTCCTGGTGAGGTTGAATTTAGCGGAAAGGGAGTTTCCTATTGTGCAACTTGTGATGGATTTTTCTTCAAAGATAAGCTAGTCGCCGTAGTTGGAGGAGGCGACTCTGCTGCGGAAGCAGCGGTCTTTCTATCGGAAATCGCTAAAAAAGTATATATCATACTACGCCGAGACGTATTTAGAGCTGAGCCAGATTGGGTAGACAGACTTAATAAGACAAAAAATGTAGAAATGATTTTTTCTGCCAACGTAACCGAAATTGTAGGCAAAAATAAAGTAGAAAAAATAATAATTGATAAAGATAATAAAGAAATAGCCGTCGACGGAATCTTTATTGAAATTGGCGAAACACCTTCAAGCGTACTTTTTGAACAATTAAAGTTAAATAGGGATGAAAGTGGCTATGTTGTTGTAGATGAAAAGATGAAAACTTCTGTTGCAAATGTTTGGGCTGCTGGAGATTCGACTACCGGCTCGAATAAATTTCGTCAAATTATAACGGCATGTGCCGAAGGGGCAATAGCTGCCAACACAATTTACGCAGATCTTAGAGATAACAAATAATAGCGATAAGAAGGGAAAATACTTAGATTCGATAAATTATAAATTTAATTTATCCACATTTCGTGCTTGACAGGACTTACGCGTCAGTTCATCCTAAATATACAACGAATAAAACCCTTTAAGGGTAATTAAACTTGAGAGGAGGTGATACGAATGTCAGAAGCATACTGCGTAAAATGTAAAGCCAAGAGAGAGATGAAAGATGCCCAAGAAGTAACTCTTAAAAATGGTCGTCTAGCTGATAAAGGTGTTTGCCCTGAATGTGGCACCGGCATGTTCAAGATTAAAGGAAAAGCATAATCGAAAAAGACTTGAGAGAAATCTTTTCAAGAACAGCCCTGAGCTTACGAGCTCGGGGCTGTTTTATTAATAGTATTTGCGCTTGACAATAACCTCGAATAGGCATAACCTGAACTCAAAGGAAGATAAAGCCCAGTTGGGCAGAAAGGAGTTGCTATGCAATTCTATAATGTTAAAAAAAGAGAGAAGGTTGACATCGCTGATAGTGAAATAAAAAAGACTACATATACCGTTAGAGGAGGGCAAGTAAGATATGCCGTAAGAGCAGTTGATGATGATGGGACAAATCTTACTAAGTTTATGAAAAAGGAAGATTGGGACGCCCTAGACGCTCCGACAGAATAACAAAACAATAACCAAGACCCCGCTAAAACGGGGTTTTTGGTTGAAAGAAAAATCATTTTTTGGTAGAATCAGTGGGCCCCGGCCCGTTCGTCTAGAGGTTAGGACGCCAGGTTCTCATCCTGGTAACAGGGGTTCGATTCCCCTACGGGCTACCAAAATATTTTTGACATTAAAGGCCCGGTTGGTATAATACCTCATACATGAAACAAAAACTAATCTTTCTCATTATTGTAGCAGCGCTTATAGGCGGTGTTTTTTCATTATTTAGCTACAAAAAAGACGATAACTCCAATAGAGGGATATTGGCAGATAACAATCTATCGATTAAAGAAAAGGGACAGCTGATAAAAGACAGTGTCGAAAAGTATCAACCAAAAGGGAAAACAGAAAACACTGCCGGTCCTACTGTCTCCGCCAAAGCAGCGATTGTAGTCGACGAAGAAACAAACAAAATACTTTATGCAAAAAACGTTCACAACAAGCTGCCACCAGCTTCGATTATTAAGATACTTACATTTTCCTTAGCGCTTGAATCATTTAATGAGAATGACTTGATTGAAATTTCTCCTAGAGCTTCAGAACAAATTCCTAATAAGATAAACATGAAACCAGGAGAAAAAATTAAATTAGCCGATCTTTTGTATGGCTTAATGATGATATCGGCTAATGATGCTGCCTATGCCATTGCTGATGCCTATCCAAGAGGTTTCGATGAATTTATTGAACTTGCAAATAAAAAAATAGAGATGCTGGGGCTAAAAAATACTGTAATGGCAAATCCGGCTGGGCTCGATGACAAGGCACAAAAATCAACGGCTTTTGACATGGCAACTATCACTAGGTATACACTCCTTGAACACCCGGAGATAATTGAATATGCGGGAAAAAACTCACAACATTCGGTTTATGCAACCGAATATAACGAACCACATTGGTGGAACGGCCATTTGTCTCATATGCTATCAGCTTACCCGAGTATGATTGCCGCTAAAACCGGATACACCGATGAGGCCGGAACAACCTATATCGGGATTGCCGAAAGAAATAATCGACGCTTGATTGTTGTAATCCTTGGTGCAAAAGGGGCAAACGCAAACAATGACGTTAAGTCTTTGCTTGATTATGGTTTTTCAAAATAAAATAATTCTGTTTTAAACGTTCAAGTATTTTGCTAAAATACAAATATTATGGAGGGAAACAAAGATCTTAAAAAACATCAGTTTATACGCTTATGGCTCCTATTTGGTAATATTGGCATCATTATTACATATGGTGCTATAGTTTTTTTTACCGATTTGCCAATAGTCTCTTACTACGGTCTAAAAATCGCTGTCGGCATTGCTGGAATATATCTTATCTATCATTTTCTTTCAAATAATTTTTTAGAAAAAAAACCTGAATTCATAATGGAATTATCGGGATTTCTTTCTTCGCTATATCTAATAATCCTTATCGACTATTTTGGAGGTCCTTTCGAGATTCTAAATCTTTTTATCTATATCTCAATTTTAGCAGCTTTCCTTTATAAACCACTCTGGGGGATCGCAACAACCACTACTTTTTTAATTTATCTTTTTATGTATGGCGTCCTCGCAAAAGGAGACATGATCACGAATTATCAAAACTACTTACTCTCTTTTGCCTCAATGTCAATCGCTGCCGGGGCCGGCCTATTAATATATAATCGAGAAGAAAAAGTCCAGAAAGAAAGTAGCAATCTCAAAAGAATTGCCGATAAATTAACGGCCGAGAAATCGCAAGACGAAGCAGTCTTAACTGCAATTGCCGACGGGGTTTATGCCGTGGATAGAAATAGAAATTTGGTTCTTCTGAATAAAGCTGCTCAAGAAATGACAGGCTGGGAAGAAAAAGATGCTCTTGGGATTAAATGCAAGACGGTAATGAACTTGATAGCCGGAGAAAAAAACGTCTCTGTATGTGAAAAAGATTGCCCCGCCTTGGCAGTTTGGAATACCGGAAAACCCATTTTTCGTAACGATACATGCTTTATTCACCGTAAAAATAAGAATCGAGTTCAACTTTCCTCATCCTACGCCCCAATAAAAGACATGGATGGTAACATGGTTGGGGCAATATGCGTTTTTCGTGATGTCACGAAGGATAAAGAGCTAGAGAGGCAAAGAAATGAGTTTGTTTCCACTGCCTCTCACGAACTTAGAACTCCGATTACTGCCACTGAGGGCTATCTATCAATTATTACCGATTCTGGAATGTGTAAAATTGATAATAACACTAAGGAATATTTAACAAAGGCTCGAAACACATTGTTGGGAATGTCCAGTCTAGTAAAGAACTTACTTTCCGTTACCAAGATCGAAGAAGGGAAACTCGAAACCACAATTACCAATTTCCCAATTAAAGATCTAGTAGAAGAGGTTATTGAAGTTTTTGCCAAAAAGGCCAGTGACAAAAACATTAAACTCGAATTCATAGAATCAAAAGAACTTTCGGCACAAGGTAAAAAGGCGATTGGCCGAAATCTAAATGTTAGAGCAGATCGAGAAATGATCCGAGAAGTTATTAACAACTTAGTCGAAAATGCCATTAAATTTACCGATAAAGGAAGCGTAACAGTCTCTATTGATTTTGATAAGGAATTTGCGACTATAAACGTTGAAGATACCGGTATGGGAATGCCCAAAGAGGCCCAAAAACACTTATTCGAAAAATTTTATCGAGTTGATAACACGGCGACCAGAGAAGTAGGGGGAACAGGGTTGGGACTATACATTACTCGTTCAATCGTCGAAACTTTTGGAGGCAGTATTTGGGTTGAAAGCACCAAAGGCAAAGGCTCAAGATTTTCTTTTACAATACCTCTGGCTCTTGATAGCTAGAATCTTGTTGACGTGGTAAAAGAATTGACTATAAAATAGTAATTGTAAAGGGAGTAAAATGTCCAAAATAATGATTGTCGAAGATGACCCTACTTTAAGAGACATCTATACAACAAGATTTAAAGCCGAAGGTTATGATGTTGCCACTGCCTCAGATGGCGAAGCGGCTCTTTCTGTCGCTGTAAAAGAAAAGCCGGACCTAATCCTTCTTGATATTATGATGCCAAAGATATCTGGTTTTGATGTTTTGGATATTTTGCGAGATACCGAAGAAACTAAGAAAACTAAAATTGTAGTAATGAGTGCCCTGTCTCAAACAGCAGATATTGAAAAAGGTAAAACCTTAGGGGCAAATGCCTATTTGGTAAAATCACAAGTAACTCTTTCGGAAGTAGTAGAGAAAGTAAAAGCAATACTTTCGGAAAAATAATTTATTCAACATACTAGATTATACTCAACGATTTTGATATAATTTTCTTATGCGAACACTTGTTTCTGATATTTCAAAACATATCAATAAAAAAATAACCGTTTCTGGCTGGATACACAAAATCCGTAAGCTAGGAGGAATTTCTTTTGTATCACTTAGGGATAGAACTGGAATTGCTCAAATTGTTGTGGAGAAAGAAGCACACAAGATACTAGCTGATATTACTACCGAATCAGTTGTTGAGTTCACCGGTCAAGTAAAAGCAGAGAAAAGAGCTCCCCAAGGAGCAGAGATTCATGCTATTGACGTTAAAATAATTTCACCTGTTAAAGAAGATGTCCCGATAGAACTAAATAAAAAGGAGCTTCGCGCTAACCTAGATACCTTGCTCGATAATCGACCTTTAACTTTAAGAAACCCTCAGCAAAGAGCTATTTTCAAAGTTCAATCCGAAATAGTGAAAGCATTTCGAGATTATTTAAGTAGTGAAGGCTTTACTGAAATTAATTCTTCGAAAATTGTTGAATCAGGTCTTGAAACCGGTGGGGCGGAAATGTTCGAAGTTAAATGGTTTAACGAAAAAGCTTTTTTATCTCAAAGTCCCCAAATGTACAAACAGATTATGGTTGGCGTGTATGAACGGGTTTTTGAAACTGCCTTTGCCTACCGAGCCGAGAAACACTCTACCGCCAGACACCTAAATGAATATCTCTCTCTTGATTTTGAAATGGGCTTTATTGAATCCTATGAGGATATCATGGAAATGGAAGAAGGCTTCCTGAAACACCTCCTAAAACACCTCAAAGAGACCTGTTCTGAGGAGCTTGAATCGTTAGAGGCTAGTTTGCCTAAAATAACAACTAAAATACCGCGTATACGCCTTAGAGAGGCTCAGGAGATACTTGAAAAAGAATACAAAGAAAAATGCCTAGGAGAGGCTGACCTAGACCCAAATCAAGAAAAACTAATCTCAAAATATGTTCAAAAGAAATACAACAGTGAATTTGTCTTTATTACGCATTATCCTACAAAGAAACGCCCCTTCTATACCTATAACGATCCTCAAAATCCCAAAGAGACCCTTAGCTTTGATTTAATGTTTAAGGGGATAGAGGTGACCACCGGGGGACAAAGAATTCACCTTTATGATGATTATCTTCAAAAAATGAAGGAAAGGGGCATGGATCCAAAAAAATTTCAGGACTATTTAGCTGTTTTTAAATATGGTATGCCTCCACATGGGGGATTGGCGATAGGAGCAGAACGATTAACTGCGAAAATATTGGGACTTAAAAATATCCGCGAAGCTTCCTTATTCCCAAGAGACATCAATCGCTTACGGCCATAAAAATATTGGGGGAAAATGTTAAAAGTCACCGTAGAAAAATTTGAAGGACCGCTTGACCTTCTTTTAGAATTAATCGAGAAGGAGAAACTTGATATTACCGAAATATCTTTATCGAAAGTAACTAATCAATACCTTAAAAAAATTTCTAATTTAGATCAAGAGACATATGATGTGGCTGAGTTTATGGTAATTGCCGGTAGATTAATATATCTAAAATCAAAAGCCCTATTACCTACATTAGAGACTGAGGAAGAAGAGCAAGAGATTGAAGACCTCAAAGCCAAGTTAGAAATTTACAAGAAATACAAGGAAGCAGCTCAAGAGTTCAGCAATATATTACAAAAGAATCAACGTTCATTTCCGGCCAAGAAACCTCAATTGATACTTTCGAAGTTCACACCTCCAAAAGGAGTTGAACTTTCAGATATGTGGAAGGTATTCCAGAATCTTCTTACCGATATGCCCGAGGAACTAAAAAGAGAAGAGGTTGAGCTGCCAAGTGAAAAAATCACAGTAGAAGAAAAGCTAGTTCATTTGGAAGGAGCCTTCAAAAAGAAAAAAACCCATAAATTTTCACATCTTATAAAGGGGTCCGCTTCAAAACTAGACGCTATTATAACCTTCCTTGCAGTCTTAGAAATGATAAAATGTAAGAGGTTAAAAGTAAAACAAAGTAATAATTTTAGCGATATTGAACTAGTGAGCATTTAATGAAAAAAGATATCAAAAGTATTATTGAGTCTATTCTGCTTGTAGCCGAAAAACCTGTTTCAGTTAAAGAATTATCAACTATTTGTAGTTCCATGGTTTCCGATGTTCAAAAGTCACTTTCAGAGCTGATAAAAGAATACCAGGATAGAGGGATAAAGATTATAAAAAAGGGAAACTTTTATTCGCTAGTTACAGACCCTAAAAATAGCGACGCCATAGCAAAATTTTTAAACGAAGAATTAAGGCATGACTTGTCAGTAGCAGCACTTGAGACTCTTTCCATTATAACCTACAAACAGCCTGTTACGAGAATGGACATTGAAGATGTTAGGGGAGTTTCCTCCGACCATTTAATTAGGAATCTAATGATCAGAGGCCTAATTCAAGAAGTTGGTCGTAAAGAAGCCCCCGGAAGACCAATTCTTTATGGTACAACAATGGAATTCTTACAATATTTTGGGCTTTCGAGTGAAAAAGAAATCCCTGATTTTAAGTTACCTGAAAACACCTTGATGGAAATAAAAGATTCCGACAATAATAATGATGAGAATCAATAGATTTTTAGCTCGATGTGGTGTCACTTCCCGTCGTAAGGCAGAGAAATTAATTACAAACGGCGAAGTTCAGGTTAATAAAAAAGTAATTACTAATCTAGCTTATGACGTCAACCCAGAAAAAGATAAAGTAGAAATACGAGGGAAAACAATTAACCTACCATCGCTAAAATATTATGCTCTCAATAAACCGAAGGGTTATACAACAACAAGAAACGACCCTTATGCGAAACACACTATATTTGAACTTTTACCACCTGATAACTCAATATTTAGTGTAGGAAGGCTAGATAAAGACACTACTGGGTTATTAATCTTAACCAACGATGGTGTCTTCGCTCAAAAAATAATTCATCCAACCAATAAAATAGAGAAAAAATATCAAGTAATTACCAAAAATCAGCTGACTGATAATCAAATAAATAAACTAAGAAACACTATCTTTCTAGAAGATGGACCAGCGCAAGCTATTTTTGTAAAAAAACTTAGAAAGAATAAGTTAGAAATATCTATCGAAGAGGGAAGAAACAGAATAATAAAAAGAATGATACTGTCAGTAGGTAATGAGGTTAAAGAGCTCCACAGAACTGCAATAGGAAATATTTGTCTCGATTTAGAAGTCGGGCAATATCGAAAACTAACATCTGAGGAAATATCAAATTATGTTTAAAATAATCATAGGAATTACTTTAATACTTGTTTCTCTCTTGCCACCTATTAGTAATAAAGAAGTCTGGGAATATTCTCTTAGAGAAAAAATCGACGAATCAAAAGAGGTTGTAACCCAGGCTGAATATAGTTTTATCCCTTCGGAAATTAAAAAAATCGATAAAGCTTCCGTAACTGCAAAATCTGCATATTTTGTCGATAAAAAATCAGGTAAAATCTTACTAGACAAAAACTCTGACATTAGAATGCCAGCTGCTTCAATCAGTAAATTAATGACAGCAATAATTGTTGTTGAAAAGTTAAAACTCTCAGAGACTATTAAGGTACCAAGATTAAAAACAAGAACAGGAGACGCTGTAATGGGCCTTAAAGCCGGAGAACAATTAAAAGTAACTGAGCTTCTGCACGGACTGTTACTTGTTTCTGGTTCCGATGCTGCTATCACTCTGGCTAATTATGTTGCTGGATCAGAAGAAGAGTTTGTTGCTCTAATGAATGAGAGAGCTATTTTACTTGGCCTCAATAATACACAATTTACTAATCCTGTTGGGTGGGACGAGAGCGGAAATTATTCTACCAGCAAAGATTTAACAAGTATTGCCGAAATAGCTCTATCAAATCCGACAATTGCTAGAATAGTTGCCAAAAAATCATATCTCGCAAGAAACATAACAGGACGTAAATATATCCTCACAAATACGAATCATTTACTGAACAAAAACTATTTAGGGATAAAAACAGGCACAACCTATAAGGCGGGGGAGTGTCTAGCTACTTATTACAAAGATGAAAACAGGGAAATTATTGGAGTGGTTCTTAATAGCCCCAATAGATTCCAAGAAACAGAAAGAATAATCACTCTCATCAAAAATTCGTACAATTTTAGATAATTTTTATCGACATAAAGCCAAAAATGTATTATAATAAAACGTCATGAAAAAACAACCAATAAACAAGTCAGGAAAATACAACGTTGTAATTGTCGGTCGGCCTAACGTTGGCAAAAGCTCACTATTTAACCGTATAATCGGCCTCAGAAAAGCTGTAGTTTTGAAAGAACCAGGCACAACCAGGGACATTTTAGAATATCAACTATCGAAGGAAGGGAAGATAATGAATCTAATCGATACCGCCGGATACTACAATGACAAAGATTCTGAAATTCACGACAAGTCCCAAAAGAAAGTAAAAGAAGCAATTAGCTTAGCCGAAATTTTAATTTTAGTTGTCGATGGAGAAGTCCCTCCAACCGAAGAAGATAAAGAAATATCTGATTTCGTAAGAAAATCCGGTAAAAAAACATTACTAGTAATTAACAAGATAGATAGCTCTAAAAAACTTAATTACGCTAACGAATACAAAAGATTAGGGTTTAAATCAATTTACGAAATCTCAACCATTCATAACATTGGAGTTACAAAATTAATAATCGATATTTTCAAAAATGCTCCTAAATCTTCAACTCAAACAAGCGATAAGGAACAGATAAAAGTTACTATTTTGGGACGGCCTAATGTAGGCAAAAGCTCTATTTTAAACGCACTTTGTAAAAAAGATCGATCAATTGTTACGGCCATTGCTGGGACAACAAGAGATATAGTCTCTGAAAATATTAGGTTTAATGAAAAAGAAATTAAAATTTCAGATACAGCTGGCACTCGACGACCAGGCAAAGTTGGCCGAGCCTTCAAAAAAGGGGCGCCATTAGAAAGATTTGCCTTCCTCCGAACTCAGAGAGAAATTCAAGGAACCGATATCGTTCTTTTGATTCTAGATGCTACCGAAAAAAGAGCTACCACTCAGGACCTGCATATTGCCGGATATGCTAAGGAAGCTGGAAAAGGAATTATCCTTGTAATCAATAAATGGGATATGATAAAAAATATCGAACAGGAAAAATTCTTGAATCATCTTCGTAATCGATTCAGCTTCATAACCTGGGTTCCAGCCATTTTTGTTTCAGCTAAAACTGGATTAAACATCGAAAAAATACCGGAGATTGTCCTTAAAGTCTCCGAAAATCAAAGACGGCAATTAAAAACCTCGCTATTAAATAGAATTATTGAAGATTTCGCTAATAATAATTTACCTAAGGCCAGAGGGAAGATAAGACCAAAAGTATTTTATGGTACACAGACAGGTATAATCCCACCAACTTTTGAAATTAGAGCCAAACATTCAGAGGCAATCCATTTTAGCTGGAAAAGAGCTTTAATAAATGAACTTAGAAAAAATTTTGATTTTACAGGTACCCCTATAAGAATATTTTTTAAGAAAAAATAATTTAACAATTGGGGTTTTTGGGTTAGTGTCATATAATGTATTTATGCTACTAATTGCCGGTCTCGGAAATCCGGGTAAAAAATACGCAAAAACAAGGCATAATATTGGCTTTATGGCCGTCGATGCTTTAGCAAAAGATTTTGGAGTTAATTTTAAAGATGACAAAAAGAAAAATGCCCAAATTGCCGAATACATAATGACGTTTCCAAATCAAAAGAAAAAAGTCAGAATAGTCCTTGCAAAACCACAAACATTCATGAATAACTCCGGTGAAGCAATAACAAAAATTTCTAAATATTACGGTATAAAACCAAGTAGTATCTGGATAATTCATGATGATATTGATATAGACCTTGGAATTATCAGAATCCGCTATGGCGGTTCGAGCGCTGGGCAAAAAGGAGTACAGTCGATTATCGACCACTTAAAAACAACTAATTTTTATCGCTTCCGATTCGGCATAAAACCTCAAAACAAAAAAATTGGACCGACTGAAAAGTTTGTACTTAAAAATTTTTCGAATAGCGAACAATCAATAACTAAAATCAAAATAAAAGAATTGATTGAAGTTATTAAAGAATCTTGTGATAGAGGCATAGAAAATACAACTCTTTAATTAGAATATCAAAAAGACGACCCAGGGGGAATGGCCGTCTTTTTGATTTCTCCCATCAACAAGCCGCGTCTAGCGCTTGAGCAGTTTCAACAATTACTGCCGTTGTTGCTGGGAGATTCCCTCCGGTAAGCGAGTCGACCTTAAGGAGGGTGATTAAGGCAACCAACCCAGCTTACCTTCGGGAAACTCACAACAACATTGTCGATGGCATATCCACACACCTACCACAGCGTGACATAGTAGGATAGCATCTAATGGTTAATTTGTCAATAGTTTTTTGTTATTTTCACAAATCAAGTACTGGCCATTGTAAAATGTGTTAACTAAAAAAAGACTTGTATACTAGAACATAAGTTTTATTATTGTTATAAAGAACTTATGGATAAAAAATATCTCGCTGCTTTTGGGGCCTTCCCCAATATTCAAACTAAGCATTTTTTAAAACTTACGGAATTTTTTCCTACTTTTGAAAAAGCCTGGCATGCAACAATTGGGGATTATATACTGGCCGGTTTCGCTGAAAAATGGGTTGATAATTTTGTAGCATATCGGAAAGAAACTGTACCGGAAAAAATTATCAATGAAATTGAAGAAAATAATATAAATATTATTGCTATTACCGACAACGATTATCCGGAAAATTTAAAAGAAATATATAACCCCCCTTATCTACTATATATAAAAGGAAAGATAGCTAATATAAACAAAACTATTGCCATAGTTGGAGCCAGAAAAGCTGATCGATATGGCAGAAAATGCTCATTTGAAATCGCCAAGGAACTTGCTAAACAAAATTTTGTAATCGTTTCTGGACTTGCTATAGGTATTGATACCGAGGCACATAAAGGAGCTTTAAGTGGGGGAGGAATAACATACGCTGTGTTAGCAAATGGTCTAGACATGATTTATCCAAAAGAAAATACAAAATTAGCAGAAAGCATCATCGAAAATGGCTGCTTGATATCAGACCAGCCGTTAAGGACAAAGCCAGAAAAAAGTAATTTTCCGGCTAGAAACAGAATCATATCCGGACTATCAACTGGTGTTTTGATTGTTCAGGCCGGCGAATACTCCGGAACGTTACATACCGCCAGCTTTGCCTTGGAACAAAATCGTCAACTATACGCCATACCTGGATCGATTGACAATCAACTATCCATAGGTCCTAACGAATTATTAAGAGAAGGGGCCATTCCAGTGACTACTGCTAATGACATTATAGCTGATTACCAGACTAACTATTGAAATAAAAATCTTGACAGAGTAGTGTATACTTTAAAGCAATGAATTTAGTAATAGTAGAAAGTCCTGCAAAAGGAAAAACAATTGAAAGCTATCTTGGTAAAGGCTATAAAGTTGTAGCTAGTTTTGGGCATATAAGAGACTTGCCCAAAGGGAATATTGGGATTGACCCTGAAAATTTAGAACCAAAATATGTTATCCCTACTAAATCCCGAAAACAAGTAACTTTATTAAAAAAAGAGTCAGCCCAGGCCGAAAAAATAATACTAGCAACCGACGAAGATCGTGAAGGCGAAGCTATCGCTTGGCACATCGTCAAAGCTCTAGACTTAGACGAAAACAATAAAAAAAGGGAACGAATAGTCTTTCACGAAATTACTAAGGAAGCAATCACAAAAGCAATCAAAGAACCCCGAGAGATAAATAAAGACTTAGTTGATGCTCAACAAGCCAGAAGGGTTCTTGACAGACTGGTAGGCTATAATCTGTCCCCACTGCTTTGGAAAAAGATTCGTCGAGGTCTTTCAGCGGGTAGGGTTCAATCAGTCGCCCTAAGACTAATCGTAGACAGAGAAAGAGAAATCGAGGCTTTTAAAAAAGATGAATATTGGGAAATCGAAACCCTGCTAAAAACAAATACCTCCGATAATGAAGTATTTAACGCTTCTCTCATAAAGAAGGAGGGCAAAAAAGTTGAAATTGTAAATGGAAGCGAAGCAAAGAAAATAGTTGAGGATCTAGAAGATGCAGCTTACACAGTCACTGACATAGTAAAGACTCAGAAAAAAAGGAATCCATCACCACCATTTACAACTTCAAGCCTCCAACAAGAAGCTGCCCGAAAACTTTATTTCTCAGCTAAGAAAACAATGATGGTTGCCCAAAAGTTATACGAGGGCATAAAAGTACCCGGAGAAGGCTCTGTGGGCCTCATAACCTACATGAGGACTGATTCGATGAATTTATCAAACCAATCATTATCAGAAATAAGAGGTTTAATTACCAATAAATATGGTCAAAACTATCTACCCGAGAAACCTCGTTATTTTAAGTCAAAAAAAGGAGCCCAAGAAGCCCATGAGGCGATAAGACCAACAAGCGTAAAGAGGACTCCTGAAAGTTTAAAAGACACCCTAACACCCGATATGTTCAAACTTTATCAACTTATATGGAATCGAACCGTTGCCTCACAAATGAGCTCAGAAATTCTTGATCTTGTTAGATTAGACATAACTGCTAAAAAATACCTTTTAAGAGCCAACGGAAAACAAGTAAAGTTCAATGGATTTTCACGTGTCTATTTTGAAGGCTCAAAGAAAAAACAACTTATCTCTAATAAAGAGGTAATCCTTCCTGACTTAAAAGTTAAAGACAATTGCTTGCTTCAAGAGATCATCCCAAATCAAAAATTTACTCAACCACCAGCACGTTTTACAGAGGCCTCACTTGTGAAAACACTTGAAGAGAATGGGATTGGGAGACCCTCAACCTACGCCCCAACTATATCTACAATAAAAGACCGAGGATATGTAAAAGTAGAGGAGAGAAAACTTGTACCTCAAAAAATTGGTTTTCTAGTGAGTGATATGTTGGTTGAAAACTTTCCTGAGATAGTTGACATTAAGTTCACTGCCACAATGGAAGAAGACCTTGATAAAATTGCCGAGGGGAAACTAGATTGGAAAGAACCAGTTTCAAAATTTTGGAAACCATTCTCAAAAGAGATCGAGGAAAAACAGGAAAAGATAGAGAAAATAAATATGGATGTTGCTACTGATGAGGTGTGTGAAAAGTGTAGTAAACCATTAGTCCTAAAAGAAGGACGATTTGGTAAGTTTTATGCTTGCACCGGTTTCCCGGAATGTAAGAATACC
Organism: Patescibacteria group bacterium UBA1875; assembly: GCA_002338125.1. Classification (GTDB taxonomy): domain Bacteria; phylum Patescibacteriota; class CPR2; order UBA1875; family UBA1875; genus UBA1875. Next base: position 194,388 of record DDHN01000008.1, on the reverse strand, counting down.
AAACCGTACTTAGATAAAACCGGTCAAAAATGCCCGGAATGCAAAGAGGGTGATGTTATTATAAAAAACACCAAAAGAGGACGAACTTTTTGGGGTTGCTCCCGTTATCCTGATTGTAAATGGGCCTCTTGGCAACCACCAAAATCCGAGTAATCTTGAAAATTAATTGACATCAAGCCAAAAATCTGCTATAATTATATTGTTATGGCAGAGAAATTAACATTGATTCAGATAGATCCAACTCCAATTAATTGGAACCAAATAGCAATAAAGGCTATTGATAATTGCCCCAAAATTAAAAAAGAACGAGAAAAAACTATTTTAATAGCTCGTTTTGGCATTAACGGAAAGCCAAAAACACTACAAGCTATTGGGAATGAACATAAAATAACTAGGGAACGAGTCCGTCAGATAGTTAATAATGCTTTAAAAAAGATAAAAAAGTATTGCACCTCAGAGGAAGCAAAAAAAGCTATTAAGTTAATTGAGGATATCGTTGAACAAAATGGAGGTTACGTATCAGTAGAGCAATTAACAGCCTTGATTGACAGTAATAATGAAACAAATGCTCTTCGTTTTGTAGCCACCCTCTCCAATAAAATTGAAAATGTAAAAATATCCAATGAATTAAATGAAGGATTTAGGAATAAAAGTTTTAAAATTAATAACATCAAAAAAATTAGCAAAGAAGCAATTGATTTTTTAAAATCAAAAAACAAAGTAACCAAGACTGAAACCATCAGTGACTTTATAAAAATAAAACCTGCGAAAGTTCAAGCTGCACTAACTGCTAGCAACAAAACAATTCTAACTGATAAAGGCTGGGGTCTTACTTCGTGGCCACATATTAATCCTCGGAGCATAAAAGACAAATCAAAATTTGTTTTAGAAAAACACGGTAAACCTATCCACTACGAGGAATTAACTGAGAAAATAAGTCAAATTGGGGAGAAAAAAGTAACAAAACAGTCAGTTCATAACGAACTCATCAAAAACTCCGATTTTGTATTAGTCGGCCGTGGCATTTATGCTTTATCGTCCTGGGGTTATCATCCAGGTATCGTTGAAGAAGTCATCGTCGAAGTACTAGCAGAGGCAGGGGAACCACTTCACAGGAAAGTAATTGTTGAGGAAGTTTTAAAGAGAAGGATAGTAAAACCAAGTACAATAATTTTGAACCTTCAAAAACCAAGGTTTAAAAAGATAGGGAAGGCAGTATATACTTTAAATTAGGGGATTAAATGACAGATTTATTATTTTCAATTTTAAAAGGAATTACAGCGGTTTTTGCTTATTTTTGGTGGGTTTTTGTCTTGATATTTTTGATTTTTGCTTGGCAAAATAAACGCAAGTCAAGATGGATTGAAGAACAAGAGTCAACGCTTCTGAAAATCAAAGTGCCAAGAACAAACGATAAGGACCCAACAGCAGCTGAGATGATGTTTGCGACGCTTCACGGAATATTAAAACCAAAAAAAGAGCATATTAAAGAGGGGACTATTCAAGAACATGTCGGATTCGAAATAATTGCTGATAGTAAGGCTATAAATTTTTATGTTTGGATGCCTAAAAATCTAAAAGATTTTATCGAAGGCCAAATATATGCCCAATACCCAACCGCAGATATTTCCGAAGTAGATGACTATACTGCAAAAATTGACGACAAATCATTTATTGAAAATAGATCATTTGCAACAGCTGAGATTTATTTATCAAAAGCTGATTACCTACCAATTAAAACTTTTAATAACTTTACAGTTGATCCGTTAGCAGGAATAACCGGAGTCCTTTCAAAGCTAGAAAAAGATGACGAAGAAATATGGATTCAGATACTTGCTCGACCGGTTGATGACGATTGGAAAAAGAGAGGCCTAGACTATATTAAGGCCAAAAAAGAAGGTAAAGTTTTTGGTGCCCCAACACTTGGAGCTATCCTCAGTCAACCAATTGAACTTATAAAGGATTTTATCCATATCGCTATTATTGGACCCCTAGAATCAGCTGGAGGAGGTGGCAATGGACCGCAGCTTTCAGCCGAGGAAGAAAGTATGATTGCCGGTATTCAGGAAAAATCGGAGAAACTGGCTTATTCAACTAAAATAAGAGTTGTTTATATCGCCAAGGAATCCGATAAAGCCAAGGAAAGAATTCAAGCGGCTATTGGAGCTTTTAAGCAGTTTAATACTACAAACTTAAATGGTTTTAAAGGCAGAAGTAAAAATTCTGTCAGCAAATTTTTAACTGAATACAAAAATAGAATATTTCTTGATGAAGGTTTCCACTTAAATATTGAAGAGTTAGCCTCTATTTACCACCTTCCACATACCTCAGTAGAAACGCCTAACATTTCTTGGACTTCATTCAAGACAGCTGAACCACCCACTAATTTACCTACACTTGATAGCGTGAAAGATAAAAACGACATTGCCTTATTCGCAGAAACAAATTTCAGGACATCAACACCAGTTGTATTTGGGATCAAAAGAGATGACCGTCGCCGTCATATGTATATTATCGGGAAAACAGGTATGGGCAAGACTAAACTTATGGAAAACCTTATAATAAATGACATCAAAGCCGGAGAAGGGGTAGCACTAATTGACCCACATGGAGAATCTTTTGAATTCATACTAAACAGAATACCAAAAGAAAGGATGAAAGATGTAATTATCTTCAACCCAGCTGATACCCAATATCCGGTTGCTTTTAACCCAATGGAGGTAATAGATGAGAGTCTTAAAATTCAAACTGCGGCTGGAATAGTTGGTACTTTCAAAAAAATATTTGGTTATTCTTGGGGGCCTCGATTAGAATATATCTTCAACTACACTGTTTTAGCCTTACTAGATACAAAAGGAGCCACATTATTAGGTGTAGTAAGAATGCTAACCGACAAAAAGTATCGAGCTAAGATCGTTGATAATATCAAAGACCCTGTTGTTAAAAAATTCTGGACAGATGAATTCGCTACCTATAACGACAAGTACGCTTCAGAAGCTATTGCCCCGATCTTAAACAAAGTTGGCCAATTCATATCAAATTCCCTAATAAGAAACGTTATTGGTCAGCCTAAATCAAGTTTTAACATCAGGAAATTAATGGATGAACAAAAAATATTTTTGGTCAATCTATCAGTTGGTCGAATAGGAGAAACAAATGCTTCGTTACTAGGATCTTTTATGATAACAGCCATTCATCTTGCTGCCATGAGTAGAGCTGACGTAAGAGAAGAAGAAAGAAAAGACTTTTATTTCTACGTTGATGAGTTCCAGAATTTTGCCACAGAATCTTTTAACAATATTTTGTCAGAGGCTAGGAAATATAAATTAAATTTGATCGTAGCTAATCAGTACCTTGCCCAAATCGAAGATTCTGGTGTTAAAGATGCCGTTTTTGGGAACATTGGAACTATGATTACTTTCAGAGTGGGTGCTAATGATGCGGCTGAGCTAACAAAAGAATTTAATCCTCCTTTCGAAGAACAGGATATTATTAATCTTCCAAAACAACATATATATCTCAAAATGATTATCGATGGACAAGCCGAAGCTCCTTTTTCTGCTAAGGCATTAACGATTGACCTTAAAGAAAAATCTGATTACGTTTCTGAAATTATAGATTATTCTCGAAAACACTATTCAACGCCGTTAGCAGAGGTAGAACACTTGGTTTCGGAATGGGCAGGAATAGCCGATACTGTAAAAAGAAACGCCGATGAAAGGAGTGGTAAAGTATTTGAGAAAAAAGATAAAAATCTTTCTAACATTATCAAAGAGAATGCTCCAAAAGATAGTGGGCTAGAACTAGAAAAGCAAGCCGATTATATTGTGCGACACAAAGACGGAGATGACAAGTATGTCTTCCTCCCTAATAATAAACCGAATGGCCTGATCCCTGATTCTAAAGGACGCAATAAAGGTACCGTATACAAAAAGAATGAAAAGAAAATTTATGACGTTAAAGTTGACATGTACGAGCCCAAAGATAAAGATAAGTACGCCAAACATAAAGCACCAGACATTTGGGTTGGAACGCTTGAGGAAGTAATTGCACAGCTTGAAGCCATAAAAGAAGGTGAAGGCGGCGGTACCAAGTTTATAGGGATTGAAGGAAAAGACAAGAAAAGTACCGAGAGGCTGGAAGAGAAAATAAAGAAATTAAAAAAGAAAAATACCGGCGGGCAAATTAAAGACAAGATCGACAAAGAAACATTATCCGCAATTTTAAAGCAAGTAATCACTCCCTCAAAAAAAGAAGGGGAGAGCGAAAGCATAAATAAAAAAGAGGGAAGCTCAGAAAAAGAAAATACCGATAAGCCGGAACAAGAGATTGCCAAGTCTTCTGTTACGCCCAAAAAAGAAAAATTAATTACCCCCGAAAACTTTAAGACGCTAAAAGCTATTCACCCACATGAAGAAATAAAAATAGCTCCAAAGGAAATTAAAGAAGGTGAAGAGATAACATTCAAAGATTAACCTAAAAAACCACTCTAACGAAAGGAGTGGTTTTTTAATATTTATTTATTAATAAAAAATTCGAGGAGATCTAAGAATAGAGAAGTGGGCTGTTACTTGAAATATTCAATTATTTAAATTTTCCCGTTATAAAGCCTAAAATTAAAGGTACGACTGCCCCAGGAAGTTCAGAATATACAAGAGTCGCACAATGTATCTTATGCGACTTTTAAGGAGATGGGACCATCATAATAAATCACACGCGCCAACAAAGAGTCACTTATAAAAAATCCTGTCTGGTAGCCGTAAATCAATATATTCCAGATCACGCTGACCGCTACTTTCAGCTTCAGCAATAACCCTTAGTAAATTTTCAAGTTGTGGTATTGGCTCTCGGGAAGCATCAAGATATACAGTCCAGGAATCAACTGACTTAACCCTAACATCGTTAAATATATCATAAACAATTATCTTATCTATCTTCGCTCCAGTGATTGACTCAAAGTTCGCGGACACATCTAAAATAAATTTAATAAAAGTAGGGGAAGCTACTCTCTCCCCTAGGGATACCTTTATATTTAATGAATCATAAATTACCGGATAATTTAATTTATCTATATTTGCTATAACGTACCCCCTACCATCAACTAAATAATTCTCCCCTCTCGTATTCCAAATTAACTTTCCCTCGGCTTCAACAATCTCTACTTTAATTGTTTGTGGTAGTTTTTTCACTACACTGACACTTTTAATTCGGCTATCTTCATTTATAATCTCTTCGAGTCTTGTTGAGTCAAACAAAAAAATATTATCGGAATAAAATCTTTCCTGGCTTTGATTTTTGACCATATTTTCTATAAGCGATGTATTACCATAACCCATTATCTCTACATTACTTATCTTAAAAGCACTCGAAATAAACAGAAGATAGGATAAGATGGTAACAAGTATAAAAATTAGTATAGGAAAAAATTTTTTTAATTTCCGAGGCTCTTTATCTTCACGAGTTCTCTCATGGACTACGCTAACATTTTTATTTTTTCTTAACTTCTCTATCCTGCTCAATTTTTTCCTCTGCAACCTTAATGATAATGCGAGCTACTTTATCTGAAGCTCCTAAGTCAGCCCATTCCCCCATTTTTTGGGCCATAATTTTTAATTCTTTCTCGTTTTTGAACAAATAATCAATCTGATGAAAAAGTCCTTCGGCTGTAAGCTTGCTTTGACGAAAAAGATAAGCTGCCCCAGAACGTGAAAATAATTTAGCATTTTCAAGCTGATGGCTACCCGCTGATTCATCAAATGGAATTAAAATAGCTGGTTTGCTGAGAGCGGCAAGTTCAAATAAAACATTACTCCCAGCTCTTGAGATTACTAGATCGGCTGCCCCATATACATCAGCCATCTCAGAGGTAATAAAACCGTAAATCTTGGCTCTTTTTTTAAGCGATTGTGGCAACTCATTCAAGCGATAATTAATTAAACCAGCATCACGCTCCCCCGTTATCCAAATAAGTTGCCAATTTATTAAAATATCTTTTATTTTTTCAGATATTAATTCATTTATAAACCTAGACCCCTGAGAACCTCCTAGAACTAATAATGTTTTTTCATTTTTAGAAAATTTTAATCTTTCTTTTAAACTATCACCGTTACCCATCAGGATATCTTCCCTTATTGGATTTCCGGTCTCTTCAATTTTTGATTCACTAACATTGTCTATATAATATTTCTTCGGGAAGGCAACACAAACTCTTGTTGCATATTTAGCTATTTTTCTATTAGCTAATCCCATAATAATGTCAGATTCATGTGATATTATAGGGATATTTTGTGATTTCGCAGCTAGACCTACGGGTAAACTAACGTAACCACCCTTAGCAAATATTAAATCTGGTTTTTCGTGGCGCAATATAGTTCTTGCTTCAAATACTCCCTTCAGAAATCTAAAAAAATCAAATACATTTTTAAAAAAGGTCGTCGGATCAATAATATTTAGTATCTTTGAATTATGATATCTTCGGAATTTTCCAGTAGAAATTCCGTAATATTTAATCCCTATTTTCGGAACAATTTTAGATTCAATACCAAACCGAGAACCTATAAACACAATTTTTGAATCACTAGCAGACCTCTCGATGGCTTTAATTACTGCCAAAACCGGTAAGGTATGACCACCAGTTCCGCCTCCGGTGCATACGACTTTCACGAGTTTCTCCTTCCGTATGTTTAGATATATTTAATAGTATACCAGAAGCAAACATCAAAACGAGTGTCGAAGATGAACCCATCGAAAGAAAAGGTAGGGGTACACCAGTTAATGGGATCAATGAAAGCATTGCAAAAATATTTACAAAAGCTTGAATTACAATCCAACTAGTAATACCTGTGGCTAATAGCCTTGAAAAGGTGTCTGGGGCTCTTTGGGCTACTCGAAAACCCTGTACAGCAACAATTATAAATATTAAAAGGATGAGACAGCCTCCCAATAGACCCAACTCTTCGGCCGCAATAGCAAAAATCGAGTCTGAAGGAGCTTCTGGTAAATAATTGAACTTTTGTCTTGACTGACCAAAGCCAAGTCCAAACAGTCCCCCTGTCCCAATTGCAAGCAGTGCCTGGTTAATTTGATAACCCGCCCCTGATTGATCACTAGTTGGGTTCAGAAAAATCATAAATCTAGATATTCGATATGGTTCTGTTTTTATTAAAAAAATTATTCCTGCCACCCCTAAACCAAACATTGCTATCACATGGGCCATACTAGCTCCGGCTACAAAATACATCACGCAGGCAATTAAGGCAGTTATCATAAAGGTTCCCATATCCGGTTGGAGCAAAATCAAAGCCGCCGTTATCCCCAGTATCGCTAAAAAAGGGATCGTGGAATAGAGTAATTTTTTTACATTAGCACCTTTTTTGGTGAACCAAGCAGCGAGGTAAATAATTAAAGCTAATTTATAGGCCTCAGTAGGAGAAAAATTAATTCCTCCCACAGCAACCCATCTAGTAGCTCCGCCATGCTCAAAGCCAATACCTGGTACGAAAATAAGTGCTAACAAAAACAAGGCACCAATGATTATATATGGGGCAAGTTTTTTCCACAAAGTATAATCCAATTTGTAGGCAATAAACATTAAAACAAAACCTATGGCTAACGATAAAAGATGATCTTTAAAATAGTAATTAGGGTCACCAGCTATCTGCTGTGACAGAACTACGGAAGCTGATGAAATCAGGACAGCGCCAATAACTATCAAACTGATAATCGATATTAGTAAAGGAAAATTGATTCTTTCCCTTACAATCCCCCTAGATCTCATCTTAACCTCTCCCTAAAATACCAACGATAACACCCATCGCTGCTGTTACAATACCGATAATCCAAAATCTCATAGTAACTTTTGTCTCTGGCCACCCTATGGCCTCAAAATGATGATGAATTGGGGCTGACTGAAATATTTTTTTACCCTTTCGGAGCTTTTTAGACGTAAGCTGTATAATAACTGAAAGCGTTTCGGCCACAAAAATAAAACCAATAATCGGCAGGACTAGGACAGAATTGGTAAGTAGGGCCACTACTCCAAGAGTTGCCCCCAGAGCGATTGCTCCTGTATCTCCCATAAAAAAACGAGCCGGATAAATATTAAACCAAGTATATGTCAGTAATGCCCCAACGATTGTGAAACAAAAAGCAGCTAATGCAAACTGACCAACGAATAATGAAATAATCGCATAAGCCCCAAAAGAAAAAGTTAAGATTCCGCCCGAAAGACCATCAAGACCATCAGTTATATTAACTGAATTTGAAGTAGCCAGTACTATAAAAATAAATAGTGGGATGTAAAGCCAGCCTATTTCCAAGTTCCCCCAAGCAGGGATATGAATAACGCTCCAACCAAGTTTGTAATAAAACCACCAGGCTCCAGCAGAGGCAGCAAGAATAGTCCAAAAAATTTTAAGACGACCCTTAACGCCAGCTGTTCCGCCCTTTGAGCGGATATTAAACCAGTCATCTATCAGCCCTAAGAGACCCATAATTACTAATGTAAAAAGTGGTAGCCAAGTTTCGCTTCGACTTAGGTTAAATATCAAAGTAATTAAAGCTACCGATATCCAAATGGTAATTCCAGCCATTGTAGGGATATTCCTTTTATGTTTTGCCTTATGAAGCTTAGCATAAATTGGGGCTTTTTCCTTGCCACCACCTATCCATGCCTTATCTCGTTGAATTTTCCACCATTTATACTTAAATGCGAAATGAGTATACACCGGGGTAAGTAACATTGAGACCAAAAAACCGGCGAAGGTAAACATACCAAGAACGGCTAGATTCGGTATTAGTTGTGCTTCATTTAGTTCCATTTAACTCCCATATTTTATCAGGTTACTAACGTTTTTTCCAGAATTCAGATTGCCTAACTAACAGCTTATCGGCTTTGCTTTTGTCTTTAAGAATTATCTCTACTGCTTTTTCCATTCTGGCTGCGTTCTGAGAACCTTTAAGGAGAATAATATCCCCTTCTCTAATTATTTTTTTCAAATACTGCCCTGCCATAATAGAATTATTAAAAACTTTAATTTTTTCTTTTTTCATACCTTTGCCCTCAGCTGCCTCAGCAATATATTTTCCAGCAATATCGCCGACCGTAACCAAAATATCAGAAACTTCGGCTGCCGCTTCCCCAACCTCAACATGGCCTTTTTTCTCATACTCACCTAACTCCCCCATTGTCCCCAACACAGCAATCTTCCTACCTTGTTGGCTGCTCATAAACTCTAAGGCGTAGAGAGTAGATACTGGATTAGCGTTATAGGTATCGTCAATAATAATTGACCCACGCACTCCTTCTAGGATATTCATTCTACCTCGAAATGGCTTAACGGTTGTCAATTTTTTGTCAATTTTCTGAAAAGAAATATGTTCACTTCTTGCCACAGCTATTGCTACCAACAGCGGATAAACCATTTGCCGGCCATATAATCTAGCCTTGATAGAATGTTTCTTATCTCTTTCATATATATCCATGGAGATGCCCGTAAAATCAATTTTGATATTTTTTGCCTGATAATCACTGTTACTCGATGTCCCAAATCTTACCAAATGTGCGCCTTTACTAGTTCTCATTTTAGAAACAATTTTATCATCTTCGTTGAGAAAGACCTTACCACCTCGCTTGACCCCAAGGGCCAACATTTCTTTTTCACGAGCTACATTTTCAATGTTTTTGAAATTCTCCGTATGCACTGGTAAAACCGTAAGAACAATTGCCTTGTCTGGCTTAAACACTCTTACTAGATAATTAATATCTCCGGGCTTGTCCGCTCCCATCTCGATGATAATTTTTTCTGGATAATCTTTGACAAATAGAGCTTTTAGATAAGAACGCATAACTATCAAGAACCACTTTCTAATTGAATTGATATTTGTAGGAACTTTCTCTTTAAAAAGAATTAAAGGAGCACCAAGCTCGGTATTATAGCCTTCCGTTGATGACAAAACATCAAATTCTGCTGCCAGCACATGACCTATAAGTTCTTTGGTTGTTGTTTTCCCGGCACTACCTGTGATGGCTATTATTTCCGGTTTTTTTCTTTTCAGCAAAATTCTAGCGGCTAAACCTATACTTAAAGTAATAATTTTTTTAAATAGCTTTTTCATGCCTACTCCATAGGTGGTATTTTGTAGTATTTAAATAAAAAATCAAGCATATTAGAGACGGCAGGTGCGGCTGATGTCTCGGCCCATGGTATCCCTTTTGGGGCATCAACTTTAACCAAGACTACGAACCTTGGACTCTCGGCTGGGCCAAAACCAATAAAAGAACCAATATTTTTATTAGCATAGTAACCCCGACCATCTTCTCTAGGTATCTGGGCTGTTCCTGTTTTGCCAGCAATATTATAGCCTTTTACACCAGCTTGTTTGCCATGACCATTCTCAACAACCGAAACCATCATTTGTTTTAACTTTGTAGCTGCCTCGGGCGAAATTATTTCTCTTATCGGGCGATTATCTGTGACTGCTTTATCCCCATTAGGATATATCATCTCGGCTACTAGATGTGGTTTTACTAACTTTCCTCCATTAGCGACTGCTGCAAATGAAGTTATCATTTGAAGGGGTGTCACAGTTATCGATTGCCCAAAAGACATAGTAGCGTAAGTATGATCATTCACTTCCTCAGGGGTGTAAACTCTACCCTCACCCTCTAACGGCTGCTCAATACCTGTCTTTGTTCCGAAATTAAACTTGTGAGTCAAATAATCATAAAAAACTGATTTACCTATTTGTTGCATAATAAAAGTAGTACCGGTATTTAACGATTTTTCGAGGACCTGAGTCATTGTTTGCCAACCATTCGCCTTTTTATCTGAATTCATGATTTTGTTACCATCAAGAACTATCTTACCAGTGTCTTCATATCTGGTATCCGGTTCTATTTTGCCTGTATCTAGGCCACAAGCCATAGTGACTACTTTAAAGATTGATCCTGGTTCAAAAAGGTCTGAGACAGCTGAATTTTTGAATAATCCATAGTCCCTTACACTTTGATATTCATTTGGGTTGAAGCTTGGAGCATTGGCCATAGCTAAAATTTCACCATTTTCAGGATTCATAACAATTATTGAACCATTTTCGGCACTAAATTTTTTTACTGTCTGGCCAATTATTTTTTCTGCTTCGGTCTGTACATCTCTATTAATTGTTAAAACAAGATCAATCCCATTTACTGCCTCTTTTAAGATAGTGTCACCGAAGGAAATTTTTTTTCCAGTTGGGTCAATCTCCGCCTTGTATTGACCGGGGCTGCCGGAAAGCTCTTCATTAAAATATTGCTCTAGACCATATTTCCCCTCACCGGATAAATCGACATAACCTAATAACTGAGAAGCTAATTTTCCTTCGGGATAATATCGAACTGATTCTGGGGTAATATAAATACCCGAAATATTGAAAGCTCTTATTTTTTCTGCCGCTTCATAAGAAAGCCTTCTTCCTAAAACGACATAGGTATGATTATTAACAAGAAGCGATAAAATTTTGCTCTCTTCTGTTCCTTCGATTACCGCCGATAAACGTTTAGCAGCTTCTTCTTTGTTTTTTATCTCTTCTGGAGCCGCAAAAACCAAATTTAAAGTTTCATTGTCTGCTAATGGGTATAGACCACCAGCCATATCATCACGGACAAATATTTTACCTCGTTTAGGTTGGATTGTATCCTGAGCCCAGTGCTGAGACATTGCCGCTTCTACGTAGTAACTGTGTTGAATGATTTGGAGATAGAAAAGACGGCCAAAACCAACTAAACCACAGAGAACGAGGGTCATTAAAACAAAACGAATTCTCTTGGTAGACTTTCTGATATCTACTTGGCCTTTTTCTGTCATTGCCCTATTTTGCCGCAACGTTAGTCGTCGGCAAATAATTGATTTTATCTACGGGAACATATTTATCCGTAGATTTGTCACTATTCAAACTATTCTCAATCTCCTTAATAGATTGTAACCTTGTAGCTTCAATCTTAAGCCGATCTCTCTCTTCTTCTAACTCTATTTTTTGAGACTTTAGCTCATCTAAACTAGCTTGTCTGACATCCATACCATTTTCTTGAACACGCAAAAGAACTAACATAGTAGCAAAAATTAAAATCCCAATTACTATTATTGAGGTTTTGCCAATAGTAAAATTACCTCTATAACCCCTTGAAAATTTTTTCCTTCTTCTTTCTCTCATTTTTCCCCTCTTTTATTATATTTTTTCTGCTACTCTGAGCTTGGCGCTCCTGGATCGCGGATTTAATCCTTTTTCCTTTTCGCCTGGCAATATCGGCCTCCGGGTAACTATTTTCAAGCTTTTCCGATGATTACACATGCAAATAGGAAATTCAGGCGGACAAAGGCAATCTTTGGCTTCTTTTTTGAAGAAACTTTTCACAATTCTATCTTCCAATGAATGAAAAGATATAATTGCTATTCTGCCTTCTTTTTTTAACAAGCTGACCATCTGAGGTAGTGCCGACTCTAATGATTTGAGTTCATCGTTAACCTCGATCCTAATCGCCTGAAAAACTTTGGTAGCTGGGTCGATCTTTTTGCCACCCCGGTTTATCACCGGGATCACCCCCCTAACTACCTCAGCAAGTTGGTCAGTCGTTTCAATCTGCCCCTTCTTTCGGTAGGCAATAATAGCTTTCGCAACAGCTTTCGCTCTTTTTTCTTCGCCGTAATTAGCAAAGATATCTTTCAGACTTTCTTCTGAATAATTGTTGATAACCGTGATGGCACTCTTTTCTTGGTTACGGTCCATGCGCATGTCCAGCACCCCCCTTGATTTGAATGAGAACCCTCTATCAGCTTGATCAAGCTGCATAGAAGACACGCCGAGGTCTACGATGATCGCCGAGACCTCATTAAAACCGTTTTTTCGGGCTACTTTTTCGATGTCAACAAAATTTGCTTGGGCAAAAATAGTATTCTCCCCCCGAATAATACTACGAGCAATTTTTAGAGCTTCTTTGTCTCTATCGATCGCCAAAACTTTGCCCTCTTTGCCAACAGCCGCAACTAGTGCTTGCGTGTGACCGCCAGCTCCCGTAGTTGCATCGATTGCCAAATCGCCTTTTTTGAGCTTTAGATGTTTGATTGCTTCTTGTAAAAGTACACTTTTATGCATATTACCTTTCTGCCGGAGGCAGATAGCTAGCAGTCAGCCGTTTCAGTGACTTGAGAGAGATCTTTTCAAGTCTTTGTTTTTGTTTTTGTTCCGATTAGTATCGGAAAGAACAATTGGGTAGGATTTGTTAGGCTTATCTCCAGAAAACCAGAGAAAAGGTGGATTTTTAATATGTAGGTGCCTGCTGGCTACTAGCTATCTGACTCTTGCATATTTATTTGTTAAGGTTCAAAAGGTTTTGTTTTTGTTTTTGTTTTCTGGGTTTATGTAAGAAAATCCCCCACTAAATTAAATGCCTAGATCCTCCAATCTTTCGGCAATTCCGGAAGCATCATTTTCCGTGCTCCCCTTATACTTTTTCCACTCAGATTCATTCCAAATTTCAACCCTTGAATACAACCCAGCCACTACCGCTGATTTCTCTATCTTCCCGTATTCACGTAGGTAAGCTGGCAAAGTTATTCGGCCTTGTTTATCGATGTTGACTTGGGTTGCCCCAGCCAACATTAAACGAGCAAAAGCCCGAGAAGCTGGATTGGTTAACGGAAGAGCAGATAGTTTTTCGGATAATTTCTCCCATTCTTCTACTGTATATACAGAAAGACAGTTATCGAGACCTTTGGTTACCACAGCTCCCCCGGCCATTTTTGCCCTAAATTTAACGGGCATGGCTAACCGTCCTTTTTCATCAATATTGTGTTGGTATTCTCCGATAAACATTTGAATAACCTTTCGCCCCCTCCTGAATGCCTGGGATTTCACCACTTTTCCCCACTGCATTCCACTTTCCTCCATTATATGACTTAGAACACCTGCAATGCAATAGTTTTATCCCACTTTTTACAAATAATGCTTATAATGTATTTTTAGGCTTTATGGAGCCTAAAATATATATGTAAAAAGAAATATGTATTAAAATTTTGTTCAGTTATCCACAGATTGTCAACAATTAATAGCAGAAAAAATAAAAAAATTATTTATTTGAACTTAATTCAAAAACCGAGTTTAATCACCCGGTTTTTGAACAATATTGCTTCCCTTATCTTTCAATAACTCTAATGCTAGGTCCCATTGTTGTTGTTAAGAAAATACTTTTAACAAATGTTCCCTTAACAGTGGTTGGTTTTGCAGCATGTATTGCAGCAAGAAAAGTCTCGATATTTTGGAGTAATTTGTCTTCGTCAAAAGAAACTTTCCCTACTACCGAGTGTATGATTCCATTAGAATCAGCCCGGTACTCAGCTCGACCTTTTTTAATATCTTCAATAGTTGCCTTAATATCATTTGTTACTGTATTGTCTTTTGGATTGGGCATCAAACCTTTGGGTCCGAGTATCTTACCAGCCTTTGCTAACTTCCCCATCATATCAGGTGTAGCTACCAAGACTTCAAAATCTAGAAAACCTTTTTCAATTTTTTCGACAAGTTCCTCTCCGCCAACTATTTCCGCTCCGTATTCTTTGGCTTTTTTAACTTGATTTTCCGAACAAACAACGGCAATTTTTTTAGATTTCCCAAGACCAGCCGGTAAGGAAATACTTCCTCTGATTTGTTCTTCAGGTTTTTTGGGATCAATATTTAAGTTAACGTGGATCTCAACCGAACTATCGAATTTCACACTTTTAAATTTTTTGATTGTTTTTATTGCATCTTTTAGTTCGTAAGCCTTTGCTTTATCAATCGATTTTGCTGAATCTTGATATCTTTTTCCGTGGTCAGTTAAATTATTTTTTTCAATTTTCTTTGTTTTTGTAGATATTTTTTTTACGGCTTTAGACTCGGTTACTTTTTTTGTAGTCTTTTTTTCAGGCATTTTTCTCCTTTGTGGTCCAAGCGATTATTAAATAATCTCCCACTTTCAATAAATTATTTTTCGACTTCGATTCCCATAGAACGCGCTGTTCCAGCAATAACCTTTTTAGCTTCCTCAATATCGTTAGCATTAAGATCGGGCATTTTTGCTTCGGCTATCTCTGTCAATTGTGCTTGGGTCAATTTACCGATTTTTTCTGCTTTTGGAGAACCAGAGCCTTTTTCAATTTTAAGCGTTTTTTTAATTAACTCAGCTGCCGGAGGTTCTTTTATAATAAAGTCAAAGGAACGATCTTCGTAAATTGTGAGTTCAACCGGAAGGATTGTCCCCATTTTGTCCTTTGTTTTCTCGTTAAAGGCAGAGCAGAAATCATTAATTTGAATTCCATGAGGACCTAAGGCAGTACCAACAGGAGGCGCTGGATTAGCTTGTCCTCCAGGAATTTGTAATTTTACTTTAGTTTTTATCTTTTTTGCCACTTCTTCTCCTTACATTTTCTTAACTTGTAGAGAGTCAAGTTCGACAGTTGTTTCTCGTCCGAACATTGATACAAGTACTTTTATCTTATTTTTAGCTTCATCAACTTCATCAACTGAGCCATCAAATCCTTTAAAAGGACCATCGGTGATAGCAACTAGGTCGCCTTTTTTAAGATCAATCTGATATTTTGGTTCTTCGACACCCATCCTTTTTTGAACTTCTTTCATTTTCTTTTCTTCTACCGGTACTGGGGTAATTCCTGCTCCAATAAATCCAGTTACCTGAGGAGTATTCCGAACAACATACCAAGATTCATCAGTCACTACCATGTCAACTAAGATATAGCCTGGGAACATTTTCTTCTCAACTGTTTTTCTCCGTCCGTTCCGGATTTCGATTGTTTTTTCCTTGGGAACTATCACATCAAATATAAATTCACCCAAATCAAGGTTTTTAATCCTTTCTTTTAAGTTCTCTGCAACTCGCTCTTCGTAACCTGAATAGGTCTGAATCGCATACCAATGACGGCCTTGTGATTGCTGTTTTGCCATTTAGTCTCCTAGTATTAAACTCATAAGTTTAGTAAGTATAAAATCTAAGCCTCCAAGATAAGCCCCAATAATAATGGTAATAATAGCCACGGCTAAAGCCATTTCGATTGTTTGTTTTTTGGTTGGCCAAACAACCTTTGTTAGTTCCTCTTTGGACTCTTTAAAATAGCTAAAAATTTTGTTCATTTTTTCTTTTTAAAAAAAGCCTCCAGGGCTTTCTGAAATAATAGCAAATTATCCCTTTGTTGTCAATTGGCTATTTGGCAGGGGCGGTCGGACTCGAACCGACAGGGCTGCTTTTGGAGAGCAGTCGTTTACCAATTAACGGACGCCCCTATATTTTGTCAAATAACTAAGAGGTCTTCCCTTTTTCTTTTTTTATCTCCTTATGAACGGTTGATTTCCGACAATGTTTACAATATTTTTTTAACTCTAGCTTGTCGGTAGTATTTTTGACATTTCTTTCTACACTATAATTAATATTGCTACACTCAGTGCATTTTAGCCTGAAATCTTGTCTGTTGCCTTTCTTTGCCATAATTTCCTTTCTTTAATTACTGGAGCCGCTGAGCGGATTTGAACCGCTGACCTACCCCTTACCATGGGGTTGCTCTACCTCTGAGCTACAGCGGCACTGGTGGCGAGGGAGGGATTCGAACCCCCGAAGGCGTATGCCAGCAGATTTACAGTCTGCCCCGTTTGACCGCTTCGGTACCTCGCCCTGGAGCCACCTGTCGGATTCGAACCGACGACCTACTGTTTACAAAACAGTTGCTCTACCGCTGAGCCAAGGTGGCATAAAAAAACACCTCCTCACGGCCTGAATATTATAACTTCAAGCAAGCCGTAAGTCAATCGTTTAAAGCTGACAAAGTTCTTTTAGCCCAATTATTTTTAGGATCAATTTCTAGTAAACGTTCCAAGGTTTTACGTAGTAGTTTATCATCCTTCAAATGATTATAGTTTTTGGCAAGTAAAGTAAGATTTTCGACATTTTCATGAATTTTAGCAGCATTTTCAAACGAAATAGCCGCTTTTTCCCATTCTTTAAGACCTTGATAAGCTAATCCAAGATTAACATAACGATGTGCAATTTTATCATTTAGCTGGATGGATTTCTCGAATGCCTCAACTGCCGGTTGATATTTTTTTTGGTTAAAATAGGCTAAGCCAAGGTTATTAAAAGCAGTATCATTTAAGATATCAAGTTGTGTGGCTTTAAGTAAGGCCTCTATTGCCCCTTTGTATTCTTGCTGTCTGAGGTAAATCATTCCCAAAAAATGATAGGCTTTAGCTTCTTTGGGATCTATTTGAAGTGCTTTTATGAAGCTGGCTTCGGCTTCCGCAAGTTTACCGGCATTTAAATACTCTTGACCTTTATTTAAGAGTTCATTTTCCTTATCCTTATCTTCTATATCAAGTTTTTCTTTAATAGTTTTTTTTATATTTTCTTCTTCTTGTCGCAATTTAAACAGTAGCCCCTTTGGAGCAAGTCTTGTTGCAACATAATATATCAACCCAGCAGCGAAAATTATTAATATAGCCTCTGTCATTTTCGGTGATCTCCTTTGTTAGCTTTTTCATTCCCCTCTTCAAATTTGATACAACACATTAGCCGACCGCATACGCCAGATATTTTTGCCGCACTTTTTGGCATACCGTAAGCTTCTTCTGCATCTTCCATCGATACGCTATCAGAAGTAGACATAAAGGTAGCGCAACAAACTGGCAATCCGCATCTTCCGTAACCTCCTAAAAGCTTGGCCTCATCCCGAGGACCAATTTGTCTCATAATAGCCTGTTTTTTTACAAACCGGGATAGATCCTTGGCTAACTCCCTAAAATCTATGCGTCCTTCTGCTGTAAAATAGAAAATTGCCCTAGATTCATCAAGAGAGTAGCAAACGCCCACAGGGTTCATCTTTAGTTTATATTTTTCAATTCTCTCTACAAAAGTTGAAAAAAGTGCTTTGGCCTTCTCGGCTAATTCTTCGTTCTTTCTCAGGTCCTCGGAAGTTGCTTTTCTTTTTATTGGCGGGGCTTCTTCGGTT
>DDHN01000008.1:113093-176152 GCA_002338125.1 Patescibacteria group bacterium UBA1875 | reverse complement strand
ACTTCCTTATCGGTATAGACAACTTGGCCTATTTCTAAGCCCTGCTGACTTTCAACTACTACAAAATCACCAAAAGCTAGTCTTGTTTTTCCGGCTCGATAATCCTGAGCTTTAAGCATATAAGGGAACTTGACACCAACAACCTTAGGCATATATATCCTTCAAAATCATTTCTTCCATTGCTATTCTTAGGCTAATATTATAGTCCAAATCGGCATATATTTTAAGAGTTTTTTTGGCCATATCTTGAAGCCTTTCAACCTTTATATCTCTCGGAATTATTCCCGATAGCCCAATCTCTTCGTCAAGGATTCGAGCATAAATACCGGATATTAATACTTTTTGAAAGATGTTGAAAAATATTTTTAACTTTTTGCTCTTCTCATAATCTTCGATTATCTTAAACTTTTCAATAACAGAATTGCTTGAAAAAATTTTACTAATATCTTTTATCATTTTGCTTTTTTCATTATACTTCTCACCGTCAAGAATTAATTTTTTGGCTTCACCAATACTACCATCGGCTAATTTAATCACTTTATCTATTTCGCTTTTATCGAATTCTTTGGCAAGTATTTTGTAAATATTATCGTTTGATAAAGGCTGAAGTTTTATTTGCTGTGTCCTAGAAATAATCGTTTCGGGTAATCTTTTCTCTGAATTTGAAGTCATTAAAATCACACTATCAAGTGGAGGCTCTTCTAAAGTTTTCAACAAAGAATTAGCTGCTTCAAGACCAATATTTTCTAATTTAGTTATAAGTAACACCTTTCTTGTCGACAATCCAGGAGATAAATTTATTCTTTCGACAACCCCTCTAATATCTTCGATCTTTATGCCTTCGTGGCCGTCAATTAGTATAAAGTCAGGGTGAGAGTTATGACCAAATTTTCGGCAACTTTCGCAATCATCAGCTTGATTATTACCACACAAAATATATTTTGCGAATTCACGAGCTAAATGCTCTTTACCGGTTCCTTCTTCACCTAAAAAAAGATAGGCATGTGAAAGATTATTTGAAATTAAATGGGAAGATAAAGTATTAATGGCCCTTTTTTGACCATAAACATCTGTGAAAACCTTACTCATAGCGATAATATTATAGCTTATGAGAGCTTATTTAAGAAGGTTTTAAGTTCACCTGGAAGGTTTGAATTTATTGTTATTAACTTACCATCAAACGGACTCACAAATTCAAGCTTTTTGGCATGCAAAAACTGGCGATCAATCGTTGTTTTTCGATTTGAATATTTGCTATCCCCAACTATTGGGTGGCCGATAGCCGCTAAGTGAACTCTAATCTGATGCATTCTACCCGTTTTAAGTTCGATATCAAGTAAACTGACGTTTTGCTTGGGATAATAACCCAGAACACTATAAAGTGTCTTTGCCGGCTTGCCAGAGGCCTTAGGGACTACTTTTAGACGGTCCTTTGCCCCTCTACCAAGAGGGATAGTAATTTTGCCCTTTATTGGTTCTACTCTCCCCCAAACAAGAGCTGTATAATATTTTTTTATTAACCGTTTTTTGAAGATTTCTTTTAATTTTTTTTCAGCCTCTTTGTTTTTAGCCAATAATAAGACTCCGGAAGTTTCTTTATCCAACCGATGAACAATTCCATTGCGCTCTCCCTTTATTCTAAAATTGAGTTTGTCAAAAACTAAATCATGAAGAGTAGATGTTTTGCCTTGATAATGGAGCGGTTTATACACTAAGATACCTGCCGGTTTCTCGACAGACAGCATATTAATATCTTCGTAAAGCACCTTTAATTTAATTTGAGATTTCCTTTGATAATTTTTCAAGCTGTTCCCTAGTCCCCATCAGTATAAGTTGGTCATCTCTTTGAATAATTTCTTCGCCAGATGGATTTATTTTGGTTACCCCGTTTGATTTGTTAATTGCCAGTACAGTAACTCCCGCTTTTTTACGAGAGAGAGTTTCGGCTATTTCTTGGCCAATTAGACTTGAGCCTCTTTCAATGTTTAATTCTTCAATTTGAAGTTCGGCATGACGACCATCGTTAATAACATCCAGAAAATCGACAACAGCCGGTCTTAATGCTATCCCTGCCATATGATATCCCCCTATTTGATAGGGCATAGAAACCTTATCAGCTCCGGCTTTTTTAAGCTTAGGAACATTTTCTTTTGATGAAGCTCTGGCAACAATAAATATATCACTGTTTAATGACCTGGCAGTTAATGAAAGAAATAGGTTATCGGTATCCTCACCCAAGGCCGAAATTAAAGCCTTAGCTTTTTTTATCCCTGCCTTAACCAAAACAGACTCTTTAATTGGGTCCCCACAGATAGCAAAATATCCTTTACTCATAGCTTCTTTAGCAACCTTGGGTTCTTTATCAATTACAACAAAGTCAACTTTCTCATAAGCTAGCTCCTGAGCAACTTGCTTACCCACCCTACCATAGCCACAAACGATATAGTGGTTTTCCATTTTTTCAATTGTTTTTGCCATCTTTCTTTTCCTCCTATTTTCTTTGAAGGACCCTTCAAAAAGATATTCAGCAGCCCCTTTTATAATATACGCTAAAACAAAATAACTACCAATAACCAATAATATTGTTAAAATCTGTTCCGATATTGATTCATCAACTCCATGTTTAAAGTGGGAGAGAAGAATAATAACCGTAGTGTAGAAAGCATGCCAGATACTTTCTCCCAGGATTATAAACCCCATCATCCCTAAAAATATTAAAACAAAAAGCAGAAGTAGTAATTTTTTTAGCAGATTATCTTTTATTTTCCCCTCCCTAAATAGTATAGTTAATTTAGGAAATAGATTAAAGGCTATTTTGAAAGAAGCCCAGATGGGCTTCTTTTATTATCTTTTCGAGAATTGTGGAGCCTTTCTGGCTCTTTTAAGGCCAGGCTTTTTCCTTTCTTTGGTTCTAGGATCTCTTGTAATAAAACCGGCTTTTCTGAGTGTTGGCTTTCTGGATTCATCTTCCAACACCAAAGCTCTGGCAATGGCATGCCTAATTGCATCAGCCTGACCACTTTTGCCACCACCAGTAACTTTTACAAATACATCATATTTATTATCGAGCGATAGTAATTTTAGAGATTCTCTGATTCTTGATATTAACCGGGAATTACCGAAATATTCCGCATCAGTTTTTCCATTTATAGTAAACTGGCCCTTGCCTGGGATTATTTTAACCTGCGCTGAAGCCTCTTTTCGTCTACCAACTGCTGTAAAATATTTTTCAGTCATTTTAACCTCTGTTTAATTCGTAGTTTATTAATTTCTGGGTATGGGGATGATTTTCTGTCTCATATATTTTCAACCTTTTTAACTGTACCTTGGCTAGTTTGTTCTTAGGCATCATCCCAGCAACTGCTAAACGTATCACTCTATCAGGATGTTTTTCCATAGCCTCTTCAAAGGTTTCGCTTTTTATCCCTCCGGGATAACCTGAATGACGATAATAGGTTTTTTTAGCCCTGTTATCTTCACGCGAAAGTGTTACTTTGCTAGCATTGACAATAACAACATTATCACCACTATCCATATTGGGCGTATAGGTGCTTTTCTTCTTGCCTCGTAACAATTCAGCTGCCTCAGTTGCTAGTCGGCCCAATATCGCCTCTTTAGCATCTATCAGATACCATTCTCTGTCGCTATCTTTTTTATTAAAAACATTAGTTGTCATTTTTTGGCTCCATCTTTTGCTTTAACTGTCTTCTTGACTGTCTTAGTCTTAGCACCTTTTTGTGAAGTAGCTTTTAATTTGTCTGACTTGACTTCTTTCTTTATTAGTTTTTCTGTATCTAGTAGTTCTAATATAGCCATTTCTGTATTATCGCCTGAGCGATTCCCGGTTTTGATAATTCTAATGTAGCCGCCATTACGTTCTTTATACAATGGGCCAAGCTCAATAAAAAGTTTTTCTAGAGCTTTGTCGTTGGCTGATAAAAATTTAGCGACTTGTCTTCTTGAAGCAACATTATCAACTTTAGCTTTCGTTATTATCTTTTCTGCTATTGGCCGTATTTCTTTGGCTTTACTAAGAGTGGTGGAAACTTTTTCATGCAAAATTAACTGCGATACCAAGCTTCTCTTCATCTGCTTCCTTGGACCTGATTTTCTACCAAACTTACGACCTTTATAATTCCTACGATGCATTATTCTTCCTTGTCATCCTTTTTAAATTCATAACCAAGCTCAGCAACCTTGTCTTGAACTTCTTCAAAAGCTTTTGCTCCGAATCCTTTTAGATTTTTAAGTTCGTTTAATGTTAATTTAAGAATATCGTCGATAGTTTTTAGCTCATTGTTTAGAAGAGCATTAGTTGTGCGCGGAGAAAGGTTAACTTCTTCGATTAAGATACCAGCAGCAGTATTATCCCCTACCTCTTCTTCAACTACTTTTTCTTTCCTTTCAACAGTGTCTTTATCTGTGAGAACAAGGAAATGATCCACCAAGACTTCAGCAGCTTGTTTTACAGCTGTTTCAGCTTCAATACTCCCATCAGTTTCTACTTCTAAAACAAGTTTATCAAGATCAGTCATTTGACCAACACGGGTCTTCTCTACATTATATCGAACTCTTTTAATAGGAGCATAAAGAGCATCAACTGCAATCATTCCTATACCTAACTTTTCGCCTTCTCTCTTTTCAACTGGGACAAATCCACGTCCTCTCTCGACTTTGATTTCAATATCAAGCTTTGCCTTAGCATTATCAAGAGTAGCAATATGAAGGTCTTGATTCACTATCTCAACATTTTGATTCCCTTTAATATCCTTGGCAGTTACCTTTTTCTTGCCACTAGCAGAAAGTGAGATAAACTCTTCATCAGAGTGAAGCTTTACCCGTAACTGTTTTAGATTTAAAATAATCTCGATAACATCTTCTTTTACATTGGATAGAGTTGAAAATTCATGAGAAGCTCCATGAATCTTTACGGCTGTAACAGCTGAACCTGGCAAAGATGATAAAATAACTCTTCGTAAAGAATTGCCTAGCGTCATTCCATAGCCGGGATAAAGAGGGGTTATCTCAAAAACGCCCTTATTGCCTTCTTGTTTTACTTTTTTTAATTCCGGTAAGTGTATGTCGTATAACACTTTGACTCCTTTTCCCGAGTCTTCGGGAGCCCGGTCTGTCCGGGGTTTAGTTATTACTTAGAATAGAATTCCACAATTAATTGCTCATTAATGCTTGGGTCCAATTGCTCTCTTATAGGAGGAGCGATGAATTCGCCGGAAAGGTTTTTCCTATTCACCTTGACCCATGAGTGTTCTTCCCTAGGCTTAACCGCCAACAAATTTTCGAAATATTTCTTTTTCTTTTTTTCCGGTAAAGCTTCTACCTTATCACCAGGCTTTAAAATTATTGAAGGGATATTAGCTTTACGACCATTTACCGCGAATAATCCGTGAGAAACAAGCTGACGGGCTTGGTTGCGGGAGCTAGCAAAGCCCATCCTGTAAACCACTGTATCCAGCCTTGATTCAAGGATTGATAGCAAGATTTCACCGGTAACTCCCTTGCTTCGACTAGCTTTTTCAAAATATTTTTCGAACTGTTTTTCTCTCAACCCGTACATTCTTTTTACTTTTTGTTTTTCTCTAAGCATGACCGAGTAATCAGATGGCTTTCCTTTTCTAGAAAGGCCATGCTGTCCAGGGGTGTAATTACGCTTCACAAGGGTACATTTATTAAAACACTTGTCCCCTTTCAAAAAGAGTTTTTCACCTTCACGCCTACATTGTCTGCATTTCGAATCCATTATTAATTCCTCTTAGGTTTTGGTGCCCGACAACCATTATGTGGTACCGGTGTTATGTCTTTAATTGATTTTACATAGATGTCGCTACCAGAAATTGAACGTAAAGCTGATTCCCGGCCAGAGCCAATCCCGCTAACAAAAACTTCTACTCTTTGAAGGCCATGATTTTTAGCTTCTTCACAGGCTGCCGTACTAGCCATTTGAGCTGCGTAGGGTGTGGACTTTCGAGTTCCTTTAAAGCCAATCTTTCCGGCTGAAGATGAAGCGATAACATTGCCGTCATTATCAGTAAAAGTAATGATAGTATTGTTAAAAGTTGACTTGATATAAGCCATTCCTTCTTGAATATTTTTCTTTTGCTTTTTCTTTTTTGCTGGTTTTTTTACTTCTGCCATTTTAATTCCTAATTATTAAGTCTTTTCAGCCGCTTTTTTCTTACCGGAGCCAACCGTTACTTTTTTGCCTCTTTTTGTTCTAGCATTAGTTTTTGTTCTTTGGCCCCGAACCGGTAGACCTTGACTATGCCGAACACCTCGGTAGGAACCAATCTCCTTTAGCCTTTTTATATTCTGAGTAGTTTCTCTTCTAGCATC
Organism: Patescibacteria group bacterium UBA1875; assembly: GCA_002338125.1. Lineage (GTDB taxonomy): Bacteria > Patescibacteriota > CPR2 > UBA1875 > UBA1875 > UBA1875. The sequence goes on along the minus strand of DDHN01000008.1, from coordinate 169,801 downwards.
ACCTTCTACCTTGATTTTTCCTTCTATTGCTTCCCGGATACTATTAATCTCCAAATCGGAAAGATCTTTAACCCGGGTATTTGGGTTAACGCTTGCCATAGTAAGGATCTTTTTCGCAGTTGAAAGACCAATACCGTAGATATAGGTTAGGCCAACCTCAATCCTCTTACCACTTGGTAAATTTACACCAGAAATTCTAGCCATTAACCTTGCCTCTGCTTATGTTTAGGATTATCACAAATAACCCTCACTCGACCGTGACGACGAATTATCTTACACTTTTCACACATTTTTTTTACTGATGGTCTAACCTTCATTTTCCTTCTTCTTGTTATCAACCCTATAAGTTATCCTGCCCTTAGTAAGGTCATAAGGAGTCATTTCAACCTTAACCCTGTCCCCGGGAAGGATTTTTATATAATGCTTCCTCATACGACCGGAAATATGGGCTAAAATAACGTGACCGTTTTCGAGTTCTACCCTGAACATGGCGTTCGGGAGAGATTCTAAAACGGTCCCTTCTAACTCGATTACTTCCTTTGTATTATCTGTCATATTAAGTGCCTCATGATTATATGATAGTTTGCTTTCTTTTGCAAGACTTTTTTAAATAGCTTCGTATGATCTAGTTACAATTTGAGCATTAATTTGATTTTTGATCTCGATAGCTACCCCGACCACAATCAAAAGCCCAGTTCCACCAATAACGATATTACCGATATTGGCAAAGATTTGAATTAAAAACGGCAAAACAGCAATAAGTGACAAAAATATTGCTCCCCAAAGCGTAACTCTATTTATTAGCCAAGAGAGATATTTTTCAGTCTGAGTTCCGGGGCGGATACCGGGGATAAAACCACCATGCTTTTGGAGATTTTCAGCGACATCCTTTGGCTTGAAGTACAAAAAAGTAGAAAAAAACGTAAAAGCAAAGACAAGAATAAAGAAAAAAACAGCATACGGCAATCCCTGAGGGTTAAAAGTCTCTTGTACCCAAGTAGCCGCTGCGGCGATAGTTTCATTCCTTACCTGAGAGAAGAAGCCAATCATATTTGGTATATTCATAAATGCACCGGCAAAAATTATCGGAATTACCCCTGACATATTAAGTTTCAAAGGAAGAAAGCTCTCAACACCCCCATACAGTTTAGACCCTCTTACTCTTTTAGCATAAGATATTGGTAGCTTTCGCTGTCCTTCGGTAACAAAAACAATTGCCACGATAACCGCCATAATCGCTGCCAGTATTCCTAATTGTGTGACGATTATCCCCATATCGTATTCAGAAACAATAATCTTTTGGATTGCTTGACCTACCGATTGGGGCAAACCAGCAACGATACCAGCAAAGATAATAATTGAAACACCATTACCAAGACCTTTTTCAGTAATTAGCTCACCAAGCCACATCAGAAACATCGTTCCACCAGCTATTGCCAAAAGCATCAAAGCCCATTCATCTAAACCCAAACCGCTTAAAAAATCTGCCCCTGTTTGACTACTGGAATATTGCAAGAATCTAATTCCCGCATAACCTTCTATAAACGATAGTGGCAAAGCAACTAGCCTGGAATATTGGTTCATTTTTCGATGGCCTTCTTCGCCTTCTTTGCTAATTGCTTCTAATTTGGGAACGACCATAGTTAAAAGTTGAATCATAATCGAAGCAGTAATGTAGGGTCCAAGACCCATCATAACAATGGAGAACCGGGAAATCCCTCCCCCAGAGAAAATATCCAAGAATGAAAGCACCGAATTTCCTCTAAAAGCTTCTGCCAGGAAGTTTCTGACATTTTCAGGGTCAGGGCCAGGGATTGGTACGTGAGCAGCAATTCTAAATAATAATAAAATAAAGAGAATAAAGAAAATTTTTTTTAAAAGACCCTTATTTTCTAATATTTCTTTTATTTTTCTCATGCTAGCTTTCTAGCTTGCCTCCGGCTTTTTCTATTTTTTTGGCAGCATTTTTGGTTACCGGAACAGCAATGATAAGTTTTTTTTCTAGTTTACCGCTATCGACTATCTTAGCAGACTCAGAAGAAATTATCCTCTGTTCAAGCAATTTTTTCACTGTTATTTTCGAGCCATCCTTGAAAACATTTAACTTATCAAGAGTAACGGTCTGGGGTTTGGAGTTTCTAGATTTAAAGCCTCTTTTTTTAGGGATTCGATGTATCAAAGACATCTGGCCGCCTTCAAATCCGGGTCGAATATTCCCGCCTGAACGTGATTTTTGTCCTTTTGTACCCCTACCGGCAGTTTTCCCACCGCCAGCAGAGATTCCTCTACCCTTACGTTTTTTATTTTTTGTTAGTTTTCTTAGGTTCGACAGGTCCATTAGTAGTCTCCTTAGTTTTAGGTTTGCTGCTTTTTTTTGTTTTTGGTTTTTTGGTTGTTCCTTTTGTTGTCTCCAATTTTCTCAAAGTTCTTAAAGCCTTGATTGTCGCATAAGAATTGTTTAGTTTAGAATTAGATCCTTGTATTTTAGAAACAACATCCTTAACTCCAAGTACTTCTAAAATTGGCCTAACAGCCCCACCAGCAATAACCCCAGTACCAACCCTGGCAGGCTTTAAGAAGACCTTGGCACCAGCGTATTCAGCGGTAATTTCATGAGGAATAGTCGATTCTGAAAGATTGATTTCAACCATTTCTTTTCGAGCCTTTCGAGAAGCTTTTGAAATAGCGTCAACTACTTCGTTGCTTTTATCAATAGCAAGCCCTACCTTGCCTTTACCGTCACCAACAACGACAATAGCTCTAAATCGCAATCTTCGGCCACCCTTAACAACCCTGGTAATCCTATCAATCTGGATCACTCGCTCTTCGATGCCGTCTTTTTCTTCTCTTCTTTCAAATTTTGCCATTTCTTCTCCTTAAAATTTAAGCCCTGATTTTCTGGCAGCTTCAGCCAAAGCTTTTACCCTACCGTGATATAGTTTATGGCCTCTGTCGAAAACTACCTTGGTAATTTTATTCTCTTTTGCTTTTTTCGCTATTAGCTCACCGACCAATTTTGCTTTTTCAGTTTTAGTTTTTTTATCTTTTATTGCCAAATCGTCAGCAGCACAAAGAGTGATCCCCTTAGAATTATCTATTATTTGAGCTCGGATGTGAGATAACGAAGCTGAAACTGATAGTCTTGGCAAGTTACTCTGACTAATACTTTTCTTAACTCTATTTTTTCTTAAATTTCTTCTTTTGTTCTTTTCCATTTTTACCTCTTTATTCCCCCTTAGCTGCTGCTTTACCAGCTTTTCTCCTTATGTGTTCAAACTCGTATTTGATACCCTTCCCCTTGTATGGCTCGGGCTTCCTGAATTCTCTAATCTCAGCTGCTGTTTGACCAACTAATTGTTTATCGATACCGGAGACTGTAATAACATTTTTATCTACTTTAATGTCAATACCTTCTCGAGGAGAATACTTTATGGGGTGAGAAAAGCCAAGGTTCAAAACCAAATCCCGGCCTTCGACATTAGCCCGATACCCGACTCCGTGGAATTCTAACTTCTTTTCGAAACCATCAGCTACACCGATAATCATATTATTAATGATTGTTCTGGTTAAACCATGTAATTCTCGGCTCTTTTTGCTTTCTTTTTTTAGTTCTAAATTCAAAGTATTGTCATCTACTTTTGCTAGCAAATTAGAATTCATAGTAAATGACAACTCTCCTTTTGGGCCTTTAATTTGAATATTTTGCCCTTCGATAGAGACCGTGACTCCTTCTTTTATTCCAATTGGTTTTTTTCCTACTCGCGACATATTACTCCTTAATATACTTTGGCGATTCTTTCCCCACCTAAATTATTCTTCTTGGCCTCATCACCGGTTAAAATCCCCTTTGAAGTCGAAAGAATTACTACTCCCTTTCCTGAAAGCACAACTGGAATATCTTCACATTTAACATAAACTCTTCTACCAGGTTTTGAGACTCGTTCAACCCTTTCTATTAGAGGCTTACTATCTTTATAGCCCAAAACAATCGTAATCACTTTACCGTCTTGTTTAAAATCTTTGATATATTTGTTCTCCTTCAATATTTTCAAAATTGAAGTTTTTAGTTTTGAGCTATCAACAACAAGAGACTCCTTACCAACTAGGTAAGCATTTCTGATTCTTGTTAACATATCTGAAATTGGATCTGTAAACATAGTTTCTCCTTTTTACCAGCTTGATTTTCTGACGCCTGGGATTTCTCCTTCTCGAGCTCTCTCTCTAAAACAAATCCGACACATCTCAAACTTTTTAAGATACCCTTTGGAGCGTCCACAAATTTTACAACGAGTTTGTTTTCTAGTTGAAAATTTGGGTTTTTTATTTGATTTTTCTATTAATGCTTTTCTTGCCATATTATCTCCTTATTCACTCTCATCTTTTTGAAACGGAAAACCAAGTGCTGCAAGTAAAGTTCTGGCCACATCGTCATCTTCCGTGCTAGTTTGAATATTCACTTGTAATGAAATTGGGCTTACTTCTCTACCGATTAGTTCTGGGAAAACTGTATGCTCCTTAATACCCACACTATAATTACCGTGGCCGTCAAAAGCACTCTTCTTGACTCCTCGGAAGTCTCTAATTCTTGGTAACGCTGCATTTACTAATCTATCTAAAAATTCATACATCCGATCACCTCTTAAAGTTACTGAGACACCAATTGGGTTTCCTTCCCTAACTTTAAATCCAGCAACAGATTTTTTAGCTACTCTTTCAACCGGCTTTTGTCCAGTTATTGCCGTCAAAGCTTCGACAGCCTCGATAAGATATTTTGAATCCTGAGTGGCCTTACCAACTCCTGCGTTCACCACAACCTTAATAACTCTCGGTACAGCCATATCGTTATCAATACCTAAATCAGATTTTAGAGATTTCTTAATCTTTTCTTTGTATAAATCATATAATCTAGCCATTATTTCTCCTTATCTTTCTGGATTTCGATAACTTTGTGACATCTTTTACAAATTCTCTTTTTTTCTTTGCCTGTTATTTTGTAACCAACTCGAGCTCTCTTACTACAATTTGGGCAGATTAGCTCAACTTTTGATATCGGAATTGGTCTCTCAGCATCAATAACACCTCCGGCTGGATTTTCCTTGGTTACTTTTACGTGTTTCTTAACTAAATTAAGCTTTGGGATAAGAACACTTCTGGATTTCACAAAGACTTTTTCAATCACTCCTGTTTTGCCTTTGTCTTTCCCGGCTAAAATTATTACTTTATCACCTTTTTTTAATTTGAGTTTGTTCATTAGAGTACCTCCGGGGCTTGGGAAAGAATCTTTGTATAGCCTCTATCTCTTATCTCCCGGGCTACTGGGCCAAAGATACGTGTTCCTCTTGGGATTCCTTCACCATTTACAAGGACGGCAGCATTATCATCAAATCTTACAGTAGATCCATCCTTTCTTTTTATCTCTTTACGTGTTCTCACCACCACGGCTCGGACAACCTCTTTCTTTTTAGCTTGACCATTAGGTGTTGCAATTTTAACTGAGGCAACGATAATATCACCCACTCCGGCATAACGTCTTCGGGAACCACCCAGAACCTTAATACACATTATTTCCTTGGCTCCGGTATTGTCAGCCACTTTTAATTTTGTCTGTGCCTGTATCATTACTTACTTTCTCCTTTGGTTGGATTCTTAATAACTATCCATTTCTTTTTCTTAGAAATTGGTTTTGTTTCTTCGATAGTTACTAAATCTCCGACCACTACCCCAGATTCATCATGGGCCAAAAACTTCTTTGAATTAACATAACGCTTTTTATACAGAGGATGAACCTTGCTTTTATCTATCATAACAGAAACGGTATTTGTCCCGCTTTTAGATATAACTCTTCCTTTAAGCCTTCTTTTCATCTTTTTCTTCCTCTCTTAAAATTTCTCTTTCTCGTAAAATAGTTTTTATTCTAGCAATATCGGTTTTTATCTTTTTTATTTCAGCTGTTTTGTCTGATTCCTTGGTAGCAATTTGGAATCTTGATTTTGTTAATTGTTCACCTAGCTCAGCTAACTTTTTTTCAAGATCCTGATCTTTTTTAGCAACTATATCACTAATCTTCATTTTTCTCTCCTTCAATTTCTTTGGAAATGAATTTGGTTTTTACTGGTAGCTTATGAGCTCCTAGCCTTAATGCTTCTCGGGCAAGCTCCTCGCTAACCCCGTCCATTTCAAATATGATTCTGCCTGGTCGTACTTGAAAGATAAAATGGTCTGGTGAACCTTTGCCTTTACCCATACCCACCTCATTAGGTTTTTTGGTTACTGGTTGATCTGGAAAAATCCTAATAAAAACTTTACCACCACGCTTAATATATCGGGTCATTGCTCTTCTGGCTGCTTCGATTTGCCTTGAGTCAACCCAGCTAGAACTCATTGCTTTAAGACCGAATTTACCAAATTCTAATTCGCTACCTCTCTTAGTATTTCCAGTTCGAAGTATTTTATGGGATTTACGAAACTTTGTCTTTTTAGGCATTAACATTCTTTTGCTCCTCGTTTTTTCTTTCCCCTTTATATATCCATACCTTAACTCCGAGAATACCGTAAGTCGTCCAAGCTTCTGCGAAGCCATAATCGACATCTGCTCTCAGTGTAGCTAGAGGTATTTTACCTTCTTGGAAAAATTGAGTTCTGGCGATATCAGCACCATTTAGCCGCCCGGAGATCATCACTTTTACACCCAAAGCCCCACTTTTTGAGATTTTATCTACCGCCTGCTTTGCAGCTCTCTTGAATGCAATTCTTTTCTCTAATTGCTCCTTGATATTATTAGCCATAATTTTTGCATCAAGATCGGGTTTTCTTATCTCTTCGATACTAATATCTTTTATTTTAGAAGAAACCATTTTTGAAAGATTATTTTTAAGCTCTATGGCCCCTGCCCCACCTCTGCCAATAACAACTCCCGGCCGAGAGGTATAGATTATAACATTAACCATATTAGCATCTCTCTCAATATCAACTCTGGACACACCAGCTTTTGCGCCATAGTTTTTAGTGATATAGTCACGGATTCTAATATCTTCATGCAAAAACCTTGCATAATCTTGTCTGGCAAACCACCGAGATTTCCAATCTTTTGTCACCGGCAGTCTAAAACTGTTTGGATTTACTTTTTGTCCCATTTTTTAACCTGTCTTCCTTCTAAAAATTTGTTTTCCTTTATTCCTATTATCTTGAAGGCTAATTTTCTCAGTCCTTTCAACTTCTATCTTATGGCTTTCATCTTTAACGGTTTTGGGGGCTACTTTGATAGAATTTTCTTTTTTATCGTCTTTCTTCTTAGTTTTTACTTCACCTGAAACAATAATTTCGATATGCGAGGTTCTTTTCCTTATCTCGCTGGCTCTACCCTGAGCTCTTGGCATAAATCTTTTTAAAACGGGGCCACCATCGACAGTAATTTTGGAAATAGTTAATTCATTCTTATCGAGATTGAAATCATTTTCTGCATTGGCCATAGCACTATCTAGAACTTTTCTAATTACTGCTGCTGACTTTTGGGGCATTCCGCTAAGCATTACTTGGGCCTGACGAGCGTTTTTGCCACGAATAAGACTGGCAATTGGCCTTGCCTTTTTTGGTGAAATCCTTATATATTTTCCTTTGGCTATTACTTCCATTTTATTCCTTTGCCTCAGTTACTTTTTTTGGAGCAGTGGCTTGTTCTTTTGCCATCTTACCACCATGTCCTCTAAATTTTCTGGTTGGAACAAATTCTCCGAGTTTATGCCCGACCATATCTTCGGTGATAAAGACAGGGACATGTTCCCGACCGTTATGTACAGCAATATTGTGTCCAACCATATCAGGAGCAATTGTAGAATTTCTTGCCCATGTTTTAATAATTTTTTTTCCGTCACTAGCTTTTATTTTAGCCAGCAAACGTTCGTCAACATAAGGACCTTTTTTCAATGATCTTGACATTATCTACCTCTCCTTTTCTTTCTACCTCGAACAATAAGTTTATTAGAAAATTTTTTGTTCTTTCTAGTTTTAGCTCCAAGTGCTGGTGCTCCCCAAGGAGTTTTAGGATGTTTAAGACCAATCGACTGATGGCCTTCACCACCACCATGAGGGTGGTCTACTGGGTTCATAGCACTGCCGCGAACAGTTGGCCTTATTCCCATTTTCCTCACTCGACCGGCTTTTCCGACACGAATATTTTGATATTCAGGGTTTGAAACAGTCCCCACAGAAGCCATACAACCCCTTGCAATCTTTCTGATCTCTCCGGAAGGAAGTTTTATATGGACTAATTCTCCTTCTTTGGCAAGCAACTGTGCAGCAGAACCAGCCGAACGTACTAACTTACCACCTTGGCCAGGGCGTAATTCAATATTATATATGTTCGTACCAACCGGTAAATCGGCAAGTTTTCTCCGATGTCCGGTAGCCGTCACCGCTTCGTCACCAAATTTGATTTTTTTGCCTGGTTTCAAACCTTCAGGTGCAAGGATATATATTTTTTTACCGTTTGCAGCTGTAAGTAGAGCAATTCTAGCAGAACGATTTGGATCATATTCAATAGCAGTAACCGTATATTCTCCTGTTAACATTTTAAAATCAATGACTCGATATTTTCTCTTAACGCCGCCGCCTTTGTGTCGAGTAGTTATCTTACCTTGATTGTTGCGGCCAGATTTTTTCTGTAAGGTTGTTAGTAATGATTTCTCTGGATTCTTTTTAGTAATATCAGAAAAATCATCGATCGAGAGTCCACGTTGAGCATTTGTAATTGGTTTTACTTTACGAACAGCCATTATTTGAGCTCCTTTATCTTTTCGCCTTTTTTAAGAGTAACAATTGCTTTCTTGATATCATTTCGTTTACCAAAAATTCTCCCTACTCGTTTTCTTTTGCCGGCAATATTTACAATATTTACATTTAAAACTTTTACTTTAAACATATCTTCAACACTTCTTTTGACCTCAATTTTGTTAGCAGTCGAGGCAACATGAAAGAAATATTTGCCCACTTCTTCTCCAGCAAAAGACTTCTCAGAAATAACTGGTTTTATAATCACGTTTTTCATTTCTTCACCTTAGTTGTGTTATTAACCTTTATATTGACTATATTTTCTGCTGCCAAAATATCGCAAATATTTTCATTACCTTTATAAACTACTTGGGTATCTTTTAGATTTGAAAAAACCTTCTTTACCTTGGTGGAAGTTTCTTTTTTAGCGTCGATGACTACAAGGGACTTGCCTTCGATTTTCTTATCGATAAATATTTTTGCAGCCTCTTTTGTTTTTGCTGGTATTTTTTCTAAAATAATTGTTATTGAGTTCTTCCCAGAATAAGCTTCCTGTCGAGCGGCTCGCATCTCTTTCTTATTAATACCGACTTTATAATTTTCATTACCTTTTGGCCCAAAGGTAACGCCACCACCACGCCAAATAGGAGAACGATTGGAACCAGCCCTGGCTCTTCCGGTTCCCTTTTGTCGCCAAGGTTTTTTCCCACCACCTCGAACCTCAGCTCTGGTTTTAACTTTGGCTGGGACCTGACGCTTACCGGCCAAAACCGTTCTTACTGCCTTGGCGACGATAGTACTCTTATCTTTATTTTTTTTCTTTTCTGATGTCATAATTATTCTTTCTCGCTTGATTTATCGATGTCATTTGCCGATATCAAAACAATATTCTTTCTTGGCCCAGGAACGGCCCCTCGAACTAGGATTAAATTTTCTTCTGGAATTATTTTTTCGATTTTTAAATTTTTGACAGTTACTTGTTCGGCTCCCATTCTTCCTGGCAATTTCTGACCCTTGAAAACATGTTGTGGGTATCCGGCTCCGATTGATCCAGGTGCTCGGTGGTTTCTAGAACCATGAGTCATCGGACCACGATGAAAGTTATGTCTTTTAATCGTTCCGGCAAAGCCCTTACCCTTGGAAATACCTTTTATGGTTACTTTTTCTCCCTCTGAAAAAATGTCTAATTTGATTTTATCTCCTACTTTGTAACCCTTACCTGCCTCTTTTACGACTTCTACTAATTTACGAGGGGTTGCTTGTGATTTTTTTAAGTGACCCAAAACAGGTTTTTTCTGAACCCTTTTAGTGCCAAATCCTAATTGAATAGCTTCGTAACCATCCTTATTTTCATCTTTTATTTGAGTAACAATATTTTCAGTAGCCAAAAGAATGGTTACAGGAACCGTGTGACCTTTTTCATTAAAAATATGTGTCATTTCCATTTTTTGGGCAAGAATTGCTCTCATTTTTTAACCTTTCGCTGGCAATTAAAATTCCGAGGCTGGTGGTATCCGAAGTCACTCGGACCTACACAACTCTCGAAAATTGGGTTAAGTTATTTAACTGCCTAGAAATTATACCGAAATTTATCCCCAAAGTCAACAATTTTTATATTGTTTTCGAAACCGATATTTAATATATAGCCAAGGCCAATTAATAACGTAAACAACAGCACATAGAGGCTTTTGGAAAAGTATCTTTCTCTTACTGAATGAATTACCAATCGGTATAAACTTAATTTCGTCCTTTATCCCCAATAGACATTTCCAAACAAGCTCTTTGGTTATCTTCTGATTAGATTCAATTTTTGTATACACTCTACCGATATCTTGGAGGAAAAAATGCATATCTGCCGAACCTAATGTCTTAGCGTTATCGTTCTTAGTCTTATGTATAGCTGCTTTTCCATTCCGCTTTTCCTCAGTAAAAGCATTCAGTATTTCCACCCCATCAACCATTACATTAGCATTTTTCAAGTTTCGATAAATACCCTTTCGACCAAAAGGATGTGGCGACACGACTACCCCTTTGTATTCCTTAACTAAGCTCACAACTTCGTCGACATTTTTGTAATGCGGCATAAAACCGTTTGTGAAACGATACTTTTTGTAAAAGTTACGAAGAGACTGGCCATCATTGAAATAGGCCAATAGCTCGTAAACTCTCCCCTTTACATGGAACATCAGCTCTACTCCTGGGTAATAGATAAGATTTAAAGCTTTGGCAATTTTTTCCCCTCTAAGGCTAGCCGATATTTCATTATGATCGGTAATAGACACAACCGTAACCCCAATTAATTTGGCATAGCTCAAAACAGCCAGCGCCGTATGTAAACCGTCACTTGCTATTGTGTGAAGATGCAAATTCGCTTTTACAGTGTAAATTGTCCCCCCATTATGACAATTTTAATTATAAACTCACTATATTATATGACAAAAAAGGATATATGAAAAAGCCCCCGAAGGGGCTTTTTCATATATCGATCATCTTACATCTTTATCTCGATATCAACACCGGCTGGAAGAGAAATGTTCATTAGCGAGTCAACTGTCTTAGCATTTGGCTCCAAGATATCTATTAATCGTTTATGAACCCTAATCTCAAATTGCTCACGAGCATTTTTATGTTGATTAGTAGATTTTAAAACGGTTATTGGAGAACGATCCGTTGGTAACGGGATCGGACCAGCCACCTTTGCACCTGAACGATTAGCAGTATCAATAATCTGCTTAACAGATTCATCGAGAACTTTGTGGTCGTAAGCACGTAGCTTGATTCTGATTCGTTGTTTTGTATCTTTTTCTTCTGACATTTCTTTTTAAGGTTCTTCCTTTATTTTAGGTGTTATTTGACGATTTTAGAGACGGCACCAGCTCCAACCGTTCGGCCACCTTCACGGATGGCAAATCTTGTTCCTTCGTCCATGGCGATTGGTTGAAGTAGCTTAACAGTTACTTCCACACTATCACCAGGCATTACCATTTCAGTTCCTTCTGGTAATATTACTTCACCAGTAACGTCGGTTGTGCCGATATAGAATTGAGGTTTGTAGCCTTTGAAGAATGGGGTATGACGTCCGCCTTCTTCTTTGGTAAGAACATATATCTTGGCTTCAAATTCAGTATGAGGTGTGATTGAACCAGGTTTAGCAAGAACCATACCACGTTCAATATCATCTTTTTCGATGCCTCGAAGAAGTAATCCGGCATTATCACCAGCTTGACCTTGATCAAGAGTCTTTTTAAACATTTCAACCCCGGTAACAACAGTCTTTCGAGTATCTTTAATACCAACAATCTCTACTTCTTCGTTAACTTTAATTACACCTTGCTCAATTCTACCAGTAGCTACCGTACCTCGGCCTTTAATGGAAAAGACATCTTCAACTGGCATCTTGAAAGGCTTATCGATATCTCTCTTTGGCTCTGGGATAGCTTCATCAAGAGCAGTAATAAGTTCTTTAATGCTCTCTTTGTACTTGTCATCCCCTTCAAGCGCTTTAAGAGCAGAGCCACGAATTATCTTAGCGTTATCGCCATCAAATTCATATTTAGTAAGAAGTTCTCTAATTTCCATCTCTACCAAGTCAAGCATTTCTTCATCTTGAACCATGTCTACTTTATTCATAAAAACAACAACAGCTGGAACGTTAACCTGCTTAGCAAGAAGCAAGTGCTCTCTGGTCTGGGGCATAGGCCCATCAGTAGCAGCAACCACTAGTATTGCTCCGTCCATTTGAGCTGCTCCAGTAATCATGTTTTTAACATAGTCTGCGTGTCCTGGACAATCGACATGAGCATAGTGACGTTTATCAGATTCATACTCAACGTGCGCAGTAGCGATTGTGATTCCTCGCTCTCTCTCCTCAGGTGCCTTGTCGATTTGGTCAAAAGCTGTAAAATCTGCCTTACCATCTTCTGAAAGGACTTTGGTAATAGCAGCGGTAAGAGTAGTCTTACCATGGTCAACGTGGCCGATTGTACCAACGTTAACGTGCGGTTTGGAACGATCAAATTGTGTCATCTGTAATCCTCCTTTTAAGGTAATTGTAATTTTCCCGCATTTAGACAATAAAACTTATCCACAAAAGTGGCTTTGACTCATTTATTTGAGTTACATGACGTATTCTACCTAATAATTTTTAAATATGCAAGGGTTTTTTGAATATAAAGAAGGCCCCGGATTACAATATTGTAACCGGGGCCAACTAAGGTGCTACACAGGCCACTCTCTCCTCCTTTGACAATTAGCGCCGAGGACGAATTCGATTGTAATGAATCGCCCCACCAGTCAGACAAACAAGGACCGTGATACCAACAAGAAGGTAGCTACCGCCACCCGAAGCAATGAATTCCTTCATCGGCAGAACCTCCTCGGATCGGGGGACAGGCTGCCAGCAACCGTTCGTGAGCCGAACTGTTGACACATGACGGACACGCTGTCTGAGATTCCGTCAAACAACCAACACACGACGCGGTTTCATCCTTTTGCAACGTAATAGTTGAAAGAAGTAATCGACCAAGCGAAGGCCTTGTCAGTTTCTGGTAGTACCGTTCACACGGGCAGACACTTCCTTCATCATACAAGCAATAGTCTGGGTCAGCTGCCAAGCCTTTAGCGCACAGCCTGTCAGCTTTCTTTCTGGTCATCACACTCCCCCCTCAAAGCTCAGAGATGATCTGGTCCTCATGATCGAGGTACATTGCGGCCTGTTCATCAAGGCGTTTGACGTAGACTCTTGTCAACAAACCACCCACGATAGCCATAAAGACAATCATTAGAATAATACCAAGCATTTGGAGACCCATAATCACTCCTTCCACGTTGGCTTTGAAAAGCTATCACAAAAGACAATCAAGCCGGTAACAGCTGACAGAACTAATTGTTTAAGGATGAGGAAAAAGAGCGAGAGCAAAGAGCATGCGATAATGTTTGCTACTCTTTCTCTTGTTCTCGAAAGCATCTTCCTCACCTGCCTTCAAGTTTCTCGTATTAACGTTATCAATATTATAGCCTAAATTAACAGCTTCGTAAAATAATGAGGCCTGACTTGGCCTCATTATTTATTCTATTCTTCGGTTGCTTCTTTTGTTCCCCGAGCCGCTTTTATCTCTTCCGCTATATTACCAGGAACCTCTTCATAATGATCAAATTCCATAACATATGAGGCTCGACCCTGAGTTATAGAGCGTAGCTGAGTAGCATAACCAAACATTTCCGATAAAGGTACCATCGCATCAATTACTTTTGTTTGGGCTCTATCTTCCATATTTTGAATCTTACCCCTCTTTGAATTCAAATCTCCCATAACATCACCCATAAACTCTTCGGGCGTAAGTACTTCGACCTTCATAACAGGTTCAAGAATAATCGGTTTTGCTTTTTTGAAACCTGACTGAAATGCCATGCTCCCGGCAATCTTAAAGGCCATTTCTGATGAGTCAACATCGTGAAAAGAGCCATCATACAAAGTTGCTCGAACATCAACTACCGGATATCCGGCAATTACACCATTGGCCATTGCCTCAACAATACCTTGTTGGGTTGGCCCTATGAATTCTTTCGGAACAGCACCACCAACAATCTTATCAACAAACTCAAAACCAGAACCAGCTTCTAGTGGCTCAAGCTCAAGCCAAACATGTCCATACTGACCTCTTCCTCCGGACTGTTTAATATATTTACCTTCAGCCTGGGCTTTTTCTTTAATCGTTTCTTTGTAGGCAACTTGCGGTTTACCGATATTGGCTTCTACCTTAAATTCTCGCTTCATTCTATCGACGATAATTTCTAGATGAAGCTCACCCATACCAGAAATTACGGTCTGCCCTGTTTCTTCATCTGATTTTACTACAAAGGTCGGATCTTCTTCGGCTAGTTTAGCCAAAGCAATACCCATCTTTTCCTGGTCTGCTTTTGTCTTTGGCTCAATGGCAATAGTTATAACTGGGTCAGGAAAAGTAATTGCCTCTAAAACAATTGGATTAGATGGGTCACACAAAGTATCACCTGTTGTTGTTCCCTTCAAGCCAACAGCAGCAGCAATTTCTCCGGCATAAACTTCGTCTACATCTTCACGATGATTAGCGTGAAGCCTAACTATTCGGCCTAAACGTTCTTTATCACCCGTAGTAGAGTTATATACATAAGAGCCGGCTTTAATTACACCAGAGTAGACCCTAAAAAATGCTAACTTTCCAACGAACGGGTCTGTAGCTATCTTAAATGCTAATGCAGCGAAAGGTTCTTCGTCACTAGCCTTTCTTACTATCTCTTCGCCAGTTTTAGGGTCAAGACCAGTCACAGGAGGGACATCAAGTGGAGTTGGTAGGTAATCGACAATAGCATCAAGGAGAGTTTCGACAATCACCCCTCGTCCATCTCCACCAAGAACCGGGAAAAAGTCACCAGCAAGAACACTCTTCCTTATAGCAGTCTTGAATTCTTCAATAGTTAAATCTTCACCTCCAAGATATTTTTCCATCAAAGATTCATCTGCTTCTACCGCTTTCTCTAAAAGTTCTTCTCGAAGTTTTTCGCATTTTTCCTTCATATCCTCAGGGACATCGCCTACAACTAGTTTTTTGTCATGATATTCATTATATGTATATGATTTCAATTCCACCAAATCGACAACACCGTTAATGCTTTGCTCCACACCAATTGGTACTTGAATTGGGTAGGCGTTTTTTGACAATCGCTCTTTTATTGAGTCTAGAGATTTATAGAAATCGCCACCAGTTTGATTGATTTTGTTAATAAAACACATTCTAGGGACATGATACTTATCGGCCTGACGCCAAACAGTTTCTGACTGAGGCTCAACTCCCATTTTTCCATCAAAAATAGTAACAGCTCCGTCAAGAACTCTAAGAGACCGTTCAACCTCAACAGTAAAATCTACGTGCCCAGGGGTGTCGATAATATTTATTCGATTGTCTTGCCAAAAACAAGTTGTCGCAGCCGAAGTAATGGTGATTCCCCGCTCCCGCTCTTGTTCCATCCAGTCCATTGTAGCCTCACCTTCATGGACTTCTCCAATTTTATGAGTCCTACCAGTTAGATACAAAATTCCTTCGGTCACGGTTGTTTTACCAGCATCTATATGCGCAATTATGCCAATATTCCTTGTTTTTTCCAAACTATAATCTCTAGCCATTTTCTCCCTTGTGCTTTAATCAAAATCTCGCAAAATGGGCAAAAGCCTTGTTGGCCTCAGCCATCTTATGAGTATCTTCTTTTTTCTTAACAGCTGCGCCGTTACCCTCAGCTGCATCAATTAGCTCAGCTGCTAGGCGCTCTTCGAAAG
This sequence comes from Patescibacteria group bacterium UBA1875, assembly GCA_002338125.1. Taxonomy (GTDB): domain Bacteria; phylum Patescibacteriota; class CPR2; order UBA1875; family UBA1875; genus UBA1875. The sequence goes on along the minus strand of DDHN01000008.1, from coordinate 153,723 downwards.
AAGCTCCCTTTCTTGCTCTGGCAGCATCTCTTAGCCAAATAATTCCGTAATGATTTTTACGATCGCCCTTTACTTCGACTGGTATTTGATAATTAGAGCCTCCGACTCTTTTTGAACGAGTCTGGACAAATGGACTGGCGTTTTTTAAGGCGGCTTCAAAAATTTGCAAAGGGTCTTTTTTGGTTTTTTCAGCTACAATATCCATAGCTCGATAAAAAACGTTTTCGGCTAATGATTTTTTTCCGTCTAGCATTACTTTGTTGATAAACTTAGCTACCAAAACATTGTTGTAGCGTTTATCGGGGGCTGGAATTCTCTTGGTTGTTCTTCTTGGATCTCTAGCCATTATGCCTTCTTTGCCCCATATTTACTACGACCTTTCTTTCTATCAGATACGCCACTGGTATCCAAAGCTCCTCTAACAATATGGTACCTAACACCAGGTAGGTCTTTTACCCTCCCTCCCCTAATCATAACTACGCTGTGCTCTTGTAGGTTATGACCTATTCCCGGGATATATGCCGTTACTTCCATACCGTTAGTAAGGCGGACACGAGCGATTTTCCGAAGTGCAGAGTTCGGCTTTTTAGGAGTAGCCGTCGACACCTTTACACAAACGCCTCTTTTAAAAGGTGAGTTACCCGGCCGACCTCTGTTTTTCAAAGTATTAAAGTTCCGACCAAGAGCCGGTGATTTTGATTTCTTGGTTTTTGACTTTCGTCCTTTTCTTACTAATTGATTTACTGTTGGCATTATTTTCCTTTATATTGCGTCACTATGACTCGTACGATTTTATCACGTTTTAAGGTTTTTTCAATATTATTTATTCTTCCTCGGGATCCTTTTGGTCAGTAGTATCGACATTATCATTTCTTTTTTCAATCGGACCTGGAGTTACGATACTAGAATCATAACCGGTACCAACCGGGATAAGTTTACCAATGATTACGTTTTCTTTAAGACCTTTTAGATAATCAACCTTCCCTTCAATGGCAGCAGCGATCAAGACTCGATTTGTCTCCTGAAACGAAGCAGCTGAAAGCCAAGAATCCGAAGAATGAGATACCTTAGAGATAGAAAGCAACAAATTTTCAAAGTTTGCTGGTTTTTTACCTACCTTTTTAACCCTAGTGTTCTCGTCAAGCAGACTTCTTCGAGATACAATATCACCTGTTATAAACTTTGTATCTCCCGGGTCATCGATTCGAGCCCTTGAAAACATCTGACGAATGATTATTTCAATATGCTTATCATCAATTGTTTGACCCTGATTAGCATAAATTTTCTGAATTTCCAAAGTGATATATCGCTGAACAGCTTCTTCACCACAAAGTTCAAGTGCCTTATGAAGATTCCAGGAACCCTCAGTAACCTGAGTGCCACGAGCTACTTTCTCTCCGTCAGGTACTAAAACTTTTGCCTGTGAAGAGACCAAGTATTCTCTCATATCAGCCTCTTTGGTAAGAATCATCTTATTACCCTGAGTTTTAATAATCCCATTTGACTTAGCTCGAATCGGTCGCTTTCCTTCACGTTCTGCAATAATATCTCTTGCTTCAACAAAAGCATTATTCTTAACAGACGGCTTGTAGCCTTTGATATCGTAATCTTCGGTTTCTACTAGATCGGAAATAATGGTAATTTTCTTCATTTTGCCTTCTTTTTCCGTTTTTACGATACCATCAATCTCTGCTAGTACCGCCTCACCTTTCGGCTTTCTGGCTTCAAAAAGCTCTTGAACTCGAGGAAGCCCTTGGGTAATATCCACCCCAACAACACCACCTGTGTTTACAGTTCTCATTGTTAACTGAGTTCCTGGTTCACCAATTGATTGAGCCGCTATTATACCTACTGCTGTTCCCATCGCTACTGGTTGGCCGTTCGATAGGTCAGAACCGTAACACTTTTGGCAGACGCCCCAATGGGTTTCGCATTCCAAAATCGAACGAATCTTCACTTCGTTTATATTATGACTGTCGATATCGGCGAAAACTTTTTCATCAATTAAAGTCCCTCGCTGGACAATAATTTCACCAGTTTTTTCATCGACAATTTTTTCAGCCGTATATCGAGAGATAAGCCTTTGAGAGAATTCTTCTCCGATGCGCCTAGATTCTTCCCTAGTAACCAAGAGACCGTTTTTAGAACCACAATCTTTCTCGGTTACTGTCACTTCCTGAGCAACATCAACCAGCCTTCTAGTCAAATAACCTGAATCAGAAGTCCTTAGGGCAGTATCAGAAAATCCTTTTCTAGTACCGTGTGTAGAGATAAAGAATTCAAGCGCTGAAAGACCCTCTTTATAGTTTGATTTGATTGGCAACTCTATAATTCTTCCGGCAGCATTAATAACGTTTCCTTTCATGCCAGCGATTTGATTGATTTGCTTAATATCACCCCTAGCCCCAGAATCTTTCGAAATTGTGAGGAAAGAGTTTGAATCCTGAGCATTCTCCATCACGCTTTGAATTTTCTCTTTTGCTTCTTCCCAGGTTTTAACCGAGAGGGTATATTTTTCATCCTCTGTTATAAAGCCTTGTTCATATTGGTCTCTAATTTCAAGAATTTTCTTTTCAGCCTCATCAAGAATATTTTGTTTTTCTTCAGGGACCGTTGCATCATCCATCGATAACGATAGTCCAGAACGGGTTACGAACTTAAAGCCAAGATTTTTGACACCATCAAGAAAGTCAGCCGTTACCTCTGGTCCATAATTATCATAGAGATTTTTAATAATATTAACCGTAGTCTTTTTATTAATAACCTCATTTATAAAAGGCATATCTTCGGGCAATCTCTGGTTGAAGACGATTCTACCAACAGTCGTCTCTATCAAATCGTCCTTTATTCGAACCTTAATCTTCGCTCTAATATGAATATAGCCAAGATTATAGAAGGTAATCGCCTCATCTGTCGAAGAGAAAACTTTACCTTCGCCCTTAGCACCTTCTTCTATTTGGGTCATCCAGTAAATTCCCAATGTCATCTCATGTGATGGCTTTACAACTGGTTCACCAGCCGCCGGCTTCAAAAGATTCTGCTTCGAGATCATAATTTGGCCGGCTTCAGCTTGTGCCATCCTTGATAACGGAACATGAACTGCCATTTGGTCACCATCAAAGTCTGCATTATAGGCTTCGCAAACTAACGAATGTAGCTGAATAGCTTTTCCCTCAATCAGCACAGGTAAAAAGGCTTGAATACCTAGTCGATGAAGCGTCGGAGCCCGGTTCAAAAGCACATACTTGTTTTCAATAACATTATCAAGAGCGTCCCATACTTCGCTGCTTCCCCTTTCAATCATTCGAGAAGCGCTTTTGATATTATGAGCGATCCCCTCACCAACAAGCCGCGATATCACAAATGGTTTGAATAATTCTAAAGCCATCATTTTTGGCAAACCACATTGGTCAATCGAAAGTTCCGGGCCAGCTACAATTACAGAACGACCAGAATAATCGACTCTTTTACCTAACAGATTTTGACGAAATCGGCCTTGCTTTCCTTTAAGCATGTCAGCAATCGAACGAAGCTTACGTCTATTTTGGCCACCGGCAGCTTTATCCCTACGAGCGTTATTGTCAAGCAAGGCATCAACAGATTCTTGAAGCATTCTCTTTTCATTTCTGATAATAACTTCTGGTGCATCCTGAGCAATAAGTTTTTTCAAACGATTGTTTCTGTTTATAACTCTTCGATAAAGATCGTTTAGGTCAGCTGTTGCAAATCTGCCTCCGTCCAGTTGAACCATTGGTCGAAGACCAGGAGGAATTACTGGAAGATTTTTTATAATCATCCATTCCGGACGAATATTTGCTGACAAAAGACCTTGGATAATTTTTAATCTTTTAAGGGCTTTTTTCCGTTTTTGTCCAGTCGATTCAGCCACTTCTGTCTCTAAATCTTTTTCAAGCTTTTTTAGATCTATCTCTTTAAGAAGACCTAAAATAGCTTCGGTTCCAATTTCAGCTTTGAAAACATTACCGAACTTTAACGAGTACTCACGATATTTAAGTTCAGAAAGGATAGTGTACTTCTGAATTCCAGCCAATTCGCTTTTAGCATCTTTAAGGCTCTGTTCAAGATTTTCTAATTTCTCTTTAAGCTCCTTCTCGTCTTCAATATTTTTGGTATACTCTTTCTTTTTTTCTTTAAGTTCTTTTTCAAGTGATTTAGCCATTTCTAATCGTGCTTCTTCATCTACCTCAGTAACGATATAGGATATAAAGTAGACAACCCTTTCAAGATCACGAACACTCATTCCAAAAACAAGACCAATAGACGAAGGAACGCCCCTTAAAAACCAAATATGAGTAACTGGGACTGCTAGCTCTATGTGACCCATTCTCTCTCTACGAACAACGCTTCTAGTGACTTCTACCCCACACTTATCACAAATCACACCTTTATGACGAATTTTTTTGTATTTACCACAGTAACACTCCCAATCCTTATCAGGGCCAAAAATTCGTTCACAGAATAAACCATCTTTTTCCGGTTTAAGGGTTCGATAGTTAATAGTTTCCGGTTTAGTAACCTCGCCGTGAGACCATTTCAAGATATCTTCAGGAGATGCGATAGAGATTCTAATCGCACTAAAATCTTGGGCTGTCTTTTCTTCTTTGTTATTTGGCATCTTCTTCCTCCTTGATTGCCTCAAATTCGTCTATTTGACCTTCTTTATCGACATCTATTTTTGGCAGATTAGCCGTGGCATCACCCTCTATTAGCCCGGAATCTTTAAGCTCCTCGATCCCCTCTTCGTATCCCTCCTCGATTGCATCATCAGCCGTTATCTCTGTTTTTTCCTTAGCATCAGTTAAGAGATCGATTGCAAGACCTAAGCCTTGTAATTCTTTGACCAAAACATTAAAGGATTCTGGTATTCTTGGCTCAGCGATATCCTCACCCTTAATAATCGATTCATACGCTCTCGAACGGCCAAGAACATCATCGGACTTTATCGTTAAGACTTCTTGTAATGTATGAGCAGCACCATAAGCTTCCAAGGCCCAAACCTCCATTTCTCCGAATCTTTGGCCTCCAAATTGAGCTTTACCACCGAGTGGCTGCTGCGTCACCATCGCATAAGAACCAATTGAACGAGCATGAATTTTATCTTCGACCATGTGGTGAAGTTTAAGCATATAAGTTATTCCAACTGTAACTGGTTGGTCAAACGGCTCTCCGGTACGGCCGTCGTAAAGTATTGATTTTCCATCTTCCGAGAGACCAGCCTTTTTTAGCTCATCCTTAATCTGGTTAACCGAAGGTCCCATAAAGACCGGGGCAGCTACTTTAATCCCAAGTGCTTTGGCAGCCCAGCCAAGATGAGTTTCTAATATCTGACCAATGTTCATACGAGCTGAAACCCCCAATGGATTTAAAATAATATCCACTGGTGTACCGTCAGCTAGATAAGGCATATCTTCTACTGGGGCAATTCTAGCGATAACACCCTTGTTACCGTGTCGACCTGCAATTTTGTCTCCAACAGTAATCTTCGAAAGCCTCGCAACAACAACATCAATCTGTTTGATAACTCCGGCTGGAAGTTCATCGCCTTTATCACGTTCTCTAGTACTAATATCAACTATTTTCCCGTGGACACCAGGCTGCACCCTAAGAGAAGTATCTTTTACATCACGAGCTTTTTCTCCGAAGATAGCTCGAAGTAATCTTTCTTCGGCTGAAAGTTCCGTCTCTCCCTTGGGTGTAATTTTTCCGACTAGAATATCACCCTGATTAACTTCGGCTCCCACCCTTATTACCCCTTCTTCATCAAGGTTTCTAAGTGATTCTTCAGATACATTCGGAATATCCCGAGTAACCATTTCTGGACCAAGTTTGGTATCACGAACATCAATAGTAAAAAGCTCAAGATGAACTGAGCTATACACGTCATCCTTAACGAGTCTTTCAGAGATTATAATAGCGTCTTCGTAGTTATAGCCTGAAAATGCCATATAGGCTACAAGCAGGTTTTGGCCGATAGCAAGCTCGCCCTTATCGGAAGCCGGGCCATCAATCAACACATCACCTTTTTTGAAACGCTGTCCTTCTTCAACAATTGCTCTTTGATTTATACAAGTATCATCATTTGTACGACGATATTTGATAAGCTCAAATAATTCTTCGCCGCTTTTATCAAATTTAACTTTTAACATCGAACCAGTAACAGAAAGAGCTTTACCTGATTCCTTTGCCAAAACAGTCAAACCAGAGTCGCGAGCAACTTTACCTTCAATTCCAGTTCCGACAATTGGCGCTTCCGATTTAACCAAAGGAACGGCTTGGCGTTGCATGTTTGCTGCCATCAGAGTTCGCTTGCCGTCATCATGTTCCAAGAAAGGAACCAGACCAGTAGATACTGAGACTATTTGCTCACTAGCTACATCCATATGGGTAACTTCATCGATAGAAACTTCTGCGGCCTCTCCCTTTTTGCGAGCAGTAATAAGATTATCCTTGAAATAGCCATCAGTTGTAATCTCAGTATTTGCCTGAGCAATAACTTTACCCTCTTCTTCATCGGCAGTCATATAGACGACTTGCTTAGTAACCTGAGGGATAATTTTGATTTCGTTTTGTTCTCTTTTAGCTAATTTACTAGCAATTGTTTTGTTTATCTTTTCACCTTTTTTGACAATACCAGTTATTGTTTCACCGGCTAAATAGTCTATGGCTGATTTTCCATCATTTTTAACAGTTTGAGTTACTACCCGATAAGGAGTTTCCAGAAAACCGTAATCATTGACCCTAGCAAAAGAAGCTAGATAGTTAACAAGACCAATATTTGGCCCTTCCGGAGTTTCGTTTGGACAAATTCGTCCATAATGAGTTCGGTGAACATCACGAACATCAAAACCGGCTCGTTCCTTTGATAAACCGCCAGGGCCTAAAGCTGAAAGCCTTCTTTTGTGAACAAGTTCTGATAATGGATTGGTTTGGTCCATAAATTGCGACAATTGAGATGAAGCAAAAAACTCTTTAACAACTGATGAGATTGGTCGAACGTTAATGAGTTGGGAAGGGGTAACTGTTTTAGGATCAGCAGTAGACATTTTGTCTTTGATGTTTCTCTCAGCTCTCAAAATTCCAACCCGGAAGCGTTGTTGCAAAAGCTCCCCTACTGCTCTAACTCTTCGATTCCCTAAATGGTCGATATCGGTTGGCTCAGCCTGTATTACATTTCGCTTTATTACCTCTTTTACGATTAAAACAAAGTCTTCTTTTCTCAAAATCCTGTTCTCTCGTTTATTAGCAACTTCGACTCCAAGCATCTTGTTCATCTTATAACGTCCTACCCGAGATAAGTCATACTTCTTAAAATCAAAGAACATACCTTCTATAAGCTGTTTAGCGTTTTCGGCAGTTGCTAAATCACCTGGTCGTATCTTTTTATAGATCTCTATGAAAGCTTCTTCCGAATTTGTTGTTGCATCTTTTTCCAAAGTTCTTTCAACATAATTCATGTCCTTATCGGTATTAACATCAGCAAAAAGACTACGAATTTCTTCATCTGTTGAATAGCCGAACGCTCTTACTAAGGTAGTGATTGGAATTTTTCTTCGACGATCAATTTTGGCATAAATTGCTCCATTAGTAGCAGTCTCGATTTCCAGCCAAGCCCCTCTGCTTGGAATTACCTTAGCTCCAAAAAATTTGTTTCCACCAATTTCTTCAGCACTAAAAAATACACCAGCGCTTCTAACCAACTGAGAAATGACAACTCTCTCTACTCCATTGATTACAAAAGTACCTTGCTTAGTCATCAAAGGTAAGTCAGATAAGAAAACTTCTTGTTTTTTGGTTTTTCCTGATTGTAGATTTTTTAAAGTAACTTCGACTTTTAAAGGAGCTTCGTAGTTAATCTTTTTTTCGCGGGAGACTTTTTCGGTATATTTTGGTTCATCTAGATAATAGTCGCCAAAAGAAAGCGAATACATCTCGCCCGAAAAATCAACTATCGGGCTGACCTCATCTAGAACCTCTTTTATTCCCTCCCGGATAAACCAATCATAAGACTTGGTTTGAATTTCAATTAAATTTGGTAAATCGAGAACCGATTGAAGCGGCCTGTAATATTTACGCTTCGAAGTTTTAGGCATAGGGGAATCTTGTGCCATTAAAAAACGCCCTTTCTTTCCTTTAAGGGTTTAATATTACTTTGTAGTTGGTCGGTTGACCCTGCCTCACGCTATATAAATCCAAAATAAATTAGGCAAGAAAAATATTATCAACAATTATCCACAATGTCAAGAACAATTTGATAATTATTTCTTTAATATAATTTCGTCAACAATACCGTATTTTTTGGCTTCTTCTGGGCTCATGAAAAAATCTCGATCCATATCCTTTTCTAATTGCTCTTTCTTTTGTCCGGTATGTTTTTTCATAACGTCTATTAATTTATCTTTGATATAAAGGATTTCTTTAGCCTGGATGGATATATCCGAAGCCTGGCCCTCAGCACCACCCATTGGTTGGTGTATCATAATCCGAGAGTTTGGCAAAGAATAACGTTTGCCTTTTTTACCAGCAGCAAGTAATATCGAAGCTCCACTGGCTGCCATCCCGATACAAATTGTTTGTACATCCGGCTTTATGTATTGGATGGTGTCATATATTGCCAAAGTTGAGTAGACAATTCCTCCAGGTGAGTTTATAAATATCTTAATATCTTTTTTATCGTCTTCAGCTTCAAGAAATAACAATTGAGCAATTACTATATTCGCTACGTGATCATCTATTTGAGAACCAATAAAGATTATTCGATCACGAAGCAAACGAGAATAAATATCGTAGGCTCGTTCCCCCATCCCTGTCTGCTCGATCACGGTTGGCACTAATATTTGATTTGTTGTTTTCATAGCACCTCCATTATATCACTTCATTATTTTTTATTCTCAACATTCAATTTCCAAAGCCTATCAAGGGCTTTTCTGATAATAAGGTTGTTGCCAATCTCTCTCCTTCTTTCAGGAGTATCGTAAACTGCCCGGACATCCTCTTTCTTCATATCCTCCGGTGCAGTCGCTACTAACTTCTCTATTTCTTGCTCAATATCAGACTCTTCTGCTTTGATATTTTCTATCCTTGAAACCTCACCCAAAACTATTCCAAGCTTTACTCGCTTTTCTGCTTCCGGCCTCATTTCTTTATGCAGCTCTTCAAGAGTTTTATTGCTCATCTCTAAAAATTTATCAATAGTTAGACCTGAATGAGATAAATTGTGCTCTGCTTCATGAACCATTCGATGAATTTCTTCATCTACTAACACACTTGGGGCAGGAATCTTATTCTTTTCGATGATTTTATCAATTATTTTCTCTTCGGTTTCTCTCTTTGCTGCTAGTTCTTTTTGCAAAGCTAGTTCTTTTTCAAGCTCTTCTTTTAAATCGTTAAGATTTTTTAGGCCAAACTTTTTCGCCCATTGATCGTTTAGTTCGGGAAGCTCTTTGGTAAAAACTTTATTAAGCCTTACTTCAAATTTCACTTTTTCTCCCGCTAAATTTTTGGCATGATAATCCTTAGGGAAAGTAATCTCAAAATTGAATTTATCCCCCGCCTTATGTCCTTCGATTTTTTCTTCAAATCCTGGAATCATCATCTTACTGCCCAATACCAAAGGATGATTTTTTGATTCGCCACCGTCAAATGGCAAGCCTTTCAAGGTACCCTTAAAATCAATTTCAACTTTATCCCCTGATTTAGCCGTCCTTTCAACTTCTTTATCGGAAGCATATTTTTCACGGAGTCCATCAAAGGCATCTTTCTTCTCCTGCTCCGTTGGTTTTTGGGGATTAAAAGAAATTTTAAAATCTTTGTAACTAAAATTTGAAAGTTCAGGAATGACAGCAGTCTTAGCAGAGAAAACCAATTTTTGTCCGGGGATAAATTCTTTTACCTGCACCTGAGGTTGAGCGATTGCTTTTATCTTTTCAGAAACTACGGCCTCAAAGTAAGCCTCTGGTATCACTTTATCAATAACCTCAGCCCAAAAACGATCTTTTCCCACTTCTTTTTCAATCAAAAATTGTGGTGCTTTGCCGGGTCGAAACCCATCAACTTTAACATTTTTACCAAGCTCCTCTGTAACTATTTTAGTTACCGCCTCAAGTTTTTTCTTGTCAACGGTAACCTCAAATTCAATTTCACTTTTGTCTTTTTTTACTACCCTATAAGCCATCAGACTCCTTACTTGACCATCTTTATCAATGCTTCTTTATCAACAACACCAGCCGCTTGACTAACCACTTTCCCATCTTTAACAACAACTAAGGTTGGTATACTCATAACCCCATATTTCATCGCTGTTTCTTGGGACTTATCAACATTTATTTTTACAAATTTAACATCATTAACTTCGTTAGAAGCTTCTTCAAAGATTGGGGCCATCATCTTACAGGGTCCACACCAATCAGCGTAAAAGTCAACTACAACAGTTCCTTCTGTTGATTCTACTTCGCCTTTAAAGTTTGAATCGTTAAGCTCAATTACACTCATTTATCCTCCCAAAATTACTTAATGCCTTGATATTCTAACAGACAAAACCATCAAAGACAACCAACAATCCTACTAAGAATACATTGAAATATAATTATTATTCTGCTAAAATATGCTTTGCTAGCCGGAGTGGCGGAACTGGTAGACGCGCTAGTCTTAGGAACTAGTGGGTATTCCCGTGGAGGTTCGAGTCCTCTCTCCGGCACCAAAAAGAAACATCATCAAGTTGTTTCTTTTTATTTTTCTTTAAGTAATACAACTACCCTTTCCGTCTCAACATCCCTAGTATCAATCACCTGGTAGCCATCAGGGGCTCCGGTAAACTGGCATTCTTTGTTTTGAGGGTAGAAAAGTACAGTTATGCCATTTGATGTTTGCATTGCTAATACTCTATCGAGTAACAAAAGACAATGATTATCGACAGCCCTGAAAAATATTACATCAAATCTGAAATCAGTTTTCTTTGAAAAAAATTTTTCCGGTTTTTCATTAATCACAAAGTCAGCTGGATTAAGTTCAACCATTTTTAAATTTTCTTTAATTATATTCTTCTCTTCATTATGAATATTCAGAAACTGAACTACGGCCGCTCCTTTGGAAATAGCCTCTATCCCATACATTCCATTCCGGTCGTTGATATCAAGCACAGCCGATTCCTGAATTCTAATTCCGATTATTTCAAATATTGATTCCTTAATAGTTAAAGTCCGAGTTGACAGTGGGATGCCATCATGAGAATCTTTTATCTTCTTGCCTTCAAATTGTCCTGTTCCGATATGCATAGTTTAATTATATGCTTAAATTATAAAAGAATGAAGATTGAAAACGGGCGCCTCGATAGGCGCCCGTTACAAGGGACTACTTCAGGAAGTGTAGACCACGCGAACGTTGTCGTATGATGAGAGTTTTCTCTCATCGAGACTGTCTCTTTGCACTCCCAGCTCTCTGACTAGCTCTCTTGGTCGCAGGACTTGAGTGGTTCGGCCAGCGTAAGGGATAACCGCAATGTTACCTTTACCGGCATACCAAACCTCAACAGCCTCACCAGTTCTGATCGGAACGGAAGGGTTTTTGTCGCAACGCGTGAAATACACGGTAACGACAGACCCTTCTTCTTGTCCGTCAACAAGCAAACGAGTTGAGGCTTGCCCCCGACGGTTAATGTAGTCGAGGTCGGGACCGGCCCAAGTTCCCTGAATCCTCCTTGGCGGCTTACGAGGAGTCAAGTGCCCTTTGACTTGCTGAGGGTAGCTAGCCATCAGAGCGCTTACAAAGCTAGCCCAGTTCTCGTGTCGGAATGGTTGCCGGCTCTCGAACTCAGCTCGCCCAACAACGAGAACGTTGTTCCAGGCTCGCCGAGCCTCAACAAACGTTCCTGGGTCAAGAGCTTCATCGCTGACCACCAACACCACACTTGAATCAGGAAGCTTGACGTAGGAACCGAATCGGCACTCGTTGTAGGCCTTATGGAGCTGATCGCTCAAACCCTTTTCGACAATTCCATGGTAGCCACGCGGGACGAAGGGCTTACACAGCCCAAACTCAAGCACCAACTCCACAAGCTTCTTGATGGAATCAACCCTCTTGTACCCAGCTTTCATCGGTGCAGCTGGGATAAGGGAGAAACCAAATTGTCCCTCTGATTGCACGAGGACAAATTCTCCCTTCTCTTTAATGACCTCAGGGGCATGATTCAGGAAGACCCTTCCTTCTCCGTCTTCAAGATCGAACAAGTCGATCGAAGGGCTGAGCTGGAAGTCGAGACGTACAACAAAGACGTTGCCCTCACTAGACACTCAAATCACTTCCTTAATGTCAACTCGACCACAATCGAGACTTCCGGTATTAGCACCGGATAATATCGCTATAATATCATAAATTTAATTTTTGTCAATAATATTATTCCAATCTAGCCGCCATCTCGAATTCAGCTACTTTCTCTAAGAGTCTAGGATAATCATTAAGGTTGTTATTATTTAAAAAATTCTCGGCACTTTCTTTTACCTCTTTTATAATCCTCGGATCTGATAAAACTTTAACCATTGTTTGGTCTATCTTCCCCGATTGTTTTATTCCAAGTAATTCCCCTGGCCCTCTAATTTCGAGGTCTTTTTCGGCAAGATCAAAACCACTATTTAAATTAACGAGAGCATTTAATCTCTCAAGAGTCTTCCCAAGTTTTGATTCGGTGAATAGAAAACAATATGATTTATGCCTTCCCCGCCCCACTCGCCCCCGGAATTGATGGAGTTGAGCCAAGCCAAACCTTTCCGCTCCTTCGATAACCATCACCGAAGCATTAGGGACGTCAACCCCTACTTCAACTACGGAAGTGGAAACCAAAATATCAATCTCTCCCTTTTTAAAGCTATTCATTACTTTCTCCTTATCCTCAGACTTTAACTTACCGTGTAATAAGCCTATTTTTCTTTTTGGATAAATAACTGCAAGATTTTTAGCCTCTTCCTCAGCTGACTTAACCCCTAATTTATCAGAGGCTGAAATTAACGGACAAATTACAAAAATTTGTCGACCCTCTTTAATCTTTCTTTCGATAAATCCATACCCGTCTTCCCGCTTGTATGGTGGCACGACATAGGTATCTACCTTCTCTCTTCCTGGCGGCATATCAGTTAAAACAGAGAGAGATAAATCTCCGAAAACCGTAATCGCTAGTGTCCTCGGAATTGGAGTAGCACTCATTGAGAGAAAGTGAGGCATAATTCCTGCTTCCCCATTTGCTATTTTGAGTTTTCTTCTCTGTTCTACCCCAAAACGATGTTGTTCATCAACAATTACAAAAGCCAAAGTCCAAAAATTAACATTTTCTGAAAAAATTGCATGTGTCCCAATTACAATTTGGGCTTCGCCATTCTCTATCTCAGATAAGATTTCCTTTTTTTCTTTTTCTTTTATCGAACCTGTTAATAAGACTATCTTAATATTCTCTGGTAGCATTTTTTTAAAACTTTCATAATGCTGGCGAGCCAAGATTTCAGTCGGAGCAAGAAGTGCTGTTTGATAACCGGCATTACCAACCATTAAAGCGGCCATGGCACAAACTACTGTTTTGCCACTACCGACGTCTCCTTCAAGGAGTCGATTCATTGGTGTATTTTTACTAAGATCCTTTAAAATTTCCCAAGCGGCTTTCCGCTGAGAGTCGGTTAAATCAAACGGGAGATCCTCAACAAATTTTTTTCCTATTTTTTCATCATATTTGACAGAAACGGCTCTACTACCTTCAATCTCTTTTTTGTTTGATAGAACAGATAAAAGGAGGCAAAAAAGATCATCATACAAAAACCTTTTTTGAGCTCTTTTTAACTCTTCCATATTCTCCGGAAAATGGATTGTCCGAACCGCTGCTGAAAGCTCCAACAAATCATGTTTTTTCTTTATCACTTCAGGTAAATGATCTTTTAAATTATAGATAATTTTAGTTAGCAACCCAACTTTTTGACGAATCCATTTTGAACTTAATCCAGCAGTTTCAGGATAGATCGGAACAATCCGACCCGTATGTCGGAGTTCATCTTCGGCTTCTTTTACTTTTTCATAAGCCGGAGAAACAAAATTCAATTGCCCAAAGCCCCATTCCATCTTGCCAGCTAAATATATTTCTTCTCCCTTGCGAATAGTGTTTTCAATAAATGGTTGATTAAACCATACAGCTTTAGCACTCCCTGTATTATCAGCAATAATTATTTCAGTTACCGTTATCCCTCTTCGACTTCTTTTGGTAATAATATCAACCACTTTCCCTCTTACCGAAACTTGTTCTCCAGACTTAACAGCTGCGATATTGGTTATTTTCGAATAATCCTCCCAACGGCGCGGAAAGTATAATAATAAATCACGAGTAGTTTTTATTTCTAGTTTAGCTAGCTTTTTAGCATAGAAATCTCCAACCCCCGGTATCTCAGAAACATTTGATAATAGCGTCAAAGACATGTTCTTATTATATGGTAAAAGAATTCGTTTTTAAATTAGCTATTATTGACTATCCCCATAAATAGTGACTACAACATTCTTGTAAAACTCTATACCGATATAATCGTACCTTGAATCGAGCATTACTTCCTTGTGAGTAGGAGAATTAAGCCAAGAGTTAATCAGTTCTTCGGTGTAGCAATACCCAGTAGCAAGGTTCTCTCCGGTTAGTTTATAGCCAAGCCTATCAGCTGACCCATCAAAACCATCGTGGGAAAAATTGCTAGATACTTCAATAGCCCTTTGTTGAGCAAATTCGGTAATATCTCCGGCAACCACAACATCTTTATCACGAAGATTGTTTATCTCACGAAGCACACTGTCTTGATTTATATCACAAGACTTAATAGAAACAATGCTACTAGTCTTCTCCTCTGGTATATATAAACCAAGAATAAAAGAACCAATAGCAATAACAAAAACCATTACAACCAGAACAATCCATCTCTTCATGAGTACACTACCTTACCTTTATGAACTTTCGCTTTCCAACTTGAATAATCATTCCTTTGTTTGGCTCTACTAAAGCCATCCGGTCGCCGATAATAGCTCCATCTACTTTCACGCCTCCTTGTTCTATTAGTCTCCTTGCATCAGACTTCGAACCTGATAAACCAGCTTCAACAATAATATCAGCTAAGGGCCTAGTGATGTATGGAAGTTTGATTGCCTCTATCTTTTCGGGTATTTCCTTTTTGACAAACTTTTTTTCGAAATCTTTTTCAGCAGCGCTAGCTTCTTTGCTACCATGATATCTTTTAACAATCTCAAAAGCTAAAATACCTTTGGCATTTCTTGGACCTTTTTCAATAATTTTTTCGATTTCGTTTTTTGGGAGATCAGTAGCTAGGGTAAAATATCTCTCTATTAATTCATCTCTAATCGACATTACTTTACCATATTTTTCGCTAGGACTATCTAGAAGATAGATAGCATTTTGGTATGTTTTGCTCATCTTTCGACCATCTGTACCTTCTAAAAGATCAAAAGTTAAAATATCTTGGGGTTTTTGGCCATATTTTTTCTGCAAAGTCCGTCCGGCAAGTAAATTAAAGTATTGGTCGTTACCACCAAGCTCAACATCAGCTTTAATAGCAACCGAATCCATACCTTGAAGCAATGGATACAAAAATTCATGTAAACCTACCGGCTTATCATCTTTAAGCCTTTTTTCAAAATTATCTCTTTGGACCATCTGATTGACAGTAAAATTCATTGCCTCTTCAATTAAATCCTGTTTGCTTGCCTTGGCATGCCAATCAGAATTATGATGAATTTCGGCTTTTTTAAGGTTTAATATTTTACCAATTTGATCTAAGTAGCTTTTCTTGTTAGCCTCTATTTCCTTCTTTGTTAGTGGCTGCCGTTCGGCTTCTTTATCAGAAGGATCACCTATCTGAGCTGTAAAGTCCCCTATTATTAAAACGATTTTATGCCCAGCATCTTGAAATTGTCGTAACTTCCACAAGGTTACCGCATGCCCAATATGGACTTGTGGGCCAGTAGGGTCAATCCCAAATTTAATCCTTAGTTTTTCCCCAGATTTTAAAGTTTTTTCCAAGTTTTTCTTATCGATAACGTTAGTAACACCACGACTCAAAATCTCACTTATCTTGTTTTGCTGCTTCATATTATCCTTTTGATTAGCTTTCCTGCCTTTACATTATAGGGGTTTTTCGGTATAATTCAACAAGCGCTATCCCAGGAATTTAGGGATGCAATTAGGAGTAAAATTGGCATTGAAATACAACAATCGAACAAGGAAGGTTCACCGCGCTAGGAGAGCTAAGGGATTTAAGCTCTCTGCGTCTTCGTTTTCTCTCAAAGCTATTAAAGGATATCTAAAATATCTTTTTACGACAAAAGAAGGACTAAAAAAAGTAGGAACCGTTGCCGTTATTATGCTTGGAATTTTAATCGGACTTTTTGGTTGGTACGCCAAAGATCTACCAACACCAAACAAAATTAACTCTCGATTTGCCGCCCAAACGACCCAAATATTCGACCGTAACGGAAAACTACTTTATGAAATGCATGGTGATAAAAATCGAATATTAGTAGAGTTTGATGAGATACCTGAGAATGTAAAAAATGCTACCGTTGCTGTTGAAGATAAAAATTTTTACCATCATGTTGGTTTCGCCCCATTAAGAATTGTCCGCTCTGCTCTTTATAATATCTTTGAAAGAGCTACTGGGGCTAATCTTCAAGGCGGATCAACCATAACCCAACAATTCGTAAAAAATGCCCTTCTTTCACCGGAACAAACGTTCGGCCGAAAGATTAAAGAGCTTATACTTTCGATGGAAATTGAGGCTATGTATTCAAAAGATAATATCCTTAAAATGTATTTAAATGAAATACCTTATGGCTCTAACGCTTATGGAGTAAAAGTAGCCGCTAAAACATTCTTTGATAAGGATTTAAAAGAGCTTACTCTTGAAGAAGCAGCTACCCTTGCAGCCCTACCTCAAGCTCCAACCTATTTTTCACCATACGGGGATAACAAAGATGCTTTGCTTGCTAGAAAAGATCTTGTCTTGCAATTAATGGCCGACCAAGGTTTTATCTCCCAAGAAGAAGCCGATAAAGCAAAAGAGAAAAAAATTGTCTTCTCCAACAACCCTTATGGGGCAATTGAAGCACCTCATTTTGTAATGTATGTTAAGCAAGAGCTGGTCAATAAATACGGCGAACAAAGAGCTAATGAAGGGGGACTGAAAGTATACACTACCCTTGATTATGATATGTATAAAAAAGCAGTTGAAGCTATTAAGGATAATGAAAGTCGATTAACAAGATATGGAGCATCTAATGCAGCCTTAATCTCTATTGACCCTAAAACAGGTCAGATTCTTTCTATGGTAGGTTCAAAAGATTTTTTTGATCAAGACATTGATGGTAATGTTAATGTCACTACAAGAGCCAGACAACCCGGCTCTTCCTTTAAGCCCTTTGCTTACGCAACTCTTTTTGAAAAAGAAAATTGGGGTCCAGGCAGTACTCTTTATGATGTCAAAACCGACTTTGGTGGTGGCTACGTCCCTCATAATTATAATTTTCGATATAATGGAGCTCAATCAGTCCGTTTTGCTCTTGGCAATTCTTTGAATATCCCGGCCGTTAAAGCACTATACATTGCTGGTATGGACAACGTTTTGAAAAATGTTGAAGAAATGGGTATCACCACCCTCACCAATAGAGATGCATATGGATTATCGCTAGTCCTCGGAGCTGGAGAAGTAAAGCCAATTGAGATGGCACAAGCATATAGTGTCTTTGCTAACAACGGTGTTAAAAAAGAAACTAGTTGGTTCTTGAAGATTGAAGACTCTAACGGAGAAGTACTCGAAGAGTATCAAGACAGTAAGGGCGAACAAGTCATCGACCCACAGGTTGCCTATCTTATAAACGATATCCTATCCGACTCACGAGCTAGAACATATACCTTTGGAGGAGGTCAGTTCTTAACAGTCCCTGGTCGAGAGGTAGCTGCCAAAACCGGTACCACAAACGATTCTAAGGATGCTTGGACTGCTGGATATACCCCCAATCTAGTAACAGTGGTCTGGGGCGGGAACAATGATGGCCGTTCGATGAAAAATGGTAGTGGATACGCCGTAGCCGCTCCGATATGGGATGATTACATGACAACAGTTTTGCCAAATTTCCAAAAAGAAAATTTCAGTCGACCTTCTGGTATAAAAACGGTCACGATCGATGCTATCACGGGACGCAAAGTAACCTCAGCTACAAAGAATAAACGAACTGATATCTTCCCTTCTTGGTATAAAGCTCCTGATGTTTACGGACAGGCTCAAGAAGTTAAAATTGATAAGCTTACGGGTAAAATAGCTAATGAGAATTGTCCTGAGGAACTTATCGAAACTAAAATATACTCACCAATTACAGCCGAAATCCCTCCTAATGATCCATCTTACGGTAGGTGGAATGTCGCCGTTCAAGCCTGGGCAAAATCAAAAGGATATAACACCGATATGGGCTCTATCCCTACTGAAAAATGTGACTTACATACAGGGGAAGATTTACCAAGTATTGAGATAATGTCTCCTACCGAAAGTCAAGAAATTTCAAGTCCATTTACTGTTGTTATTTCTGCCTCAACCCCCAAGGGGTTAAAATCCATTAACATCGAAGTTGATGGGAAGATATACACCCCAACTCCAAATGGTGCTTTTTACGAGGCCACCATAAATTTTGCTGCGATTGGTAACAAAACTATTAAAGCCTTTGTTAAAGACGATGCCTACCAAACAGCTGAGCAAACCATAGGTGTCAATGTTACCTCTGTTTCTGAAGCCTTAAATACCATTTCGAACTTTATTTTCAGCAAAGTTTAAATGAAAGTATTGAAAATTAAACTGACCAAAAAGACAATTGCCCAGATTGTCTTTTTGCTATTTATCGTTTTTTTGACAGTTTTCTTCTGGCCGGAAGTAAGGACAATTTTTACAGATGCTGAAAAAATCAGAAATTATATTCAAAGTTTTGGTATTTGGGGACCAATAGCCTTAATATTTTTTTGTATTTTTCAGGTAATAATTTGGCCAATTCCTGGCTACTTACCGGTTATTATTGGTAGTTATCAATACGGCTTTTGGGGTGGATTTCTATACACATTTATCGGTATCAACATTGGAACTTTTATTGTTGCCTATCTTTCTAGGAAATACGGCCGTCCGTTAGTTGAAAAAGTAATTTCTAAAAAGAAACTGGCAAAATGGGATATTTTTTTTGAAAATAAGGGACCTGTTTTTTTGTTCCTGGCTTTTCTGACACCAGGTCTGCCAGATGATTTACTTTGTTATGTTGTTGGGCTCACCAAAATACCTATCATCTTAATAGTGATTCTTTCTGCTATTGGTAGATCAGTCCAAAACGCCAATATTAGCTATTTTGGAGAAGCTATCTCGTTTGGAAATTTAAATAGATTGATTATCCCTATGCTTTTAATTGGCTTGATGGGGGTTGCCGGAATTTTGAGTGAGAAAAGAATCACAACCCTAGTTGAAAAAGCCGAAAAAAGATTCAAAAAATTTATTAAATCTTTGAAATAAATTGGTTATCTTTAATATAGAAACGCAATAGCTTGTCTCTATCCTGGCAATTTTCAACTCCGATTCTTTTTGTGATTATAATTGACCTTGCAGTCACTCTTTCGGCCGTTATAGTGTTACCACAAATCACAATTTTGTCATCGATATAAAGATTAGGAGAATCTATCATGTATTCTCCATTCAAATTCTTATCAATTTTCATCCATTTGGTTAATCGCCCAGGACCAGATACTGTCTTCTTATCAGCCATTGGCAATAATGGCTCTATTGCTCTTATAAGGACTGCTGAGGGCACAGACTCTTTTTCGGTAACTATATTTAGACAATGATGAATGCCGTAGATTAAATATACATAAATATGCCCCGCCGGTAAAAACATCGCTTTATTTCTATTTGTCTTACCTTTTGAGGCATGACAAGCACTATCGTTTTTAGAAAGATAAGCCTCTGTTTCAACAATTTTGCCCACCAAAATTTTTTTACCAATATTTCTTATCAAAAGTTTCCCCAGAAGTTCCCTGGCAACTATTTCTGGTTTGCGGTTGTAAAAATCCTGGTTCATTTTATTTGCCGTTTTTTAAAGTAGCGAAAAACATCTTACCAGCAGCGGTTTGAAGTACCCTTTTGATTTCAACCCTTACCTTTTTCCCTATTAGCTTATCACCATTTTCTACCACTATCATTGTTCCGTCAGAAAGATAAGCTACTCCTTGATTTTTTTCTCTCCCTGCTTGAATTATCTTTAATTCCATTTCTTCGCCAGGGATAAGAACTGGCCTAATGGCTTGAGAAAGTTCGTTGATATTTAAAACTGTTACTCCTTCAACCTTAGCAACTTTATTTAAATTAAAATCATTAGTTACAACGATAGACTTTCTGTCTTTTGCCATCTTAACTAGCTGCTCATCAACCGGGTCCTTACTTGTTTTCAAGAAGTCTGGCGTTGGTTCGACTTTAAGCTGATGTTCCTTTTTAAGAGTTTCTAAGGCTTCGAGCCCACGGCGGCCTTTCGCTCTCCTTAAATCATCATCAGAATCAGCAATATTTTGAAGCTCGGAAAGCACAAATTTAGGGACTATTAATCGACCTGGGATAAAGCCTGTTGCAGCTATATCAACTACCCTACCATCGATTAAAACAGAAGTATCAACGAGAATTTCCTTCTCTCGATATTTTGTCATACCTTGCAGTTGGGGCTTCAAACTGATAATCGTATTCACGACCTTACTGACAGTGTCAAAGGTCTGTTCTATAACTGGTCTTTTTGAAAGAAATATCCAAATAGAGCCAGAAACCATCACAACATAAAAGATTACTGGTAAAAAGATACCATATATCCCCGGCAATTTTGAAAGCGGTAGATAAGCCAGAGAACCCACCAGAAGCCCAATAACTGTCGCAAAAACACCAATAAAAAATATATTGGCTTTTAGTTTCGATATTTTGCTGCCGATGACAATCATAATAATGATAATCGACACGGTGATAATTGCTAAGATAAGATAAGTGCTTTCCATAATTACTCCCCCTCGATTAATGTTAAAGTGCTTTGTTGATTGCTTCTTTGATAGAAGCGACTTGTACTATATTAATGCCGATTGCCTTCGAGCCTTCGGCTTTTACCCGAGACTTGGGGATTATAGCCTTTTTGAAACCAAGCTTTTGAGCCTCCATAAGTCTCTTGTCTACATTATTCACCGAACGAACTTCTCCTGCAAGACCAATTTCTCCAAACAAAACAGTATCTTCCTTAAATTCTCTGTTTTTATAAACCGAAGCAATCGCTAAACAAACCGCTAGGTCTGCCGCCGGTTCGTTTATCTTTATACCTCCGGCAATATTTAGATAAATATCTTGGGTTGAAAGATTAAGTCCACAACGTTTTTGTAATACAGCCGTAAGGAGTGAAAGCCTATTTAGGTCAAAACCACTTGAAGTTCTTTTAGGATAACCAAAAGCAGTTGAACTAGTAAGAGCCTGGATTTCACATAACAACGATCTGGTGCCCTCCATGGCTGGAAATATTACCGAACCCGGAGAATTTTTCGCTCGCTCCCCAATCATCAATTGCGAAGGGTTTTTTACTGGTTTGAGGCCTTCCTTTGTCATCTCAAAAATACCAACTTCGTTCGTTGAGCCAAATCGATTTTTCACTCCTCTGAGGATTCGAAAGGAGCCAAAACGATCACCTTCTATGTATAGAACAACATCTACAAGATGCTCCAACACTCTGGGCCCAGCAATATTGCCTTGTTTTGTAACATGACCGATTATGATTACCGCTATGTGATTTTCTTTGGCTAAATTCATAAGCTTACTGGCACAAAGAGAGAGCTGGCTGACATTACCGGGGGCACCTTCTATATCCGACGAATAAACAGTTTGGATAGAATCAATAACAACCAGTTTTGGTTTTTCGGCTTCAATAGTAGCGATGATAGTTTCGATATTATTTTCAGAGAGTAGGGCTACCCCTTCTTTAATTTTTAATCTTTCCGCTCTCATTCTGACCTGAGACTCGGACTCCTCACCTGAAATATATAGCGTATCCTTGATCTTTGAAGAAAGCTCAAGAACAAGAGTAGACTTGCCAATCCCTGGATCACCGCCTATAAGGATTAAGGAGCCAGGGACAATTCCCCCTCCTAAGACTTGGTCAACCTCAGAAATACCTGATAATAATCTTTGTAAGTTATCATCATTGCCTTTATCAGCCAAGTCAGTAACCTTGGTCGCCTTAGCTTTCACGGCTCCTTTTTTAGCCTCGATAATCTCCTCTATTAAAGTGTTCCAATTCCTACAGGATTCACAGCGCCCCATCCAACGAGGGTAAACGGCACCACAATTTTGACATATATAAGATGTTTTTAATTTTCCCATGCTTAAAGTATTAGATAAAAAGAATCAGAAAACAAGTAGACAGATTAATTCGTTATTGCTTTTTTCTTTTTACTACTTTCATTTACCAGCTTTAAACTATCGCCTTCTTTTAAGACTGCCACTTTATCACCTGAGGTAAATTCACCAGTTAATATACCATTAGCTAAAGGGTCTTCAATCATATTCTGGATGACTCTACGAAGAGGTCTGGCTCCATTTTCGATATCATAACCTTTATCGATTAATAAATTTTTAGCTTGTTCAGTGACACTAATTTTAATATCTTGAGATAAAAGTCTTTTACTAACCTTAGCTAGCTCCTTGGTAACAATTTTTTTGACATCATTTTTCGTTAATGCTCTGAAAATTATAATTTTATCTATTCGGTTAAGGAACTCTGGCTTAAACTTCTTTTTAAGCTCAGAACCTACTTTCTCTTCGATATTTTTTTGCATTTCTTTTACAGCTTTTTTTGTAGTTTCCTTGGTAAAACCAATCTCCCGAGTACTATAAAACTCACTTGAACCAATATTTGATGTCATGATAATAACAGTATTTCGAAAATCGACTCTGCGGCCCTTGGCGTCTGTAAGATAGCCATCTTCCAATATTTGAAGTAGCATATTAAAAACGTCTGAATGGGCTTTTTCTATCTCATCAAATAAAATTACTGCATATGGCTTACGACGAACTTTTTCTGTTAACTGACCGCCCTCTTCATAACCGACATAACCAGCTGGGGCCCCAACTAGTCTGGAAACGTTGTGTTTTTCCATAAATTCACTCATATCAATTTTTATAATGGCCTCTTCGTCTCCAAACATTTGCTCTGCCAAAGCTTTGGCTAACTCTGTTTTACCTACCCCGGTCGGTCCAAGAAATACAAAAGACCCAATAGGTCTTTTCTCATCAGAAATACCTGTTCTGGCCCGCCTAATTGCTGATGCAAGTTCCGATATTGCTTCATCTTGACCAACAATCCTCTTCTTTAACTTCTTTTCAAGATTAAGTAAACTGGCTTGTTCTTTTTCTATAAGCCTTGTTATGGGGATACCGGTTGAGCTAGAAATAACCTGAGCAATATTTTCCTCATTTATTTTAAGACCATTCCCATTAAGTCCTTCTTTTCTACGAACTTTCTCCAACTCCTTATCGAGTATCTCCTCTTGCTGCTTAAATTCAGCTGCCTTGGCATACTCTTGCTCTAAAACAGCATTTTCTTTAAGATTACGAACTTCTCTTAAATTTTTTTCAAGATTGCGGACTTCCTTAGAAACAACCCCCTTAGAAACTTTAAGAAGTGATGCCGCTTCGTCAAGAAGGTCAATTGCCTTGTCCGGTAAAAACCGATCAGGGATATAGCGCTTAGAAAGCTTAGCAGCAGCTTCTATCGCAGCTGGTGTTATCCGTACGTTATGGTACTCTTCATACTTTGGAGCAATCCCCTTCAATACTCTGATGGTTTCATCAATGCCGGGCTCCGAAACTATCACTGGTTGAAGTCGTCTTTCAAGAGCAGAATCTTTTTCGATGTATTTTCGATATTCATCAAGTGTTGTTGCCCCAATAACTTGAACTTCACCACGAGAAAGAGCCGGTTTGAAAATATTGGCTGCATCAATAGCTCCCTCCGCAGCACCGGCTCCAACTATTGTATGTAACTCATCAATAAAAATTATAATGTCATCATTTTCTTTCAGTTCTTTGATAATCCTCTTTAAACGATCTTCAAATTCACCTCTATATTTTGTTCCTGCAATTACCGAAGCTAGATCAAGCATCATTATTTTTTTGGTCAATAATATTTCCGGAACCGTTTCATCAGCAATCTCCTGAGCAAGACCTTCTATAATAGCAGTTTTTCCTACTCCTGGTTCTCCGATCAGAACCGGATTATTTTTCGTTCTTCGATTTAGGATAGAGACTACTCGAGATATTTCTGCCTCTCGACCAATTACCGGGTCAAGCTTTCCATCCCTAGCCATTTTAGTAAGATCAGTCGCAAAACCATCTAGTACTGGGGTTTTTGATTTCGAATTAGAGGTCTTTGGGCCAACGGAAGAGAATCCTCCTAGCTCAGTCGGCAAAGAAGTCGGTGAGGCTATTTCTTCTTGCGGGTTTTTGAATATTTGTTCTAGCTCATTTCTCAAATAATCAAAATCAACTTTGCTATCAATTAAAATTTTGCCGGCCTTTGAATCTGAAAGAAGTAAAATGGCATATAGCATATGCTCGGTGCCAACGTACGGTGAAGCAAACTGGCTAGCAGTACCCATTGAAAGTTCAAGCAATCTCTGAGCATCAGAGGATAGGCCACCTATCCTGACTACACCGGTTAAACCAGATATTACATCACTAGCGGCCTTGGCTTTATCAAAGTCAAGCGAAACCGATTCCAAAAGATCAGCCGCAGCCGAATTCTTCGTTAGTAACATACCAAGAAGAATGTGGTCCGTGTCCACCACTGGGGAACCCCCGGCTCGAGCTAGCTCTTGAGCGTTTACTAGGGTTAATTTGGCATTTTCTGAGAATCTATCAAATTGATTCAACAATTAAACCTCGCTTTCAGAGATATACAATATCACTTTCTAAATAATTTTTAATCGTCAAGATGCACTAATTAGGCTTCTCTTCTTCATTGGAAGATTCAACTTTTTCGGCATTACTTTGCTTTGCAGCAGCTTCGATAATTGCTGCCTCTAAGTCCGTTTTGTCTTCTTTTCTTCTCAGGGTTTTAGCAGCTTCTTCAACACCTTCGATACCCGAAATATCCGTTCCTTCTATATCAATATTCCAACCAGTAAGCTTCGCCGCCAACCGAACATTTTGCCCTTGTTTGCCGATAGCCAATGAAAGCTGATCCTCAGGCACTTTTATAATTGCCTTTTGTTCTTTTTCATCTATATTAATTTCAGTGATTTTCGCCGGTGATAAGGCATTTTCAATATATATCTTTGGGTCCTCATCCCATAGAATAATATCAATCTTTTCACCGCCTATTTCATTCATAACCGACTGAACTCGGATACCCCGCTGTCCAACAAATGAACCTACTGGATCAACACCATCTGCCGAAGTGGCTACAGCTATCTTTGTTCGACCTCCGGCTTCTCTCGCCACACCCTTAATCTCAACTGTACCAGTAGCAATTTCTGGCACCTCAGATTCAAAAAGCTTCTTAACAACACCTGGATGAGATCTGGAAACAACGATTTGAGGGCCTCTGGCAGTTTGCTCCACCTTAACTATATATACCCGAAAACGTTGATTCGGATAATATCGTTCTCCTGGGATCTGCTCGTTGCGATAAAGAACAGCGCTAGCCTTACCAAGGTCACAAATCACCGTATCACCCTCTATTCGCTGAACAATACAGCTGACAATCTCGCCTTCCTTGTCTTTATATTCTGAAAAAACCATGTCTCTTTCGGCTTCTCTAATCCTTTGGACAATTACCTGTTTAGCAGTTTGGGCTGCGATTCGTCCGAAATCAGCTGGTAAGTCCATTACTTCGATTGTGTCGCCGATCTTAATATCTTTTTTCAACTTAGAGGCAGCAGTTAAGGCAATCTGCATGTTTGGATTCTCGACTTCTTCAACAACTTCTTTCTCGACAAAAACCTCGATTGCTCCTGAACCCTCATTAATTTTTACTCGGACTTCTTGATCTTTTTCGCCATAATCTTTTTTATATGCAGCAGCTAAAGCCGCTTCAACAGCTTCCATTACTGTATCTTTGGCAATATTTTTTTCTTCACAAATCTGTTCTATTGCTTGCGTAAATTGAGTTTGCATGAATTCTCCATTCTTTTATATTTTTCAAGAAAAATGTCGACCGGGATCCGCTCGACAAGTAAATAAATTATATCAATTAAACTTTGTATAGTCAAGTTTTCTTTGGCTAAAAATCATTTTTTTAAAAAAGTTTGGCGATGTTCATTTGTATAGCCATATTTTTTAATAGCTTCAAAATGCTTGGCTGTACCATACCCTTTATGGCTTGAAAAACCATATTCTGGATATCTATTATCAAGACCGGCAACAATTCTATCTCGAAAGACTTTAGCAACAATAGAAGCAGCCGAAATAGAGTAGCAAATCGTGTCTCCTTTTATTAGAGAAATTTGAGGAATTTTTGATTGTAAGGAGATTGCATCAATTAGCAAACAATCTGGTTTTATTTTCAACATTTTTACCGCAAGATGCATTGCTTTTTTACAAGAATCATTAATACCAATACTATCGACTACGCTTGCTGGGACAAGTCCAATGCCATAATCAAAAGCCTCAACAAGAATATATTCAAAAAGCTCTTCTCTTTTCTTTGCAGAAAGAGTTTTAGAATCCCTAATATCTTTATGCGGGTTATGCCCTTCCGCAAACACAACAGCCGCAGCGACAACCGGACCAGCTACACAACCACGACCCACCTCATCAAGCCCACAAACAATCTTCCCGACTTGCCAATTTTTTTTCTCGTATACAAGATGAGGTTTTAACATCTTTTGATTATATCAAAAGAACCGCTTCTTGCGGTTCTTTTATTAAGCCTCTTTTTCTTCTTTTATTTCTTCTTTAATTTCTTCTTGGGAAATGTCTTCTTTTTCTTTTTCGGCTTGATCGGTTTTTTTAGTCTTGCCTTTTTCTAGATCTTTTTCGGCCTCTTCGATACCTTTTTCTACTTCTTCAATCTCGATTTTTTGATGATCATCTTCATCTAGACCTTCTTTTGTCTCATCTTCAGCTTCTGCTTGTTTTATCTCTTCTTTTTCTACTTCCGATAAAGGGACTTCAACTACTTCCACATTAGCTGTTTTTGCTGGATCGATTTCAGCAATCTCACTATCAGAGGTTTTTTCTCCCTTTTCGGATTCTTTATCAGTTTCGATTGGCTCTGGCTCTACATTTACTACCAAAGAATCAAATTGTTCATCTTTAAGACGAGCCTTTTTCCCCGTCAGTCTTCTAAGGTAAGTCAAATAGGCCCTTCTGACCTTCGCTCTTTTCTTGATTTCAACTTTAATAATATTAGGAGCATGCATTAGGAAACTCTTTTCAACCCCAATACCAAAGGATATCTTTCTTACTATAAAAGATTTTCTAAGACCACCGCCCCTAACCCTTAAAACGACTCCTTCAAATATCTGAATTCTTTCTTTTTTGCCTTCTTTAATCTTTTGATGAACACGAACAAGATCACCGGGACGAACTTCCGGAACTTTCTTGAGCTGGCTTTTTTCTATTTTTTCTAATAATTGCGTATTCATAGTTGCCAGAAGATATTATCAAAAAAACAAACTTTCGTCAATATTTTAAAAGTGAACGGGCCCCGTCCGAAGACTGGGGCCCGTAGAATGATCAGGGATAACAGCCTTGCCGCGCAAAGCAAAACTGTCATCCCTAGACGCAGACCGAGTTTTTAACTCGGAGACCGACCGGTACCTTAGTGTCGTACCCGTTGTGAGAACGGGTTGGCACGACCAGTACCGGCCGGATGCAGGGGCTCACAACTCTAAAACCCCCTCTGCATCCGGCCTCCAGGTATTACCCGGAAGTCAATCTGCTAGTAGGTGCTGTCTCTGTATGAAACAGAGCCTGATAACACCTAGTCCTTGTCACGATGGAAAGCTGCGAAACTGTTAGCCTTCACTTCGTCGCAAAGACCAACAAATTTCACCCCCATCCACCAGAAGCCAGCAACCATTGCCAAGTAGGCAATAACGCTTACGGCCTCTCTAATGGTTGGGTCCCAAACAGCAGCGAAACCGATTAAGGTTATTACTGCCAAGGAGACGATACCCCAGAACCACTTCATGCCCCCTCCTCAGCTCCTGAGAAAGCGAGAATGAACTCCTTGATCTCTTCTGGTGAACCGATTTCTACCGTTTTCCGGAATATCGGCTCCCCTTCGACGTTTGACTTGACGACTCCGAGGACACGTCCACCGGAACGGACGATACCAGCAGCAACATTCGCTGCTGTGTACGGCTCGTGCAGAACCGTTCCCTCACGACCCATACACATGGCGATGATTTCTATGTTCATCGCTACCACGCCGCCCCGGATTCGGGAACATAGCTCTCGGCCATGGCCTTATCAACATCCAGAAGCGATTCGCTCTCACGATGCCTTCGGCCAGGGTTGTCGAGGTTCAGTGAACACTCGACATTACCCATCTCGCAGCGTCTCCCTTTGCTAACCAGAGAGACTATTGATCGGGATGGGTTGGCAGCTGCTGCGTGTGTCCACACGTAGCAGCTTTCGAAACAAGGACAGTCTGCCGCATCAGCATGGCAGCCTGCCTCCATCGCGACAATGGCCTTGAAGCTAAGAGCCGTAATGAGATATACGGCCCCTTCCTCAGGCTTTTCGCAATGATGGAGCGAGTCGATGATCTCCCTTGCATAGTGGAGACCCTTGTCGGTATCTGCCTTTCCTGGACAACCGTGGGCATTGAAGTCCTCGATCATCTCGGCAAGAAATGCGACCTTCTCTTCCGTTTTCATCATCTGCCTCCCCTAGTTCGACTGAGCCGACACAATGTCGGTCTCGGCTGCGGCTTGTGTTGCAAACTGCCTATCGATCCACTCCTTGACCTCTTTGAGGCCAAGATGACGATTAAGAGCCGTGACATTGATGTCTAGCGGCAGACCGTCATGATAGACAACGAACTCGTAGCCAGTTGTCTCCCTAGGAGTCAACTTACCTTCGATCTCTTCCAGTATTTCTACCGGAACTGGGTTGCGATAAATCTCGTAACCCCGATGGTCGAACCTTGAACCCTTCATGTTGCCCCTCCCTCATCGTTGTTTTCCTTTCTGTCGCAAACGATGAGGAAATGTTACGGACCCAAATACATCGCCTTCACCTTCCTTTCTTGGACTCTTCGCCGATGTCTGTTCCAAGCATGATACCCGTGAACCGAGTGAATGGTCCCGGGAAAAGCGGGTTAGGATTAGTAATGTCTTGATACAGAGACTTGAATAGCCTTGAAACTGGCCTCCAATCTGTACACAAGACAATACCCACCAAGAGCATGATCGATGCTGCTAGAAGCGGAAGAAGTGCAAAACGCATGATATCTCCTTAGACTAGGTATGTTTTCAATGTTCAAACGACCTAACAGGTCGAAAATTGTTCAATCCACCGAAGCGGATGCGCTATAATATACCAAAATATTGCATATAAGTCAATACTTTTTTCTTTTTATGGTTATTAACCCCTTCTTGAAAGTAAAGCATTAATATCGTCGGTAATTCCGTTCGAAAAATCAATTCCAAAAGGCATTTTAATTTTACCGTTCCCAGGCAAAACAACATATGTGTCCGTATCCCCTTTATGAGTAGCTAAAAGAACCTTCAAAGCCGTTAAATCAGTATCAGTCACTCCCTCCGGAACTATTATTGTAGCAACGTCATCAACGTGAACAAAATTTGTATTCACAGTTTCATTGTTATTAGCTTCTTTAATTTTTAAATCCTCTATCGAATCTACTAATACTTTAAGCTGGTTGTCTTTATTGTTAATTTTCCCCCGAACATAAAGTATCTTTCCCTCTACAATCAAATGTTGGTATTTTTCAAGCGTATTTGGGAATACAATTAACTCGGTAGAGCCAGTTTTATCTTCAAAGCGGATGAATGCCATTGGATCGTTTTTTCTAGTTAATATTTTTTGAATCTGAACAACTACCCCTCCTAAAACTACCCCCTTACCATTGCTGGCAATATTAATATCAGCAATATTATCAACCCGTAAGGCCCTTATCTTGTCTTGATGGGCATCAAGCGGATGTTCGGAAAAATATATTCCAAGAAGTTCTTTTTCGAAAGCTAATTTCTCTTCTGTTGTTAACTCTTCTTCTGGTTCAATGAGTTCAAGGTGAAAAGCAACCTGATTCTTGGCCTCTTCTCCAAAAAGACCCATTTGCCCATCAATTGCTCCTTTTTGAACCTTTTGAGTAAAAGCTAGTATCTTATCAAGGTTATATAAAAGCTTACTTCTATCACTTAAAGAGTCAAAAGCACCCGACTTTATCAGAGCTTCCATCACCTTCTTGTTGACCTCCTCCGCCTTAACTCGCATACAAAAATCTTCAATTCCAGTAAATTTGCCTCCCTCTTTTCGGGCATCAAGAATCGCTTCTACAATTCCGTTACCAACATTTTTTATAGCAATTAATCCATATCTAATTTGACCGCTATCTTTTGCAACTCCAAATTCAGAAAATGATTCATTCACATCGGGACCAAGGACCTCGATCCCCATGGCTTGAGCTTCAGAAATTTCAATAGCAATTCGGTCAATATCCGAATAATCTGAGGTTAAAAGTGCCGCCATAAAAGCCGAAGGAAAATGAGCTTTTAAATAAGCGGTCCAATAGGCAATTTGAGCATAACATGCAGCATGTGATTTATTGAAGCCATATTCAGCAAATTTTTCCATATCTTCAAAAGTTTTTACAGCTATTTTTTTATCTATTTTGTTTTTTACACAACCTTCGATAAATTCTACTTTAAGTTTGGCCATCAAATCTTTAATTTTTTTGCCCATAGCTTTTCTAAGAGTATCAGCCTGGCCTCCGGTGAAACCGGCCATATCCTTTGAAAGTTGCATCACCTGTTCTTGATAAATAATAACTCCATAAGTATCAGAAAGAGCATTTTCCATTAATGGGTGAGGATAGGTTACCTTTCTTTTTCCATGCTTTCGCTCTATGAATTCATCAACCATACCTGATTTAAGTGGTCCTGGGCGATACATTGCCACCATAGCTATAACATCCTCGAAACAACTAGGTTTAAGTTCTTTTAAATAACGCTTCATTCCGGAAGATTCAAGCTGAAAAACTCCTGTTGTTTCCCCTTGGCTCATTAGTTTGTAAGTTTTTTTGTCATCATCGGGTAGTTCGTAAAGATTTATTTCTTTACCATAAACTTTTTTAATAATCCGTAGAGCATTTTTCAGTATTGTTAAGTTTGAGAGACCCAAAAAGTCCATTTTGAGTAGTCCAAGATCTTCGATAGCATGCATCTCATACTGGGTTTGCCAAGAGACATCTCCCTTAACTGCTTTTTGAAGCGGAGTAAACTCAACCAAAGGCTCCTGAGCTACAACCACTCCGGCTGCATGAGTAGAGGAATGGCGAGCCACTCCTTCTAACCTTTGAGCTAAATCTAATAATTTTTTGTAGTTACCCCCCTGATTGTAAAAGGCCGCTAACTCTGGGACTTCTTTGACCGAAACAGCCAGAGGGATATTCGAAGGAATTGCCTTAGCAACTTCGTCAACCTCAGCATAACTCATACCAAGAACACGACCAGTATCCCTAACAGCATTTCTAGCTGCCATAGTCCCGAAAGTTATGATCTGAGCTACTTTATCTTTACCGTATTTTTCTACCGTATATTCAATAACTTCACTTCTTCGATCATCAGCAAAATCCATATCAATATCAGGCATCGAAATACGATCTGGATTCAGAAATCTTTCAAAAAGAAGATCATATTTTAAGGGGTCCAAATCAACAATACCCAAGGCATAAGAAACAACAGAACCGGCAGCCGAACCTCTGCCAGGGCCAACTAATATACCTTGACCCTTAGCCCAGTTTACAAAATCCGCAACAATCAAAAAATAATCCTCGAATTTCATTCTTTCAATTACTTCCAATTCATAAGCAGCTCGATCTTTTATTGCTTTGGTGATTTTTTTATATCTTTGGGTGAGCCCTTTTGAGACCAGGGCTTCTAAATACTGTCTTTTGGTTTTCCCTTTTGGGATATCGAATTTAGGAATTAAAATCTTCTTCTCATCTGCAAAAGGCAGTTTGTAGTTATCTCCAAATTCACATTTTTCGGCAACCTCTAGCGTATTGGTTATCGCTTCCGGTACATCCTTAAATGCATCTGCCATCTCCTGAGGCGACAAGAATGATTGATCTGAATTAAAGCGCATCCGGTCTTCGTCGCTTACCATTTTCCCTGTCTGAACACATATTAAAGCATCATGGGCTTCTCGATCATCTTTATCGATATAGTGGACATCTTTACTAGCTACAACTTTAACATTATTCTTCTTAGCTAATTTTAGTAATTTTTTGTTAGCAATATCCTGTTCCGGTAGTCCGGGGTTAAATTGAAGTTCGATATAAAAGTCATCACCAAAAAGATTTTTATAGAAATCGAGTACCTTCTGTGCCTTCTTCTCATTTTTTTCTAAAAGATTAGTTGCTATTTCACTATGTAAACAAGAAGACAAAGCTATCAAGCCTTCGAATTTTTTTGAAAGTAGTTCCTTATCAATTCGCGGTTTATAGTAATAACCTTCAAGATGTGCCTCAGTGACCATTTCCATCAAATTTTTATAGCCAATTTCGTTTTTAGCCAAAAGGACTAAGTGCGAGGGGTTTGTATCAATTTTTGGGGTTTTGTCTCTCATTCCTCTTGGAGCGATATAGACTTCACACCCGATAATTGGTTTTATTCCCCTTGCCCTAGCCTCTTTTAAGAATTCGACTACACCATACATAACACCGTGATCTGTTATAGCTACTGCCGGCATCCCATAATCTTTGGCTCGGTCTAAAAGTTGCGGGATTTTGCACATTCCATCAAGTAAGGAATAGTGAGTGTGAACATGAAGATGAACAAATCCACCCTTCACCAGTTTATTCGATTTTATCGATTGCGACATAACTCCTCTGTTTTAAAATTAAAAACGATAACTGGTAGAAACAGTTATGCTTCTCCCCCAACAAAAAAAGGAATTGCTCCCTCCTTAATAATTATAGTATAGATAAAATTATCGAAATAAAAAAGTATTTTACTCTTTTATCAAGATCTTTGATTTTTTATCAAGATAGTTATTAACCAAGAGAACGATAATTACAATAAACATTATCGCCGCTACTGAAATCCATGAAATCACTAAGTCGGTAATTGCTACCACCACACCTAACAATACTTTACCAAACTCAGTATAAGCTAAAATCTTAATTAGGCATAAAACAATAACAATAACACCTAAATTTCGCCAAAACAGAATAGATTTTGGATTTAATTGGATCTTGTAAAAAGCTTTTAATTTGTTCTTGAAACTAAATTTTGGCTTAGTCACGATTTCATGAACAATTTTTTTATACATTTTTATAATCTCTTCCGCTTCAAGACTGCTGAGGTCATAATCGAAATTACGTAATATATCATCACGCTTTTCAAGCGCCGCCTTGATTCCATCTTCGTCTTCCAAAGAATAGCCTGCCCAATAAAGTTGTTTTTTTAAGGTTTTACCGGGGTAACCCTGCGATCGAAGAGTGTTTTCTAAGATTTTATGAGCTTCAAGAATGGCAAATTTGATACCGGCAGTCTTATCCCCTGCCAAAGAGCTTTCAACCTCTTGCCATAATTCTGATAATTTAGCTTTTTTCATATATTTATTATATCAAATATACAGTGATTGAAGTAAAATACTACTATGAAATCAGTAAATCTTCAAAATAAGCTAGATATCTTAATAGAAAAAATATTTTTTAAAGCTATCCCTGAAAAAATAAAACCTAACCACCTAACCCTGGTCCGATTTTTGCTTTTACCATTAATTTATTGGTTATTTAGGAACAACTACAATTTAGCAGGCTTGGTTGTATTCTCATTTGCTGTCTCAACAGATTTTTTGGATGGAGCATTAGCTCGAAGAAAAAACCAGATTACTGATCTTGGCAAAATTATCGATCCTGTTGCAGATAAGCTTTTGATCGGTTTAATGCTTTTTATTATCGGTACCGAATATTTGATTATCAAAATATTCTTAACTGTCATCTTAATCGAAATTATAGCCAATATAGTTTCTGGGTTTGCCTATAAAGTAATCGGACGACCAATGGGTGCAAATATTTTCGGTAAAATAAAAATGATCTTACAAAGCATTGCAATTATAGCTTTTGCCACTGGACTTATATTAAACTCTGACATCTTAATAATGACATCGGAATGGACTCTGCTCTTGGCCCTGTTGTTTGCACTATTGGCAGGTGCAAAACAAATATACATTAAAAAAGATTTATTCAAGGCTCGGATATTTAAAAAGACTAAGCTATTGTAAGATCACTCCCACTTGAAAAGCTTTGTAGCTGCAAAAAATGAAATCGCTATCCAAACAGTAAGACCAATTAACGGAGTCTCAATATCGACAAACCCTCTCCCTTCGACCATAACCAATCTAAGAGCGTCATTAAGATAGGTTAAAGGCAAGTAGTCAGTAATCACTTTTAAATACTCCGGAAAAGTATCTCTTGGAAAAAATGTGCCCGATAAAAACATTTGTGGCATCAAGAACAAATTTGCAACAGCCGTAGCTGTATTTTGAGAATTGCCAACCCCGGAGATAGCGAAACCAAAAGTAAGGAAAATTGCTGCTCCCATAATTATGATTAGAAAAATTAGCAAAAAGTTGCCGATAACCGTTAGATCAAAAAAGATAATCCCAAGAAGAATAATAATTGCAGCCTGCATAATTGCAATCGTAAGACGGGTTATCACCTGACTTACAAGGACAATAGACGGCCTGATTGGGGTTGCTAGCAATCGCCTCATCACTCCTCTCTCTCGCCAAGAGACGATAGCTCCAACGACACCAAACATACTCATAAACATAATTCCCATACCGACAATGCCCGGTATGAGATAGTCGATATACTTTAAATCTTTGGCTTCTACCTTGTTTTCGGCTAGTTCGAATAAATAAGGGGTTCCTGTTACTTGGTGCGTGTACCCATCAAGATATTCTTTGAGTATAGTTAGGCCCACTTGGCTAACATTACTTTGAGTATTTTCTTTATAGTAAATTGGTATCTCCTGAATAGTGTCTTCTCTGCCTATTAAAGCCCCGAAATCTTTTGGAAGAATCATCAACATATCTGAATCTTCGTTTTCAATAGCCTCGATAGCTGCTTCTTTATCGTCTCCTTCGGTAACAGTAACCGGATCAACTTTAGAAAGCCCAGAAACAAAGCCCTCCGAAATCTGATTATCAGCTTTGTCTATAATAGTTAAACGAACATTTAGATTCCCCTCGAAATCAAGAATCCCAAAAATCAGCATTATGAGAAGCGGTAAAAACAGAGAAAAGAAAATAGCAGCCCGATCTCTAAAAAACATTTTCATTGAGTAACCAGTGATTTTAACAAGCGTAGTTAAATATTCTTTCATTTTTTCCATTACTCCCTCAGTTCATGACCAGTTAAATCCAAAAAAACATCTTCCAAGTTAGCTCCTTTATTGGCCATTTCCTTTTTGAAACCCTTCTTTAACAATCCATCGATTAACTTTTGGGGGTCGTCGATAGCAATTATCTCACCTTGATCCATAATTGCTGTCCGATCACATAAATACTCTGCTTCATCCATATAATGAGTAGTAAGAACAATTGTCATGCCTTTATCTCTGATTTTACCTATCAAACCCCAAAGATTTCGTCTGGCTTGTGGATCAAGACCGGTAGTTGGTTCATCTAAAAAAAGAATTTTAGGTTTGTTTACAAGGGCTGAAGCAATCGAGAAACGTTGTTTTTGACCCCCGGAAAGGTTTTTTACATAAGCCTTCTTTTTCGGCAATAGATCAACTTCTGTTAAAATTTTCTCCGGGTCTATCTTCTGATGATATAGTGAAGCAAAATATTTCAGTAACTCTGCTAGATTTAAATACTCAAAGAAGGATGAAGATTGTAACTGGACACCAATAATGCTTTTGATTTTATCAGTTTGCTCTTGGACGTCTAGCCCAGCTATTTCCGCTGTGCCATCATCAATTTTTTTTAAGCCCTCAATCATCTCTAATGTTGTTGTCTTCCCGGCTCCATTAGGCCCTAAAAGGCC
Source organism: Patescibacteria group bacterium UBA1875 (assembly GCA_002338125.1). Classification (GTDB taxonomy): domain Bacteria; phylum Patescibacteriota; class CPR2; order UBA1875; family UBA1875; genus UBA1875. The sequence continues at coordinate 117,390 of DDHN01000008.1, read as the reverse complement.
AAATATTTCACCTTCAAGAACCTCAAATGACACCCCTCGAACAGCTTCAACCCTGCCTCCACCATTCTTCGCAGGATAAGACTTTTTTAAATTTTTTACTTTTAATATAGTTTTAGACACGAATTAAATTGTAATCCAGTTGACGCTTCATTACAAGATTATTACTTTAAAAGACTAATTGCACTCTACGGAAGGCATTGCTTCTGTTGGGTTTCCATGCCGAACCCAGCTGCCATTTTTGCAGCGCCAATCATCTTCTGCTCCACCAATTGCAAAACGATAAATCAATGCCATTAGTATCAAAATTATAATTCCGAAGATAAAGTTTATGACTGACTGTTTTCTCATAATTTTTCTCTTAGTATCTTACTGGTTGCCGATGGGTCTGCCTGACCTTTGCTCTCCTTCATAACTTGGCCCACAAAGAATCCAAAGAGTTTTGTTTCTCCATTTCGGTACCTTTCTACTTCATGAGGGTTACCCGAAATGACTCCATTAATTATTTGTTCAAGACTTTTGACATCTATTTTCTCGATCTCTTCTTCTTTAACAATATTATAAGCAGACTTCCCAGTTTTAATCATCTTGGCGAGTATAATCTTAGCTAATTTCCCAGTAATTTTTTCCTGAACTAGAAGACTAACAAGCCCAGCAAAATTTTCGGGAGTTACTTTGGAATTATAAATATTTTCAATCCCAGTAATTTTTCCGAGCATTTCATTGATCATAAGGTTGGCAACCATCTTTCCAACTTGACGAGCATTAGCTGAACCTTCAGCTGCCTCTGGCAAATGTAGAATGATATCTTCAAAGTATTTTGCTAAATCAAAATTTGCTGAAATAATATGAGCATCGCTTTCCGCTAAACCATATTCTGATTTGAATCTTACTCTTTTTTCCTTCGGTAATTCCGGAAGGCGGTCATTAATAATTTCCGGATCAAGGGCTTTACCTTTTCCTATTTCAAATGGAGGCAAATCAGGTTCAGGAAAGTAACGATAATCGTTCGCATATTCTTTTGTTCTTTGAGCAATGGTTTTACCCTTATTTGAATCCCAGCCTCGTGTTTGTTGTTCTATCTTTTCCCCATTTTCTATTGCTTCTACTTGCCTTTTTGACTCATAATCAATTGCTGCTGCTACCATTTTAAATGAGTTAATATTCTTAACTTCAACCTTTGCCCCTAGCTGCTTAGAACCAGATTTTCGAACGGAAATATTAGCATCACAACGCATCTGCCCTTTCTCCATATCAGCATCAGAGATATTTAGATATCGGAGAATTGATTGTAAGTTTCTCATGAAACTTGCGGCTTCAATTCCAGAAGAAAGAACTGGTTTTGTAATTATTTCAAGTAACGGAGTCCCTGCTCTATTAAGATCAACTAACGAATAATCACCTGCCTTTGGATGAGTTAACTTCCCGGCATCTTCTTCTAGATGAATATGATCAAGTTCAATAAACTTCTGACTTCCTCTAACGTCTATTTCTAGACCCCCACCGATAACGGGTGGCCTGGTAGCAGAAGTTATTTGATAAGCCTTCGGCAGATCTGGATAATAATAGTTTTTACGTTCAAAATTAAAAGAATCGGGAATTCTGGAACCTAATGCTAACCCCAGTAGGATTGTGTCCTCTATTGCTTTCCGATTGGCAATTGGCAGAGTCCCTGGCTGCCCGGTGCAGATTGGGCAAATTCGAATATTTGGTTCATCTTTTTTGCTCGATTCATAATCTCTACCTTTTGGCGCAGTAGCACACCGACAAAACATTTTACTTTCAGTTTTTAAATGGGCATGGATTTCTAAACCAACAACTGTTTCATAATTTTGCATAGTAGAAATATTATATCAAAAAAGACCGCATTTGCGGCCTTTTTTATTGGGACTATTTACCCGCTATAATACTTTTAATTTTCTCGACTACTTTTGATGGAGTATACTGGCTTTTTACTATGTAGCCAACAGCTCCAAGCTTCATTCCTTTTTCTACATGATCTTCCTGACCAAGATTACTCATTATAAGGACTGGGATATCCTTTGTGGCATCATCTCCTTTAATAATTTTTAGAACTTCAAAACCGTCCAGTTCTGGCATCAGGATGTCCAAAAGAATAATATTCGGCATAAATTCTTTTACTTTATCAACACCATCTTTACCATTTTCAGCAACTTCAACCTCGTAACCTTCAAGCGATAATTTAAGCTGATACATCTTTGAAATGTATCGATCATCTTCAACAATTAGAATTTTTCCTTTTTCAGCCATAAAGTTTACCCTCCATTTTGTTACCACTAGTGTAGCGCTTTTTAGAAAAAGGTGTCAACAATTATTTATACTTTTATGCTTTCTATAATATCGTTTAGGTTTCCGATAAAATCAAAACCAGCTGCCTTCACATGACCGCCACCACCAAAAAATGAAGCTAATTGGGCTACATTTACATTTGAATTATTTGAACGCATCGAAACCTTAATAATATTATCTCTTTGTTCCGCTACCAAAACTACCTTGGCATTCCGAGCTTGATCTAAAAAATTACAAATTGCCGAAGAAGAGCCAGGGTCAATATTATACTCCTTCTGATCAGCTGAGGTGATATAGGTAGATAAAATACCATATTTTTTACTAAGTTGAGCCCTCTTAACAATACTACCGGTAAATTTTAGATTGTTAATACTGTTGGTTTCATTTAGTTTTTCAATTATCTTTTTAGCTCTTGCACCATACTTTAAAAGTTCTGCCTTTGCAGTAAATGTGGTTTTGTTTACGCTGTTGGGATTTTTCAAAAAGTTTGTATCAGTCTCAATACCAATCAAAAGGTATTCGGCAGTCTCTCTATCAAGCCTCATCCCCATTTCTTGAGACAACCAAAAAACTATCTCCGAAGTACTAGAAATCTCTGTATTGCTTAAAACAATATCAGCTAAATCATAAATATCGCCCTCGGCATGATGGTCGATTATCAAAGTTTTTGTGCCACTCTTCAAAGCTTTACTGAAAACATTCGGGCAAGTTAGCCTACTTAGATTAGCCGTATCTAACGTTATTAAAAGGTTGATTGGAATATACTCATCTATAGGATCATAATTAGCATTATCAGATAAAAAATCTATTTGTTTGCCAAGTGTTTCATTGGAGAATATAACGACTTTTTTATCTAATTTTTCCAATATATTTCGCAAACCCAAAAGAGAACCAAAAGCGTCGCCATCACCTAAAAGATGAGTTACTAGCCCTATTTTATCAGCTTTATTTATCTCTATTATGGTTTTAGTAAAATCAATTTCCATTTAAAAGCTCCTCTATCCTTTGAGCATGTTCACCAGAATGGTCTATTTGAAAAGTGAGAATCGGAGTATATTTGGTATACATTTTAGAAGTTACTTCGTGCTGAATTTTATTCTTTTCTTTCCTCAACTGATCTACGAAGCCCTCTTCATCTTTAAGAACCGAAACCCAGACTAAGGCACTTTTTAAATCTCGAGAGGTTTCCACAGCCGTTACAGTCGGTAAATATTTTTTATCGATATTTTGTGCTATGGCGCTAGAAACTAATTCCCGTATTAGTTCATTAACCCTTTTAACCCGCTCGCTCATTTACATTTCTTTCTTCTTTTCTGAAATTGTGTAAAATTCTAAAACATCACCGACCTCAGTTTTGACCTTTTCTGAAAAAGAAATACCGCATTCTTCTCCTGCCTGAGCGTTTGCAACTACATTCATACCTTTTTGGACTTCTATAATTTCATATTCACCAATTATTTCCCCTTTTCGTTTTAATCTAGCCCAGACTCCTTTTTCTACCTTGCCCTCCTCGACCTTGCCACCTACAACGGTTTTCTTGGGTGAAACTTTAAAAATTGCCAATATTTTGAGGTGTCCAATTACTGTCTCTATCCTTTCCACTGGCATCAATTCGGCCATTATTTTTTTCACATCAGAGATAAGCTCGTAAATAACATCGTAACTTTTAAGTCTGACACCCTTTGCCTGAGCATCCTTTTTTATCTTCGGCGATACTTTGCTCTTGAAGGCAAGAATAATTTTATCGGAAACTTCGGCCATGTTTAAATCATTCTCTGAAACTTCCCCGACACCTTCCCCAACAAACTTTATAACTACATATTTATTATTCAACTTAATTAATGATTCTTTAATAGCATCGAGTGATCCGGCAACATCGGCCTTGATAACAATATTAAGCTCTCTGACATGAGACTTTTCAATATCAGCCGCTAAACTTTCTGCATTGATACTTTTGACTTCGACCCCTCTTTTTACTGTTGTATATTTT
>DDHN01000008.1:112231-112897 GCA_002338125.1 Patescibacteria group bacterium UBA1875 | reverse complement strand
CTCTTTTTACTGTTGTATATTTTTTTTCTTTTTCGGCTTCACCCCTAGCATCTTTTTCCGATGAAAAAGATTGAACCAAAGCCGAAACTTCAGGAACTGATTTTAGGCCTGATATCTTAACCGCCATTGAAGGAAGAGCTTTATCTAATTTATCTTTATGTTCATTTTCCATTGTTTTAACTCGACCAAAAGTTTCACCAGCATTAATATAGTCACCAACTTTTAAGGTGCCATTTTGAATCAGAACGGTGGCTACGGCACCCTTTCCTGACTCCATATTTGATTCAATTACTACGCCCTGAACATCACCATGAGGGTCAGCTTTTAGTTCTAACACCTCTGAAAGAGCAATAATGGTCTCTAATAATTTATCTATCCCAGCCCCTGTTTTGGCTGAAATATCAACAAATTCAATTTGGCCACCCCATTCCTGAGGAGTCACTTCTTTTGACATTAATTCTTGTCTAACTCTGGTGGGGTCGGCCCCCGGCTTATCTATTTTATTAACAGCTACAATCATTTGCGTTCCAGCATTTTTTATATGCTTTATAGCTTCTTCCGTTTGAGGCTTTACCCCATCATCAGCTGCAACTATCAAAATAGCGATGTCGGTCACTTTGGCCCCGTGTTCTCGCATTTTCTCAAAAGCTTCATGGCCAGGAGTAT
>DDHN01000008.1:109991-111950 GCA_002338125.1 Patescibacteria group bacterium UBA1875 | reverse complement strand
TTTACCGTGGTCAACATGACCCAAGATAGCTACAACCGGTGGCCTCTTTTTAAGATTTTTACCTTTAATTTCTGGTTTGAGTATATTTGAATTAGCTGCATCCTTTTCCACCTTATAGCCCAAAAAATCAGCAATGATCTCGGCCGTTTCAAAGTCGATGCTTTCGTTAATCGTTGCCATTACACCATTTCTTATCAACTCTGTGATAACTTCCGAAACAGGCACCCCAAGCTTCTCAGCGAAATCGCCGACCCTTATTACTTCTGGAATTTTTATAATATCAGGCATATGTCTCCTTCCTCTGAAAGCTTGTATCCCAAGCTTTCAGGGGGTGTTACCTGAATAAATTAATTTCTTTCTTTTAGTCTCCGGCTACGCATCTTTTTTGGGAGATTTCTTTGTAGCCTTAGTCTTTTTTGAATTTGCAGTTGTTTTTTCTGCATCTCGGGACTTAGCACTTTTCTTGTTAGAATTTTTTAGTGATAGAGCTAATTTATGATTATCAATATCGATAGAGACAACCTTGAATTTATACTTTTTACCAACTTCAACTACCTCTGATGGATTGGCAATATGTTCTTCCGATAATTCTGAAATGTGAACTAAGGCTTCTACCGATTTAGTAATCTTAACGAAAGCTCCAAAAGGCGTAATCCTTGTTACTTCACCCTCTATTTCATCACCCACTTTTATCTTACCGACTTCTCCAGCCCAAGGATCTTTTTGTAACCTTTTCAATGAAAGTGATATTTTATCTTGTTCTTTGCCGATTATAACAACATCTAGTTTTTCACCAATTTTGGCAAACTTTTTAGGGTCTTCGACTCGATCCCAAGAAATTTCTGAGATATGAACTAAGCCTTCAATTCCTTCGACATTCATAAAAATCCCAAAATCAACTACACCGGTTACTTTACCTATAACTTTTTGACCAATCTCAAAGCCTTCAATAGCCTCTTCGATTTCACTCTTCCTAGCTTCCTTCTCTGAAAAAATTAACTTTCCTTCTTTTTGATCGACATCAAGGATAATTACTTCTAATTCTGTTCCAATTAAATTATTTAATCGATTCAATATTTCATCCTTGTCAGAAACTCGCGGATAATGCTCTGTTGATAGTTGAGAAACCGGTAAAAATCCTTTTAAACCTTCGTATTCGATTAAAAGTCCGCCTTTGTTTGCATCAAAAGGAGAAACTTTCAGAACTTCTTCTTTATCTTTCAGCTCTCTTACTAGCTCCCAGTTCTTACCACGAGAGGCCTTTTTAAGAGATAGCAAAGAATAACCCTCATCCATCTCTGGAACAATCACGGAAGCAGTAATGTTATCACCCGGTAGACTATCTTTGTATCCAGCTTCAGCTACTTCGCGCCCAACCGCTAAACCAGTCCCATATGGGCCTAAATCAAGCCATATACCAGCTTTAGTTACAGCAACTACTGTTCCTTCTATAATATCATTCTCGGCAAGAGGCTTGGCGACATCTTCATGTGCAGCAAGAAGCTCTTCCATTGTTATCTTTTTTTCCGCTTTCTTTGCGGTTTTAGCCGTCTTCTTCGGCTTTGATTCGGTTTTTGTCACGTTTTGTGACCTCCTTTAGAAAAAATTTGCCCAAGTTGAGCACAAATTATTGTATCTGAAAGTAAGCGAATTGTAAAGGGTATAGAAAAGAGAAGTTAAATTACTCGCAATTCTTTAAGAGCCTTCTCATAATTTCGAACTGCTAATCTAGCATCAGAAGATAGTCCTTCAAAATCAGCCTCATGAGCTACCTTATTTCTGATCTTATGAGCTGTCCAGAGCTGATCATAGGTATGACGAGTAAAGAGTCTTTTAGAATTTTTTAAGCGGTCACCCATTGTTTGGCCTTCTACCCTTGAACGAAGGATCATATCCACCAATTTATCTCCTTCCATTATCGCTTGACGATAATTTGCAGGGCCACCCTCTTTTAGCATC
>DDHN01000008.1:109162-109770 GCA_002338125.1 Patescibacteria group bacterium UBA1875 | reverse complement strand
CCTTTACCCCTGTCCATTTTTCGGTGACTATTTCTGGATTATAGGGTTGTTTTTTTGTCTTAGGAATTACTTTGCCCCTAGTAACGTAAAGAATATAAAGAACAATAAAAGTTAAAAAAACAGCAATTGTTAAGAAAAAACCTAAAAATTCCATTACTTCTCCTCGATAACAATATTTTCAATTATTATTGGAGTTAATGGCTTATCGGAATCATCAGTCTCAACCTTATCTATTGCCATCACAACATCCATTCCGTTGGTTATTTTCCCAAAAACAGTATGCTTGCCGTCAAGCCATTCGGTAGACTCTTTAGTTACAATAAAAAATTGGGAGCCGTTAGTATTTTCCCCAGAATTGGCCATTGCCAACGATCCCCTTACTAATTTATGACTATTAATCTCATCTTCAAATTGAAAGCCAGGGCCACCGGTACCATCTCCATTAGGGTCACCGCCTTGAATCATAAAATCAGAGATTACCCGATGAAAAGTTAAATTATTATAAAATCCGTCTTGGGAAAGAACAACAAAATTGTTCACGGTTTTCGGAGCATCTTTGGGATATAGAATTGCCTCGAAATCCCCCTTATTTGTCTTAAACTTTGCTA
>DDHN01000008.1:108205-108924 GCA_002338125.1 Patescibacteria group bacterium UBA1875 | reverse complement strand
ATATTCTTTGGTGATATCAATTTGCATTTCCGGAACAGAGTCATATTTTTTATTATTCATAATCTCTCCTCTTTTAATAAACCAGTTTTCAATTTTTGAACTCAAATCATATCTGTAATCAAGTGTTTTGTAGCCGATTATCCCAGATCCGGCGAAAGCGAAAAGGATACAAGAGATAATCAATAATTTCAAAAAAAGTCTTCTTCGCTTCTTCCGTTTGAGCTCAGCCTCTAGCCGAGCCTTTTTTCGCTCTTCTTTAATCCTTTTTATCTTCCCCAAGGTTCTTGCCTCCTCCACTCAGCATCTTTGGTTACTCCCTCGTAACAATGTCCGACCCGGAACAATAAATCTTCTTGGAAATAAGAGCCGATAAGCTGCATTCCAATTGGCAAATCATTCTTGTCAAATCCGCAAGGGATAGATATTGCCGGAACACCTGCTAGGTTCATGTTTACCGTATAGACATCTTCAAGATACATCGCAAGCGGATCATTTCTGTGCTCCCCAAATTTGAAAGCCGTGGTTGGTGAAGTCGGCCCGAGGATAACATTACATTTTTCAAAAACCTTTTTAAAATCTTCTTTAATGACCGTCCTAACTCGCATCGCCTTTTCATAATAGGCGTCATAATAACCAGATGAAAGAACATATGTACCCAACATAATTCTTCTCTTAGCTTCGTCGCCAAAACCTTCTGAACGTGATTTAAAGTAATGGTC
>DDHN01000008.1:107483-107990 GCA_002338125.1 Patescibacteria group bacterium UBA1875 | reverse complement strand
ATTAAATTGTCAGATTCTTTGGCAGAGTGCCCATACTTAATTCCGTCATAGCGGCCAAGATTAGAAGAAACTTCTGCCGATTGAACAATATAGTATGTAGCAATCCCAAATTTAGTGTTCGGGAGGCTAACTTCAACTATTTTTGCTCCAGCTGCTTCTAGCTCTTTTGCTGCCGCAAGAACTACATCCCTTACCTCTTTGTCAAGACCAGGTCCAAAATATTCTTTCGGAAGTCCGATTTTTAACCCATGTACTCCTTTACTTATATCCTTGAAATAATCCTTTTTAATAGCCGCTTTGGAGGTAGCATCCTTTTCATCAGATCCAGCAATCACATCAAGCACTATGGCGCTGTCGTAGACAGTTTTTGTTATTGGTCCTGGACAATCCAGAGAAGAAGCCATTGCTATTAAACCATAACGAGAGACTAACCCATAAGTTGGTTTTAAGCCAACGACACCACAAAAACCAGCTGGTTGGCGAATTGAACCACCAGTATCGGTCCCG
>DDHN01000008.1:102557-107264 GCA_002338125.1 Patescibacteria group bacterium UBA1875 | reverse complement strand
TTGACCCACCAGTATCGGTCCCGATTGAAAATGGAACTTCTGCTGCGGCCACAGCAGCAGCAGAGCCACCAGAGGAGCCACCCGGGACTCTCGTTACATCCCAAGGATTTTTTGTTGGCCCAAAGTCAGAGTTTTCAGTTGAAGAACCATGGGCCCAAGCATCACAATTATTCTTGCCAATAACGATCCCTCCGGCTTCTAAAATTTTTTCAACAACGGTAGCATTTTCAAGCGGCAAATAGCCGGAAAGCATTTTTGAGGCAGCTGTCGTTTCTACCCCAGCCGTTAGGATTACATCCTTAATTCCGACAGGGATACCAAACAATTTACCGTTTTTAATGCTTTTTACTTGCTTTTGAGCTTCTTTTTCAGAAATTGATAAAAATGCGTGAACACTTGGCTCAACTTTTTTTATCTGAGCTAAATAATTATTCAAAATTTTTTTAGGGGTTGTTTTGTGCTCTTTTAATTTTTTTGTTAGCTCAACAATAGTCGAACCTATTATTTCGTTCATTACAATTACTCCAAGACCGATTTGACTTTAATGTAGCCTTCTTTTTTATTTGGAACATTACTCAAAATTTTATCACGTGTAAGTTTTGAGACCTGTTTTTTATCGTCTCGCCAAACATCAATTAACCCAGTTGTTTGAGCCGTAGGTATAACTTTTTCGGTATCAACTTTTTGGATAGTTTCAACGTAATCCAAAATTTTCGAAAGCTCAACCTGATAACGACTAAGATCCGCTTCCGATATTTCAATCCTTGAGAGATAAGCAATCTCTTTTACCTTGTCCTTTGAAATTTTAGCCATTTTTTTATCTTCTTGAAAATTATGATATCATTTAATCGTTAAAACGAGAAGAGTATGAACCCTGAATCATCCGGCAACAATGGAAACCCAGAAGGCGAAATGAGCCTTTCCGAAAGATTGGCTAAGATGAGAGATCAAATTTCAGCCGCTAATCAAAGGACCTTCGAAGTAACTAAAAAAATCGAGGATACTATTGGTATTGAAGATTCTGCTGGTTTATTAAAAAAACGGGCAATTACAAAAGCATTTCAAGAGCATCGGGTCTCAGAAGTTGCAGAAATTAGAAATTTGATCATAGTCACAGATGACAAAATACCCAACCTTGAGAACAATGAAATTACAATTACCAGTTTTAAAAAGAGATACGGCCTAACTTCTGACAATAGCTAGGAAATCTTCTTCGGATATAATTTTAATGCCTAATTTTTCTGCTTTTGCTAGCTTGCTACCTGGATTTTCGCCAGCAACTAAATAGTCGGTCTTTTTTGAAACGGAACTTGTTGCCCTACCTCCCAAATTGCGAACTAACTGCTGAGCTTCTTCTCTACTAATATCGGCGAGACTACCAGTAATGACGAAAGTTTTATCTTTCAGACGAGTGCCAGTTTTCTCTATCTTATCAACTTGAACTCCTCCTTCTTTAAGCTTCGCAAGAATCTTCTTGTTTTTTTCACTTTTGAACCAAGAAGAAATTGCCTCAGCAGCCTTATCGCCAACTCCATCTATTTCTTTATATTCATCCAAAGTTGCTTTTTCAAAATTTTCCCAACTCCCAAAGTAATTAGCAATCTGATTAGCTGTAATAGCTCCAATATGTCGTATTCCCAGAGCGAATATAAAACGGTTTAGAGCTATTCTCCGACTGTTATTAATAGATTCTATGAGATTCTCGGCGCTCTTATCAGCAAAGCGCTCTAATGGCCTTAAATCGCCCTCAGTGAGCTTAAATAGATCGGCCGCATCTACAATCAACCCTTTTTGGACTAATTGTTCAATAATTTTTTCTCCTAATCCTTCGATATTGAAAGCATCCCGAGAAACGAAATGTTCAATTCGCTGCATTTCGATAGCAAAACAATCCTTAGATTCACATCGAGCAACGGCTTCACCTTTTGGTTTTATAACCCTTCCACCACAAACTGGACATTTTTTAGGCATTGTAAATTTTTTTTCTTCTCCTGTTCGTAGATTAACAAGTGGCTTAATAATCTCCGGGATTATATCACCGGCTTTTTGAACTATTACCGTATCCCCGATTCTAATATCCTTTCTTTTGATTTCATCGGCATTATGTAGTGTAGCACGGCTAACGGTGGTTCCAGCCAACTTTACAGGCTCCATAATGGCAAATGGAGTTATGGCCCCAGTTCTACCAACATTTGTCTTAATATCAATAATTTTCGTGGTTGACTGTTCAGCTGAATACTTCCAAGCCACAGCTCCTCGGGGAGCCTTTCCAACTACCCCCAACTGAGTAAATAATTTATTCGAGTTTACATTTATTACTCCACCATCAGTCTGGTACGGCAACTTTTTTCTTTTGATTTCCCAATTTTTTAGAAATCTAATAACTTCCGTTAGGTTTTGACAAAGTTTTGCATGTGACTCTACTCTAAAACCCAACTTTTTAGCAAGCTCATGTTGTTCTTGATGCGTTTGTGGCTCAGAACTATTTAAGGCCCAAACAGCAAAGTCAAGTTTTCGTTTTGCTACAATCCGTGGGTTAAGTTGCCGAAGTGTCCCAGCTGCTAAATTACGTGGGTTTGCATACATCGGCAAACCTTCTTTCTCTCTTTCTCGATTCACGCGCTCGAATTCCTTGAAGTTTATAAAAACCTCTCCTCGGGCTTCCAGCGATAATGGTTTTGTTAGTTTTAGAGGAACTGCTTCAATTGTTTTGACATTAGCTGTAACGTCTTCACCTATTCGACCGTTACCTCTTGTAGCAGCATGTTTTAACAAACCATTCTCATATGTTAAATAAACAGAGAGACCATCTATTTTAAGTTCTGCAAAATACTCTAAACTTTGAACATCTATCAAAATATTTTTAATCCTATTCTCCCACTCGTATAGTTCTTCCTCACTAAAAACATCAACTAAGGAAAGGCCGGGATATTTGTGAGTTATTTTTTTGAAGCCTTTTAGGGGCTTGCCAGCAACTCTTTGAGTAGGGCTATCCGGAGTAATAATTTCCGGATACTTTTCTTCAAGCTGTTCCAGCTCGTGATTAAGGCTAGTCTTCACTGCTTCTGAGACAATTTCTCGATCATTTACATGATATTCAAATCTAATTTTGTTTAGTTCTCTACGAAGCTTTTCAGCTCTTTTTTTTGCTGCTGTTTTGGTTATCCCCATATTGCCATTATACCAAAAAGAGCCACTCTTTTGTGGCTCTTTGTCATCTTATTGGCTATTCTCAGAAATCAACTTTAACGTTTTCTTTTTCCCCTTCTTCAGCTTGAAAAAATTCGTATTTTGAAAACCCTAACATTCCCGCAAAAAGATTGTTTGGGAATACTTGAATCTTGGTATTAAAATCACGAACATTGCCGTTATAATACCTTCTGGATTTTTGAATCTCCTCTTCAAGCATTGCCAATTTTTCTTGAAGATCAAGAAAATTCTTATCAGCTTTAAGATCTGGATAATTCTCAGCAACTGCAAAAAGGCTTTTCAATGCATTGGTCAAAGCTCCTTCGGCCCTACTTTCTTCCGCTGGACCTTCAGCTTTTATGGCAGCAGCCCTGGCTTTGGTGACTTCTTCAAAAACACCTTTTTCATGCTTAGCATAACCTTTGATGGTGGAGACAAGATTAGGGACCAGATCATACCTTCTTTTTAGCTGAACATCTATATCACTCCAAGACTCATCAACCTTATTTCTCTGTTTGATAAGCCTATTGTACAAAATAACAAAAAAACCACCTAAAAATACGATTACTGCCAAAACAATTAACAAAGTTGTATTCATTTTAACTCCTCGCTAGTTAAGTATTTATATTATAACAGAAAGTTACTAGTTAGGTATCTTTATCTTTTGACCAATTTGTAAGCTATGAACATCTGAAATGTTGTTATAGTCAGCTAATTCCTGAGAAGTTAGGTCATAAGAATTAGCAATACCGGATAAGGTATCGCCAGACTTAACAGTATAAACAGTATAATCTGTTGTTTTTTTCTCTTCTGAAGACGGAGCGGTTATAGCCTCTTCTTCAACAATTTCCGTTTCTTTGGTTTCTGGTGTTGTCTCTTCTTTTACTTCCGGTGGGGTTTGAATTTTTTCTTCGGTTGATTTGGTCTCTTCTTGACCTTGATTTTTAATATACCAAGTGCCGAGACCAACAACGACACCGATTATTGCGAAAAAAAGAACCGGCAAGAGTATTCTAACTACTCTGCCCTTCTTAGCTTCATTTTTAACCTCATTCTTAAAGTCTTCGGGATCACCAGAAAACTCCGTTCCTAATACGTCGTCTTTCGTTTCTTCAATTACAATACTGTTATCTTTCGATTCTTCTGGTGCTTCTTTTTTTGTTTCTTTATCTTTATCCATAATATGTCTTGCAAGATACATTATACAGCGGCAAGAAAATAGCTGCAAGAAATTGATGATCTTTTGGTGGGCGAGGAGGGACTCGAACCCTCAAGTCCGTTGGGACAGCAGATTTTAAGTCTACCGCGTATACCAATTCCGCCACTCGCCCAAGAATTCACCAAAGTGCTTGAAGATGGAGGCGTCGCCGGGATTTGCACCCGGGTACGCGGTTTTGCAGACCGCTGCCTAGCTACTCGGCCACGACGCCTTACAAAAAAAGCCTGGAGCCCGGATCTATCGGGTCTGGGCTTACTTTGGAGCGAGAGACGGGATTCGAACCCGCGACCTCAACCTTG
>DDHN01000008.1:79700-102307 GCA_002338125.1 Patescibacteria group bacterium UBA1875 | reverse complement strand
AACCTTGGCAAGGTTGCGCTCTAGCCAACTGAGCTACTCTCGCAGGACGTGATGGTGGGTGCTGGGGGATTCGAACCCTCGACCTTCTGGGTGTAAACCAGACGCTCTAACCAGCTGAGCTAAGCACCCTTGATGGTGGCGAGACCCGGATTTGAACCGGGGACGCAAGGATTTTCAGTCCTTCGCTCTACCAACTGAGCTATCTCGCCTCAATTATTAATGGTGGGGATGAGAAGACTCGAACTTCCACAGCCTATACGGCCACAAGCCCCTCAAGCTTGCGTGTCTACCAATTCCACCACATCCCCAATTGTTAAATGGCTATAGAAAAAAACTGCTTCGCAAAGGAAATAATAGCCCAAATTCAGTTTAAAGTCAACGGAATTACCTATCCCGTTTCTCGTTAATGTACCAATCCGCGATATCGGTAAAGCGATCTTTTGGCTCAATTAACTTCATCGAATGGATTCCTTTTACTTCATTGGAAACACCGTAAAGATAGCTTGGCCAACATATATATACAGCAGGATAAGCATCTGTGATGAACTTCGAAACAGCTTTATACTTCTCTGATCTCTCATTTTGATCATGGATCGTTCTAGCCTCTTCAAGATATTTATCTATTTGCCTCTCACTAATTCCCGAAAAATTAAGGCCAGGGTCTTCGGCCATATTTGAGTGATAGAAGGAGTAAATGTCAGAGTCAGCTCCTAAATTCTGGGATACAAGTAAAAGATCATAGTTTCGAGGCCGAATATATTCTTCGATAAAAACATTGAAAGGGTAACTTTCAACCGTTATTTCAACACCCAATTCCTCAATCATCTTAGCAATGGTTTCTGCCTCTCTTACTCTTAGATAACCATCATTTACAACGAGCCTTAGAGAAATCTTTTTATTATCCTTGAATAAATTACCCTCCTTGTTAACCGTATACTTTGCTCCTCTTAATATTTTTTTAGCAGCTGCCAAATCATATTTTTGTTTGATCTTGCTGTTATATCCAAGAAATCCCGGTAGTATAGGTGAATCTATCTTTATCGCTTGCCCATGGTAAATTTCTTTAATAATTTTTTCCTTATCAATTGCAAGTGCAATAGCTTTTCTTAACGGCTCATCAGTAAGGGTCCCGGAAGCCATATTCATAAATAATGCTTCATATTCGGGGATTGAAAGGTTGTAGACAGCAATGTTCGGAAGTTGATTTTCTTTAATCATCTCAGAGGGTAATAATTTCTCAATCCCATAAACCTCCTTCTTAGCATAAGCCCCGGTCAGATCAGAATAATTTTTATAGGCCTTCAAATAGATTTCTTCGATATAAGGAACGGTACCATAATAGTTTTTGTTAACAAGAAGATGAACCTCTTGGGTATCCTTAATTTCCCTGAATTCCTCAAAGATATAGGGCCCTGAGCCTATTGGATTTTTTGAAAATTCTGCTGAACGCAAGTTTTCAGCAGATATCCCAGATAAAATATGCTCAGGTATTATCGGAGCATCGGTAAGATATATGAAAGAAGAATAAACATTAGGTAAGGTGAAAACAACCGTTGATTCATCTGGGGCCTCAATCTTTACATCCCTCCAAGTTGAAAGCCTAGGAGAACCAACATCGGGATTAATTATAGTATTATATGTAAAAACAACGTCGTTAGCTGTTAACTTCTCTCCATCGTGCCAAAAGATATTATTTTTTAATTTAAAAGTATAAGTTGTTTTGTCCTTTGATATTTTCCAGCTCTCTGCCAAATCACCGATTACCTCTCTATTATTACTTCTTTTGGTAAGACCCGAAAAAATCAGCGATACTGCCGAAGTTTCCGCTGAATTAGTCGGTGAATAAAGTGGGTTAAGCTGTTTTATCTCTCCCACTATTCCTCCAGAGTAGACACCACCCTTATTTGGCTCAATTGGTAAATATTCATTTAAAGCAGAGAATCGTTGAGCAAAAAGAACAAAAATAAGTAAGGTAGCAACTCCCATAAACAATACAATGTTTTTAAGATGGGAAATATCAGGTAACTTTTTTAAAAGTTTTTTATAAACTCTCGTCAGGTCGTCTAGATTAGCCTCTGAAAGACTTTTCTTAGTTTTTGTAAAGCCCTCAACGATATTTTTAGTTTTTCTTTTTAGTTCCATTTATGATAGTAATTGCCAAATTGTTGCCAACAGAAACAAAAAAGCTGAACCACTTGTTAGATATATCAGAAATTTTTCAGCTCCTCTTTTTGTCTTATAGCTCGCTCCACCGCCTCCAAAAACACCTGAAAGTCCGGTCCCTTTCTGTTGGAGCAAGACAGCTATAATTACAAGTATTAGCGTAACTACTTGAACGACTGTTGCTATTGTATCCATAGGCCAGTAAATATTAACAGATATTGTAATTTTTGTCTACAAAACAGGGCCGCAACATTATTGTTACGGCCCGAAGGACAAAGTGTAGTGACAGATAGTGAGTTATTGGGAAAAAACCGATTTGCACTCTTCGACAATAGCCTCTCGTTCATTCGAACGATAGCGCAACCCCCTACCCTTAGCCTCTTCGTATTCTCGAAGTGGGCGCTGGAAAGGGTCGAGCTCAATACCCAGTTCTTCATATGTTGTTTCTCCGGCCCCTACCAATCTAGCAGCCGCCCGCAACCTACTGACATCCTCCATCAGCTACTCATCCTTTCTTTATTCAAGGGACAATCGATACATCGATTTAACTTTTTTATATCATAAATCAACTTTAATGTTGATTATTTTTTCGTAATTATCACCTGAACCTGTTTTAACCCAAAAAATATGACTACATTTTTGACATTGATATTTTAAACGTATCTGACCACTTTTTTCTTCAAAATCAATTGGCTTCATAGCTCCATGACATTTAGCCTTCCTGTCACCAGGATTGATATCAACATGCTTACCCCAAAGACATTCTGGACAATGATCTGTATAGCCATTTCCTTTGACCCTTCGGTTACAAACATTACAGGTGAATTCTTCAATTTTTCTTTGAAATTTTTTTGTCATTTTTCTTTCGAGATAAATTCTCTAACAAGAAAGTGCTTTTTCCACTTATCCTCATTTTAGGTTTTTGAGGTTTTAGTTTTTTTATAGCCTCTTCTTCAATTTTTTCATAATTATTGTTTAAAGTCATACCTTCCTCCTTTTATTTTTTTTATATTCCCGATAATCTCCCAGAGAGATCCTCCGAGCTTTTCAATATCATGACAAAGCGGGTTCTTAATATCGGTTAGATCCATCTTAACAATTTTTGTCTCAAAGAAACTATTAGTATCCACCTTAACTTCTTTTGGAGAATAATGACTATTTGTAGCGATCACCAAATCGAAAGAAACACCGTATTTTTTTAATACCTCTAAATGATCAGATATTTTGAAGTTATCCGTTTCCCCCCTTTCTGTAGAAACATTGCTGATATATGCTTTAAGACCCTGAGACTTTTTAAAGGCTTTATTTAATTCGAGTAATAAAAAGTTAGGCATAATACTGGTATAAAGTGAACCGGGACCTACTAGCAAAATATCCGCTTCCATAATTTTTTTAATTGCTTCTTTATTTGTCTCTGCTTTTTTGTTAAGCATTATTTCAGCAATTTGATGATTGTAACCATACCGAGTAATTCGAGATTCACCGATAATTTTTTTTCCATTATCAAAAAAAGCCGATAAATGAATATTGTCATAAGTTGCCGGAATTATTTCTCCTTGGGTTTGAAGAATCCGTGAAGCTAAGAATACGGCTTCTTCAAAACTTCCGGTAATATCCGAAAGTGCTGTTATAAAAAGATTACCGAAACTATGACCACTCAACCCAAAGCCTTTTTTGAATCGATAGTCAAACAATGAAAGTAAGACACCCTCGTCTCTTGATAGAGCGGCAATACATTGCCTCACATCGCCAGGAGGCAAGGTTTCTAAGTCTTTTCTTAGTCTTCCGGTAGAAGCTCCGTCATCAGTCATTGCTACAATCGCCGAAATATCAAGCGGATAATCTCGAATACTTCGAAGCAAAGTCGATAGACCCGTCCCCCCACCGATTGCTGTTATTTTTTTCATAAATTTTCTTTTATCTTTTTAGCAAGCTTGCTAGAAACAACCTTAGCTATTTCTGTTTCAGTAGCTTCTTTTATATTTTTCACTGAACCAAAATGATTAAGTAGTTTTTTCTTCGTTTTTGGGCCAACACCAATTATATCATCAAGGGAAGAGTTGAAAACTTTTTTTGATCTTAAGCTGCGATGATAAGTAATGGCAAAACGATGTGCTTCATCTCGTATCCTTTGAATCAAATAATAGGCTGGCGAGTCTTTGGGGATGATTATTTTTTTGTATTTTTTATCAAGAGGGATAAAAACCTCTTCTCTCTTTTTAGCCAAGGCAATTATTTTAGTCTGTTTCGGGATAATCACATTTTGAGTTACTGCTGAAAGTTGACCTTTGCCGCCATCTAGAATAATTAGGTCTGGTAGTGGCCAGGTATTTGTATGTCGCCGGAACCTTCTAGCCACTATTTCGGCCATCATCGCAAAGTCGTTTGCGCCTCTGACTGTTTTTATCTGGAATCTTCGATAATCTTTGGGAGCAGCGATTCCGTCTTTAAAAACAATCATCGAACCGGTTGCTGACGTACCTAAAATATTTGAGATATCGTAGCACTCTATTCGAGATGCTGGGTTAGGCAATCGTAGACTTTTTTGAAGTTGAACCAAAGCCAAATCGGCTGATAAATCCCTTTCAGAGATAAATTGAGATTTTTTTATTCGTTCTAAATATTTTAACTTGTCACGAAAATTGGCAGCCAATTCATAATTTCTATTAGTAGCGTTACTTCTCATCTGCTTTTTAAATTCCTTTTCTAAACTGGCAGTTTTACCAGCAAATATTCTTTTAATTCCTTGAATGTTTCGTGCATAATCTCTTTGAGAAATATATTCCTCGCTATAGCCGGGACACAAACCTAAATGAAAATAGAGGCACGTATCATTTGCCCTGCTACATGAACAGTAAGGGAAAATTTTTCGAGCAATTTTCAAAATGCTTCGAACCGCCTGGGAGTCTATAAATGGACCCAAATAACCTGAATCGGTATCTGTAATTTGCCTGACAATGTTAATTCTAGGAAATTTTTCTTTTGTTACTTTTAGGTAGACGTAACTTTTATCATCTTTGAGCCTAATATTATATTTTGGCTTATAACGTTTGATTAAGTCGGATTCCAAAATTAAAGCCTCGAACTCAGAACTCGTTTCGAGAATATCTAATTTTGCGATATTTATTACCAAACTTTGAGTTTTCGTGTCCTTGTTAGCATTTTCGAAATACGAAGACACTCGGTTTTTAAGATTAACAGCTTTGCCAATATAGATTACTTTGTTGTTTTTGTCACGGAAAATATAGACTCCGGAATTTTTCGGCAGTTTTTTCAATTTTTGAATAATTTTTTTATTCATTACTTTATTCTATTTGAAATTTAGAATTTTTTTCAAATATTGTCCGGTAAAAGATTTAGAATTTTTGGCAACATACTCTGGGGTACCTTCAGCTACGATTGTACCACCGCCGTCGCCTCCTTCCGGGCCTAAATCAATTATATGATCAGCACATTTAATTACATCCAAGTTATGTTCAATGATTAAGACTGTATTCCCCTTATCAACCAGGGCATTTAATACACTCATTAGTCTATTTACATCATCGAAATGTAATCCTGTGGTCGGCTCATCTAGGATATAGAGTGTTTTCCCGGTTGATTTTCGTGCTAGTTCTGTTGCTAACTTTACCCTTTGAGCCTCTCCACCCGAAAGTGTAGTCGCTGGTTGCCCAAGCCTAATGTACCCCAGACCAACTTCATAAAGTGTTTTTAGCTTAGTTTTAATGGCAGGGATATTGGCAAAAAATTCTAGAGCTTCTTCAACGGTCATCGACAAAACATCAGCGATTGATTTACCCTTGTAATGTATTTCAAGTGCTTCCTTGTTGTATCGCTTCCCTTTGCATTCTTCGCATGTAACATAAACATCTGGTAAAAAATGCATTTCTATTTTTAGAATTCCCTCACCATGGCAAGCTTCACAACGACCACCCTTTACGTTAAAAGAGAAGCGACCCGATTTATAGCCACGCATTTTTGCTTCTGGGGTTGCTGCAAATAGCTCCCGAATATTTGTGAATACTCCGGTATAGGTTGCCGGATTTGAGCGTGGGGTTCTTCCAATGGGTGATTGATCAATATCGATCACTTTATCAAGATATTTAGTGCCGATTATCTCTTGGTGTTTCCCTGGAATACTTTGAGCCCGATGATAAATGCTAGATAACTTTTTTGCCAAAGTATCATTTATTAATGAAGATTTACCGGAACCAGAGACTCCGGTGACACATACCATTTTCCCTAGCGGAATTTTAACATCAATATTTTTTAAGTTATTTTCCTCAGCTCCTTTTATCTCTAGGCTCTCGCCAGTTCCCTGTCTTCTTTTCATAGGACAAGTCACTACTTTTTTTCCTGATAGATATTGCCCGGTAAGAGATTTCGGATTCTTCTTTACTTGCTGAGGCGTTCCCTGAGTAATTATTTTTCCGCCATGTTCTCCTGCTCCCGGACCAACATCCAAGAGCCAATCAGCATTTTCCATTGTCTCAGCATCATGTTCAACGACTATGACAGTGTTACCAAGATCGCGAAGCTTTTTCAAGGTATTAATTAGCCGCACATTATCTCTTTGATGTAGCCCAATAGAGGGCTCATCAAGAATATACAATACACCCATCAAAGATGATCCTATCTGAGTGGCTAGCCTGATTCTTTGAGCTTCTCCACCGGAAAGTGTTTTGGCGTTTCGATCAAGAGTAAGATAATTTAGACCCACATTGAGCATAAATTTCAAACGTTCTTTAATCTCTTTCAAAATTTGTCGGGCAATGTTTGCATCTCTTTCATTAAGAGTAATTTTCTCAAAAAATTTTAGGCACTCTTCGATTGACATACTAACTAAATCAACAATTGATTTATCAGCAACCGTTACTGCAACAAATTCAGGCTTTAACCGTGTTCCTCCGCAAACGGCACATTTTTTTATAGTCATATATTTTTCGATTTCTTTACGAACATAGTCGGAATCAGTCTCTCGGTATCTTCTTTCGAGATTAGCGATTACACCCTCATAGGTGGTTTCATATTCCCTACCACTACCTAAGGGGACATTTACTGTTTCTTCTCCCGTACCATACATAATCATGTTTTTAGCTTTTTCAGACAGTTTTTTATAGGGAACATCGGTCGCAAAACCATATTTTTTGCCAACCGCTGACAACACCTGAGCATACCAACCCATCTTAGCAGTTGTTCGGGTCCAAGGCCTAATAGCTCCTTCAGCTATCGTTAATCTTTGATTTGGGACAACGAGGTTTGGATCTACTTCTAATTTGGTCCCTAAACCTGTACAGGCGGGGCATGCTCCATAAGGAGAGTTAAAAGAAAAACTTCTCGGAGAAAGCTCTGGTAAATTAATGCCGCATTTTTCACAAGCAAAATTTTGAGAATATACATGCTCTTTGTTTTTATCAACTTCACGTACATACAAGAGGCCTTCACCAAGATTTAACGCCTGCTCGACTGACTCTCCAAGACGTCTTTTATTTTTTCTATCTACAAACAATCTATCAATAACGGCATCTATATCATGTTTATAGTTCTTGTGTAGCTTTACTTCTTCTTCAATATCATAAATTTTTCCATCAATTCTAACTTTTGTATAACCAGCCTTCTTTAAACCCTCAAAAACATACTTGTGCTCACCTTTTCGGCCTTTAACGATAGGGGCTAAAATCATTACCTTTGATTTTCCCGGCAAACTAAGAATATTTTCAACTATTTGGTCATTAGTTTGTCGCGAGATCTCTTCACCACATAACGGACAGTGAGGGACCCCTATTCGAGCATAAAGCAATCTTAGATAATCATAGATTTCTGTCACTGTTCCCACTGTCGAACGCGGGTTACGAGTCGAAGATTTTTGGTCTATTGAGATAGCCGGAGAAAGGCCATCTATTTGGTCTACATCCGGCTTTTCCATTATCCCTAAAAATTGACGGGCATACGAAGATAAGCTTTCTACATAGCGTCGTTGGCCTTCGGCATAGATTGTGTCAAAAACCAAAGAAGATTTACCCGAGCCAGACAATCCAGTTACCACTACCAATTTATCTCTTGGTATAGTAACGTCGATGTTTTTTAAATTGTGTTCCCGAGCACCCCGAACGATAATTTTGTCCATAATAAAGCCCTTATATACCTAATCCTAACCAATAGATAGTTGCTTTGGCATTATATCGTAGATGTCAATGGTTTTCAATATTTAAGCGCATTATGATTTTTTAAGTTTTCTTTTCAGCTTCTCTTTCTGTTGCTCTTCTCTGATATCCGAGATTAAGTCTCTAAGCTCTGCGGCTCTTTCAAATTCGAGAGACTTAGAAGCGAGCTCCATTTTATCCTCCAAATCCTTAACTATCACCCTTAACTCCTCTTTTGGTATTTTCTTTAAGTCGATTTCGTTTACATCTGTTGTTGTTTTTTTCTCGGTAACTAAGCTCTCTCTGACAGCTTTTTTAATGCCCTGAGGAGTTATTTTATTATCTTCATTATATTTAGCCTGTATTTTCCTTCTTCTTTCTGTTTCTTTAATTGCCATTTTCATCGATTTTGTAATTTGTGATGCATACATTATAACTTTTCCTTCTTCATGTCGAGCCGCTCTTCCAATAGTTTGGATTAGTGATTGTTCGCTCCTCAAAAATCCCTCTTTGTCAGCATCAAGGATAGCGACCAAAGAAACCTCTGGTAAGTCTATCCCTTCCCTCAAAAGATTTACCCCCACAACAACGTCATACTTTCCCAATCTGAGATCACGAAGAATTTCCGGACGATCCAAAGTAGCTATTTCAGAGTGGATAAATTGAACTTTTATAGAAAGTTCTGCCAAATACTCACTTAGATCTTCAGCCATTTTTTTAGTTAGTGTCGTCACCAGAACTCGCTGCTTACCGATTCTTGATTTAATTTCTTCTATTAAATCTGGTATTTGATCTTTTTCTGGCCTGACTTCAATTACTGGATCCAAAAGCCCAGTTGGACGTATAATTTGTTCCGCAATATTTGGGTATTCTTTACCCTTTCTACGATTCTCGTAAAAATCAGCAGGTTTTTTGATAGCTCCCTCTGTAACCTTCGATAGCTCGAACTCTCCCGGGGTAGCTGAAACATAAAGCGTCTTGTTTGTCCGTTCTCGAAACTCTTCAAATTTTAACGGTCGATTGTCCAAAGCTGAAGGTAATCTAAAGCCAAATTCTACCAATGTCTCTTTTCGAGAACGATCCCCATTATACATTCCCCTAATTTGAGGTATTGTCATATGAGACTCATCTACAAAGCACAAAAAATCTTTTGGGAAATAGTCAAGAAGAGTTGATGGAGGTTCTCCAGGATTTTTAAAAGATAAATAACGAGAATAATTTTCGATACCGCCAACATAGCCGGTCTCTTCTATCATCTCCATATCATGCCTGACTCGCTCTTCTATCCGTTGAGCTTCTAAAAGTTTCCCCTGATTTTTAAAATAGCTTATCCTTGATTCAAGCTCTTTTAATATACTAGCTCTCATCTCTCCTATTCTGTCTTTAATAGTTAAGAAATGTTTAGCTGGATATATTGAAAGACTAGGTATTTCGTTTATAACCTCACCCGTAAGGTAATTAAAGGTTTTGATTTTCTCTACTTCATCACCAAAAAATTCTATTCGATATGCTGTCTCTTCATAAGCAGGAACAATATCTAATGTCTCCCCCCTGACCCTAAAATTGCCCCTTTCAAGAACCTTATCGTTACGACTGTAATGAATATCAACTAACTTTCGCTGTATTTCCTCTCTTTCAATTTTGCTACCTACTCCCACATCAATCCGATAATCACGATATAGATCAGGTGAGCCTAGGCCATATATACAAGAGACTGAAGCAACGATTAATGTATCTGACCTCGAAAAAAGTGAGGCCGTTGCGGCATTACGTAATCTATCAATCTCCTCATTTACATCAGCATCCTTTTCAATATAGGTATCTGTGCGAGGAATATAGGCTTCTGGTTGATAATAATCATAGTATGATACGAAATAATGAACGGCATTATCCGGAAAGAACTCCTTGAATTCTGAATATAGCTGTGCTGCTAAGGTTTTGTTGTGGGTTATAACTAAAGTAGGTTTATTTATTTTTTCTACTACCTTAGCCATCGTGAAAGTTTTCCCAGAACCAGTTACACCTAAAAGAAGCATGTCTTTATTGCCAGAATAAAAATTTGATATTATTTTTTTAATAGCCTGAGGTTGGTCCCCTTTTGGGGTCATAGTTGTTTTTAAAATAAATTTATTCATAATAAAGCGCTGTGATTATAGCGCAAAATCATTAGAATTTCTACTATCTTTATTCTAAGGTGATGGCAGCCACCGGACAACTTTCAACAACTTCTTGAAGATTACAGCAATTAGCAGAACAATCTTTCTTAACATGTGATTTCATGTCATCCCCTAGTTCAAAACAAGTCTCGCACATACTTACACATGTTCCACAACCAATGCATAACCCGACATCTACTTTTGGTTTAACCATTTCACTCCTTTCCTTCGATTTTAACATACTCTCTTTATCATGACTAATTTTTAAACTATACTAATACGGTGAGGGTAAATTGAAGCTCAGACACAAGTTTTTGATTATATCTATAATTATCGCCTTTTTTATCGGATGGTTTACTTTTACGATTAGCCGAAAGCAGTTTAGCAATTATATTTTAAATGGCTATAAAATTAATCTAGAAAAATACATCAATATTATGGCCGATGATTTTTTTGATTTATCATCACCGAAAGGATTAAGAGAGAGCCTTGAACACGATGAATTTATTAAGGCGCTTCGAGAGTCTGATTATTTTGAAAAAATAACCCTAACTGACGCAAATGGGACCATAATCACAAGTGATAATAACATTGCTTTAAACACCCCCCTTTTAGCCGATAACCATTGGCAAACTGCTATTGGCGGAATCTCTGTATTATCCGAATTTAAACCGAAAGATAGCTCTATCAAATTCTATCTTCCAATTAAAGCAGCCTCAGAGGCAACCAAGGGGGTAGTAATTGTTTCCGCAGTTATTCCAGAAAGTCTTCAATTTATTAATGGCTTTACGGTTAGTGTTGTAGCAACAATGCTAGGAGCAGCTTTTCTGTTTATAGTAATCTCATATTTTGTCATGACAGAACTAGAAGAAAAAATGAATCTAAAAGAACGTTCGGCTACCGATAAATCAAAGGCACTTTCTGAAGAAAGACAAATGTATGAAGCTATCACAGCTTCAATCGCAGAAGCCCTAATTGTAATAAACAATGACGGCCAGATTATTCTTTTTAACAAAGAAGCAGAAAAAATCACTGGTCATACTTCCGAAAAAATTGAATTCCGTTATTACAAAAAATTAATAACTTTCTATAACGAAGACGGTAAAAAATATCCAAAAGATCTAATTTCGGATAGTTTAAAGACCGGAAAAAGAATAAAGGCAACTTCAAAAGACAGAATTTATATGAAAAATTCAAATGGTGAGCTCTTTCCTGTTGCTATTAGTATTTCACCAATTAGTGATTCTGAAACTTTCATCAAAGGAGTTGCCGTTACTATCGCTGATCTTTCTGCTGAAATTGAACTTCAAAAGATGAAAGATGAATTCGTATACGTAGTTGCCCATGAGCTTGGAAACCCAATATTTGCACTGGATGGCTACCTTTCAATTGTTGAAAATAAAAAATTTGATAAAGAAACAAAAGAGATGATAAAAGATGCCAAAAGAATTAATAGCGACCTCTCCTCTCTTGTAAACGACCTTCTGGAAGTAGCTAAAAACGAAACTGGTCGTCTCACATTTGAAATTAGTAAATTTGATATAAATCAGGTTATTTGCGAGGTAATAGAAAATTCTGTTTTCAAAGCAAGGAAAAAAAACATCTCAATAGACTACAAAAGCACCAAAACACCTGATGTCTTAGGCAATGAGAAGAAAATAAAAGAGGTGATGACTAATCTCATTGATAATGCTATCAAATATACGCCGAATAAAGGGAAGGTTAATATTAGAACCAAAAAGATCAATAATTATTTGGAAGTTTCAGTTGCGGACAACGGTATCGGCCTTACCAAAGAAGAACAAAAACACTTGTTTGAAAAATTTTATCGAGCTAAAAACAAAAATACTGAGAGTATTACCGGAACAGGGCTGGGCCTTTTTATAGCGAAACAAATTGTTGAAAAATGTGGTGGTTCTATCAGTGCAGAAAGTACTGCTGGGAAAGGTTCTATATTCACCGTTAACTTAAAGCTATCAAAATAATATCGACAAACCAATCATTATGTATTAAAATACTCTCCGCAAAGATATTCCTTTACTGAGGAGGTTTATCATGAACCTAAGGGCAACCTTTGACACCACTGTTGACACACTTGAAGCGAAGCTCGCTGTCTTTGAGCTAGAGAGCGACAATCGTTTCAAGGACGGAATTCAGATCAATTACCAAAAACTTGGTCCTGATGGACCAATCGCCGTCTTCGACCTGAGCGGTGTTCCAGGGACTTACCCAGAATTCGAGAACTTCATCTTAGAGTTGATGAACCGCCGAGGATTTGACCCCAAGCTCATTGAGGTACGAGTTAGCTCCGACCAAGACAATTGGGAGTAACCCTCCTCTTCTTTTTTGAGCGCTCAGCCATTTACATGGTGGGCGCTCTTTCTTATAGTAAGTCCGGTCTTTTTTCCTGAGTTCTTTTGTGTGCTTCTTGTTCCCGCCATTTTGATATTTCTCCGTGATGACCACTTATTAAAACATCAGGGACTTTTTTACCTTCATACTCTTTTGGCTTTGTGTAATGAGGGTATTCTAAAATCTTTTCTCCGGCTAACGAATAAGAATCTTCTAGCTGGGACTTTTGATCACCTAGAACATTTGGGATAAGACGAGATACAGAATCGATGATCGCAGCTGCGGGAATCTCCCCTCCGGTTAAAACATAATCACCAATTGATATTTCCATGTCAACGTATTCCCTGATTCTTTCATCAAAACCTTCATAATGACCGCAAATAAGAATTAAATCTTTTTCTAAATGAGCAAATTTTTGGGCTATCTCTTGGCTGTACTTTTGGCCTTGTGGCGAGAGTAGAATAGTTTTAGCCTGTTTGTTTTTTTTCTTTATATCCTTGATAGCTTCCGCTACTACATCTACCCTGAGAACCATACCTGCACCACCTCCGTAGGGAGTATCGTCAACTTTTCTCCACTTACCGATGCCCCATTTCGAAAGATTCACTGTTTCAACTTTAATCAGACCTTTCTTTTGGGCCTTACCCAAGATACTTTCATTTACAAACGCATCAATCATATCCGGAAATAATGTAAGGATAATAAATTTCATTTTTTTATTTTATCAAAATCGCCACAACCGTTAAAGCTGTGGCGACTCTAATTAATAATCTTTTATATTTCGAGGTCGGCCATTGGGCGCTCTTCTTCGCTTGATTCAGCCTCTTTCTCCTCTTCTTTAACTTCTTCTTTTGTCTCTTCTGTTGGAACTTCTTCTTTTATCTCCTCGACTGCCTCTTCCTGCTTTGGGCTTTCTGCTCCTTCTGGCTCGACGATTTTTAGATTGACCCGAGCATCATTTTTTGCCCCCAGAACTCTAAGCAAAGTTCTTAGAGCTTTGGCAGTTCTTCCTTCTTTACCGATGATTACACCCATATCTTCTTTATCTACTGAGAGTTCAAGAAGGACTCCCATTTCGTCAACTTTTCTAGTGACGGTGACTGCTTCTGGCTTTTCGACAAGTGCCTTCGCAACCATTTCTACAAATTCTTGGTCTCTTTCAGACATTTTATCCTCTGGGCTTTGCCCTGCCTACTTTTTAGGCGTTAGTTTATATTATTTATCTTCTTTGACTTCTTCTTTCTTTTCCTCGGGTTCTTTTTCGACTTCTTTTGAGACATCAGTTGATTCTTCAACCGTTTCAGTAGAAGCCTCTTCTTTTTTTGGAGCTTCTTTTTTATCTTCTTCTTTGGATTTTGGAGCTTTATTTTTTTCAACAATTTTCACCCACTTTGGAAGCGTAATACCTTCTTTTTTAAGAACCTTTGCCAAAGTATTCGAAGGCTGGGCTCCATTTTTCAGGTATTGTTCTAACTTTTCTTTGTTTATTACAATCTTTTTTTCGTGAGGATTATAATTGCCTAATATCTCAACGAATTTTGCCCCAACGGCTTTTTGCTTTTCTGCTACGACAATTCGGAAATAAGCTTGTTTTTTCTTTCCGGTCCTAGCGAGTCTGATTACTAACAAGGGTTGCTCCTTTTCTGATTTACTTACCTACGGATTTTACCGCAAAAGAACCCTACTGTCAACCTTCGAGGTAGATTTCTCCCACCGAAAAGACAGGCCCAGCCCCCAGAGTCACTATCAAGTCTCCGGGTGCTGTGTTTTGCTTCAAATATTTGGCCACTCCCTCAAAATCACCGACATAAATTCCATTAGATGATATTTTTTGGATTTTATCAGCCAACATTTTAGAAGAAATGGATTTTTTATCCTCCTCCGTGTCCCTAGCGGCGTAAATATCAGGGACAATAACTTTGTAAGCTTTTGTGAACGAGTTTGCAAATTCAAGGAATAAGAATTTTGTTCGTGAATATTGGTGGGGTTGAAAAACTGCCCAAATTCTTTTTTGAGGATAATATTCAGCAATACCAGAAAGCGTTGCCTGTATTTCAGTTGGATGATGAGCATAATCATCGATAACCAAAACCCCATTTTTCTTTCCCTTTATCTCAAACCTTCTTTTAGCACCTGTAAATAAAGCTAATGTTTTTTTAATACTGTGAATATCGATACCAAGATAATCACAGGTCGCAATTACTGAAAGTGCGTTTAATATATTATGGCGACCAGGAATTATAAGTTTGAATTTACCAATTTTTTGATCTTCTTTATAAACATCAAATACCGTTTTGTGGCCCATGACCTTGATGCCACCTGCAATATATTTTGCCTTCGAAAAACCATATGTCAGTACTGTACCCTGATAGGAACCATTGAGAGAGATCAAGTTCTTGTCTTCTGAGCAAATCGTTAGAAAACCTTTTTCATCTATTTTTGAAGTAAACTTCTTAAAGGATTCGAGAATATCAGCAAGACTGTCATAAGTATCCAAATGATCAGCTTCAATATTGGTAATGATTGCTCCGAATGGTTTTAAGTCCAGAAAAGACCTTTCATATTCACATGCTTCGGCCACAAAGTATGGGCCATTACCTTTTTTAGCATTTCCCCCTATATTTTTTACCTCGCCACCAATAACTATTGTAGGGTCCAAGCCTGATTCTTCTAATACTAATGACAACATCGTAGAGGTTGTTGTCTTTCCGTGAGTTCCAGCAACAGCTATCCCCTTTTTTTCGTTCATCAAACATCCCAGTAGTTCCGATCTTGATAATAATTTTATTCCTTTTCTTTTAGCTTCAATAAATTCTGGGTTATTACAAGGGATAGCCGCTGAATAAACAAAAACATCTACTCCATTTAAATTATCCTTTTTTTGAGGACTATAAATCTTAATACCCAACCTTTCGAGTTTTCTGGTAATATTTGACTTCGATAAATCAGACCCCGAAACCCTATAGCCTGAAAGGGCTAAAACTTTTGCAAGTCCACTCATACCTATTCCACCGATACCACAGAAAAAAATATGGCTGTTTTCTAATTTCATAATTATTTCTCAGAAGTCTTGATAGCCTCTTCTAGCCTTATAGATAAAAGTTTAGAGGCATGTGAATCATCCATTGTCACACCATAAATAATATCTGCCTCTTTCATTGTTTCTCGATTGTGTGAGATAAATATAAATTGAGTTGTTTTTGATAATTCATGGACAATCTTCAAAAATCTTTTAGTATTTGTTTCGTCGAGGGCAGCGTCAACTTCATCGAGCAGAACAAATGGAGCTGGGTTGACCGAAAGTATAGCAAAAAGTAAAGCCAATGAGGTTAAGGTTCTTTCGCCTCCCGATAAAGCTGAGAGTGACTTGACTCTTTTCCCTGGAGGAATTGCGGTTATTTCAATGCCAAATTTTTCTTCGCCATCCTCAGTTTTCTCAACAACTAATTCAAGTTTTGCCTCACCTCCCTCAAACAGTAGTTCAAAAAAATGTTTAAATTTCTTTGAAATTGAATCGAATGAAACTTCGAATTGTTTTTTTATCTTCTCGTCTAAGTCTTTAATGAGTTTTTCAAGATCGTTTTTTGCTTTTTCCAAATCAGAAAGCTGGTCAGTCAGATAAGTTACTCTCTGATCAACTTCCTGGAACTCACTTTCTACCTCTGGATCAATTTCACCGATAGCATACAACTTACTTTTTAGTTTTTCAATCTCAGATTTTGCTAATTCTTCGTCAATTTCGGGGATTGATTTAGCCCCAGCAAGTTTGGATTCATCACCTAACTCAGTTTTTATATCTTCTTTTAAGTCCTGTTTTTTTGTTTCTATCCTAGCAATATCAATTCTAAGCTTTGTAGTTTCTTGTTGGTATTCACTGAGTAAAATTTGCTTCTTGCTTGTTGCATCTTTTATTTCAGTAAGGTTCTTGCCAGCCATAGAGAAGTCATTTGAATTTAAATTTAATTCTTCTTTAAGATTGGCTATCTCTTGATTGATTTTCTCGATATCAGCCTCATGTTTTAAGATATCTTCTGAAATTTTTTGACTCTCTTTATTATTAATAGGTTTTAAACCTAGTAATCTTTCGTTCTCTTCTTTAATCTCTTTTCTTCTAGCCTTTTTCGCATCAAGTAGATACGTAGCTTCTAACAACTCTCCTTTTAGCTCGTCTCTTTCGGATTTAACTTCTTCTTTTTTTGTAATTAATTTCTCTATTTCTTTTTGAAGTTGAGTAATTTCATTCAAGACATTTTGTTTTGAGCCACCAATTTTCACAATTAATTTTTCAATAGCACCAGTTATTTCACGACCAGCTTTTATAGTATTTTTGACTTCTTCTATTTTCTCGGCTGATTCAAGCTTTATAAGAAAAAGATTCTGGCTTTCTAAAATATTGTTTAATTCTTTATCAAGATTTCCAAAATCAAAACTATCAACCTCTGCTGTCAGTCTACTAAGCTCTTTTCTTTTTACCTCTATCTCTTCGGTAATTTTTGCTATTATATTATCTTGAATCTCTAAATTTTTACTTATTTGTTCTTGATTTTTTTCTTTCTCAGCTATTTTAAGTTCGTTTATTTCATTATTTAAGATATTAATCTTCTTTTTTATCTCTTCTTGGGTTAGTCCTCCTTTACCAAAAACTTGTAAACGTGCTTTTTGAGTATATATCTCTTGTCTCAGCTTGTCTTTTTTGTCTTCTAGGTTTTCGATCTTTTCTCTCAAATTATCCAGCTTGGAATTATCAGCCTTTTCTTGGCCAAGAATCTTTTCAAACTTCTTATTTAATTCATTTAATTCTTTTTTTACCTTTTCTTCTTCATCATATATCTTATCAAGTTCTTTTCTTTTCTCGTTTTCTTGATGATTGAACTTTTCCCAAACACTAGCAAAATATATCTTCTGCTTTTCAGCCAAAGTCTTAGCTATCTCATCCTTTTTTTGAGCCTTCTCGGCTTGTCTTTTAAGGGTAGAAAGACGAGGGTTAAGCTCAGAAAGAATATCCTTAATCCTAATAATATTCTGGGCTGTATCTGAAAGCTTTCGGGTAGTTTGCTCTCTTTTAATTTCGTAGCTCCTTACCCCGGCTGCCTCATCAAAAAGAACCTTCCTTTCAGCCGGACCGTAAAAAAGCATCGAATCAACCATTCCTTGGCCAATCACCGAGTACGTCGATTGGCCAAAACCTGAACGGGCTAAAAGTTCAGCTACATCCATTAAGCGAGACTTTTTACCGTTTATTAGATATTCGCTAGTTCCGTCTCGATAAACAGAGCGCTCAATCTCAACCTCAGTAAAGTCAATTGGAGCTCGTCCTCGACTATTATCAAGCAACATCGAAACTTTGGCAGCGCTTGCCTTACTCTTGCCATTGGAGCCCGAAAAAATTACATCTTCACTTTTTTTTGAACGAATTGTCTTATAGCTCTGCTCTCCCAATACCCAGCGTACGGCATCTGCGATATTAGACTTACCAGAACCATTAGGCCCGACTATGGCTGTTACTGTTTTTTCGTCCGAAAAATCAATCACCGATTTTGTTGCAAATGATTTAAAACCAGATATTTCAAGTTTTTTAAGAAACAAAAAACCCCCTATTTATTTTCTTGATTGTTCACCCGCATCGCACTCATATTTTATGATTTTAAATACTTTTATTCAAGTAGAAACAACTTTGCTTTTTAACCAAAGTTTATTAAAATTTTATTTAATATATTTTTGAAGAGCTTTTTTAGCTGCTGCCTGTTGAGCTGATTGTTTGGAAGGTCCCTTACCCTTTCCCCAAACCTTATCGCCAATCTTAACTGCGATTATAAATGTTTTATCATGATCAGGGCCGTCTTCTGAAACTAACTCATATTTAGGAGTAATGCCTTCCTTCTCCTGCGCTAGTTCCTGGAAATGACTTTTAGCATCAATGTATAATTTATTTTCAATAATTCTGGGGAGATTAATAATAATATTATTATGTATAAATTTTTTTACTTCTTGATAACCTCTATCTAGATAAATAGCTCCACAAACAGCCTCAAACGAATTGGCAAGAATTAATTGACGAGAACGACCAGACGAAGCCCTTTCACCACGACTCATTTTAAGGTGACTTTCAAAACCCAATTTTTTAGCTGCTTCAGAGATACTTTCAGTCTTCACCAAAGCACTTCGCCAGTTCGTTAAATCACCTTCCGGATTATTATAGTTCTCATACAGATACTCAGTAACCACCAACTCCAAAACTGCGTCTCCCAAAAATTCTAGTCGTTCATTATGCTCCTTTACATTCCGGTGCTCATTTAGATACGAACGATGGACAAAGGCTGTCAAAAGTAATTCCTTGTCCTTAAATTCAACACCAATTTTTTCTTCTATCTCATTTAGATTTTTCATCAGACCTCTTATCATCTTCCGGGTTATATATATCTGATGCCCGGTAGACAGTACCCAAAACTCCATTTACAAATTTGGATGAGTTCGGGCCTCCTAACGTTTTTGACAACTCCACAGCTTCATTTATAGCAACCTTTGGGGGGACTTCTCTTTTAAACAACAATTCATATATTGCAAGACGCAATATAACTAAATCAACTAATGCAATCTGGGCGATCGGCCATTCCGGAGCAGCCGGAGTTATTATTTTATCTATCCTCTCCCTATACTCAATCGTCCCCCAAACTAAATCATAGAGAAAATCCTTGTTATTTAAGGATTTTTCAAATTCTAAATAATTCCGGCTGAGGATCTCTTCGACTTTTTTATTTTCTGAAATTTTAGCTTCCTCATTTGGAAAACGTTCCGACATAAAAGCCCATTCATAAAGCGTTTGAACTGCTATCAGTCTTGCCAAATGTCTATTGGAAGCCATATAAAACTACTTGAAGCAGATTATTTATCTTCCGCTTCTTGTTTTTTCTCCTTTTTCAATTTCTTATCAAGTTTAGACTCAATATCAAGAACTTTTTTACCTTTGTAATAACCACAAAAGGAACAGACAACATGAGCTTTTTTTGGTTCGCCACATTTTGGACATTTTGTAAGCATAATTGGCTTAACTTTCATATTTGCGGCTCTTCTTGTTTTGCTTTTCCTCTTTGAGGTTTTCTTTTTTGGAACGGCCATGATACTCCTTTATTTATTAATAATTATACCTTCTAATATTTCTTCTGACCACATTTACACTTCTTACTATTTAAGTCTGACCCGCATTTCGGACAAATACCAGCACATTTTGAGGCACATATTTTTTTTGTCGGAATCGAAAGAATCGCCTCCTCTCGTATCGGATCAAGGATATTAATAGAAAAATCTTTGTCAACTGGCAATGAATCACTATCTTCACTGAATACTGTTTTTAGCGTATAGAGCCGCTGAAATTTTAGCTCTGGTTTAAAGGTAAACTCATCAAGACATCTGTCACAATTAAGAACGACCCTTAAATCAACCTGAAATTCTGCAAGCATCCCTTCATCTAGACGAGTAAGCTGCACTTCTCCTTTGGCAGTCTGGATACCATCATCCTCTGAAAAATTTATTTTATCCAGAGAAAATTCATAGGTTTCCCGGCTACCAATCTGGGCATAAGCTAAATTTTTAACGTTAAGTTGCATATTATTTTCTGCTTTGAAGCTCGATTATTTTAACAAAAAAAGTTCTAAATTACAATATTTAATATTTTACCGGGGACATAAATGATTTTTTTTGGCTCTTTGCCTTCCACGTATTTTTTTATTTTTTCATCTTTCAAAGCGGCATCCTGAACATCTTTCTGAACACTATCTTTACTCATCTCTAAACTTGCCCTTACCTTACCATTAACTTGAACGACTATTGTTACTATATCGTCTATTATTGCCTTTTTGTCATAATTGGGCCACTCTTGAATATGGACGCTCTCTTTATTCCCAAGTTTTTCCCAAAGTTCTTCTGTTAGATACGGAGCAAAGGGAGCGAGTAAGAGACACAAAATTCCAAGAGCTCTCTTGCTTTGAGTCTTACTCTTCGAAAGTTCGTTTACAAGCACCATAAGAGCAGAGATAGCGGTATTAAATTTAAGAGCTTCAATATCTTCCCCAACTTTTTTTATAGTCTTGTTCAGAATTCCTATTTCTGTTGAATCGGGTTCTCGATTCTCAATATTGCCGTTATAAAGTTTCCAGACTTTTTCCAAGAATCTTCTAACACCAATGACCCCCTTAGGATTCCAGGGCCCGCCTTGGTCGAAAGGGCCCATAAAACCCATAAACATTCTAATGGTATCGGCCCCTACTCTTTCTATCTCTTTATCAGGGTCAACTACATTACCCCGTGATTTACTCATCTTTTGCCCATCTTCACCCAAGATCATTCCTTGATGTCTAAGTTTTGCAAAAGGCTCCCTAACAGTAGAATAACCCCCATCATAAAGGGCCCTGGTGAAAAATCGGCTATACAAAAGATGCATTACAGCATGTTCTGGTCCACCGATATATGAGTCAACTGGCATCCATTGTTTCATCTGTTCCTTTGAACAGAATTCCTTATCGTTTTCTGGATCGAGATAACGAAAATAATACCAGGAGGAGCACAAAAAAGTATCCATAGTATCCGTTTCTCGTTCTGCCCGCCCGCCACATTTCGGACAAGTAACGTTTTTGAAACCTTGGTGAGATTTAAGTGGCGACTCTCCGGTTGGTTTGAACTTAACATCTTCTGGGAGCTCTACTGGGAGATCCTTTTCAGGCACCGGAACTACACCACATTTTGGGCAATAGATAATTGGAATTGGGGCCCCCCAATAACGTTGACGCGAAATAAGCCAGTCACGCATTTTGTAATTTACAGCTTTTTCAGCCAATTTCTTTTTAGAAAGCTCACTGATAACCTTATTAATTGCTTCTTTCTTATCCATCCCATTTAGATACTCAGAATTCACATGCTTGCCATCTTCGGTATATGCTTCTTTTTTTACGTCACCACCCGAGATAACTTCGATTATTGGTAGATTAAATTTTTTTGCAAAGTCCCAATCTCGCTGATCATGTGCCGGAACAGCCATAATCGCTCCGTGGCCATAACTAGCCAGGACATAATCGGATACGTATATAGGGATTTTACTACCATTAACGGGGTTTATTGCGTAGCTACCAAGAAAAACTCCGGTTTTCTTGTTTATATCTTCTTCCATCTTTTCTAATTCTGTTTTGACTAATGACTGCTTAATGTATTTAGCTACTGCCTGCTTGTTATCCTTTGTCGCAAGTTTGGTGGCAAAAGGGTGTTCGGGGGCAAGAACCATAAAAGTAGCCCCAAAGAGTGTATCCGGTCGAGTAGTAAATACGGTAATCTTTTCTTTTCTATTAGCAATCTTAAAAACAATCTCTGCTCCTTCGCTCCTACCAATCCAGTTTCGTTGCATTTCGAGCGTTCTCTCTGGCCAGTCTACTTCTTTCGTTCCTTCTATTAAATCATCTGCATACTTTGTTATCGCCAAAAGCCACTGCTCAATATTCTTCTGGATAACTTTGTTACCACATCTTTCACACTTACCATTAACTACTTGCTCATTCGCAAGAACTGTATTGCAACCAGTGCACCAATTAGCAACCTGCTTCTTTTTATAGGCTAAGCCACGATTGTACATAAACAGAAACATCCATTGGGTCCATTTATAATATTCAGGATCACTGGTTATAACCATTCTTGACCAATCATAACTACCTCCCATCATTTTAAGCTGAGCTATCATCCGCTCAATATTATCATAAGTCCATTTTTTAGGATGAAGTTTGTGCTTAATTGCAGCATTTTCAGCAGTGCA
>DDHN01000008.1:49254-79523 GCA_002338125.1 Patescibacteria group bacterium UBA1875 | reverse complement strand
TTTTAGGATGAATATTTCTTTTGATAGCGGCATTTTCGGCCGGAAGACCAAAAGAGTCAAATCCCATTGGATTTAATACATTAAACCCCTTCATCCGCATATATCTAGCATAGAAATCACCACCAGAAAAATTATACCAATGCCCAAGATGTAGATCCCCAGAAGGATAAGGGTACATTACAAGAGTATAATAATTTTCTTTCCTCGAATCGTTTGGGGTACTATATATATTTGTCTTATCCCAAATGTCTTGCCATTTTTTTTCTATTTTTTTATGGTTATAGCTATTCATAGGTTAGTTATTTATAACAAAAATGCCTCTTTTTTTCCAGTGTTCCAGGAATTTATCAATACTCACAAACTCATTTTTTATTCTCTTACCTCGACTATTAGGGTCATTATAAAAAAAGCCTAATAATTTTTCGCCATCTTTTTCATAGCCAGTCAACACTATATCATGGCCCTTGTGATGTTCATCAAAATTCTTACTAACCGGTACGATAATTGGCGAACCCAGTCTTAATGTTTCTACTAATGTAAAAATTCCCTCTTTTAAAGCTTGGGAATTATATAAATCGTTGTCCTTCTTATTCCTGCCTTCGTTATTAAAGGTAGCTGTGTCAGCCTTCGAGAGTTCCCATCTCCTCCTAAAAGCCTTAAAGCCAAGCTCATTAGCAATCGAGCAGAGACCGCTATCATACCAATCATAATTTCCGTTATATGCTCCAAGTTTTGTCCCGAGTTCAATCAAGTTTTCTATTGGCCTAGACTTTCCTTCAAAAAATGACAACACCATCACAAGACAAGTTATGCCACAAGCTCGAGATTGCCATTCAACATCAGAAATATCATCAAACTGAGATAAATATGGAACATCAAGTTGCTTTTTCATAATAACTCTGGTGGAGTATAGCGGATTCGAACCGCTGACCTCTTCGCTGCCAGCGAAGCGCTCTAGCCAACTGAGCTAATACCCCTTGTAAATAGTTTAATTTTAACAACCGCCAAGATACATAAATTGTACAGAGAATTACCTTCGAACACAAGTTGTATACCGTGCAATAATAATTAGTTTCACACTAAAAGAGCGCTAAAATCATCAAACGCTTAAAACCCAATTTTCCTATAAAAAGTAAGATATCAATACTATAACAGCCAACACTATCAGCCAAATCGCTAGCCCTGCTAGCCAAAACCCAAAACCATACTTGAAGCCAGTAAGTACAGAGCTATTTCTCTCTTTATTTGTCACTTAAAGCTCCGAAAGATCGGTACTGTTAAGATCTTTTTCAATTGCATCAAGTTCTGAAAAATCTAGATCATCCAAGCTCTCTAAATCACTTTCGATCTCTTTAAGTTCTTGACCCTCCTGAACTTCTGTATTTGTCTCCTGGGTTGTATTCATGGTAACAGAATCTAATGTCAGCAGATAATAGGTTACACCAACTACTAGGGCAATGACAATACAAACTGCTATAACGATTCCCCATTCTTGTTTTTTAGTAAGTTTTTTCATTTACACCCCCTCATTCAAGATTACGACAATTTCATGAAGTGTAGAATGGGCACTTTGATAATCACTGGCTGCCCCTTCTAAGTCACCACTTTCGAGTTTCGCATCGGCACTGTCAATTAGGATTCTTGCCTCGGCAAGCAAGGCCATTAACTCATCCTTGCTATCGCTTTCGGATAATTCAGATACCTTTGAAGCTATTTTTTCATAAACCAAATTAATTTTTTCTGAGATATTTTCAAGTCGATCTTCATATACACCCTTTACAGCCTGTCGGACAAGCCCTAGACTATATCGAAATTTAGTTTGAAGTTGAGTCATCACGTTTTTAACTTCTTCGGCTGTTTCTGCTATCTTCACTTGGTTACGAAGTGTGTTCATACTTTGTATTTGAGCTTCAACAGTAGCAAGAACCTGTTCCTTTTGACCTTCTTCAAGACTACTTTTTTCAACCTGGAGCCTTACTCTTTCATACCTTCTGATTGCACTATCGATAGCATGTAGAGCCTTTTGGGCTATTCTTTCGATTTTTTCTTCTTTGTTTTTTGTTACATCTTCAATCTCTTCATCTTCACTGACCTGAGCTTTAACGCCGTTATTAAGATTTGTTCCCTCAGGAGGAGTCTCTTGCTCCTCTGTTTCTGGCACTACCTGAACCCTCGCCTGACTTTTTAAAGCGGAAGAAGAAGCCGGAACGAGAGCAAGGATCATGACAAAAGCCGGAATTAATAATAATTTTTTATTCATTTTTACCTCCTGCTTTTATTATAGCGATTCTGTCTATATTTGCAAAATCAGTAAGTATCTGGCAATCAAAATTTGGTAAATTTTTATTAGCTAGCTGCCGTATTGCATTACCTTGGTTCTCGCCAATCTCTACAAAGATAGCACCCTTGTTCTTAATATGTTTTGGGATCCCCTTAAAAAAACGTCTATAAATATCTAGTCCATCCCTACCACCATCAAGAGCAATTTTTGGCTCATAGTGGTGGATTTCAAAAGCTAGACTCTCTAATTCCTTTGAAGGGATGTAGGGCAGATTAGCTGTTATTATGTCAAATTCACCATCAATCCTTTCAAACAAATCCGATTCTTTGAAAGAGATATTATAAACTCTATTATATTTTGCGTTCTTTTTTGCTATCTTCAAAGCCAGGCTTGAGACGTCACTGGCCAAAATCTTTGCCTCTGGGAGCTCCACCGCCAAAGTGACTGCAATTGCCCCAGAACCGGTTCCGATATCAAGGATTTCAATTTTCTTGTCATCTAAATTTAATCCTAAAACAAAGTTGATAACATTTTCTACCAACATTTCGGTCTCTGGTCGAGGGATCAAGACATCACCTGAAATCTGAAATTCTAATCCCCAAAAGTACACATAGCCTAA
Source organism: Patescibacteria group bacterium UBA1875 (assembly GCA_002338125.1). Classification (GTDB taxonomy): domain Bacteria; phylum Patescibacteriota; class CPR2; order UBA1875; family UBA1875; genus UBA1875. Next base: position 76,623 of record DDHN01000008.1, on the reverse strand, counting down.
AATATGCCAAACTGATTCGTGGTTCTTGCGTCTTTTGAGATATTCAAAGTATTTCTGTTTTTGAGCAAGCGTTAGTTTTCTTTCAAGGTTGCTAAATAGCTTGCTTCGAGAAAGACCTAATACGCCGCAAAGCAGAACAACTGCCGACGACTCCGGCTCGGTAACATCTGCTCTTTTAAGCTCTTTTGTAGCCCAATTAAGAAGCTCTTTTAAATTCTTCGGAGTGTTCATAGTTTTGTATTAAAGAGATATCAATATTTTTGCTGATAGTGTAACCAATCGGACCACCAAGTCCACTGTCAAATATCTCATAAACTGGCCGGGGCCAATTCCCTAAATGGCTAGGTAGATTAAGGTTAAAAACAGGATTTTTACCAATAGAAATTTTTGAATTTTTATCTGGTTCAAAAAAAAGAGCTATCATATCAGGGTTAGCCCTCATTGCTTCGAGAGCATTTTCTTTTGAGCTAAAAAATTCGATGCTTTGCCTGGTAGAACTATCTTCCGGAGTAGGCATATATGAATAATTTTCTTTCATCTTTCTCCTATAATTTAAATTCCTTACCAGCAACGATAATTTTGTCGCCTTTCTCTGCCCCCTGACGCCGTAGTTCTTTTTCGATCCCAGTTTTCTTGATGATATCTTTAAATCGCGTAAAAGCATACTTATCTGAAAAGTCTGTCCTGACAGCGAATTTTTCGATTTTATGACCAGTTATTTTATAATAATTTTTTTGTTTCTCGATTTCAAAAAGATTGTAGCCCTTTACATCCTTTAAAGTAAACTCCTTGATACTTTTAGCCTTTTCTATCTTTGATCTTGTCGATCTTTTGGTCTTTTTTAGTTTCGTTTCTATCTCGTGAATTAAACTAGGGATATTTTTATGGGCTGCGGCAGAAATTGTTAAAATCTTACTTTTAACTACTGTTTGGGCTTTGGACATTTTAATTTTTAATTCCTCAGGACTTATTGCGTCAATTTTGTTAATTACTACTATTTCTGCTTTGTCGGTTAAATCGGCTACATAATCTTTTAATTCTTTCCTTATTACTAGATAATCGCTCCGAAGATCTTCATGAGTAGCATCCAGAAAATGAACTAATATTTTTGTTCTTTCAATATGGCGTAGAAACTCGTCACCTAGCCCCCTACCTTTTGAAGCCCCTTCTATTAATCCAGGAATATCGGCGGCAATAAAGCCAGTTTCGGACTCAAAGCTACCAGGTTCAATTACCCCCAAGTTTGGTACAAGCGTAGTAAATTCATAATCAGCAATTTTAGGCTTAGCCGCTGAGACAACAGATAAAAAGGTCGATTTACCGACATTGGGCAAACCGATTAGACCAACATCGGCAATCATTTTAAGCTCTAAGGTAACTAGAAACTCTTCGCCTGGCTCTCCTAGTTCAGCTACCCTCGGAGTTTGTCTTACTGACGAAACAAAATGAGCGTTACCATAACCACCTTCTCCACCATAAGCAACGATATATTTATTAACTTCGGACATATCGACAATCTCCTTACCAGTTTTCGTATCCATAACTACTGTGCCCCGAGGTACTTTTACAATCAGATCCTTACCATTTTTACCGTGACTCTTTTTCCTTTTTCCCCTCTCACCGTTTTCAGCAGAAAGTTGATGATGAGTCTTGAAATAATAAAGAGTATTAAGATTATCGTCGACAGAGAAAATTACATCGCCACCCTTACCTCCGTCTCCACCATCCGGGCCCCCAAATTCTTTATATATTTCATGTAAAAAAGAAGCGATACCATCACCGCCATTGCCTGCTTTTATTTTAACTTCCGCTTTATCACAAAACATGAGTATAGTATATCAAAGAAAATCAGAAATAATATATTGGGTTTGTTCTAGAACCGTTTCTGATAACTTCAAAGTGAAGATGAGAACCAGTCGAACGTCCGGTAGATCCCATATATCCGATAACCTGGCCTTTTCGAACATAACCACCTAATATTTTTAATGTCGTCATATGTGCATATCGAGTCTGAAAGCCGTCACCATGGTTTATTAATATTGTGTTACCATAACCGCCGTTCCAACCATACCTAGCCTCAACAATCCGTCCAGAGTCAGCAGCATATATCGGAGTCCCGATATTATTAGGAATATCGATAGCCCACCAGTGATAACCGTTATAGTAACCGTTTCTACCAACCAAGGTTGGAAACCTGAAAGTACCTGTTCTAGCAATATATGTGGAGCTACCATACCGAGAACTAGAACTAGAGGTTGAGGCTACCCTAGTCGTTGGCGTGGGTTTAGGCTCTTCTTTTTGCCCATTAGGAATTAATATCGATTGGCCTACATTTAAATCTTCGCCATATAAATCATTATAGGAAACTATCAATGAAGCCTTAGACTTGTATTTCGCAGCAATTAAGTCAATAGTATCGCCTTTCTGTACTTTGTAAATAATACCAGTTGCAGCTGGAATATATAACGTCATACCTGGCTTTATTGAATCTATATCCTTTATTCTTGAATTGGACCATTTGATTGAATTAGTAGTCACTCCAAACTTAGTAGCGATGCCTGAAAGTGTATCACCAGAATTAACAATATATTTTTCCCATTTTTTATCTATTTTCGCTGAACTTTCGGTGCTAATTACTGACGTATTAGCAATAGTATTTCCAGCCAATATTATCTGAGAATCTGACTCATTGTTGGCAATTTCCTCATAGACCTTATTCGCCATTTCGGTATCAATGAAAGAAGCCGCCATCGCCACAGCTTCTAGTTCAGTTATGTCTATTTCTTTATCATCGGCTGCTCGCTGGGATCTAATCATTCCAAAGGGATCTACCGGAATTTCTTCTGATTTTTCCAGCGTTTGAGGCGCTGGGATGCCAGAAAAAAGTACTACTAAAATAACAGCGATTAGACCAAAGTGGCTAACTTGCCTAACCGGCTTAAAAAGTATTGTCCTTAAATTATGCCCAAGCTGCTTCCATGTTTCAACCGAAGCAGCCCTTGCCTCTCCAACCTTTTCTTCAATATTTAAATTTTCGTAACCAGCTTTAGTTTTTAAAGCTGTTTTACCGACTCTTTTCGCTAGTTTATCAATCTTAGCTAAAACCGATAATTTAAAACCTCTTAGACTGAATTTGCGTAAAATATTGTCCTCCTTGGAGAATTACGCTCCAAAATTAGACGAATAATAGTATAGCGATAATTGGCTAAGCTGTCAATCGAGTTTTTAGACCTACTAGGTTGCAATGTCTCGCTTATTGAACGAAAAAGCACCTAATATGGGTGTCAGTATTAAAACGGCCAGGAATACCAAGATGGCATAATCAATGTAACCCAAATCGTTTAGGGCAGTTCCAGGGTTAAAGTAGTAAAAAAACGAGGCATATTTTAAGCTTTCTAGCTTATCATATAGACCAGAGATAATATTTATTGCATACATTGTTATTAGAATTCCAGTAGTTACAAAAATTGTTTTGCCTCTTTCAGAAAAAATACTAGAAGCCAAAACGGCAATTCCATAAATGGAAAGAACAAACAACGTTCCTAAAACAGACATTACCAGATAAGCTTTTGGGTTAAAATCGATTCCGTGCATTGCAGCCAAAGGTATAGCAACATACACCGAAGCCCAAGTAAATACAGTTAGAATAGTGGCTCCTGCGAGATATCTTCCTAAAAACATTTTTAATCTTGAAATTGGTTGGGCCAAGACTACCTCGATTGTCCCGTTTGCAATATCACCAGCGAAAGAAATGTTAGCCAAACCAATCGCCATGATAATCACTATTATTGGCCAGATAAATGTAAATATTTCTGTCGAGATAAAAGACTCAACTGTGGGAAAGGTTAAAATCTCTGGGGTAAATCCAAAAGCCTCCATAAATTCTTTCGGGAAAGCCTTTAGAAATTCTTCAGTACTTTCCAAAGTTTCTTTCATGGCTGGATAAAGAGCAATATACATTTCCATAAAAGCCGTAGCGGAAGCAATATAAATTAACAACGATTTCCATTTATCCTTTAATAGTCTTAAATACACACCTAACATTATTTACCTCCCTTATAGTAGTTTAGGAATACTTCTTCTAATGAAGCGTGTGTAATTTCAACGTTTTCCAGATTATACTTAGCTAATTTTTCGATAACAGGATTTATATGCCCCTCGACCGTTAGCATTAGAACTTCGCCATTTTTCTTAGCTTCGGTAACCCCATTGAACTCAAAGTCACTAGCCGCAAATTTACTCTTTATTCTAGCCTCAACTCGGTGAACTTTCTTGATATCTAATTCATTTATCTTCGAAACAGTTACCATCTTACCGTTCTTAATAATACCAACCCGGTCACAAATTTTTTCAACCTCAGCTAAATTATGTGAAGAGATAAAAATCGTAGTTCCAGCTTCTCTCATTTCTCCGAGGATCTCATAAATAGTATTTTGGAGTAAGGGGTCAAGGCCAACTGTTGGTTCATCCATTATCATTAGTTCAGGCTTATTCATAAGCGCCAAGACTAAACCAAGTTTTTGTTTGTTCCCCGATGATAGAGTTTTAAATTTTTTTGATAGATCCAACCCAAGTCTGTTGGCATACTTTCTTGCTGTGTCGGATTTTCCGGAAATACTTTCGACAAATTTTATATGTTCTTCCCCTGTCCATTTCTCATATAATCGAACATTCCCTGGCAGATAGCCAACTCTTTGTTTGATTGCCACTGTATCTTTGTGAGAATCTAAACCAAGAATATTGATACTCCCGGAATCTGGTCTCAAAAAATCAAGTAGACAACGAATTGTTGTTGTTTTACCGGCTCCGTTTGGACCTAAAAAGCCAAGAATCTCACCTTTTTGAACCTCAAAAGAAACTCCGTCAACAGCTTTTACCTTGCCGTAATACTTCTTTAACCCCTTGACCTTGATAACTGCTTTTTCTTTTGTCATACCCACCTATTTTAAACTAAAAAAATACTTAATTCAAATAAAGTGATTTCTTTCGTTCATGCTCATCAAGGGTATATGAAAAATAAGTCTCCCCATCAGCAGAAAGAAAATACAAATAATCTGTTTCGGCTGGCTCAATCACAGCAAGTACTGAATCTATAGATGGGTTTCCAATTGGCCCGGGCGGTAAGCCTCGATTGATATATGTATTATATGCAGAAGGAATTCTCGTTTCTTCATATGTAAATTGGGTTTTGTTTTCTTTGGTAATATACTGAATTGTTGCGCAAGATTCTAGAGCCATGTTTATCGAAAGACGATTCAGAAATACCGAAGCGACCTTTTTCCGATCATCCGGATCGGCAACTTCACGTTCAACGATTGAGGCCAGAGTTATCACCTCATAAAAACTCATATCATGGATTTTTATCTTTGCTGCCAATTCTCTAGTATATTTTTTATCAAAATTATCAAGCATTTTTCGGACAACACTTTGCCCAGTCTCTTCGTCATCAAAAAAATAAGTATCTGGATAAAGAAACCCTTCAAGGTTGCTTCCCTGAGGCTTATCTTTCAAAAAATCATAATCATAAGATCCTTTGGCAGCAGCTATAAAATCTACTTTCGAAACAACCCCATTAATAGCCAATCTATCAGCAATTTTTTCGATATCCCAACCTTCCGGAATGGTAATCCTTGTTTCCAGAATACTGCCCTGCGTTATAATATCAGCAACTTCTATCATGGTTAAGTTTCGAGCAATCTGATAATTGCCGGCTTGAACACTATCGGCCTCCCCTTTAAATTTAAGATAAAGACCGAATATAAAGCGATTTTTTATAATCCCAGCTTCATCTAAATTCTTTGCAATTTCTTCTAACCCTTGTCCTTTTTCTATGGAAAAATTAACAACTTCCTGATTATCAGAATTTTTTTTATTTATCGTATATTGAACATAGGAAACCATTAAAGATGAGACGAAAAAGAAAATTGCCAAAACAGAACCAATTATTATTAGTTTTTTTGAATTCTTCTTCCTTTTTTCGAGGCCATTATTTGCGAGCAAAATAATTCTCCAATATTATAGTAGCGGCAACAGAATCATCATACTTTTCAATTTCGCTTTCAGCCACCCCTAATTCCCTTAATATTTTTTCAGCTTCAATAGTTGTACCATATTCATCCTCAAATTCAACTGTTACATTAAATTCATGTTTTACCCCTTCTGCCAATTGACGAATATCTGCCGCTAAGCCATTTTCTTCACCATTTTGGTGCGTAGGTAGGCCAAAAACAATTATCTCTGGCTTTTCGGACTCAATTAATTTTCCGAGCTCAGCCATAAAATCTGAACTCATATTAATCGCATCCATTGGCATCGCAACAATACCGGAATCACTCCCGGCTACACCCACCACCTTTTCACCAATATCGAGCGCCAAATATTTCATTATTATTCCTGAGTTTTTGAAATTTCTGTTTTAAGATAAATGTGACTATTTATTCTGGGAACTCTTTTATAGAAGCCTGGGAAAGATTTTATTTGAACTTCGTCAACGCCTTCTAGATTGTTAAGATATTCATAAGTAGCTGCCTCAGTCTCTCCATTGATGGAATTTTTAATGGTTTCTTCGTCGATTTTAGTGGCAATATAGGCCTCACCGGCAAGTGTAGCTTCAAATATTCCTTCATTTAATTTTAGCTCTGTTAAATTAGTTGAGGTAATTAAAGAATCGGCTTCGACAATCTCTCTCTCTGAACCGATTGAACCTTGAAGAACATCTTCGGCTAACCTTTTTAAGCTATCTTCTGTCACAATTAAGGCTGTCCCCGTTAGCTTTACAGTCATTTGAAAAGTTTCTGATTCAACACCAGAAGCAATGGAAGATTTAGCCGAAACTTCTGTATACTTAATAGCCTTATCTAACAAAATTTCGTTTTCTGCAAGTCCTTCTTCAATTTTTGCCTTGATTTCATCCTCCACTATTGTAGTTAAGGCCTCTTGAGCTTCTGATATATCACTCGCTGTAACATAGGTAATATCACGTGCTGAGCCACCGGTGAAAGCTCCCCCATCAGCATAAATATCAGCCGAAGTTACTCCAGAAACAAGAAGAGCAGGTATAGTCATCATTCCACCATTAACATTGTATTTTTCACCAATTTCTTCCGCGACAACGCCTACGGAAGCAGTCCCATCGGTAATATCAACTCCAATCTTAGTATACCCAGGTACTGTTACATTGGTTTTTGTTTTGTAAGTAAGCCCGGAGCTAGCGACTACTCTTGTCCCAGCAGTTATCGTAAAGGCGTTAGTTGAATACTCATGGTTAACAATTGTAACCAAACCGGCAGCTTTCTCACCCACCGTCTTTTTGCCAGTAGCTTTTTTTTCCTCTGTTTTTTCGACCTCTTCAACTACTTCTCGAGCTGGGATTTTTTGACCATCGGTATCTACTTCACTGATGCTCTTATCGGCTATAAAAGTAAAATCTACTGTCTTTTTCTCCGCTGCTAACTTGATATGAATATTCGCTAAGGGAACATATATATAGGCAAAAATCGCCAAGCCAAGAAGCAAAAAACCCCCAGCAATTAATGAACCTTTCCAATGCTTCTTGAGCCAATTGACTTTTGGTTTTTTGACTTCGTTTTCACCTAGGTCGCTTTTTTTAATTTCTTCAATTATTTCTTTTGATTCACTACCTTTGTCATTAGTCTCTTTTTCTTTATTTTCTTTTTTTGGCTTTAATTCAATATCGTCTTCCGTAAAACTAGGCTTCTCGACTTCGCTAATATTGACTTCCTTTGGAACTTGACCTTCTTTAGCTACAACCGGGATACCGATCTTTTCGGCTAGCTTTTGGCCAATTTTGTCCTGAGTTACAATAGTAATTTCTTTTCCCAAGGATTCGGCTTGTTTTTTCAAAAGTTTCAAGTTTATAACCGATTGCAACATCAAGGCCTCTTTGGGAATAACGATATCTAAAATACTCCCCTCAGCTCCTTTTAACTTATCAACAACGGAAGTTATCTCTTCATCGACTTCTAAATATATTGACTCTCTATCCATTTTTTCCTTTATGATTGTAGTGTTTTAGTAATTTTTCTCATCAAACTCGGGAGAATGTCTTCCTCCCCCATCTCAACAACGAGATTACAAAGGCCCATTGGTGTAATATCCTGTTGATCTTTTATCTTATTTGTTTCATCTACTATATTAACAACATCTTCCGGCTTTATAAAGTGAACGTTTGGCTTTTTAGAAAACGGCAAATCCTTGTACCAGCCCGTCTCAGAGAGAACTTCTTTTATTTCCGGTAAAGCCGAACCACCACCACATAGTAAAATTCTTGATGGTAACAGATCAAGGCTCGAAAACTCAGATAATGCCAACTCTACGCCGCTACGCCAAACAAGACTATCAGCATAGATGGCATCCCTGACGATCTTTTTTGATTTTTCTTTAAGTAAATCCTCAGAATAAGCCAGCTTAATTTCCTCTGCTCTAGCAAAAGGAATGTTTAAGCTGTTTGATAATCTTTTAGTGAAACTACGCCCTCCAATGGCAAACATCCTAGTCCCTTCAAGACCGCCACCAGAGACGACCGCAATATCGGTTGTTCCTCCTCCAATATCAATAAAAATAGCGTTGAACTCGCCAGCCTCTTGAGCTCCAAGAGAGCGAGCAACAGCGTATGGCTCAGCCGCAATGGTAATTAAATCAAGCTCAAGGTCAGCAGCTACTGATTGTAATGCCCCAAGATGAACCATTGGAGCAAAGGCATTAAAAACGCCGACTGTAACTTCTTTTCCCTGAAATCCAATTGGGTTGGTAACCCGATAACCGTCGATCTTAACATCAACTACCGAAGCGTTTACAAGCTTAACATCAATTGCTTCGTGTCCGGTTTCCCAAGCCAATTGCTTCCTAGCCTCTTCAAAAACTCGGGCTTGAATTTTGTTTACAATATTTTTCAATTCATTATAGTCGATTTTTATCTTAGGTTTTAAACGCTCATAATGAACCGTAGTGGTCGTTCCTTTGACGAGTTCGCCAGCGATACCAATAATACAAGAGGTGGCAATTTGACCAGCCATCTCTTCTGCTTCATCTAGTGCTTTGGCACAATTTTCTACCACACCACCAATATCGGTTACTGTTCCTCCTTGCATATCCCCCAACCGTTGGCGCTGTCTACCATATCCAACAACATGGGCTTTCCCACCTTCTCCAATATGAAAAACCAGTGCTTTTACGAATTCAGTTCCGATATCGAGCGCCGCATAGTGCGGAATTTGTTGTTTCTTATCCCTCTTTATTCTTTCTACAATTTTCATAATTTTTGTTTTCGCCCCTAAAAAAGGTAATTTAGGTCTTACCTGGACTAATTGTACACTATCTGATTTTTTTATTCGAGTACTGCCTTAATCCTTCGAACCCCAGCCGAAGAGGATTCTTCTTTTTTAATCTTGAATTTTCCTAGTTCACCGGTGTTTTTAACATGTGGCCCCCCACAAATTTCCTTCGAAACAGCCTTACCTGAATCAATCGTGCCACCGATTGAATAAACCTTTACCTTTTCTCCATACTTAGTCATAAACTCTCCTTCGGCTCCCTTCCTCTTTGCCTCTGAAAGAGATAGCTCTACCATTTCTACTGAAAGCTTTTTATCGATTTGTTCGTTTACCCATTTTTCAACTTTATCTTTCTCTTCATCAGTCATCTTTTCATCGTGCGAAAAATCGAATCGCAACCTTTCAGCTGTAATATTCGAGCCTTTTTGGTGAACATGACTCCCTAGCACATTTTGAAGTCCAGCAAGAAGTAAATGAGCTGCCGTATGATATGCAATTATCTTAGGATCTTCTTTGTTTTCAAGGCCCCCCGTAAATTTTTTCTGCATCCCAGCCCTTGAAACCTTTTGATGTTTTTCAAATTCTGACTCAAAACCTGCTTGATCTATTCTAATTCCATTCTCTTTCGCTAGTTCCTCTGTTAACTCAAATGGAAATCCATAAGTAGCAAACAAATCAAAAGCTTCTTTTCCTGAGATCTCTTTTTTGTCCTTATACGCCTCAAATTTCTTTAATCCCGCCTCAATGACTTTAACAAACTTACTTTCTTCCAGATTAAGTTCATCCTCAATATGCTTTTTTTCTTGCTCAAGCTCTTGGTAATTGTTTCTATAAATATCAATAACTACACTCGCGATCTTTGAACATATATTTTGTTCAGAAATCCCAATAAGCCTTGCATACCTAATGATTCTTCTAATAACTCTTCTGAGGATATAGCCCTTATCAAGATTTGATGGTCTTACCCCGTCAGCAATTAAAAAGACGGCCGCTCGTACATGGTCAGCAATAATTCTTTCCGCTTTCTGGCTTGGTTTTTGTTCTAACTCTTTTATATAATCAACAATTACCCTAAATTCGTCTGTATCATAAACTGACTCAAAGCCATTCAGCGTTTGAGCAATCCTTTCAAGCCCAGCTCCGGTATCAACACCCTTCTTTTCAAGCGGCAAGAGAACCTTATCAGGTTGCATATAGTATTCATTAAAAACAAGATTCCAAACCTCTACTCCATCAACATATATTTCCACGGTTGGGCCACAAGGCCCCTCGTTCCCTGTTGGTCCCCAAAAATTATCCTCGCGACCACATTCAATAATTTTAAAATCACCCAATGATTTAATTATTTTTTCACTTTCATCATCTCTGGGCACCTCACTATCTCCTTTATATATAGAGAAATGGATTCTGTCTTCTTCGACCCCTAATTCTTGTGTAATGTATTCATAGCCCCATTTAATAGCTTCTTCCTTGAAATAATCACCGAAAGAAAAATTGCCGAGCATTTCAAAAAATGTTAGATGAGTTTCGTCCCCAACTTCATCGATATCCCCAGTGCGAACACATTTCTGGATTGTTGCGACTCGGTTATAATGTGGTTCTATTTTGCCTGAAAACCAATCTTTAAATTGTTGCATCCCAGCCGTTGTAAGCAATACCGAAGGATCGTCCTTAGGAATCAGTGAAGAAGAGGGCATTTTTTTGTGCCCTTTATCTTCAAAATATTTAATAAACTTTGAACGGATCTCATTGACTGTCATTAGCGCTATTTTAACCTAAAATTAGTATTTAGAAAAGGCTCGAGCGCTCCGGCTGTGTAGCCATACGTTGTCGTATCTGCTGTTACGCAGGAAGCGCTCCGATGTGCGATTGCCGAGGTTTATGACCGAGCAACCTTCTTCCCTCCCTCAATAGCTTTGTTCAGGGATCTTAGGACAATTTCAGGGGAATGTGCCTGGCTCTTTTCACGAATAAGGACAGTCAATCGAACCGCCTTATTGGTCAGCCCCAAATTGTCGTATTCGTTATAGAGAGCGACTAGCTCTCTATCGAAGAATGCATCTCGGCTAGGAAGAGGCAATTCGTAGTACCGAACGATGCTTCTGAGAAAGTGTCTCCCTTTCTTCCTAGCTGCAAATGCTCGCAACTGCTTCACTTCTTCAGAAGTAAACACATTGTTACTACTCACGGCTTTCACCTCCCTTCGAGGCATCGCACACCAAGGTACATTGATTTATGAAAAACGGGCTCCCCCAAAGAAAACCCGAATTATCTAAATCTCATCTGCTGAGATTATATCATATAATGTCAATGATTATTATTAATAAAAAACTAAATTTAGTCCGCTTTTTCTATAATGCCGCCTCCTAAAACTATATCTTCTTGATACAGCACAATCGATTGTCCAGGGGTAATTGCCCGCTGCGGCTTATTGAAGGAGGCTGAATAATGTTTACCATATTCAGATTTAATTTTTGTGACCTCACAGTCAACATCATCTGAGTTATAACGGATTTTTGCCGTACATTTTAGGGGCCATCGGGGCTCCTTACCGGGAATAAAATGTCCAGCGATATATTTTAATTTTTTTCCATATAGTTCATCCTTGTTACCAATTACTATTTCGTTTTTTAAGGGATCGATAGCCACAACAAACATCGGCTCTCGATACCCACCCCCAATTCTTTTTCTTTGACCGATGGTGTAGAAAATATAGCCTTCGTGATGGCCAACAATTTCACCCTTGGTATTCACAATATTACCTGGGCTTACTGTTATTTCTTTCTTTATGAAGTCTGCAACTGTCCCTTCGGTAACAAAACACACTCCTTGTGATTCTTTTTTTTCAGCTACTCGCAAGCCGTATTGTTTAGCAATTTTTCTAACTTCACTTTTTTCGAGCCCCCCTAGCGGAAATTCTATATACGATAGCTGTTTTTGAGAGAGACCATAAAGAAAATATGTCTGGTCTTTAACTGTATCAATTCCTCTTAATAGTTGAAATTTTCCGTTAGTTTCTTTGATTCTGGCATAGTGTCCGGTCACTAACTTTTCTGCCCCTAGTTCTTTTACTTTGTCGAGCATAGAGCCAAACTTAATCAGGGTATTACAAGCGATACAAGGGATAGGTGTTTGCCCATGCTGATAAGCTGATATAAAGCTATTAATAACCGAGAGTCTAAACTCTTTTTCTGCATTAATCACATAATGAGGAATGCCAAGTTTATTACAAACTGCTCTTGCATCATCAATCGCTTCTAGTGAACAACAAGCTTTTTCTTTGACCCCCTTAGAATAACAAAAAAGCTTTGCGGTAACACCAAAAACATCATCTTGGCCATATTTTTCAACCATAAGAGCTGCCGCTACGGATGAATCCACACCTCCGCTCATGGCAACAGCGATCTTCATTCTACTATTACCTCACCCGCTTTATTTTGAAAAAAGTTGACAAAAATTTTACCTAACTCTCCTATCGTTAAGAAACGTCCAATATTCGACTCCCACCAGCCTTTTTTCCGCCATTCCTCATCAAGCGCTGATTGATTTATTATCTTGAAATCCTCCCCTAAATTAGATTGGAAAAGCTCAAAAGTTCGTCTTTGATGATAGGGAGACGTAACTAAAATGATACTGTCATAGCCTTTGGTTGTAATTATTTTTGAAGTAAATTCAGCATTTTCTACCGTAGTTTTAGAATCTTCTTCGATTATAATCGCTGATGTCGGAACCCCCATCTTGACCGCAATATTACGCATACTTTCAGCATTAGAAATATTTCCTTCGGCAGCAGCACCTGAAAAAATAATTTTTGGAGCCCAACCCTCTTTGAAAAGTTGGATAGTTTTTTCAATCCTAGCGTCCGTATCACCGCCAGAAACAGTTACTATTGCATCAGCCTTTTCTATTGGGTCCTGAGGGGAAAGATACCAACCGATAAACAAAGGAAGCGCAATAATCAACAAAATGATTATTACTACTCCCCAAATAGCCCTTCTCACAAGTTTTAGCATATCGATATTATATCAGACATTAGTTAGTGAATTCTTGGGAAAACATTTTCCCATATGAGCCGCCGTCAATACACCCAATTCCAACATGACCGTATTCGTTAGTAAGAATATTGGCTCGATGACCAGGAGAATTCATCAAACCTTCATGAGCAAGCTCAACATTAGGAGCTAGGGCAAGATTCTCCCCAGCAACTCTGAAATTTATCCCTTGATCTTTCATCCTGTCAAAGGGGTCCTCTCCATCAGGATTTATATGAGCAAAATAGCCCCTAAGAAACATATCTTTTGAATGAGACCGAGCTAGTTTTTGTAAATCCTCATCCATAATGAGTGGCTTTAAGCCCCGTGATGTTCTCTCATTATTTATAAATTCCAACATCTTATCCTCAGCAGCCGCATCGATTGAGAGCTGGCTTTCTTCAAGCTTAAAACCAAGATCTACTGTTTCTCCAGAATTTGGCTTAACTGTCAAAAAATCAATAGCATCATCGATAGCACTACCTGCCAAGTCCGCTAGATATCCCTGAAATTTATCAGAATTCGTTATAACATATTCTCCGATTGTTGAGTCTTCAACAGCCTGCTTATAATCTGACTTAAACGGCAGCACCGAAAGTAAAGTGATAACAAGAAATGCGAATAATCCTCCCCACAATAAGCCGGGTAACGCACCAATTAGCTTATTTAATTTTGATTTTCTGATTTTCTCAGGTATCAAAGGGTAAACAAAATGAAAGACAACATTAAAAATAAATTGAACTAATATCCAGACAAGAAAAAAACCAGCTAAATTAGCAAAATAGTTATTGATCCCAGAACTTTCAGCTATATATTCTCCGACTGGGTTATAAAACTTAATAGAAAAAAAGATTGCCAACACCAATGCCAAAAAATCAGCTAATTGACGAAAGGCTCCCTTCAAATAGCCAGAAAACGCAAACAACAAAATTGCAATTATTATGACTGCGTCTGCCCAGTTCATGGTAATATTTTAACCTAAAAGTAGCAAAAAATAAATTATAAGCAATAAGCAAAAAGGGCCGAATGGCCCTTTTTGCACTATCTAACATCCACCATCACAGTGTGCAACTCTTGGAATCATAAATCTTTTCATTTTTCTCCTTTCTTATTTTTTTTGTAATCTTCGATCGCATTCAAAAGTGCCGTAGCTGCTAAATTTGAACAATGCATTTTAACCGGCGGCAGACCACCTAAAGCCTCGGCCACAGCTTTATTAGATATTTTCTCAGCCTCTTTTAGGGACTTTCCCTTGACCATTTCGGTAACTATGCTAGAAGTAGCAATTGCCGCGCCACAACCAAGCGTTTGGAAAGAAATATCCGAGATTATTCTTTCTCCATTCTTTTCCCTTACTTTAATATAAAGCTTCATGATATCACCACAAGTTGGGTTTCCAACTTCGCCAACTCCGTCTGCATCTTTCATAACCCCAACATTTCTAGGATTAGTGAAATGATCCATTACCTTTTCTCCGTATAAATCACTCATCGCTATCCTTTCACTGGGCTCATAGCCCGTAATTTATCGATAATTCCGGGAAGATTTTCCATTAACTTATCAATATCTGACTTTTTGTTAAGCTCACCAAGCGAAAATCTTACTGCTCCGTGAGCAGACAAATCATCATAGCCCATTGCTTTTGTTACATGCGACGGCTCTAAACTACCCGAAGTACAAGCACTCCCCGACGACGCAGCGATATCAAGCATATCAAGATTTAAAAGAACTGATTCCCCTTCTACCCCTTTAAACAAAAAAGTGGCGATATGTGGAAGTCTGCTCTGATTACTCTTTGGCCCTATGAGCTCAACGTTTTGTATTTCAGCTGTAACTTTTTCGACAAGATAATTAGTAAAAGAAGTTATTTTTTTTGAATATTTGTCCCTCTTCTCATCAGCTATCTGCATCGCCTTTACCATACCTACAATATATGGAACATTTTCAGTCCCCGCCCTTCTACCTTTTTCTTGGGCTCCGCCTTTTTGCTGTGAATTAAATTTTGTACCTTGACGCACATACAAGAGCCCAACACCTTTAGGGCCATAAAACTTGTGAGCCGTAAGGGATAACATATCAATCGGTAGATCCTTCAAAGAAATTTTCTTAAAAGCAAAAGATTGAACAGCATCAACATGAAAAACAAGTGGAGTCTCTATCCCTTGCTTCTTCCTTCTTTCCTTCTCTAATTCGATAATTTGTGCAATTTCTTCGATTGGTTGCAATGCCCCCATTTCATTATTGCCACTCATCACGGAAATTACAGCCGTGTTATCTTTTATAGCTTTTGAAAGATCTTTGGGGTCTGCCAACCCTTCTCTTGTAACTGAAAGGAAGGTCGTTTCAGCTCCAAATGATTTCTCAAGGTGCTTAACAGTGTCTAATACAGAATGATGCTCGATAGCAGTTGTTAAAACATGAACCCGACTGCCCGTTTCAAAGGCAGCTGCCTCCATTGCCCCCTTAATACCTAAATTACTGGATTCTGTGGCTCCAGAAGTAAAAACTATTTCCATAGGGCTTTCTGCTCCTAATATATCGGCTGCTGTCTTTCTTGCCTCTTCAAGAATACTCTTAGCCTCTCTTCCTATCCTGTAAATACTGGAAGGGTTACCAAATTTTTCTGAAAAATAAGGCTCCATAGCTTTTAGCACCTTCGGTGCTATCGGGGTTGTTGCTGCATGATCGAAATATATCATTTTTTGCCCTTTATTGCTTCTAGACAGCTTTTACACTCCATTACGTGCCTCACTTCCTGACTTTGAAGTTTTTTGTAATCGTTATAGGAGATAAGAACCCCCACTGGGTCAGAATATCTTAGCACTACCTTAGCTTCACCATTTTTTAATTCTCTCAAAATCTTTGAAGCGTCGTTAGCTAATTCGTTTGTAGTTATAAATTTTTCTCTCATATAAATGTTACCCTAAATCTAGGGTAACATTTATATTTTCGCTTGTCAAACTAAAGTGTTTCGAAAGTCTCAATAATATCGTTTATCTCATAATACTGGGTCTTAAGGTCGGTTGGATGGGCTTGCCCAGGCAGATAAGTGTAAACATACTTATCACTCTCCCCTAGTTTGGCCGGTTTTGGGCCATCGGTCGTTTCTATCTTGGCCCATTCACTTTTCGTATATAGCCCCATCACAAAGAGTGAGGCATAACCTGTTGGAACGGCATTTTCTTTCCATTTAGCATCGGTCGTTGGCAAAGTTACAAAGTAACTGACTACGGCAGCACTTCCTTCATTATTAGCTTCTACAAATTTGTAACCGGCCCAGCTTGGCTTGAAGGTAAGGGTAAAGCCATAGATTTTGTTTTCATAGATAAGCGGGTCGGAATCAGTGGTATAGTCGGTCGAAACCCAACCAGTACTTCCATTATACTCTGTCTGTATCCAGCCATTTTCTTCATCAAGAATTGTTATCTTTGTCCCATAAGGGATAATCTCTAATACTTCTGATTTTACATTCGGTTCTTTTCGAAGGTTAAGACCAACTTCAGAAGAAATATAGGTAAAACTTTCTCCAACTTCCAGTTCTGGTTCTGGTTCCGATTCTGTTTCAACTGGTTGTTCCTCAATTTTTGATTCTTCTTGATTTTTATCGAGATAATACATTACTCCAAGAACAGCAGCAGCAGTTATTAAAGCTGTAACAAAAACAACAATTACTACCTTAAGCCACCCTTTTTTACCTTTTTTCTTTTCTTTTTTCGGTTTTTCTTCTTCGTCAATTTTGCTTTCTGCAACTGCTTCTTCAAGAACATCCTTATTCTCTTCCTTTTTCTCCTCTTGGTGCGAAACTTTTTCTTTAGTTTCTTCTAAAACCGGTTCTTCTGTTTCTTCCGATACGGCCGTATCTATATCAATATCTTCCACCCCTTTTATATCTTCTATATCCATTTTTTCTTTTTCGTCACTCATTCTTACCTCCCAATTAACCGTTACTATATATTAAACAACTTTTTAGTATTATTGGTAGTCTTTTCGGCCACTTCAGCAACCTCCACCCCTTTTAAACTAGCTATCTTTCTAGCAACTTCAACTACATAGGCCGGCTCATTAGGTTTTCCCCGGTAGGGCTCAGGAGCCAAAAAAGGAGCATCGGTTTCTATAAGAATTCTTTCAAGTGAAACAGTCTTTACTGCTGCTCGAATATGATCGAACTTAGATTGTGCGAAAGTCACAAAACCAGTAAACCCTATAAGCAAATTATGTTTTAACGCTTCCCTTGCTATCTTTTCATCTCCGGTGAAACAATGAATTACTCCTCGAATATCTTTGAACTCATCTTCGCTAATGATTTCAAAAAAGTCATCCCAAGCCTCCCGGACGTGGAAAACAACCGGCAAATCTAGCTCAAGTGCAAGCTTAAGTTGGGCCCAAAACAATTCTTTCTGAAGCTTTTTCTCTTGCCTAGAAATCAAGACTTGATCCTTAAAATAATCAAGGCCAATTTCTCCAATTGCTACCACCTTATCACTTCTAGCTAAACCTTTGATTTTTTCAAGTGATAAATCAAGGTTAGGGGCCGCCTCTGCTTCATGAGGGTGCAGTCCAAGGGCAGCCCAAATATTCGGATACTGCTCTGCCAACTCAACCGATCGTCCACTCCCTCTTAAAGAAGCCCCTACGTTAATCATTCTAGTTACGCCTACCTTATAGGCTTTTTCGACTACCTGGCCCACTTCATTTGCTAGAGGCTCGTAGTCAAGATGGACATGTGAATCAAATAAATTCATAATACCTATTTTATTAAAATAGCCACTGCAATGCATATTAATATCAATGTGTCTGAGATTGCCTTTTTAAGTCCCATCTTTTCTTTAAAAATAAAATTTGAAATTAGAAGTATCATAACAGGAGCAATGAGAAAAATTAAATTAGTGGCGATAACTCCAATTTCCCTTACAGCTGTATATGAAAAAATATATTCCAGAGCAACAATTGCACCATTTAGAAAAGTAAGCCCAACCACTTTTCCCTTCATCTCTCTCAGCTTTGGCCTCAAAAATAGCAAAAACAATGAAGAAAGTATACCAATTCTTATTGTATATAAAGCAACTGGGTTTAGAATATCAAGAATATATTTTATCAAGTTACTTTCAATCGCAAATAAAGCTACAAACCCAATCATTGCTAGCGAATATTTATTAATTTTTAGATGATGTCTCTCAATTCTAGAATAGGCAAGAAGCAAAGAAGCAATAATCGCGGGGACAAGAATGTATAGATTTCTTTCATCCGGATAAACGATTGCCGCTAATACCATTGTTACCAAAGGCGAGGTCATGACTAATGGCTCAACATCACAAATCTTCCCTCTTTTGAGTCCGTAATAGTAAAGAATATTTCCAAAATATGCAACTATAATCATTACCACAAAAGCAAACGCATATTTGAGAGAAAATTTATTGAAATATATCTCGCCCCAGATAGCAAAAGGAATAATGGTAGCAATAAAAACAAAAAAGTTATTTAAAGCCACATAGGTTTTCGCTGGAACATGATAACGACTAAATAAATATTTTGATTGGACTACTTCTATAGCATTACTGATAGCAGCCGTAAGAGCATTAAACATTATTCTTCCTTTAATTCCTCGCCTGATAAAGCTTACTTAATATCTCTTTTGCCTTCAACGGCTCTCCTCGCTTTTCTCTATCAGCAATTTCCTCGGTAATATACTCTATCTCTGAAGGTTCTACACCAATTTCTTTGATAAGCCTCCACAGATAGGTTGCCCTATATCCATCATTTATACGATAAGCCACAAGGAAATGTGACAAAACTTCTTCAAGATTAAAAAATTCAGGACTATCGCCATTAATAATAGCCTTAGTAGCTTTTCTAAGATAATTATCAAGTATTAATATCCCTTCATTAAGAAGAGTATCTTTTTCATAAGGCTTTCTCATTTCATAGTCGATTGAAAGAGAGATGTCTTCATTTAATTCCTTCGAAAAATTTAAAAATTCTTTTGAATATTTTGGCTTTTCATTATTATCTGGATATCCCTCTATTCTCTCACTCATTTTCTATCCTTGGAAATAACGGTTCCGGCTTTAACGTTTCTAACTGTTTTTTCATTTTTTCTGCAGTTTGAGGCATAAAGGGCTCAAGATGAGAAGCAACAGTGACAAGCGAATCATAGACTTCCTGTAAAACATCAGTCAACTTCTTTTCGTCCGTCTTTGCAAGTTCCCAGGGCTTATTTTCTTCAATAAATTGGTTCCCTTTTTTGACAACTCCCCAGATTGCTTCAAGCCGTTTTTCAAATTCTAAATTTTCCATCATTTTTTTCTGGCAATCGCCGATAACATTTGGCTTTGTTTTTTCTATCTTTATCTCGTATCTTTCAACCATTGAAAGAGTCCTTTGAAGAAGATTCCCGAGCTCATTACCAAGATCGTTATTGTATCTTTCCGCTATCTTTTTTTCCGAAATATCCCCGTCTTCCCCGAACGGAAATTCCCGAAGGATTGCATATCTAACGACATCAGCCCCATATTTGGAAGCTAGCGCTATCGGGTCAATGGCATTCCCAAGCGATTTACTCATTTTTCTTCCCCCAATCGTAAAGAAACCATGAGCAAAAACTTTTTTCGGTAACTTTTCCCCTATCACAATCAGCATTGCTGGCCAGATAACGGCATGAAACCATAAAATGTCTTTCCCGATAAGATGGAGGTCAGCCGGCCAGGTTATTCCTTCAATTATTCTGGTGGCCGAATAGTAGTTAATAAGAGCATCAACCCAGACATAAACCGTCTGAGTGTCATCACCCGGGAATTTTACCCCCCATTCTACTGCCTGACGGGAGATTGAAACGTCCTCAAGGCCCTGCTTTATCTTACCGACTATTTCATTCTTTCGAGCAACCGGCGCAATCTCAAACTCATCACTTTCAATTACTTTGAGTAGCTCTTTTTCAAGTTTCGAGAGTAGAAAGAAGTGATTTTCTTCTGAGTGTTTTACCGGCTTTTTATCATGGTGAGGACATTTACCGTCTTCGAGCTCGTCTTCGCTGATAAACTTCTCACAGCCAACGCAATAAAGGCCTTCGTATTTTCTTTTTTCAACATATCCGGCCTCTTTAAGTTTTTCTATAACCTCGGTAACAACTTCTTCATGTTTTTTATCGGTAGTCCGAATAAACCCGTCATATTTAATATCCAAACTCTCCCAGGCCTTCTTAAATTGCGACACTAAATCATCAACAAATGCTTGAGGCTCTTTACCGGCCCTATTTGCCGCCTCGGCAATCTTCGCGCCATGCTCGTCAGTACCGGTAAGAAAGAAACTGTTATCACCTTGTTGTTTGTAATAGCGGTTTAAGACGTCAGCGGCAATAGTGGTATAGGCATGACCAATATGCGGTACGTCATTTACATAATAGATTGGAGTTGTAATATATCTATTTGCCATCTTTTCCTTTAATGATTACGACAAATTCGCCTTTCTCAACTATTTTATCAGTAATTTCTGATATTTTCCCGTAATATATCGTTTCATGTATTTTTGTCAGTTCCCTAAAAACACAAATCTCCCTATCTCCTAGGTACTCTGTAATTTCAGAAAGAAGCTTCTTTATTCTGTGAACCGACTCATACAAAACGATTGCCCTTTTCCAATCTTCCATTTCCTTAAGTTTTGTTTGCCTTCCCTTTTTATGCGGCAGGAAGCCATAAAATATGAACTCACTTACCTTAAACGGGCAACCTGATAAAGCAGCCGCCAGGGCTGAAGGCCCGGGGATTATCTCTATTTTTACCCCTTCCCTTTCTGCCTCGCTAACAAGCTGCCCACCTGGGTCGGATATTCCAGGAGTGCCGGCATCAGAAACAAGGGCAAGGCTTTTGCCGCTTTTAAGCAAATTCATCAATTTATCAATTTTTGTAATTTTTGAATGCTGATGGTAGGAGATAAGTTCTTTTTTAATCTCATATCTTAAAAGAAGCTTTGCCGTTACTCTTGTATCCTCACAAGCAATTAAATCTGCTGATTTTAAAACCTCTATTGCTCTAAAAGTAATATCGCCTAAATTTCCTATCGGCGTAGCAACGATATATAGTGTTCCGTTCATTTCACCTCAAATTTTTTTATTGAGTCGTCGTATCCTGCAACCTCGACGTCCACATGCTCAACAGTTGCCATCGGCGACCCTTCATGAGCCCAATTCACAAGCTCTTTTAACTTTTCTATTTCACCCTGAGCAAAAATAGTTACACTACCATCATTTTCATTCACCACCCAGCCAGTTATTCCTAATCTTTTTGCTTTTTTTAAAGTATAGTGTCTGTAAAATACACCCTGAACATCGCCGCTAACTTTAATCATATATGCCCTTAGATCAGCCATTGTTAATCCTTATATACTTTTTTGTAAATTTTCCGCCATTCTTGAAGCGAAAGTGTCTCCGCTCTTCTTTCGGGATTTATCTCTATTGCTGTTAATAATTCTCCCAATTCTTCTTTATTATACCCCAAGCTAGAAAGTGAATTTATGAGTTGTTTTCTTTTTTCCGAAAAACCAGTCTTAACCAATCTGAAAAACTTGTCGCCGTCAACATCAGCGAATAATGGTGTTTTGTAAGTGCTTATCTTGACAATAGCCGAATTGACCTGAGGGGTTGGATAAAAAGCCTCTCTTGGTACCATACCAATATATTTAGGAGAACCATAAAACTGAACTGAAACTGATAGTAAACTCATCCTATTTGGTTTGGCACATATTCTATCAGCCACTTCTTTTTGAACCAAAAGAACCATCTGCTCCGGTTTATTTTTTTCTTCTAAAAACTTTCTAATAATATGCGAAGTTAAATAGTACGGGATATTGGCAACTAACTTGTAATCGCCAAGGTTTGTAGGATCAAATTTTCGAGCATCCATCTCTCGAACCGTAAGATTGGTGCATTTAAGACAGACTGTTTTTAAAATTGAAACCATCCGACCATCAACCTCAATCGCGACAACTTCCCTAGCTGCTTTTGAAAGTGCTTTAGTTAATATTCCAAGCCCTGGACCAATTTCAAGAACTGTCTTATCCTCCAGAGGTTTAGCTGCATCAATAATTTTTTCAAGATATTTTTTATCAATCAAAAAATGCTGGCCCAAGTCCGTGTTCGGTTGGGCCCCATACAATTTAAGTAATTCTTTGATTTTCCTTATATCACCGACTTCCATCAGTGGTATTATAGCTTAAAGAGAGAGTTTCTTGAAGCAGATTAGAGGAGTTCGACCATTACGTTATGCAGGACCCCACTATCAGGATCCCCAATCGCTGCAAAAGCGTCTTCACCCAAATCAATGATTCGCCCTGTTCCTAATTTTGGACCATAATCAACTACCTTGACTTTAACTCTTTTCCCATTATTTAGATTGGTTACAAGAAGATAGTGGCCCATATACCCTCGGAAAGCAGTACTCATAGAGGGATATATCCCGGCACTAACGTAAGATGCTTTTCCCGTTACCGCCCCCCTCAAAACTACTGCATCCTGCTTTGCCCGTGTTATGGTTGAAGCAATTAAGATCCGGGAAACTTCTTCCCCATTCTTATATGTTATCTTATATGTCAGCTTTTTTTGGCCATTTATACCACTTTGAGATACCTTTGTTGCCCCAAATGCTAAAGTTGTTGTCCCTTTATATATCGTTGTAAATGGAACTGCTTTTGTCTCCGTAGCCTCCGCGTACTCAATCCTTGTAATCGTTATCGTACTGCCGTCTCCAACAAACTCTTTAAGACCCGGCTTTACGATATCATTTGGATTTAATTTTGTTTCCGACTTTTCAACGATATTTGAGACAAGATTATCCCAGGTATGAATCTCCTTAATCTTACCATCGACCCTTACATTATATACAGGTGCTCTCTTAATGGTTACAAGTTGTCCCACTCCGCCTTGATTTATGGGATCAGTTATAAGTTCGATTGATAGTTTATCCTCAGGCCAGTATTTAATATTATTTTGTTCAAGTATTTTCTCTGGCTTGGAGTATACAGTTCGACCAATAATATGTTCTCCTTCATCTGAAATAACTACGGGTAAAGACTTAACGATGTTGACCTCATATTCACCACCTTTTAGCTCAGTATCTCTTGATATCGAGAAAATATCCTGTTCGTAAATTTTAAAACCCTGCTCAGTTACAGCATCAAACAAGATTGTTTTAAAGGTAGTAAAGTTATAGAATTCTTCGTCATAATATAACGAGATTTTACTCTCCACACCGCCTACAACATAATTACCCTTAACGGCCCTTCCCCCACTTAAAAGAATTGGCAAAATGAATATAAAAAGCAAAAGCTCTGTTCGCTTTATCAATTTAAATAAACTTATTTTAATTTTTTTATCTTTTGTATCCACACATGCCCATTAGGGCAATATAATTTTAACAGGTAACCATTTTTAGTCAATTATAGCTTTTTTATCGGTGCATAATGAATCGAAACTGTTTTTTTGCCATAGACATTAAAGTCAGCCGTAATCTCATCATCAACTATCTCAATTATTTTCCCTTTTCCAAAAAATTCATGTTCGACCTCATCGCCAGGGGTAAACTCCCCGGCAAACAATACTTTTGAATTTTCTGCGATATCTTTTTTTTCTGTTTTACCAACAAAAAGAAAAAGATTTTCTGGAAT
This sequence comes from Patescibacteria group bacterium UBA1875, assembly GCA_002338125.1. Taxonomy (GTDB): domain Bacteria; phylum Patescibacteriota; class CPR2; order UBA1875; family UBA1875; genus UBA1875. The sequence goes on along the minus strand of DDHN01000008.1, from coordinate 52,646 downwards.
TTCAGCGATAAAACGTGAGGGCTGGTTATACTGAATACCACCGAAATAGAGACGTCTTCTTGCATATATTAAGGTAAGCTCTTTTTTAGCCCGGGTAATACCTACATAAAAAAGCCGTCGCTCTTCTTCGAGTTGCTGCATATCTAAAAGAGATCGGGAGTGAGGAAAGATGTTTTCCTCTAAACCAACAATAAAAACATAATCATATTCAAGGCCTTTTGAGGTATGAAGAGTCATTAGCGTTAACCCTTCATCAGATTCATTATAGTTATCAATATCCGACAAAAGAGCCACTTCTTCTAAAAAGGCTTCTAAAGTTAAATTTTTTTTAGTTGTTTCAAGCTCTTTCACAACCGACAGAAGCTCCCAAAGATTTTCGATTCTTTCTTCATTCTCAAATGTACCATCAGAGAGATGTTCTACTAGACCCGATGTTTTAATTGCATATTCCACCGCTGACGAGACCGACTCCCCTGCTAATCTTTTGATTTTTTTAATTTTTCGGAAGTACTCGGTGAGTGGTTGTACAACCCGGGTGCCAACACTTTTTGCTAAATTTTTGTCATTAGCTAAACCCTTGATTGTCAAATTATTTTTTTCAGCATAGGCTTGTAAACGCTCTGCAGTTATCCTCCCTACACCACTCGGCGGGTTCAACAACGAACGTTCAAAGGCTACCCAATCACTAACTCCACTAGCTACTCGGAGCCAAGCCAACACATCCTTAATCTCTTTTCGTTCATAGAATCTTACTCCACCTACTATCTTATAAGGAATGTGCATGTTAAGAAGTTGCTCTTCGATAGCTCTGGATTGGGCATTTGTCCGATAAAAACCAGCCACTTCTCCAAGCCTACCATCGCTAGCTCTAATTTCTTCTGCTTTACGGGCTACAAAACTAGCCTCATCTTCTTCTGAAGCCGCCTCGTAAATTTCGATTGGTTTTCCAGATTCGTTATCGGTCCAAAGAATCTTCTTTGTTCTTTCGGTGTTGCGCTCAATTACACTTTGTGCTGCTGAAAGAATTAATTTAGTAGAACGATAATTTTTTTCTAGTCTAATTACTTTTGCTTTTGGCCAATCTTTTTCAAAATCTAAGATATTTTGAAAGTTAGCCCCTCGCCAAGAGTAAATTGCCTGGGCATCATCACCCACGACACAAATATTTTGATGTTTTTCTGACAAAAGTTTGGCAAACATATACTGAGCATGATTAGTATCCTGATACTCATCTATTAACAAAAAGTGCCAAATTCTTTGATAATAATCTAAAACATCTGGAAATTTCTCGAATACTTTTACTGTTAGCATTAGTAGATCATCAAAATCCAAAGCATCATTTTTTTGTAACTCTTTCTGATAGGCTGTATAGATATCAAGAACCGATTTTTCTCGAAAGCTTTCAGCATAATTAGCGTATTCATCAGGCCCAATTAGTTCATTTTTAGCTGAAGATATTAAGCTTTTAGCGGTTTGGACTGGTAATTTTTTATCTGATAGCCCAAGCCTTGCCATTACTTTTTTTATAACCTTTTTCGCATCATCTTCATCATAAATAACAAAATTAGCTGAATACCCTAATCTTGGCGCTTCCCGTCTCAAAATTCTGGCACACACTGAATGAAAAGTCCCCATTACTGGAAGATTTTTAACATTCTTTGTTAGATTGGCTACCCTTTCCTTCATCTCTCCAGCAGCCTTGTTTGTAAAAGTAATTGCTAAAATTTTCTCAGGGGCAATTTTTTTTTCTGAAATTAAATAAGCAATCCTATAAGTTAAAGCTTTGGTTTTGCCACTCCCAGCTCCCGCCAATACTAAAACTGGGCCATCTGTGATAGTGACAACTTCTTTTTGCTCTGCATTTAAATCAGAAAGTGAAAACACGCGTAAATTATATCTTTATCTTATTATTAATTATAGTAGACAAATCACTTTTTACCGGTAACTTTAATAGCACAATCAGGACAAGCGATTTCACAGGTTTTACAAGCGATACATTTTTCTATATCGCATTTAACTGCTGGTAGGCCTAAGTACTCAACATTCTCTTCATCAAAAGATAGACATTTAACCGGACATTTCTCGATGCATAAACCACATGATTTACAAATATCTGGATAAGTTGTCCATCTCAAACCTTTTTGCTCATATTCGGTTGTTTTGAATTTTTTACTCATTTATCTTTTCTCGTTTTCTTAATTGCTTTTTGGCCTAATTCAAAAGCTGCCAAATTAAAGTGTTTCAGTTCATGTCTTTGTTTAATCTTATCAGCAAAATACTCAGTTATCTCTTTTTTCAAATCTCTCTCCTTAAAGCCACCTATCTCCGCTACCAAAGCTCCTAACATTATCATATTAAAAACTTTTGGTATCAATCTTTCTTTAGCTAGATATGTAGCGGGTATTGCAATCTTTTCGGTTTTGAAGTCTTCAAGTTCCTTAACTAAAATAATATTATTATCAAATATTATTTTAGTATTCTTGCCTATGTGCATTTTAGAACGCTCTATCGCCCGATGTGCCATTAGTACGGCAATATCAGCTTCTTGAAATTTCGGAAAAGAAATATCCTCACTTGATATCTGAACAAAAGCCAACGATACTCCTCCTCGCTGCTCAACCCCAAAGTTTGGCAAATGAACAACCTTATTACCTGATTTGCTGGCAGAATGTATCAAAATTTTAGCTATTGCCTGGATCCCTTGACCACCTTCACCAGCTAAAAGAATTTTAACTTTCACGACTAATTACTCCTAAATTATATATTCTCTTTAATTGGTCCATAAAGTCGACCGTCTTTTTAGCATCGGTTTTCCAATTAACCGGACAATAAGAGAGAACTTCCACCAGGGAAAAATGGCCTCTTTTTTGAGTTCTTAGGGCTTCCCTTAAATATTTTTGAAGTTCATACGGCTTATCGACTGTGGTACGAGCTAAAAATGCTTTCTGATGACAAATAGGCAGAAGGAATTCCGGCCCCAAAAAAGGTTTTGTATCAGCAAAAACCCCATCAGGTGAGGACGAGGTGTCTTCGCCTTTGAAAGTAGTTGGCGCCATTTGCCCCCCAGTCATAGCATAGAGAGTGTTATTGACAAGAATAATTGTTATTGGCTCATCACGTCGAGCAGCTCCTATCAGATGATGAAGCCCTATTGAATAACCGCCCCCATCTCCCATATAGGCAATTACTGATGTTGTCGGCAAAGCTCTCTTGATTCCGGTAGCCATGGCGGTAACTCGACCGTGATGAGCTTGGACTGTGTCGATATTAAAGTAATCCCAAGCCAAAAGCGAGCACCCTATATCGGTGGTAAAAATAGTATTCTTAGCGTTCTTTTCGCCGTCTATAACAAATCCAAGATTTTTAAGAGTTAAAGAATGCCCACAGCCAGG
>DDHN01000008.1:15739-48946 GCA_002338125.1 Patescibacteria group bacterium UBA1875 | reverse complement strand
TCATTCATAACATTCCTCTTAATTTCTCTTCTATTTCTTCTGCCAAAATACCCTCCGCCGGTTTGTATAATCTCTCAACCTTTAAATCGCCTACCCCAAAAAGAGATTCAGTAACCAAGCGTCCGAATTTACCAAACGAGGACTCCGCAATTAGTATTGCCTTAGCATTTTTTACAGCTTGCTTAGCTCGAGTAGCACCAAAAGGCTTTAAAGTAACTGGCCTAAAAAGACCAACTTTCTTACCTTCGCTTCGTAACTTATTCACGGCATCTTTGGCCGCATTAGCAACTGTTCCCCAAGCAAAAACAACTATCTCAGCATCTGAGCAGTGCGTAACCTCTGATTTTTCTACATCTCGAGAGATTGTTCTAAAATCAGCTAATTCTTCTGCAATGACAGCAGCGATTTCCTCTTCAAGAGAGTAACAATTTCTAATATTTACATTCTTTCTACCATTTTGAACAATTGGTTTTGCTGGCGATATTTTTACCATCTTTTTAAACTCTACCTCACCGGTCATCTTCGAAAGATAACCGTCACCCAGAACAAACACAGGCAATCGGTATTTGTAGGCAATATCAAAAGCATTAATAGTTTGCTCATAAAGCTCCTGGAGATTAGAAGGGCCTAGAACAACTCGAAAGCCTTCTCCGTTACCACCATCTCTGGCAATTGAAAGTTCTTGTTGCGAATAGATAACTGTTCCAGTAGAGGGACCACCGCGTTGACCAATATAGGCGACAAACGGTACACGCATTGCTTCGGCAACAACAATAGCATCTTGCATCAATAAATGCCCGGCTCCAGCAGTTGTTGTCCATGCTTTTTTGCCACCAAGGGCAGCACCAATTACCCCAAAGCCAGCCGCTGGCTCGTCCTCAGTTTGAAGATATATTAAACTATCATTATTTTTGGCCGCATTGGCCCACCCTTGTAAAATTTCAGTTGTAGGTGTAATCGGATAGCCAAAAAAAGCCTCTGCCCCCGCTTGAAGAGCGGCTTTAAGTACAATCTCGTTTCCAGTTAATAGCTCTATCCTTCCCTCCTTCATTTACTTATTCTACCACACTTTTATCGATATCAATTTTAGCATCTAGACCAAGAATTCCCTTACCATCACTGGCGAGAGTTAACGGATTTATTTCGACCGATAAAATTTCTGAGTGCTCGGTTATTAGTCTTCCGACACCTAACACCGCATCTTCTAGTTTCTTATAATTATATTTATTGCCATTACGATATCCTCTAATAATCTTTGAAGTTTTTGTACTTGCTATTAATTCTCGAACTTTTTCTCGGTTAAAAGGACCAAGTGCTATCGAGAAATCTGAAATTAATTCTACTAAAATACCACCAAAACCAAACATCAGAACCGGACCAAAAACAGGATCTCTTTTTGCCCCTACAATAATTTCTAAGCCTTCTTTTGCTGTCTCCATAACTATAACCCCGTTAATTTTGGCTTGTGGCTGATGCTTTTTTACGTTAGAAATAATTTTGTTAAAGGCTTTTTTAGACTCTTCAGAATTCTCAATTCCTAGCATGACACCACCCACATCAGTTTTGTGCAATATTTCCGGGGAAGATATCTTCATTACTACGGGGGGTTTTATCTTATCAAGAGCAGCCCCCGCCTCCTTCTCCGACTTAGCCAACACAGTATCTGCCATCGGGACACCATAAAGCTTTAATAGACTAGACAGGGTGTTATAGGGCATATTTTTGTTATTGAAATTAATTAACGATTTAGCTACTTTGTGTTTTTGATGTTTTTTTAATCCTTTTGACTTACTTATCTTAGACTCTTTAAAATCAGCTTGAAATCTAAATGCCCTAACCGCTCTTTCCGGATAAGTAAATGTTGGGATCCCATTGTCCCGACATATCTCTCGGGCCGAATTTACAACATCACCACCCAAAAAATTAACATAAAGTGGTTTTTTGCTGTCTTTCTTAGCAGAAACAATTTGCCAAGCAATCTCATTAACCTCGGTCATTCTTTGAGGAGATATAATCACTAAGACACCATCGACATTTTCATCAGAAAGAGTCATTTTTAAAGCTAAACCATAATCAATATCTCGAGCATCTCCTCGTAAATCGATCGGATTCTCTAACGAGGCCGCAAAGGTATTTCGCGCCAATTCGTTAACAGTTCGGGGAGAGAGTCTTGCTAGCTCTATCTTTTCGAAATCACAGGCATCAGCAGTTACTACCGAAGGGCCACCAGCGTTAGAAATTATAGCCAATCGTCGACTATTTGGAATTGGATTTTCGGCGAAAGAGATTGCTAACTCGAACATATCACTGATATTTTTTGCAAGTATTACCCCTGACTCTTTCATTGCAGCCTTAAAAACCTCTTCATCTTGAGCCATTGCGGCCGTATGCAATTTAGCTGCTGTTTCTCCTGCCTTAGTAAGCCCACCCTTCAAGATTATTAAGGGTTTTTGAGCTGTAAATTTTTTAGCCGCTTTAATAAAGCTTTCACCATCACGGATATCTTCTAAGTAGCCTACTCCCACCTCTACATTTGGGTCATTGGCCCAGGATGATAATAAATCTACTTCGGAGATATCGGACTTATTGCCAAGACTAACAAAATATGAAAAACCAAAACCACCGCCATTAGCAAAATCGAGAATTGCCGCTCCCATTGCCCCGCTTTGAGAGAAAATACCAACTTTGTACTTAGCCGGCATTTTGGAAGTAGCAAAAGAGGCATTTAAATTTTTGAAATTATTGATTACCCCTAAGCAATTTGGCCCTAGTATTCTAAACTTAAATTTTTTTGCTATTGTCAGTAATTCTTTTTCTTTTTTCCTACCAGACTCTCCGGTTTCTGAAAATCCCGAAGAAATGATAATGGCATATTTTATACCTTTTTTACCACAAGACTCTAAAACTTCTGAAACTATTTTTGCTGGAACACAAATTATTACTAAATCAACTTTTCCCTTTATATCAAGAATATTTGGAAATATTTTTTCACCTAAGACAATTTCCGCATTTGGATTTACACCAAAAACCTTTCCACTAAAACTGGAAAGTAAATTGTCGAAGATGATATAGCCTATTTTGTGAGGATCACGTGCTACCCCAACGACAGCAATGCTTTTTGGATTTACAATCAATCAAAACCCTCCAAAACCAAGGCCTTATCCCCCTTGATTCTTTTTTAGTATAACTTAAATCAGCAGTTTGTTGAACCTCAAAGTAGTTTAAAACTGCCAACAATTCCTTCAAGCTCTCCGGCGTAACCACCACTCTCTTCAAGGATATAAGTATATACCTTACCACCAACTACATAGGCTGTCATTTGAACTCCCGCCGAAGAAGTGTAGACATATTTTTTTGATTTAACACCAGAGACCACGGCTTCACTTACAGAAACATCGGTTTTTTTAGAATAATTTGTCTCTACAATTTCTTTTTTATCACTAGTAACTTTAATAACAACTGGGGGTAAAATAGCTGGGTCAATGTTATCTGGCAATTGAGCCCCAAAGCCAACATAGCTCAAAAGACTAGCAGCTGCATTAGCACCATAATCTCTTAAAACCCAATCCTTGGGCTTTGTTATCGTGTAGCCATATTTTGAATTTGAATATTTCTCCCAATCTTCGATAATTTCTGAATCTACCGCCTCTTTATCAGTAAATTTTCTAGTGTAGTCCTTGTGAATCCAACCTGTTTTATCATCAAAAGTAACTTTATACCAATCGCCAGAAAGTTCTTGTGCCACAAGCTCAGTATCATTTGGAATTGTTGCCAAAATTTCACTTTTAGTATCTGGCTCAGCTCGAAGATTAAGTCCTCCCTCAGCGATAACCCAAATTTTAACCTCTTCTGGTAGTGGTCGATCACCTGTTTCGAGGACAATCTCTTGTTTATCTTCTTCCTTTGGAGCTACTCTGGTTAGATTAATAATCCCATAAATTCCAAAAATTATCGCCAAAGCCACCAAAGCAATAATTGCATATTTTACAGCTTTTTTTCTCTTTGGTGTTCTTGTTCTTGATACTTTAATTTTAGAAAGATTTTTTGCTAAAGCCATTCTTTTATCTTATTATACCGCAAAAGGCCATCTTGCGCTCCCATTTTTGTCACCACTGAGGCAGCATTAATTGAAGCAATCTTTAAGGCATAATTAATATCAAAACCCTTAGAGATACCAAAAGCAAAAGTAGCCCCAAAAGAATCACCCGCCCCTGTGGTATCAATAGCTTTTTTAAGAACAGCTGCTTGGCTATATACGTTACCTTCAAATAGGGCATGACTACCGTCATTTCCTTCTGTTATAACTGAAATAGTAGCACCAAACTTTTCCACCTCAGCAAGTAGAAGTCTTTTGCTTTTTGGCTTTCGATTTGTTTTTGTCCTTAACAACCCTTCTGCTTCTTCCATGTTAACGATAAATATTTCAGATTGTTCAATATATTTAGATAATTTACCATAGCCCATGTTGAGTTGCTCTGAACCTGGGTTAAATGCAATTCGAATATTTTTTTTCTTTGCGTACTCAAAAATTTCTGGTAATAATTTTGCCGAATCTCCGGTAAGTGAACTGATATATAGCCATTTAGCTTTTTTAAGGTTCGATATTTTGGTAATTTTTAAATGATTATTGGCACCTCTTTCCAAAAAACCGGTATGTTCATTATCCTTTCCTAGAATAAAAACAGAAAGACCGGTATGATTTTTGCTATCTCTTGAAATCATCGATGTATTAACCCCTTCTTTTTTAAGAGTACCAACCAGGAGCGATCCAGTTCCTTCGGCGCCAATATTGCAAACAGTGGCCACTTTCAAGCCAAGCCTTGCCATAGCTGTCGCAACATTAACAGCCCCTCCGCCGTATGCATAAAAAGCTTTATCAGCAATCAACTTTTCACCATAGGGAACAAGAAGAAAGGATTCTGCAATCGAATCTCCAACCTTTTTCTTAAAAAGGTTGTCATAGTCAAAAAAAATATCTCGGGTAGCTCCTCCAATAGTAATGAAATCAAGCATATCCAGCCTCCTCTAATAATTTTGGCATGATTTCTGAACCTTTTCTATGGCCAAGTGAACCATTCGGAGCATTTTTTTCATCAAACTTTTTAATTTTGTCTTTCTCACCACCAACAATTAATAACGGGACAGGATCATCACTATGGTCAGATAGTATACATGGAGTAGCGTGGTCACCGGTCAAACAAAAGATTCCTTCAAATTTTAAGAAAGAACTAAATGCTTTATCACATTTTTCAAAAAATTTAATTTTAGCTTCCCAATCACCGTTTTCTTCAGCGACAACATCAGCTCCTTTAAGATGCATAAAAACAAAATCATAGCCCGACTTTAAAAGCTCGATTGTTTCCTTAACTTTGGCCCTAACATCAGTATTAACACCTCCTGTAGCCCCCTTGACTTCTATAACATCCAATCCAAGGTATCTGGATATTCCTTTATAAAGGGGGGCTCCGGCAACACAAGCAGCGTTAAGGCCATAACGTATGGAGAACTTTTCGATGTCACCTAAAAAGCCTGCTCCCCTGGTTAAAAGGAAGTTAACCGGGAGCAGCCCTTGGCGTTTTCTAACTTTATTTTCTATAAAATTAGAAAGAATTTGGTGAGTCCTTAGTTGGTACTGCCATAGAGCATCAGCCGTAGCAATAGCTTCTTCAGAATCCCCTATTCCCTCCGGTTTTATTACCTTATCTTTATCTAGATGATTTTTAGCCTTATGTGGATCGGTATCAGTAACAATAGTTGAGTGATGCTTGATTTCTTTTACTACCGGGGTCCCATCAATCGTTAATATCCCCCGATGTGCAAGGCTAGGATAGATTTTAAAAGTAAATTGACCGATTTTTTGTGTACCAATGTGATTTGCAAATGAAGTAACATCTTCAATATTTCCGGCCCTTGGATCAACAACTCGAAGCCCTTCATCAATCGTCCCAAAGTCAACCCTTAGGGCAAGTTCTTTCTTTTTTATATTAAGCCCAATACCCAGAGCCTCCAGAACACCCCTACCCGGCAGATCTTTCTTGTAATCATAGCCAAGGATCTCAAAATGAGCTTCTTCGGAAGTTGGGTATTCTCCTCGAGGTAAGGCGTTCTGAACACCCAGGGCTCCCCTCTGAGCTAAACTATCTATATTTGGAGTCTTGGCTACTTCTAGAGGCGTCTTGCCTTTAAGTTCAGGGATTGGCTTATCGGCTAAACCATCGATAACTAATAGAATTATTTTTTTCAGATACCCTCCACTAATTTCTATTTCTTTTTAGTTTTTGGAGCTTCCAGTGCGATGGCTTTCTTCCGAACAATAAAATAGTACAGAATTGCGGCCAACCAACCAAGTCCAAAGAACATTGAGAAAATAAGGGCTAAAACCCATAATATCTTCTCGCCAGTTCCAACTTTTTTATAGCTTTCCTCCGTTCGTGTGGCTGCGTCTATTAACATCCAAAGCCAAAAGGCAAAGACAATTAACCCGATAATGACAGCAACTAGAATAAAAACCCCAGTAGCAGCGAATATCCCTGCAATTGCTCCGTCACTCACATCGATCGTTCCACAGTGCTCACCCTGACAATATTCAGTCGCAAGCGTTAATAATTGATTCATCCAACCTCCTTTATTTATTACTTATTTAATACCTCTTCTATTTTGGCAAGTCGATTGTACTTTGACAACCTCTCACTTCTAGCAGGAGCTCCTGCTTTGATATAATCGGCCCCAACTGCTACCGCTAAATCAGCAATAAAACTATCGGTTGTTTCACCGCTACGGTGCGATATGATTATCTTAAACCTATTACTCTGAGCTACCTTAATTGCTTTTAGAGTTTCAGTCAAAGTACCTACTTGATTAGGCTTGATTATAACACCGTTAGCTAGATTATTTTTTGCAGCTAAGCCTATTTTTTGAGAATTAGTAACAAGTAGATCATCCCCAACTGAAAAAGTTGGCTTTATAGTAGCTGTGAGCTCCGGCCACTTCGAATCATTTTCAAAAAGCCCATCTTCAATGGATAAAAAATTATATTTTTTATTCCATTTTTGAAGTAGTATAATCATCCTTCTTGAATCAAGGTCCTTACTCTCGCCTAAAAGTTGATATGTTTTAGTCTTTTTGTTATAGAGGCTATCAGCGGCAACATCTAAAGATATCCGGATACTACTTTCTTTATAACCAGCGTCTGCTATCGCTTTACTAACAGCCTTAAAAACTTCTTCATTATTCTTAAAATCAGGGGCAAAACCTCCTTCGTCACCAAGGCCTACAAAATAGCCTTCCGAAAGCAAATTGTTTTTTAAGGTATGGTATATCTCTGATCCTGCTTGTAATTTTTTAAAAAAAGTTTTCGGCCCAACAGGAACAATCATAGTTTCTTGGATATCAATATTATTTTCAGCATGTTTGCCACCATTCAGAACATTAAACATCGGAGTTGGTAATTTGTATTTCCCTCCATGTATTTTATTGTATTTAACCTTCAAATACTCAAACAATTCTAACTCATCTGATATCGCCTGCGCCTTGGCTACCGCCAAAGAAACAGCAAGAATCGCGTTTGCTCCTAAATTCTCTTTATTGTCAGAGCCATCTAATTCACATAATGTCCGGTCAATCAAAGTCTGATTCTTCGCATCAAGGCCAGTTATAGCAGGGGCGATCTTCTCATTAACGCTATTTACTGCCGACAAAACACCTAAACCTTGAAATCTTCGACTGTCCTTATCCCGAAGCTCAACAGCCTCCTTTTCTCCGGTGGAAGCACCCGAAGGCACCCCGACTTCTGCAAAAGAGCCATCACGAAGAATACAACTTGCGGCAACTGTTGGGTTGCCCCGAGAATCCAATATCTCCCTTGCAGTTATTTCAATAATTTTCAAGCTAACCCCTTGCGTCTATTACTTCTGTTTTAGTCTCTAAAATATTAGAGGAGGTTTCACCCTCCTCCTTTCCAGATTCACTAGTTTTTTGTAGCTCTTCCTCCGATTCACCACCAGCTGATAGCTTAGGGCTTTCTATGACTACATTCTCATAATTATATTCAACAACTCCTGATAGACTAATTGAGCCGTCGACATCTTGGCTACTGATAGTTACATCTCCATTAACAAGAACTTTATACAGCCTATTGTCTGGTCCCAGCCAAACATTTATCTTTAATTGAGAGGCATCAAAACTATCATATTCGACATTACCAAAAAGAGATGAAACTGTACCAAGTAAATCTTTTACAATATCAGCTGTTGGGTTGATCTCGTATTTATTATATGTCACACCGTCAACTGTTTCACTGCCCAAACTTATAACTCTTTCAATATTATTTACATAGAAAACTGCTCCTCTATTCTGAGGACTGAACATAGCTGGGATGCTAGTTATTTCAAAACCCTCTTTTTCTTGCCATTCACTCTTATCTTCTGAATAAACGTAAGTCATATCATCACTCTCTATATATATTTTTTTATCCAGTTGCTCTGCACTACTGGAAAGATAGACATCATTATCCGTATCAACTTGCCAAACACCAGATTTTTGATTTATCTTACCTAAAGATTCATTATCAATTGAACTATCTTCCTTGGTCGTGAGGTTTTGTAAGTCTGCCGATAGATTAAAATTAGCTGTAATACTCATCGATTCATCCATAGCCATCGAAACTGCTGCCGATACGGTAGTTACTTCCCCAGGTTCTAATTGCCTTGCATTATTAGTATTATCAGAATTAGTAGAATTTAAAAAAGCTAAGACACCTACAAGAGCTCCTCCTAAAAGCAGCAAAGCTCCGAATGCGATACTAATATAGATATAGGGCTTTTTATTGGATTTTTTAGGCTCGGGTTTAGGTGAAACTCCGAAATCTTGAGCCGTAGGAGTCTTATCGGAGCTATCTCCAAAAACTTCTTCCACAGGTGGTAAATCTTCTTTTTCTTTTGTCTGGTTATTATTTACATTATTTGTTGTTGAATGCCTGACGCTATCAACATTCGAAGGACCATAGGCCGAAGCAGGGCTTACGGTTTCGTTAAGCATTTGGTCGAGATTTTTAAAGTTTTTTTGATTTTGATTAACCTCTGGGTTGGAGATTGGCGGATTTTGAGTCTCAGTTATGTTAATAGGAGTCGACTCCGGGGGTACTTGGGACTCTGACTGCACTATAAGTGTTTCATCCGTTGCTTGTTGAGACGCCGTTTCAGCTTCTATGGGCGTCGGTTTTTGAGACACAGGTATACCTCCTTCAAGATCACTAATCGGTGGCTCGCCAACCCCGATGCCAGAAGGAGTTGAATACGCTTCAAATTTATTATCTTCCTCCGGAGCAACGGTTTGCGCTTCCTCTTTCAGATTAAAAGATTCTGGAGCGAAAAAGTCTTTTGCCTGCTTAGCCTCTTCCGCTTCTGACTCATCCTGTTTTACCGTTTTATCAGAAACATCATTTGAACCCTGTGATTCAGAAAAATCATAAACACCGGTATTTGTACTTTTTGATGCCTCTTGTGGGGCCTGGTTCTCATTTAAGGCATCCTTATAGTAGCTTTCAACTGGCTTCGAAACGTCTGCCTCAAAATTCTCACCCTGCGCTTTGGGAGAAGATTGACTTTCGACATCAGGAGTATTCGGTTGAGGTTGAGGGGTTGACGGGGTTACTTCCTGATTTGTAATTGGAGTCTGGTTAATTGCTGCTTCAATATCTTTGTTTTGCGATTGTAAGGCCTGTTCCTGGGGAGAAATTTCTATACCACAATCCACGCAAACATATTTTCCGTTTACAAGTAAGGCTTCTTTACCGCAATTTGGACACTTCAAGATATCCCCCTTTTATTACTTTTATTATCGACTGTTTTTGCCGTCATTTCAAGTTTTTTAATCTTTTAGTTTTTCTTTTAATTCATTTATTTCTTTTTGAACTTTGGTGAGCTCTGAGAGAATTAACTTTTCCTCAACGGCCGCTACAAGACTTCTTGTTTCTTCTATCATATCGGGATTAACCGAAACAGAAGTAGCCCCCCACTCAACAAGTTTTTGTGTTATTTCAGGATAAACACTAGGAGCTTGGCCACAAATAGAACAAGTAATACCGGCGTCCCGACAGCCCTTAACTGTTCTTTCGAGCATCCAAAGAACGGCTGGATCTCGTTCATCAAATTCTTCGGCTACAAGTGAAGAATCTCTATCAAGGCCAAGGGTTAATTGGGTTAAATCATTTGAGCCAATAGAAACTCCGTCTATCCCTTCTTTGGCAAAGTCATCGATTAAAATAACTGATGAAGGGACTTCAACCATCATTAAAAGCTTAAAATCAGAATCAGTCTCTTTTGAAAGGCCTTCTGTTTTTAAGATCTCCTTAACTCCTCTAAATTCTTTTACACTCCTAACAAAAGGTATCATCAAGTGAAGATTATTATAACTTTCCCTTACTTTTTTAATAGCTTCTATCTCCAATCTAAATACTTCGGGATCCTTCAAATATCTAAAACAGCCCCGATAACCAAGCATGGGATTTTCTTCGTCTTCTTCAAACTTCCCCCCCCCAGGTAAATTTTTATACTCGTTGGATTTAAAGTCAGTAGCCCTATAAATTACTGGACGAGGATGAAAAGCCTGAGCAAACTGAGTTAATCTTTCAACTAGCTTTTCTGTAAACTCATGACCCCTATTTTCAGCTATCATCTTTTTGGGATGCTCTTTGATCTCCTCAGCGATTATAAATTCTGCTCTCAATAAACCGACCCCATCGACATCTCGTTCGGCCATTTTTTCAGCCAGATCCGGCTCAGCCAAGTTAACATAAATTTTTGTAGCTGTAATAACCTTTTCTTTTTCACTGCTATTGATGTTTTCTGTTGTTGTTGGTTTTTCAGGAGCTACATCTCCTTTGTAGATTACACCGCTTTTACCATCTACTGTGATAACACCTATGTTTTTTAGTTTTTGAGTTGCTTCATCTGTTCCCACAACACAAGGAATGCCCAACTCTCTAGAAACAATTGCTGCATGAGAGGTACGTCCGCCCTTATCGGTTACAATGGCCGCTGCCCTTTTCATAGCTGGAACATAATCCGGCGTGGTCATTTCTGTTACTAGAATATTCCCTTTTTTGATTTTATCTATCTCTTTTGGAGAATGGATAACAATAGCTTCGCCAGTAGCCATCCCCTTGGAGGCTGCCGAACCCTTTAAAACAATTTCAGCATTGGCCACATTTTCTAACTTGGTTGAATCTTTTATCTCATCAGATTCGTCGAGTGTGGTTACCGGGCGACTTTGAACCATGTAAACTTTATCATCTTCTATCGCCCACTCAGTATCTTGAGGCTTACCGTAATGCTTTTCGATAGCAAGCGCTAGATCAAATAGTTTGAAAATATGTTTATCGGATATTTTTTGAGCTTTCTGCTTTGCAGGAGAAACTTCTACACCACGCTTTTCAAGTTCAGAAAGTTCTGAAGTATCTGAAGAACCAGACTCGCGTGTAAGCATCCAGGTTTGTTTAGATATTTCTTTGGAAACTATTTCGCGAGTCTTTTTATTTACCAAATATCTATCGGGCGTAACCGCCCCTAGAACGACCACTTCTCCCAAACCGTAGGCTGCCTCGATAGAAACATGTTCTAGATCATTATTGGTTGGATCGATGGTAAACATCACTCCGGCTGTCTCAGAGTTGACCATTTTCTGGACAGGAACCGCAATACCAACTTCCAGTTGTGAAAAACCTTTATCGTTACGATAGTAAATTGCTCTGGCTTCAAAAAGAGAGGCCCAACAATCTTGAACAGCTTGGCAAACTTCACCGTCCCCCAAAACATTCAAAAAAGTAGCTTGTTGTCCAGCAAATGAAGCATCGGCCAAATCTTCAGCCGTAGCAGATGAGCGAACAGCTACATATAATTTTTTTGTTTTAGTATCTTTTTGTAGCTGTTGATAAGCTTCAACAATTTCTTTGTTTAAAGAATCTGGCAACTCCGTTTTCTTAATTAAAGACTGAATTTTTTCGGCTCTATTCTGTAAATCCTTGGTATCCTCAAAATCAAGCCCGGTAAGAATTTTATCGATTTCTTTATCTAGCCCCGTCTCTTTTACGTAGTCAAAATATGCTTGGGCCGTGACAATAAACCCTGGAGGCACCGGAAAACCAGATTTAGTAAGCTCACCTAAATTAGCGCCCTTACCACCAACCAAGGCGCCATCATTTTTGTCAACCTCTGGAAACCATAATATATTTTTTGACTTAACTATAATTACCCTCCGTATTTTTTAGTATATCCTATCTATGCCCTTTCGTCACTGCCAAAAAGCCTAATTTTACCCTCAACAACTCGGCTGACTGCCTCTGCCCCAGCTGGAAGATATTTATAAGGGACCGCCTCATCAGGGTGAACATCAAATTCATGCATTATCCCTTCTTTAAAAGCTAATCTTAGCTCTGTATTAACATTAATCTTCACTACTCCCTTTTTTATTGATTCTTGTATTTGAGTTTTGGGAATACCGGAGCCACCATGGAGAGAAAAAGGCTTTTTTACTTTTGCACTAATTTCCTCTAAAAGTTTAAAGTCAAGCAGAGGATTTTCTGCATAAATACCATGAATATTTCCAATCGAAACTGCCAATATATCTATCTTGGTTTTTCGAACAAATTCTGCTGCCTCGTCCGGATTAGTTAAATTTTTTCTATCAATAATAATTTTGTCATTTTTATGATAATTCGATTTCCCAGAGATATGGCCTATCTCACCTTCAACTGTTACTTCATTATTGTGAGCAAACTCACAAACAGCCTTTGTAAGTTTAGTATTTTCCGAAAAAGAAAGATCAGAACCATCAATATGGACCGAGGTATAACCGGCTTTAATGGCTTTTTTAATACTATCAAATGATTTTCCGTGGTCTAAGTGCAAAACAATCGGTATTTTAAAATTTTTAGCCATAGCTTTAACTTCAGCAGCTACAATTTCGGCTCCAGCAAATTCCATTTCCCCTTCCGATGTTTCGATTATAACTGGAGATTTAAGCTCGGCAGCTTTTTCTATAATAGCTTTTGTAATCTCGATATTCGAAGTATTAAAAGCTCCGATTGCATAACCAGACTTCTTAGCTTTTTTATAAAGCGCAAACGGAGGCGTGAGCATTACTTTCCTTTTCG
The DNA here is from genome assembly GCA_002338125.1 of Patescibacteria group bacterium UBA1875. Taxonomy (GTDB): domain Bacteria; phylum Patescibacteriota; class CPR2; order UBA1875; family UBA1875; genus UBA1875. Next base: position 35,796 of record DDHN01000008.1, on the reverse strand, counting down.
CTTTTTGGGTTTTGGCTTTGTTTTCTGTTCCGTAGCTTTTGGTCGATCAACCTTTTCTATCATTTTGGCAAAAATATTATGATCCAAGGAAGATGTACCAACCAAGAACCCCTCAATCTCTTTTTCTTTTAAGAAACCAGTAATATTTTTGTCATTTAAGCTACCACCGTATATAATTCGAACTTTTTTAGCTGCTTTTTCTCCAAACAAAACTTTTATTAAGTTTCGAATATTACTGATTACACTAGCAGCCGTAGCCGGATCACAATTGTGCCCCGTACCGATTGCCCAAACAGGCTCATAAGCAATAACTGAATTTTCGATTTCTTTGGCCGTAAGCTCTGAAAGTGAAGCTTCTGCTTGACCGGTTACAACTAGCTTTGTGAGACCGTCCATCTTTTCATGCAAATTCTCACCCACACAAATAATCGGAGTAATACCATGGCGAACTGCTGCTGCTGCTTTTTTGGCAACTATCTTATCAGTTTCACCAAAATTTTTTCGTCTTTCACTATGCCCAACGATAGCATATTCAGCAAACCCTTTTAATTGATTTGGTGAAATTTCCCCGGTATATCGGCCTTCATCCTCATAAAATATATCCTGAGCACCAACTAATATATCTGTTCCTTGGAATATCTCTTCTGCCGAATAGATATCAAGATATGACGGACAAACAACAATCTCAGTTCTTATCGGCTTAATTTCTTTTTTATATCGCTCAAATAAAATAGTACTTTCAGGGACAGAAAGATTCATCTTGATGTTGGCAACAACGAGTTTTTGCTTCACTTTATCCCTCCTTAATATATTTTATCACAACTTGCTATCTTTAAACATCTCCACTACTGGCAATTTATTCCCGGCAATGAATTGAAGGGTTGAACCGCCACCACTAGAAACAAAATTAAATTTAAGCTTAACATCAACAGAGGCTACCGTATCACCTCCGCCAATTATGGAATCACCTTGATTCTCGGCAATTATATGGGCCACGGCATCAGTTCCCTTCCTTGAACTTTTGTATTCGGTAATTCCAAGCGGACCATTCCAAAAAATTGTTCCGGCAAATTTTAAGGGTTCTGCAAATTTAGAGATTGATTTACTGCCAATATCAATAATAATTTCGTTCTTGTTAACCTCATCAATCGCCTTTTCTTGAACTTTAACTTTATCACCTATTTTCTTTGAGACAATTACATCGTCAGGTAATAGTAACTCCACCCCGTTTTCATCCGATAACCTAGATATTTCTTCGGCCGTATCCAAATAGTCTTCTTCATATAAAGACTTCCCAATATCATAACCTTCGGCTACCAACATGGTATTTGCCATACCTCCGCCAACAATCAAAACATCAATTTTAGGGATAAGTTTCTTTATGATATCAATTTTTGTTGATATTTTAGCCCCACCAACAACTGCCACAAAAGGTGGTTTTGGATTCTTAAAAATCTTACTTAATGTTTCTACTTCCTTAGCGAATTGTATCCCAGCATAAGTTGGCAAAAATTTACCTACCCCAGTAGTTCCAGCGTGGTTATTGCCAGCATTCGGGAAATCCTCAAAAACAAAGATGTCCATATCCTTCGCTAAAGCTTTTGCAAATTTTTCATCATTTGCTTCCTCTTCTTTCCAAAATCGTAGGTTTTCAAGTACTAAGATCTCCCCGGGCTTTAAATTTTTTTTTGCTTTTTCAACTCTAGGGCCATCAATACAAGGCAGAAACTTTACCTTTTTATCTAAAATTTTCCCAAGATGCTTAGCTATTGGTGCCAAAGAAAGAGATTTTACTTTTTTACCGGCTGGCCGGCCATTTTTAGAGATAACAACTATCGCTGCACCCCCATCTAAAAGATAGCGAAAAGTTGGTATAGCAGACCGAAGACGGCTATCATTGGTAATTTTACCTTTATTCATTGGGAGGTCAAAAGGGGCCCTGACAAGAACTTTTTTGCCTTTAACATTTTGGGTTGTTATTAAATGAGATTTCATTTTAAGATTTCTTGGCGATAAAATTTGCTAAATCCGCCACACGAGAAGAATAACCCCACTCATTGTCATACCAAACCATTATCTTGACCGTCTTCCCATCAATTACTTTAGTGAGCGATGTATCAACAATCGAAGAATACGGATTAGCCTTTACGTCGGATGACACTAATTCCTCTCCGGTGCAGGTTAATATTCCTACCATTTTTTTAGCCGCAGCATGAGCCAGGGCCTCGTTGATCCTTTCGACTGTGGTCGATTTTTTCAAATTCAAGGTGATATCCGAAATCGAAACTACTGAGGTTGGCACCCTAAGAGCAATTCCTTTCATCTTTCCTTGAAGCTCAGGTATGACTTCAAAAATAGCTCGAGCTGCACCAGTAGAAGTCGGGATAATGTTGAGGGCCGCTGCCCTAGCTCTTCTTAAATCTTTATGGGGTAAATCGAGAATCTTTTGATCGTTAGTATACGAATGAATAGTCGTAAGAAAGCCTGACTCCACCCCAAAATCATCTACCATTACTTTCATAACCGGAGCAAGTGAATTGGTAGTACAAGAGGCGTTTGAAATAATTTTGTGTTTTTTGGGATCATACTTATCTTCGTTTACCCCCATTACAATAGTTATATCAGGGTCTTTTGCAGGCGCAGTTATAATCACTTTTTTAGCCCCAGCTTTTAGATGAAGTGAAGCCCCCTTTCGGTCAGTAAAAGCCCCTGTCGATTCGATAACTAAATCAATTTTAAGTTTTTTCCAAGGTAGTTTTTTGGGATCACGAATCGATAAAACTTTTATTTCGTGTTCCCCAACAAAAAGAGAGTTATCTTTGCCATGAATATCTCTATCCCATACCCCGTAATTAGAATCATATTTCAAAAGATGAGCTAATGTCTCAACATCGGTAAGATCATTTATTGCAACGATCTCATGCTCATTACCTTCAATAATAATTTTAGTAATTTGTCGTCCAATACGGCCAAAACCGTTAATTGCAATTCTCATCAAACCCCCTATACATATTTATTCTACAACGTTAAAAACTTGTTTCAAAGTCATAAATCATTTTCGAAATCTGAGCAATTACGTTATCGGTTGCCTCCCCCCAAGCAACACCCTCGGAATAGACCGCTATTGCGTATTCTCTATTTTCAGTAAAAACAATTCCAACATCCGAGATCGCCCCACTCCATGATCCTATTTTATGAGCCACCTCAATCTCCTTAGGTACTCCGGCTACCAGTCGTGTTTCAGTGATTGATTTTTTCATATACGATAAGAGTTGATTTTTACTGGAAGAAGGAATTAATTTTTCGTTATAGATTAAACTTAGAAGTTTTGTCATCGAGCGCGGAGTGACGTCATTTGTAGAAACCTTACATTCCGTAAGACCATTTTTATCTAAAAAGTTTTGGATATTAGATCGACCAAAATATCTCATTAAAATATTGGTGGCTACATTATCAGAAACAACAATCATCCGCTCTAAAAGATATGATATCTTGTATTTTGTGCCTAATTTTTCATGTTGAATGCTGCCCGTCCCTTGTTCGTAGTCCGCTCCGGTATAAGTAAGCAACTTATCGGCTGATACTTTTCCGGTCTTTATTTGATCATATACGTAAGTGGCAATAGCTACTTTTACGGTACTAGCAGCAGTATAGTAAGTAGATTCTCGCTTCCCAAAACTCCGACCATCATCAAGCTCTAAAACAGAATAACCGTATGTACCTTTTTGGGTTGAAAGATAAGTTTCAATTTGAACCACTATATCTTCTGTTTCTTTTTTTAACGCCAGCTGCGGTTCATTTGGGAGTAAATTAATAAGTTCATTATCATCTGGTGCCATATCGGGCCCTTTTTTATTTATTATATAGTATCCAAGAGAAACAAGCATGATAACTATTAAAAAAATAATAAGATAAGCAATAAATTCAGGCTTTTTCTGGCCTAATTTTCCATGTTTGTACATCAATGCCATATAGGTATTTTAACCTATTTATAAAAGAGATGACAATGAACGGATTCATTCTCATCTCTTTGGTAGCCCGTAGGGGAATCGAACCCCTGTTTCCAGGATGAAAACCTGACGTCCTGACCACTAGACGAACGGGCCGTAAGCTACAAGATTATACCTAAAAAAACCCTATTTTTCAATAACTTCTTTTGTGAGCTCTTGATTGTCGGTGCTGTCAGCAAGTGGCGGTTCTAGACCAGCTTTTTCAGTAGCTTCAAGAACCTTTGGATCAATACCAATCCCTGCCGCTAATTCCCCTATTTCCGGTTTTGTAGTGTGGACTCTCGGTTGAGGGGCAGAAACTCGCTTTATTTTCAAACTTGACTGTATCGGTATCTTAAATCCGAAGACTGATCCTTTGCCCTCCTCAGATTTGAAGATTATCTCTCCGCCGTGGTCATCGATAACTTTTTTTGCAAGATATATTCCAAGGCCTGTTCCATCTGGTCGAACATGACGAGCGTTATCAGCTCGATAAAATTTAGTGAACAAATTCTTTTGCTGAGACTTCGGAACGCCAATACCCGTATCTTTAACTTTATAGGTAACATATTTTTTGTCTGCTTCAAGGGTTATCTGTATTTCACCTTTCGTTGTATAATAAACCGCATTATCGGCAAAATTCATTATTACTTGGCGTATCTTTGTTTCATCAGCCCAAATTTTAGGGATCTTACCCTTAACATCAATGTCCATTTTAAGGCCTTTTTCTTTTACTTGTTTTGATAATTGCTTTACTTCTTCCTCAACAATTTTAGCCATATCTATCTCTGATGGCTCTAAAAAGAAACGACCAGTTTCCATCCTAGAAACATTCAAGAGGTCGTTTATAAGGCCGACCATTCGGTTGGCTCCTTGAAAGGCCTCATTAACAAAGTCATACTGAGAAACTTTAATTTCTCCGGCATCGCCTTCAAGTAACATCGAGAGATATCCCTTTATAGCCGTTAGCGGGGTCCGGAGTTGATGTGAAGCCATTGAAATAAACTCATCCTTGGCTCTATCAAGCTCTCTAAGTTGTTCATTTTTCTTTTCGAGCTCATGAGTAGCTTTCTTCACTTCCTGCCGGAGAGTGACGTTAAATTTTTCTATCTTTTCATAGGCCTTGGCGTTAGTTATGGCAACGGCGATTTCAGGTGCAATTATCTCAAATACTTTTACATCACTGACTGAGTACATATCACCGGACTGCTTTTCACCAAAAAGTATGGCCCCCTCCGTCCCAGAATCGGTTTTTAAAGGCACGGAAACAGTCGCATCGTATTTATTAAGAATCTTTTTGTATTTTGAATTATCTGATATCTCATCAGCTATGACTATTCCATCACGAGCTAAGCTCTCCATGTCTCTTGGATCAATATTGATTGATTTTTTGTAACCAACAGATTGTGACTCAAGAATCTTTCCGGAATCATCAAGCACCACAACTATTCCTCTGGTTATCTTTATTCTATCTATTGCCAAACTAAGGGTTTTATATATCATTTCGATAAGAATAATCGAAGAACCAACCGTATGAGCCATTTCATCAAAAAATTCTTCAGCGTCATACTGTTCTTTAAAGAAGATATTATCTGTAAAACGAGTGATAAAACGTTTTAGGGGTTGGAAAGAGAAGGCCATAAGAACCGCAAGAACAGTACGGATGGCGCCATGCGTAAAATCGATTTGTTGGGTAGCGTCTGGGAATAAAAATGCCTCTATTGCAAGAACAGAAGCTGCGTAAAAACCAGCAAGAATAGCGATTAAGATTGAATAGACGACAGAACGGGCCACCACCATGCGGATGTCCATAAGGCGGTGTTTGACTATGGCATAAGTAATAAATACAACATAAAATATTATGAAATAATTTCCAAAAGGGTAAATACCAAAAGTTTGCGGTAAATAGTTTGTTGCCCCTCCCGTGAAACCAATTAAAGCCGCTAAAAAAATATATATTAATTGTTGTTTTTTCGATCCATGAGTTTTTCTTATATTCAAAATCAAAAAGATTAAAGATGATAAAACATAAAGAAGATAAAATATTGGAGCTATGAGATAACAACTGCCTGGGTCAACCCAATAATCAAAAATAAATGTTTGGGTCATCCCAACCCTATAGCATGGGAAAAAACTAAAAATAGAGACTAGCAAAGCAGGTAACATTAATAACAAAAAAAACTTTTTGTTAAAATTTTTGCCAACAACGGCTATAACAAACAAAAGGAAAAGTGCTGGCACAAATATTGCCGAAGAATCAAGTAGGTATTGCCAATAATTTGCAAAAAACTCACTATTTGTAGTCACTACTGCATACAAAGAGAGACTCCAAATAGATATAAAAATGCTGGCGAAAAACCAAAAGATATTTACAAAATTTTTTTTGTTTTTTATATAAGCAAAAAAACCAAGTATGAAGGATATTATTGCTATTGATAGATTTGTAATTGCAAAAATACTGCTAGCATTCATAAATTAATTATCTCCCATTTATTTTTCTTTGCAAAATTTAATAATCTTAAATCAGGATTTACTACAATCGGTCTAGTTGCTAAATCAAGTACTCCAAGATCGGTAATATGATCAGTCGCTACAATAATTTCTTTTGGATTATTTTTATCTATAAAATCTAGTATTCTTTTTCTTTTAATTTCCCCCTGGTTAATCTTACCTAAAATATCCCCAGTAAATTTATCGTCCTCGGTGACAAGATCTGTGCAAAAAGACCCTTGTATAGAAAAATAATCTTCAAATTTTTTAGAGATTGGACAAAGTGTTGATGTCAATAAATAAATCTCAAAGCCCTCTTTTTTTAATTTGGAAACAAACGACCCAGCTTCAGGAAACATATATTTCTTGATCCTTTCAAAATAGCCATCAACCAAAGATCCCACTTCATTCTTTGTTTTGCCCCCAATTAATTTTTTATATAAATCCGAAGCAAGTTTTTCATTAATCTTTTTACCCAACAACTTATAGCTAAAATACCATGCAAAAACTTTTATTATATCTTTAGTTGAAACCTCTTTTCCCCAAAAAAGATAAAATAAGAAGTGTATTTGAGTTTGACCTTTTATTAAAGTTCCATCTATATCGATAAAAGCGACTTTCACTTATCCCCCGGATAATCTTGACCAAGATTATTAGCAATTTCATGCATTAAAATGTTATGTGTAATATATTCTGGCTTATAATTTTTAATATTTTCATATTCAATAATTGGCAATATATTTATTTCTATTATTTTATTAAATTTTGGTTTTTTATCTTTCGGGGCCATAATATAATAAGTACCCCTAATTGACACGGGTAGAATGTTGACCTTGTTTTCAAGGGAAAACTTTGCAACTCCAGTATATGCGCGCTGCAATTTTCCAGATCTTGATCTAGTGCCCTCAGGGAATATACCAATAATTTGACCTTCACGGAGAGCTTTGTTTACTTTATTAATTGTTCCTGACTTATCCTTTTTCTTACGATCAATCTTTATTTGACCAGTCAGAACAACAATTGGTTTCCAAAATGGACTTTTATAAAAAACTTCTGCTGCTAAAAAGTGGATTCTTCTTGGGAATACTGCTATTAAAGACAAAAAGTCAAAATAGCTACTATGATTAGCAGCGATAATAATAGGGTCCTTTTTAGGTAAATTCTTAATGCCAACGACTCTCTTTATCCAAATAGCCTTTACTAATGGACCTAAAATTATTTTCAACAACCAATAAAACATCTATCAAAATAATATCATAAACATCAATTTTTTGGTCAATCCAATTAAACAAACCCATACCCCTCAGGCACTTTTAACGTTTCTTTATTCGCTCCATCCCAACTAATCTCACCGCTTACCACCATATTCGTGATTTTCGGCTGCCATTCGTGCTCTACATCGTTAACCCTTTTTTGCAATGACTTTAGAGTATCACCATCCTTTATCTCAACTGGGTATCTAAAAAACACCGGCCCTTCATCATATTCTTTTGTTACAAAGTGCATTGAAACTTCAGTATTTTCTATTTCTCCTTTTTTGTAGGCTTCAAGCACCGCCTCGTGAACATGAATACCATACATCCCCGCCCCGCCGAACCTAGGAAGCGGTCCGGGATGAATATTTATGGTTTTAGCAGGATTTAGCCCTGAAACAAGTTTTAACCAACCTGATAATGCTACTAGATCGGCCTTATTATCATTAACAATCTTTTGATAATTATCGGCTGTATACGGTCCGTCAAAATGAATAAATTTAATGTTCATTTTTTTAGCTTTCTCCCAAACTCCGCCTTTTTCATGATTTGAAACTACCCCAACAATATCGGCTTTTAATATTCCGCTTCTTTTTGCCAAAAAGAGGTTCTTAAATCCAGAACCTCCGGCGTCTTTTGTACCTGAGGCGAAGATTAAGAGTTTTTTATTCATAGAATTTTTCTATCTCCCCCGCATAAACAAACTCAATCTCTTTTCTTCTAAGTTTTAAGGTTGGGGTCATAAGGCCGTTTTCAACTGTAAATGGCTTTTTGGTGATTATAAATTTTCTTATCCTTTCGTAGCTTGATAGATCTTTATTAATATTCTCCTCTATCTCTTTACCGATATATTCTCTTAGTTTTTCTCCGTCGTATTCATTATTTGTTTCATTACTCGGAACGATTAAAGCACCAACGTGCTTTCTGCCGTCACCAAAAACATAGGCCTGGTTGATTGAAGGGAGAATTTCTAATTTTTCTTCAATCGCTTGCGGACTAATGTTTTTCCCGGTTGAAAGGACGATAATTTCCTTCTTCCTAGCCTTGAAACTAACGTAACCACCACTATCAATTTTTACAAGATCGCCGGTCTTAAAATAGCCATCTTTAGTAAAAGCATCTTTAGTCTTTTGAGGATTCTTGTAATACCTTTTGAAGATACTCGGGCCTTTTACATATAGTTCGTCTCTGACTACCTTGTACTCAACGCTCGGCAGGAATCTGCCAATGGTCCCGTATTTACGGTGTTTTTGAGTATTGGTCGTAAGTATCGGTGAAGTCTCGGTTAGCCCATAGCCTTCGAGTACCGGCATATTAAGAGCCTCGAAAAATTCCCCTATTTCCTGCGGTAGGGCAGCTGCTCCCGAGACAAAGAATTTTATCTTTCCACCAAAAGCTGCTTTGACCTTTTTAAACACTAATTTATCAGCTATTTTATAGCCCAAAGTGCTTTTTGGTAGTCTCCTACCTACTTTAAGCGCTGCTCTAAAAAGCAGCTTTTTTATGAACGTTTTTTCTGCCGATTCAACTATTTTCTCGTAAACTTTCTCATAAAGACGCGGGACAGCAATAATTATTGTCGGCTGTTCTAGCTTGGCCACTTCACCTAGTTTGCCTGGATCTTCGATATATGAAGTTACCGCTCCGCGAAGAAGCGCCACGTAGTAGCCAACAGTTCTTTCGAAAACATGAGAAAGAGGCAAAATTGATAAAAATTTGTCATTTTCATCAACTTCAACCTCGGTTAGGACGTCTTTTATATTAGTTATAAAATTATTGTTTGTAAGCTCAACACCCTTAAAAACACCAGTGGTGCCACTAGTATAAATAATAGTGATTACTCGATCCGGATCGTGTTTTACAGGCTCTATCTTTGGCTTATATTCTCCGTCAAATACTTCATCCTTAAACAGAAAAAAATTTTCAGGGACATTTTTAGGCGGATTACTTTCAAAGAAGCCAATTAATGATTTATAAGTTTCTGACACCTTAATTTCCGTTATCTTTTGAAGTTGCTCTTTCCCAGAGACCAGTATCACCTCTGGCCTTACTTCATCAGTAATCATTTTTATCTGGCTTGAAGCAAGCACCTGATGAATAGGAACCAACACTGCTCCTATAATAAGTGTTGCTATATCTGTGATAACCCACTCAGGTCTATTTTCTGACAGAATAACAACCTTATCATTTTTTTTTATCCCCTTCTCTTTTAAAAATAGCGCTAATTTTTGAGCGTATACATATAACTGGGCGTATGTAAGTGACTCAAAATGATGCCCTTTACGAAATAATAAGGCGTTTTTTTCGGGAAATTTCTCAACTGTTTCCAAAAATGAATCAATTATTGTGTCCTTCATCTTAATCCAAGTATAGCAAAGTTATTTCATATCTCTAACCTAAAAAAGTCTACCGCCTTGTAATAAATACTTCTCTTAGCTGGTTCTGAAAGGAAAGCATGGTAAATATTATTGTGGTAAAAGATTTCTTTACGCTTCGAACCAATTAAATCATATATATTTTGAGCAGAGTTCTTTGTAACAAGCGAGGAATTTTCTGATTGAATAATCAGGACATCACTTGTGACTTTTTTTAAAAAACCTTGCTTATTTTCCAAGAAATCAATTATTTGAGCAATATTTACGAGAGGCATTTTGTCGAGAACCCCTTGGTTAAAAACAACTTCTTTTTCTGGATGATTGAGCTTTTTTAGGTATTGCTTATTCCAATAATCAAATCCCAAAGACCTAGCAAAAGGAATAGCTGCCCTTGTTATATATTGATTTTTGATTCTCATTGGTGATTCTATGGTAACTATTCCTTTTACAAGATGAGGGTATTTAGCAGCTACTTTAAGAGCTAGATTTCCACCGAGTGAAATTCCGACAACATAAATATCTGTTACCTGCTTTGAAAAATCCAGAATTCCTTTTTCGACCGCCCTGTACCAATCATTGGGATTGGTTTTCGCTAATTCCTGCCAACTACCGCCATGACCCGGAAGCAAAATACCTTTGGCTGAAATCTGTCTTTCAGCCAAAAATTTGGCAAAGTCATTTACTCTACACAAACTATCAGTAAAACCATGTACAAAAAAGATGCCCCGACTACTTTTTAAGTATTCAAACGGTTGAGCCTCTACTGGAACTTTGTCCAAATTAATTTGATATGTTGCGTTAGGCATATTTTACAGAAAAGGGAAAGCCCGAAAGCTTTCCACCTTTAAAGAATATTATAGCACAGTTGAAAAGATTTGATATAATGACTTTATGGCAATAAAAATACTACTTGCCGAAGATGATCTCCAGCTTATTGATATGTATCGCCGTAAGTTTGAAATGGAAGGCTTTGATGTCAAATTTGCAGAAGACGGCGAACAGGCCTTGGATGTTCTTTCAAAATGGAAACCAGATATTGCCTTAATTGACATTATGATGCCAAAAGTTAACGGGCTTGACGTCCTTAAACATATTAAAAATAGAAAAGATTATGATGATGTAATCACCGTAATGTTAACCAACCTAGGTAACGAATCTACCGCCGAAGAAATCTACAAGCTAGGAGCTACTGAATATATTGTTAAATCCGACATGACCCCCTTAGAAGTTTCTAACAAAGTAAAAGAACTTATAAAATACTACAAGAAAGATAAAAAAAGATAATTATTTTATAGAAAGAAGTTTTTCTTTTAATTCTTCTTTCGTTCTCTCTCCAACCAAACGCTCAACCTCTTGACCGCCTTTAAAAAAGATAAAAGCCGGAACACTTTGAATCTTGTAGAAAGATCCAACGTCAGAATACTTATAAACATCAATCTTTGCTATTTTGTAACTTTCATCAACTTCGGAAGCTAATTCAGAGACAATCGGACCCATTTTCTGACAATGAGAGCAAGTTGGTGAGTACATATCAACTAGCACTACTCCGTCATAGTTTTCAACCTCTTCTTTAAAAGTTTCACAGGTCAGTCTTAGCTCTCGTCCTTCAATTTTCGATGCCGGATTAGTATCATCACTATCAGTATATAAATCATCGGCGATATTACAAACTAGTTCCTCGTTGTTCTGTTCTGGGTTGGTAGCAGTTCTGTCTTCTTGGGCAAGCTTGATCGTTACCCCAACTACGACTATCATCAATACCGCTATTATGGCATATATAGTTACTTTTTTCATTTTCCCTTCCTTTGTTACTTCTAGATTATATCAAAATGGTGAGCCCGGTGCGACTCGAACGCACGACCAATTGCTTAAGAGGCAACTGCTCTACCAACTGAGCTACGGGCCCTGGTACCCCCGGCAGGACTCGAACCTGCGACCAATGGTTTAGAAAACCACTGCTCTATCCAGCTGAGCTACGGGGGCATATCAATAATTTGCGTTGCTTATTATAGCAAAAAAATCCTTGCTAGTACATGCTTTTTGATTATATAATACAGGAAAGATAAGGGGGAGATATGACCTTAGATGGAATAAGCCAAACACCATCACCAGAACAATCACCAAATATTGTTCCTGGTAAAGTTGAAGCTGTCGAAGACCCTAGCACTGCTGCTTTAAACGCTTTAAAAAGTGAAGAAGATAACGGCTCTGAATGGGTTGCTAAAAATGGGGCTAGCGATGTCGACTTTGGAAACAAGCCAAGTAATGGCGACGTTGTCAATAAAGAAGGCCTTTGGAATCAAAAGTCAAATATTGGGGATGAATCATTAAAAAGCCAGGTAGAAGACGCCTTCTCAAAAGCACCTGAGACAACTCCATCATCAGAAACAAATGACTTACCTCAAGACCCACCTACAAATGAGAAACCCCTAGATACTGGTGACTCTATTTTTAAAGCAGAAAACAAAACTGAGATCCCTGTAAGTAACACAGATCCTCTACCAAATCCGGAAACTTTCGAAGTGCCCGATACTGTAACAGACGAGATGGTCAAAGAAGTTGAGGAGTCGGCGACAACACCAGAAGAAAGAATCGATAGTGTAGAGACCGAATGGCAGAAAAAGATGAGAGATATAATTGCAGAGACAGATTCAATATTAGCCGATTTAGCAAAAAAAAGAGAAGACATTGAAAATGAATATGGCCCTCGGATAAATGGAGAAAGACAAAAAGCTGAAGATGCTAACGCGGAAGCGATCAGACTAGAAAACGAAAAACAAGAGAAACTTGGCTCTATTGAAGGAGCAGAAGAAAGAGCAAAAAAACTTAAAAGTGTAATAGAAAACTCAGAAAGACCCGAAAGTCTAGCACTATAATAAGATTGAAAAATTGCTTTTTTTCCGTTATAATAAGCAACGCAAAACGCAATCATTTGCATATTTGCGGGGTGTAGCACAGTTGGCTAGTGCGCGCGGTTTGGGACCGCGAGGTCGAAGGTTCGAGTCCTTTCACCCCGACCAAAAGAGTCTTGCCCTCGTGGTGAAATGGATATCACAACAGGCTTCGGACCTGTCGTTGGGGGTTCGAGTCCCTCCGAGGGTACCAGGGTTACTGAATCTTTACAATGTATATGATAAGAAATATCAGTGGGCTTAGATGGATTAATGCCGTCAATAAACAAGTGCGAGTATAGTACAATGGCTAGTACGTCTGGCTTCCAACCAGGATATGCGGGTTCGATTCCCGCTACTCGCTCCATGGTGGCCATAGTGTAACGGTTAACACTAGAGTTTGTGGTACTCTCAATACGGGTTCGATTCCCGTTGGCCACCCCATTTTTATGAAGTATAAAAAGGAAGTTCAAAAGGACTTCTTTTTTAGTTCTAACTTATACCCCACAAGATACCTTGTCAGAACTTTTGTGATAAAATATCAGGAAAGGAGTTACATATGAGCGAAAGAAAATTTCAACCAGCGCCAGAGGATGTTGAATTCTTAGATAAATTAGGTAAAAGAAGCGAGATACAACTTAAACAAAACGAAATGTCATATGATGACCATCTAAACTTTTTTAGGGGCGTTCATGCAATGTATAAAGAAAATGCCGAAAAAGACCCCTATGCAGTAGAGGATATGATAGACCAGTTAAAAAATCTACTTGTTCAAGGAGATAACCCACCAGAAAAAGAACGAGCAATGCGAGATTTTTTAAGAGAAATCGGGGCACTCAAAGAGTGAGGGGTTTTTCATAATCTCAGTTCTGACTTCTCGCACTATCCGACCCCAGTATTTATTAAAAAAGAGACCCTTCCAGGTCTCTTTTTAGTTATTTATCTGACTTCTTCTTTTAAGCCTTTTCCGGCTCTGAATCTAGGTATTTTCATACTGGGGATAGTTATTTCTTTGCCTGTCTGAGGATCTCTCCCCCTTCTTTTTGCGATTTTCCCAAGATAAAAAGTTCCGAATGAAGTAATTGAAACTTTTTTGTCCTTTTTTATTTCTTCTGTAATCAATTTGACAATTTCATTAATAAACTTTTCGGTTTCCTTTTTTGACTTACCAGTCCTCTCTGCCAGAACAGAAATAAATTCTCTTTTTGTCATTTTTTCTCCTTTGCTTACTTACCTACCCTCGTTTAATTATTATATTAAACTTTTTAGCGATGTAAAGGGATTTATTTGGTAATTTTATCAATTCTTTTAATTTTGGTAACTTTATTATTTTTATCAAGCGTTAAAAGAACTGAGTTAAAAACCCCAACTCCATCAGCAATCTCAAATTTACCGGCAGAACCAGAAAGAAATCTCTCAATGATTATTTCGCTTTTTACTCCTAACACCGAGTTTAATGGACCAACCATACCAACATCAGAAATAAAAGCAGTTCCAAGCGGTAGTATCCGTTCATCAGCAGTAGGAACATGAGTATGCGTTCCCAATACAGCTGTTATTCGCCCGTCGAGGTGGTATCCCATGGCGACCTTTTCGGAAGTCATTTCAGCATGAAAATCGCATATAGCTATGTCAAAGTCTTTTTGATTTTTCAGTATTGTATCTATTTTTTTGAAAGGATTGACAACTTTTTCTTTTATCCCCTCTTTTCCTAAAAGATTAATTAAAAGGATCCTACCAATCGGGGTAGTAATTGTTCGAAAACCATGACCAGGATATTTAGCCAAAAAGTTTGCTGGCCTAATAATTGGCATTCCTTTTTTCGCTATTTCTTTTTCGAAGCTTTTTTCACGCCAAACATGATTACCAGTGGTGAAAAAATCAATTCCAGCGTCTTTCATTTCATGAAGCTTATCGACTTCTATTCCAACCCTCTCGGAAAGATGCTCCCCGTTAGCAATTACAAAATCAGTCTGATATTGTTTCTTCAATTTTGGGAGAACGTCCCTTACTACATTTCTGCCGACTTCTCCGATGATATCACCAATAAAGAGTATCTTTTTTTCTTGGTCCATTACACTACTTTCTAGTCTATTTAGCGTATTCTACAGCCCTTGTTTCGCGAATTACATTTACTTTTATTTGACCTGGGAATTTAAGATCTGATTCGATCTTTCTAGCAACATCTCTGGCCATTTTTTCTGCTCCAAGATCATCTATTTTCTCCGGGACAACCATCACTCGAACTTCTCGACCAGCTTGAATTGCAAAAGACTTTTCAACTCCATCAAAACTATTAGCAATAGTTTCAAGCTCGGTTAAACGCTTGATATAGTTTTCAAGCGAATCCCTTCTGGCTCCAGGCCTTGATGCAGAAATAGCATCAGAGGCAAGTACGATTATAGCTTCTACTGTTTTTGCTGGGACATCTTCGTGGTGAGCCTCAACTGCATGTTGAACCTTCTCGTCAATCCCAAATTTTTTACAGATATCCTTACTGATAACGGCATGAGACCCGCCCATCTCCTGGTCAATAGCCTTACCAATATCATGTAATAGACCCGCCTTTTTAGCAATAGCAACATCTGCTCCCATTTCAGACGCAATAGCTGCGGCTAAATTAGCTGTCTCAATCGAATGTTCGAGGACATTTTGAGCAAATGAAGTCCTAAACTTTAATCTACCAAGTACTTTTACTAACTCTGCTGGCAACCCGGGGACTCCTGTTTCATAAGCTGCCCGTTCTCCAGCCTCCTTAACGATTTTGTCAATATCAGCTTGGGCTTTTTCTACGGCTTCTTCAATTTTTGCCGGATGTATTCTTCCATCAGCGATTAATCGCTCAAGAGCTAACCTTGCTACTTGGCGGCGGACAGGATCAAACCCAGAGATAACAATTGTTTCCGGAGTATCATCAACGACAATATCGCATCCTGTTAATTTTTCAATAGCTTGAATATTTCGTCCTTCTCTTCCAATTATTCGACCTTTCATCTCATCATTTGGAATCGAAATTGAAGTTACGGTAGTCTCAGCAGTATGCTCTGAGGCCACTCTTTGAATTGCTGTGGCTACTATTTCTCGGGCTTTACTCTCTGCCTCTTCTTTGGCATCTTCTTTCACTTTACGTATATGCTCAGTAACATCTTTAGCATAATCTTTCTCGATCATTCCAAGGAGCTTCTCTTTTGCGGCTTCCTTTGAAAGTTTAGCAATTTTTTCCAAGGCTTTCTCTTGTTTCTCCCTTAGATCCCGAAGGAAATTTTTGTTTTCTTCAATTTCTACTTTATCTTTATCCAGCTGATCTCTTTTTTTATCAAGTTCGGTCATTCTTTTTTCCAGCATCTCTTCTCGACTAACAAGTCTTTTCTCCATTTCAGCTAATTCGCCTCTTCTCTCTTTTTCTTCTTTCTTAGCCTCTTCGGTTATTTTCAATGCCTCTTCTTTAGCTTTTATTACCGCTTCTTTTGCTTCAGACTTGGCGTCATCTATTACTTTTTGAGCTTTAGCTTCTGCCCCTTTGGTTTGGGTTTTGACTTGAATATTTCGGACAACATAACCACCCGCACCACCAGCTGCGGCACCAATTAAAAGCCACAAAACTAGCGTTTCCATTTAGGTTTCTCCTTTCTAGAGCTGACCAGATACACGGGTAGCAAAGCTACCATGATGTATTTAGTTTTATAAATTTAATTTGATTTTGAATTTCAGATTATTTTGTTTACCAGTATATGTTTGAAATATATATGTCAGCTAATTTCTGACCGAATTATATCTCAGAAAGTAATATTTTGCAAGATGATGTTACGGTTTGTGATTATTAGCCTTTTTGGCCTTAGTTATTTTAGCCGGAGCTCCATACTTAGGAATTACTATTTTTCGGGGCCTTAAAAAATTTATCTTTTCTTTTCTCCTCACGGCATAAATCGGAATACCCAGACCATAAGAAAGAGCATTCGCAAAAGAAATACCTATCCTAAGACCAGTAAAAGAACCTGGACCAATAAAAACATATATTCCTTCAATATCCTCAACATTTATCTTTTCTTTTTTCGAAATCTCTAATAATTTTTTCGAAAGTGTAGCTGATAGCTCTCGATGACCCTGCCAAACAACCTTCTTTGAAATATTACCCCCTTTGTATATCGCCATTACTGCCTCTGGATTTGAGGTATCAAGGTATAGGGAGTATTTATCTGACATCAATCCTCCTAACGTTCCCGGAAATCCAGTTAAATTTTATAACGAAAGAATTTTTAGGCCAATATTCCTTAGCTTTTTCGGCCCATTCTACAACTGTAATACCCGAGGGATCACTGAATGCTTCAAACATCATATCTCTTATATCACTGTCCAAATAGTTACTTCGATAAAGATCAAAATGATAAAGAGCCAGTTTATCACCTTGATATATATTTTGATAGTTAAAGGTTGGACTTGTTATCACCTCTTTTATTCCCAACCCTTGTGCTAAACCTTTGGTGAATTGAGTTTTTCCACCACCAAGATCCCCAATCAAAAGAAAAACCTCACCCCCTTTGGCGATTTTTCCGAACTTCTTCCCTAAAACGATTGTATCTTTCTCTGAATTTGTTTTGTATGATTTCAATTGCCTTCTCCTTGTTGGTATATAGAGTATAAAAGATGCCACCCAAGATTGCGAGAATGATTAAGATATGTCCCAATATTCGATCGTTACGATTTTTTATCTCTTGAATTTTTATTTCTTCCTCTGTTGGAAGATTAGTTTCATCAATCAAAGACAAAACTTCCTTTTCCTTGTCATCGCTATTAACTTTCCCAACTGGTTTAAAAACATTTTTTGCACCGGGTGTTGGGGTGCTAGTCCATTGCCAACTCTTTCCATCAAAAGCGTAACTAGCACCCTCTGGGGCTTTGCCACAATCATCGGGCGAGAAGCTTATCTCCTTGCCATCCGGAGATAAGATAACAACTCCGTCACCATCATTGTTCAAAGAAATAGGAATTTTTTTAGAGAAAAAAGCTAAATAACTTTTAGGCCCTATCACAGTTCCGTCAGGTATTTTGTATTTTCTGGGACTACCGACCAGGTCGGCCAGAAAATAACCAGAAATATCCACCTTATTACCAGAATTATAGATTTCTATAAACTCATGTTCACTATCCGGGCCTTCAGGATTTGGCATAAATTCAGAAACCGATATTTTGGCTACGGGCTGATAGGTGGTTTGATTTTTCGGATTAGTCTTTTTTGTTTCTTTTTTAATAGCCTCTTTTACTGGTGGACGATATGAAATAAAAAAGTCATTCCGATTATCATCTGTATCCGTATCATTTTTTCGAGAATAAATTTCTCCATCATTTAAATTATCAAGAGCAGTCTTTTCAAAAAAATTACTCTCTATTTCACCGAAACCGACCATGTCAACGATTGTTTTACCTCGATCAGAATAGAGAACAATTGAATTGTTCTTAGCAATAACCGTACTCGTAGAATATTCCAAATCATAAGGATGACTACAATCGGCATGAGCGATAGTTAATACCTCCTGGGGCTTTAACGCAACATCTGGGAATTCAGTGAGTAGATTTGCATTACTACCAAGAGCTGTTTTTTTAGAAAGCCGATAGCCGAAAAGATTTACTTCTTTGTTCCCAACGTTTTTTATCTCTACGTATTCATCATTAACCGAACTGCCAGCGATGCGAAAGGAATAGATCAAAACATTACTACTAGCAGAAAAAGCCGGAACAGGAAAACAATTAATAGCGATAAACAAAGACACAATTAAACGCTTAAGCATATTAAAATGATAATGCTTAGATAAACAAAAAACAAGCCTAGATTATGAACATGCCATCACCGTATGAAAAAAGCCGATATTTTTTACTTATCGCTTCCCGATAAGCTTTTTGAGTTAAATTTTTACCAGCAAAAGCCCATACAAGGGCCAGTAAAGAAGATTTTGGGGTATGGAAATTGGTTATTAAACCATCAACAAATTTAAAATCATATCCGGGAGTAATAAAAAGACTTGTTTTACCTTGAAGTGGTTTTTGACTATTATCAGAAAAAATCGTTTCCAAAACTCTAACGGTGGTTGTACCACAAGCAATTATCCTCCGACTAGATTTTTTCGCCTTAATCAGTCTTTTGAAAGTTTTTTGATCTACTTGATAATATTCCTCATGGATATTATGATCAGCGACTTCTTCTGTTCTGATTGGAGCAAACGTGCCCAAACCAACATGAAGAGTAACCTTTTCAATTTGAACATTATTTTTAGTAAGTTTTTTGATTAATCTTTTGGTAAAGTGTAAGCCAGCGGTCGGTGCAGCCGCCGAACCTACTTGTTGGGCATAAACTGTTTGATAGTCCTTTTTATCTTTTGAGGTTGCATTTCTTTTCAAATATGGCGGTAATGGCATCTCTCCGTATTTAAAAAGATATTCCATTAGCTCTTTTTTGGATTTGTTTATTTTGATTGTAGCTGGTTTTTGTCCTTTTACTCGCCCTTCCAACCCATGACCAAAACATAGTTTAGTATTTATTGGTATTTTTTTCGACAAAATTTCCCAAACCTGAGGCCTTACTTCTTCCAAAAAAACAACCTCAAAAGGTTTACCATTTTCATTCCTCCAATATATTCTTGCCGGGAAAACTTTTGATTGATTAAAAACCAAAACATCCCCTGGCCTTAGATAATCACCAATTTTCTTAAAACAAGTATGGGACAGATCTTCTGTTTCTCTTGAAACAACAAGCAACCTCGCTTTATCTCTTGGATAAGTCGGCTTTTTGGCAATTAATGATTTCGGATAATTGTAATCAAGCTCTTGGGTTTTCACTTTTTTTAACTTTCTCTTTACGCTACAATAATATCATGACAAGGAGGGCTGGTTGATAAAACTTAAACCAGAAGAGCTCAAAAAGTTAATTGCTGATAATAATTTTGCTAGCGTCAAAAAACTTGATGAAGCACAAAAAATAGCTGACGAACAAAAAATTTCGCTTCAAGACTATTTGATTGATCAAAAAATAATCAGTGAAAAGGAGCTAGTTACACTTTACGGCCA
>DDHN01000008.1:3178-15586 GCA_002338125.1 Patescibacteria group bacterium UBA1875 | reverse complement strand
AAAAAAAAAAAGAAGGAAAAAGGATCTAGTTACACTTTACGCCAAAGCCAATAACATTCCCTTTGCCGATCTCGGCAAGGCAGAGATAAAAAAGGAACATATCTCTCAATTACCAGAGAAAATAGCTAAAAGATATCAAGCGATTGTCTTCGGTGAAGAGGCAGATGGCTCTCTGAAGCTAGCTATGGCCGATCCCCTAGATATCCAAGCAGTGCAATTTATCGAAAAGGAATTGGGCTATCAAACAAAACTTTACATCACTACCCCAGCCGACATAACCGCGGCCCTTGACCTCTATAAAGAGGGGTTATCGACAGAAATATCAAAAGTTATTCAGGAGTCATCAGAAGAAATATCTATTGAAGAAGAAGCCTTAAAAGAGGGGGCAAGTGCCGAGAATGTCCAGGAGATAGTCCAAGAAGCCCCTATCTCTAAGGCTTTAAATATCATTTTAGAATATGCCGTAAAATCAAGGGCATCTGATGTCCACCTTGAACCACGTGAAGGATTCATCCAAGTAAGATTCCGGGTTGACGGTGTTTTGCAAGATACTATGACATTACCGAAAAACGTTCTCTCAGCCCTAGTCACTAGGGTAAAAATTCTTTCTAATATTCGAATAGATGAACACCGTATCCCTCAAGATGGCCGAATTAAAGTTAAAGTTGGGGGCAGTATTATATCAATTAGGGTCTCTACCCTTCCAATCATAGACGGCGAAAAAGTAGTAATGAGACTCCTTGACGAAACAACCAAGGCTCCGACACTTGAAGAGCTTGGCTTTTCCGGAACAGCTCTTGTAGGAATAAAAAAAGCACTTCAAAAGCCACACGGGATGCTTCTTGTAACTGGGCCAACCGGATCAGGAAAATCAACCACCCTTTATTCTGCATTATCGCTTCTGAATTCTATCGAGGTTAACATCTCAACAGTTGAAGACCCAATAGAATACAGAATTCCAGGCATTAACCAAACCCAAGTAAATACTAAGACTGGTATGACTTTTGCCTCCGGTCTAAGAGCACTTCTGCGCCAAGATCCGGATATAATAATGGTTGGAGAAATCCGCGATCAAGAAACAGCTGAAATGGCTGTCCATGCTGCTCTTACTGGGCACACTGTTCTTTCAACGCTACATACAAATAATGCTTCCGGCTGTTTACCCCGACTACTTGATATGGAAGTCGAGCCATTCCTTATCGCCTCTACTGTAAACGCCGTTGTCGGTCAAAGACTGGTTCGACGGCTTTGCAACGAATGCAAGGAAGCCTATGAAGCTAGTCATGAACAGATAGAGCGCTTGATTGACGACTTCAAACTAGACCGTAAGTTTCTATCGATTGGTCCCCCAAAAGAGGCTCTTAATGAAGTAAGAAAAATAGAAAAAGAACACGGCATTACCGAAAAAACAATCCCAGCTCCTTCAAATCTAAAAGAGAAAACTTCAATTCTTGACCAAATTACAAAAGACCCTTCGATTATAACTCGGTCCTTGAAAGAAGCCGAAGACAATGATACCAAAACCTTAAAAGAAGCAATTTTTGCTCAAAGTGAAGAAACCTCCTCAAAGTCTAGTAAAAATGACGAATTATTATTGACCTTATTCAGACCAAAAGGATGCAAGAAATGCCACAACACTGGCTATTCCGGTCGTGTTGGTATTTATGAAGTCTTAGAAATGACCGATGAAATCGGTGCTATGATTGTTGCTCATTCTTCAACCGATGAACTAGAAAAAGCAGCAATAAAGAACGGAATGATTACAATGGCTCAAGATGGTTTCATTAAAGCTCTTATTGGAGTCACAACAGTTGAGGAAATACTAAGGGTAACGAGGGAATAATGAAACGATATAATTACATCGCCAAAAACGATGAAGGTAAAAAACAAGAAGGTATTTTGGAAGCTGAAAACAAAGATGCCGTTTTAGAAACCTTACGAAAAAAATCGCTTTCCCCTATCTCCGTTAGAGAACAAAAAGTTAGCCTAATTTCAAAAATTAACGAAATTGGTCACGTTTCCTCAAAAGAAAAAGTGATGATATCAAAAGAGTTAGCAACCCTCGTGAATGCCGGCATCCCGATTTCACAAGCAATGCATATCATGGAAGACCAAGCTGAGAGCAAAATGATGAAAAAAGCTATCGGAGAGATAGCCAACGACATCGAAGGTGGATTTTCGCTTTCCTCAGCAATGGAAAAACATAAACATATTTTTGGGCCACTGTATGTAAATATGATTAGAGCCGGAGAAGTCGGCGGAATGCTTGACAAGGCTCTCGAAAAAATGGCTGAAGAAGAGGAAAAAAATCATGAACTTAAAGCAAAAATCAGAGGAGCAATGGCCTACCCGATGGTAATTATGATTGCTCTTATTCTTGTTGTTATCTATATGATTACCAGTGTTATTCCCCAAATTGCCGTAGTTTTTACTGAGATGGGTGGAGATTTGCCGGGTTCGACAAAGTTTTTAATGGGTCTGTCGGATATTTTTCGATCCTACGGTATCATTGTGATTGTTGCAGTTTTGGGACTGTTTTTTGGTGCAAAAAAGCTTTTAGCAACTAGTAGAGATATCCGATACATGTGGCATCAATTGCTAAATAGGCTACCGATTTTTGGAAAATTAGTTAGAAAAGTTAATGTTGCCAGATTCACAAGAACTCTTGGCTCTCTTCTTTCATCAGGAGTCGCCGTGATCGAGTCGCTTCAAATTTCTGCCGATACTCTAAAAAATGAAGTCTTCAAAAAAGAGATACTAGATGCTGCAATTAAAGTTGAAGGTGGCTCAACCCTTGCCGAACCTCTTAAAAAATCAAAGGTATTTCCTAGCATGGTTTCGCACATGATTTCAGTAGGAGAAGAAACAGGAACACTTGATGCTACCTTAATGAAAGTGACTGACTTCTTTGAAAAAGAAGTCGACCATTCAGTAAAAAACCTTTCCAGTATCTTAGAGCCACTCCTTATGATTGTGATAGGACTTGGAGCCGGATTTATTGTAATCTCTGTTATCACCCCGATATATCAAATGACAACACTCTTCTAAGTTGACAAAAAAACTACATCAGTAATAATAAGGTTAAGGCCAATCGGCCGGAAAGGGGGTGAACAAATGAAAAAAAGAGGGTTTACGCTTATCGAACTTTTGATCGTAATCGTAATCATCGGCATTCTTGCCGTGATTGTCGTTGGATTGGTGGCCACCAATGCAAGGAACCGCGCAAATGACGCTTCTGCTAAAGCTGAAATGCGTGAAATCCAAACAGCCCTAGAGCAATATTTTGTAGATCATGAAGCTTATCCAGCTGCAGCGACGGTTGAAGCCGATCTTGAAGGCAACAATTATCTTGCTACAACAACGGAATTCACTGACTACACCTATGCTCTCGATGCGAATGGTTGCTATACGCTTTCCTACACTCTTCTTAACTCAAACGATACCGGACCAAATATTACCGGTGGCGTTTATTCGCTTACTTGTAAGCAATAGAAGATATCAAAAGCTCCCCTTAGGGGGAGTTTTTGATTTGGGTAAAATAACGTATAATAAGCCTTGGAGGGGTTATTAAAAACAAAAAAAATGGTTTTAGCCTAATTGAGATTATTATCGTTCTTGCCATAGTAGGGATAATGATATCCGGCATATTGCCGTTGTTTTTAAATGTTATCACTGCCAACAAATCAGCCGCCTATTATTCTAGTGCCTATAAAATAGCTGATTCTCTTATAGAAGACTGTCGGAGCAAAAGCTTTGACAGTGTCGTCGACGATTCAATAGTCATCCCTGATCTCCCCGAAGGACAAGCAAATATAGTAACCTCAAATGAAATTGATGGCTTTACAGAAAACGATATTAAAAAAGTTAGTCTTACTTTATCTTGGGATTTTAAAAATTATCAAGAAATAAAAATAGTTACCTATATAGCAAGGGACGGTTTATGAAAAAGGGATTCACAATAATTGAACTGGCAATTGCAACAGCTTTGCTCGCAACGATATTAGGAGCTGTGGCGGCACTCTTTGCAGTTGGTTTAAAAAATTATCGGGTCGAAAGTCAAAGAAGTTTTCTCCAAAAAGAACTTAATTTTGTTGCCGACGATATTGGGAACCAAGCAAAGCAAGCTTACGCTGTTTTAGAAAATTACGATATTTATACCAGAGATAGCGACACTTTAATACTGGCTTTACCGGCAATTGATGTTGCCGAAAGTTTTATCTACTCAGGCGAAAACTTTACAACTGACTATATTATTTATTATCTTTCCGATGGAACTCTATACAAAAAAACAATAGCAAACGAGAACAGCAAAAGACAAAGCAGAGAGACCGAGGTACTTAAAAATATTACCAACTTTAACTGTCTTTACACCCCCTATACCGCTACACAGGAGATAGAGTGTGACATAAGGCTTAATAAACAGATTAGTAATGTAACGATCAATCTTCAAGCTCACAAAACAGCTAAACTGAGGAATAAATGAAAAATATTTCGTTAAAAAGAGGTAACGCATGGGTAGGAATAATTCTTTTGATGGCTTTTTTAATAACCTTGGGACTAGCCTTAACCACTGATGCTGTGGTCACGATAGCTCAAAGCAAAAAAGCAGCTCAAACACTAGTAGCCCAGTCACTTTGTGACGCAGGAATCGAAAAAGCTATCTGGAAACTAAATAACACTGGGGGTGGCTATATCGGAGAGACAGACCTTAACCTTGATACTGGGGTAATAGATATTTCGATAGATAACGTTGATTCAGAGAATAAGAATATTTATGTCACAGCTTACGTCCCCAACAAAAATAATCCAACGGCAGAAAGGACAATTAGAGCCAAAGCAACAGCCGAGTCTAATGAAAATAATTTTGCCTTTCATTATGGTATTCAAGTCGGAGAGACTGGTCTTTTTATGTCTAATAATTCCCAAGTTTTAGGAAGCGTATATTCCGGTGGGGATATCTCAGGAGGAAACGGCTCGTATATAAAGGGAGATGTCTATATCTCAAAAATAGGGGGAATCTTAAACAATGTCAGGATTGGCTGCTCAGGTTCAGAGCCAACCCCCTGTCCAATTGCCGGAGACGCACACGTAGACTCAATCATCAACTCATATATCTATGGGGATGCATACTACAAGAATATTAGCGGTACTACTGTCGTTGGGACCTCCTATCCTAACAACGATACCCCAGAAACAGTAGGTATGCCATTGTCAGAGAATGACCTAGACCAATGGAAGTCATGGGCTGAGTCTGGTGGTACCTATTCTGGCAACTATACCTTAAGTGCAAATGGAGTAACAGTAGACTTAGGTCCTAAAAAAATAGATGGCAACTTAACAATAACCAATGGCTCAATATTGAATCTTACTGGGGCCATCTGGGTAACTGGTTCTGTTAGTTTTTCCAATAATGCTGTTGTGAAACTGTCCCCTACTTTTGGACCAAGTAGTGGGATGATTATAGCAGATGGACAAATCGCAACCGAAAACAATGTAACTATGCAGGGATCCGGGAACCCTAGTAGTTATATCATGATTCTTTCTACCTCTGCCGTTGATCCGGCTATCGATGTCTCCAATAATTCTAGCTCCGTCGTTTATTATGCCGCAAATGGCTTTCTTAATGTAGCCAACAACGCTCACGTTCGCTCTATCACGGGAAAGGGTATTCGGTTAAGTAATGGGGCTATTGTTGAATATGATACTGGACTTGCCAATTCAAACTTTTCAGCTGGGCCAGGAGGATCTTGGGTGGTCACTGAGTGGCAAATCATTCATTAATAGTCGCCAAAGCAAAAAAAATGTAATAGAATTATATTAGCCACAAGGAGGGAAGCATTTCAGAGCTTATTTATAAAGAAAAGGAAATCTTAGGGCTAGATATTGGTACTGGCCTTATTAAATATGTTCAGCTCAAAAAATCAAAAAAACTCACTAAGCTTGTTGGTTATGGCTTTATTAGTGTCCCCGAAAATATAATAATCGAAGGAATCATTTCTGAACCCGAAAAGTTAGCCGAAATACTCAAAAAAGAACTCTCCGACCCACCTTGGGGCAAGATAACAGCCGAAAGAGTTGTAGCGTCTCTACCGGAATCAAAGCTATTTACCAGAAATATCGAGCTACCCTCTATTAAAGAAGAAGATATTGACGAGGCTATTAATTATGAGATCGAGCAATCAGTTCCCATCCCTGCCACCGATCTGTACACCGACTGGAAGATTATCGATGAAGCCGGAGATAGATATTCTATTTTCATGGCAGCTGCCCCTAGAAGCATTGTTGATTCATATGTTAGCTTTATTAAAGAATTGAAACTTGAACCATTGGCTTTGGAGGTGTCACTTGAAGCCATTGCCCGTTCTATCATCCCTAAAAAGGATAAGAAAAATCCTACTATCATAATCGATATTGGAGCCAGAACTACAAATATGGCTGTTTTTAGAGAGAATATCAAGATTGCTGCCAGTAATCCTATCGGGGCAGAGACAATTAAAGAATCGTTGGCTTCCGTTCTTTCGTGCTCACCAAAAGAAGCTAACAGCGAACTAGTAAAAGGTATCTCCAGAGAAGATAAGGCCAGTAAAGTTATTAAAAATGAAGTTAACAATATTATTAACGAAATAGACAAAATCAAAAAATATTACGAAGAAAGATATAAAGACAACGCCATCAACCAAATCCTATTATGCGGAGGAATCGGTAGTATGAACGGACTTGCCGAATATATCGAAGAAAGAACAAACATAAAGACGAAAGCCGGCAATCCCTGGACTAATATTTCTGTCTACCCCCTAAAACCCGTTCCTAAGAAAGAAGCCGGAATGTATGCTGCAGCAATCGGGCTTTGCTTATCAGGAGAAGAGGATGAGTAACATTAACTTGCTACCACAAGGGATTAAACAGAACCTGGAACAAAAAAAGAAAAACCGGGAAACCTTAAAATTTTTTACTAAAACACTATTAACCCTAGTTCTTGTAATAGTTATTAGTGGAACTACTTGGCTATTTCTTACAAACGGCCTAAGATCAATCAATCTTGCAGTTGAAAAGAAAAACGAAGCCATAAAAAAATACGGCAGCCTGGAAGAAGAATCAAAAAATACAGCCGAAAAGCTAAACACCATTAAATTAATCGCTAACAGCACCAACAGCTGGTCACCTATCATAGAAGAAATCAGGAAAGTAATGCCAACAGGAACTTATCTTTCCGAGATATCAATGAGTGCCGACACTAAAACTAGAGGTGAAATGATTGGCTTTGCCAAAACAAAAGACAGTATTGCTACTTTAAGAAATACCCTCGAAGATTCGACCTATTTTCAGTTTGTTGATATCGAAAATATAGCCACAGAAGAAGATCCAACAACAGGTATTGAGCGTGAAAGCTTTACGCTCTCATTCTCGTTCACAGAAGGAGCTCTAGATGAATAAAGAGAAAAAATTCTACATCGCTATCACTACTCTGCTTCTTGGAGTCTCTTTGATTACCCTAGGCTTTGAGGTTGCGGCCTTTAATCATCTTTCAGGTATTCAGGGCAGCCTTAAAGAGAAGGAATATTACAGCGAAAAGCTATCAGAGAAAGAGGAAATCCTAAAAGAATTAGAAGGAAGATATAGTGAAGTAAAAAAATATCTTCCCTTAATAGACAACACGCTGCCAGCCGAAAAAGAAACATCGAAAATACTTTCCGATATAAATACAATTGCTGAACAGTCTGGTCTCAAGCTTATTGGTCTCGAACCAAAATCGGAAGAAAGTACTACTAAAAAAGCTGGTACTAATTCTGATTTAAGCATGTTACAAACTAAAAAGGGACGCTATGGCTATGAACTTCCCTTGGAAATAAGAGTCAGGGGCTCTTATAGTAATTTTGTAAATTTCGTAAAAAATATCGAAAATTATCAACGGCTTCTTTCGATAGAAAATCTTACTATCGAAAAAAGAGAAAATGACAGCATCCCCGACTATATTGAATCTAGGATATTCTTAAAGGCATTTATAAAAAAATGAAAAAAATAAAAATTAACATCAATAAATTAAAAAAGCAAAACAAGGGCTTTAATTGGCAAAGAGCAATATTTGGTGCAGTCGCAATTACAACCCTAGCCTTTTCGTTAGCTTGCGCTTATCTCGCTATAAAACCGGTCACTCCGGAGATAAGAGCAATTATCGATGAAGAGATATCGTCTGTTGATGTTATCTTCAATAAAGAGATCATTAATGACATAGAAGAAAGACAAAAACCAACCGAAAAAAAAGAACCTGCTCCCGGTAAAAATCCTTTTACTCCTTTTTAGGGATTTTGAGAATCTCTGATAATATTACTAGAAATATTGTTTTGGTGATTTATATACAACTCCTTGGCATCCATTACGGCATCCTGTATTTCACAGGGTTTACCAACTCCTTTATAAACAAAATTTGGCATTTCACCAGCAGTTTGAACGGTAACTTTTCCAAAATTCAAAAAAGTTTCGAAAATCCCCTTCTGGTCGACAGCAACATCTTGAATTGTCGAAAGGTCAAGAGTTGATATACTTCGTCTAAATAAACCGTTTTGGCTAATCACAACAAGCCGTTTTGATGTTAGTATCAAAATATCGAGATATTTGATTAACCAAGCAGAAAAAGAAAACAATAAAACATACAAGAACGCCAAAGAAATTATAACGACAGCAATTGCTTGTGCCTGTTCAGTTGCAAAAATTTCAGTTTGAGTCATTAAAAAATAAAAAACTAAGATAATAATGGATATCAAAATAGCTCCAATAAATGAAGTTGCCAACACTAATTTATGCTTTCTGACAACAAGAATTATTCTTTCATCAGGATCCTGAGCTTCAAACAATTTTTTACTTACATCAATGTTACTCATAAAATTTTCCAGTTGATACCGGCCAAAAAGTAGATGACCGCAATAATTGCCATGATTGATAATGATAAAAAGACATAAAAAACCTTTTTAGTCGCATCCCCGGGCAAGCCATAAGAGAAGACATGATACGAAAAAACAACAAAACCTATTAACCATAAAAAGAGAAAAAACCCAAATGCACTAAGGATAATAGTTGATAACATAACTATATAATAACCTATTTATAATCTTTTGAGAATGTACATCCACAATATTTTTGCCTATACATTCCTAGTCTTTTGGAGGTCTCTACAGAATAGCGATAGTAAGCACTTAGATCATCACTATAAAAGTTCAGATTATATCGGCCGGCGATTTCCTGACTGATTTTTAGAAGTTTTGTTTGATTTTGGTAGGGGCTAATCCGAAGGGTTGTCCCAATAGTATTTATCCCAAGCTCAGTTGCTTTCTGTGCCGTTGTTTCTAGCCTTAATTGCCAGCATTTAAGGCAACGTTTATCTTTATTATTTTCATCTCCGGCAATTTTTTTGAAATATTGCTGTGGGTCATATTCTGGGATTATTAATTTGAGATTATTGCTTTTGAAAAAATCGACAGTCTCTTGAAGTCTTTTTGTGTACTCCTCTTGAGGGTGAATATTAGGATTGTAATAAAATCCAATCAATTCATAAATTTGAGTATTAATTTTTTCTACACCACCGGTAGCACAAGGACCACAACAAATATGAAGTAATATTTTTTCTTTTTTCATAAACTACAACAGTTCTTCTTGCTCTTTATTTATTTTAAAGTGTTTATAAGCTGCCCGAGTTGCCTTTCGGCCCTTGGGAGTTCGTTCTAAAAACCCAATTTGAATAAGATAAGGTTCATAAACATCTTCGATTGTATCTATTTCTTCAGCTGTTGCCGCCGCCAAAGTAGAAAGGCCAACTGGACCACCGTTAAATTTTTCGATAATCGTTAATAGCAGATTTTTATCGGTTTCATCAAGACCAATTTCATCAACCCTCAAACTATCAAGGGCCATCTTAGCGACTTCCTTGTTAACGATACCGTCACTTTTTACCTGGGCATAATCTCGAACCCTTTTTAGAAGACGGTTAGCGATACGGGGAGTCTTTCTAGCTCTTAAAGCTATTTCCTTAGCCCCTTCTTTATCAATTTTAATACCAAGAATCTTTGCTGATCTTTTGATGATTTTATCAATTTCATCATTGTTATAGAAATCAAGCCGATGGATTAGACCGAACCTGTCACGAAGCGGTGAAGAGATAAGACCAGTTCTAGTCGTTGCTCCCACCAAAGTAAATTTTGGCATATCAAGTCGTACCGAACGAGCAGATGGTCCTTTACCGATAACAATATCTAAAAGAAAGTCTTCCATTGCTGGATAGAGCACCTCTTCAACCACTTTATTTAAGCGGTGAATTTCATCGACAAAAAGAATATCTCCTTCTTCAAGATTAGTAAGTATCGAAGCTAGATCCCCTGCTCTTTCAATCGCTGGACCAGATGTAACCCTGATATTTGTACCTATCTCTCTTGCAATAACGTGGGCAAGAGTTGTCTTTCCTAGGCCTGGTGGGCCATACAACAAAACATGGTCAATCGGTTCTTGTCTTTTTTTTGCTGCGGCAATAGCAATTGCCAAATTCTCTTTGATATTCTCCTGACCGATATATTCCGAAAACTTTTTTGGGCGAAGCGTTTCTTCAAAATCTGCCTCCCCTTTAAATTCTTCGGCATCCATGATGTGCGTTTCTGTGAAATCACTCATTTATTATTTCTCCCGATTGTTTTTATCAGTTCTTTTATCTTGTCATCAACACTAGTAACAGTTTCCGGTAACTTCCTAATTCCCTCGGTAATTTCTTCTCGCTTAAAGCCAAGACCCGACAAACAACTATAAATTTCCTCGGTGTCCCCTCCCTCAAATATCTTACCGTTATGACCAACAAAGCCTAATTTACCTTTAAGCTCTACGACGGCCTTCTCGGCTGTTTTTTTGCCAACCCCAGAAACAGTCGAAAGTAAAGTTGGATCTCCGTTGGAAATAGATTGTTGTAGTTTTTCGATACTAGATGAAGATATTATCGCCAAGGCAACTTTCGGTCCAATACCTGATACTGTAAGAAGCATCTTAAAAAACTCTAAACTTTGGTAATCGGTAAAACCATAAAGAGACAAAACATCTTCTCGTACATGGGTATATATGAATAGTTCCCTCTCCTGGCCGATTACAAGATTAGATTTTTCAGACGTGGGCAAGAAAATATCATAGCCGACATCATTAACTAGCAGAATAACTCCTTCCGGAGTTTTTAATTTAACTTCCCCCTTTAAATAGCCAATCATACCTTGCATTATAGCGTAATAAACAGAAAATTTAAGTATACAAATTACCCCTTTACAGTATGAGCATGACAAAGTGCTACTGCCAAAGCATCAGCAGCATCATCAGGACTAGGTATTTTTTTTAAAGAAAGTAAAGTTTTCACCATCTGTTGCATTTGTTTTTTATCCGCTCGACCATAGCCCGTAAGAGCCATCTTTACTTGTAACGGAGTGTACTCAAAAGGTGATAACCCGGCTTTTTTTGCAGAAAGCATTATCACTCCCCGAGCTTGTGCTACCGAAATAGCCGTTTTGGTATTGGCGGCAAAAAATAATTCTTCGACTGAAATCTGATCAGGATTATTTTTCTCAATAATCTCTTCAAGTTGAGTGGAAATCATTTCTAGCCTTTCCGCCAAAGGTATGTTAGGCGGTGTTAAGATGCAACCGTAACAAATAACAGTAATTTTTTGCCCTTCTTTTTTTATAACCCCATAACCCGTAGTGGCTGTCCCGGGGTCAATGCCAAGTATAATCATTTTAATTGCCTCGTTACATTTTCGCTAATATCAAGATTTGTATGAACACTCATAGCATCATCTAAATCTTCCAGAGAATCGATTAATTTTAGTATTTTTTCAGCCTGCAAAACGTCTGTTACCTTTACTTCATTTTTTGGCAGGTAAGTTAGTTCAGCTTCTCGAACCTTAACGCCGAAATCATTAAGTGAATTCTTAACGGCTACTAGATCTTTTGCGTCAGTATAGACTAACAAATATTCCTCTTCGGTTTCAAAATCAGTTGCCCCAGATTCGATAATAGCTTCTTCTACCTTTTCCTCTGGCAGGGATTGCTCCTTACATATTATCTTAATCTGGCCAACTCTAGAGAAAATATATGAGACAGCTCCTGCGGAAGCCATACTCCCGCCACCTTTTGTCAACGTAGATCTAACTTCTGAAACGGTTCTATTTTTATTGTCAGTTGCCGCCTCTACCAGAATGGCGACTCCTTCCGGCCCATAACCTTCATAAATAACCTCTTCTATTTGCCCACCATCACCCTCGCCTGATCCTTTCTTAATAGCACGCTCTACATTAGTTTTAGGCATATTGACTTCTTTGGCTTTCTCGATAGCAAGAGCTAGTGTTGAGTTCATTGCCGGGTCGCTACCATTTCGAGCAGCAATGGTAAT
>DDHN01000008.1:2559-2985 GCA_002338125.1 Patescibacteria group bacterium UBA1875 | reverse complement strand
CCATTTCGAGCAGCAATGGTAATCATTTTAGCAATTTTTGTAAAAATTTTTCCTTTTTTGGCATCTGTTGCCGCTTTTTTGTGCTTTATACTTGACCATTTTGAATGACCAGACATTTTGCCTCCCTTAACTTATGAACGTTAAAATTATACCATACGCCTGAGCCTAGGTGTTTTTTAGTAGAATTAACCGCCCATTTAAGCTATAATCACCCTGCAATGACAAAAGAAAACATCCGAAATTTTTGTATTATTGCTCACGTAGACCACGGTAAATCAACTTTGGCTGACCGATTTCTGGAAGTAACGGGGACAATATCCAAGCGAGAGCTTAAAGAGCAAACTCTCGATACTATGGATATTGAACGAGAAAGAGGCATTACTATTAAGCTTCAACCCGCTCGAATGGAATACAAAGGATATATCC
>DDHN01000008.1:1793-2357 GCA_002338125.1 Patescibacteria group bacterium UBA1875 | reverse complement strand
AATGGAATACAAAGGATATATCCTAAACCTCATCGATACACCTGGCCATGTTGATTTCTCCTACGAAGTCTCTCGCTCTTTGGCGGCAGTGGAAGGAGCCTTATTAGTCGTCGATGCTTCACAAGGGATTGAAGCTCAAACACTTTCAACTCTCTATGCCGCCATTGAAGCTGATTTAACAATAATACCGATTATAAATAAAATTGATCTTCCCCATGCTGAACCAGAAAAAGTAGCTACCGAGATAGTAAACCTACTTGGCTGCTCGCCAGATGAAATTATTTTTTCCTCTGGTAAAACCGGTGAAGGGGTGGAAAAAATTTTAAAAACTATAATAGCCGAGGTCCCCAGTCCAAAAACCACTCCTGACAATGGTCCAAAAGCTTTAATATTTGATTCTTTTTTTGACCCCTATCGCGGAGTAATGATTTACGTTAGGGTCTTTAATGGAGCTATTAAAAAGAATGAGAAGCTGAGATTAATGGTTGGTGAGAATGATGCCGAAGCGATTGACCTTGGGTACTTAAAACCAAAATTTGCTCCCCAAAAAGAACTTATGGATGG
>DDHN01000008.1:1036-1577 GCA_002338125.1 Patescibacteria group bacterium UBA1875 | reverse complement strand
GAGATTGGATATATTGTAACTGGCCTAAAAGAAACTTCAAAAGCTAGGGTAGGTGACACTATAACAACCAAGATGCAAGCGGCCGAAAAACCCCTGCCTGGTTACAAAAAAGTTAGTCCTTTTGTTTATGCTGGCGTCTATACCACCGTTGGTGATGATTTCCCTCTATTAAGAGAGGCCCTGGAAAAACTTTCCCTGTCTGATTCATCGCTATCCTTTGAACCAGAAAATTCCAGAGCACTTGGCTTTGGATTTCGTTGCGGCTTTTTAGGACTTTTACACATGGAGATTGTTAAAGAAAGATTAGAAAGAGAGTTTAATCTCTCACTTATCACTACTGCCCCTTCGGTATCTTATGAAATTAAAAAAACAAGTGGAGATACTTTAATAATCTCAAGCCCTGCCGAACTCCCCGAAAAAACCGAAATAGCCGAAATAAGAGAACCTTATGTTAAGCTGGAAGCAATCTGTCCTGGCAAATATATTGGGCCAGTAATGGAGCTTCTCTCAACAAAAAGAGGGCAACACAAAAATACTAGCT
>DDHN01000008.1:0-802 GCA_002338125.1 Patescibacteria group bacterium UBA1875 | reverse complement strand
CCTTGATGAAGAACGAGCCGTTCTAACTTACGACTGCCCCCTATCTGGTGTTGTGACAGATTTTTACGATAGATTAAAAAGTGTTTCTTCTGGATACGCTTCCGTAAATTATGAGTTTATTGGCTATAGGGCTGAAGATTTGGTAAAAATAGATATTTTAATCAATAATGAGCCTTTCGACACTTTGGCTCAAATAGCTCATCGTCAGGAGGCTCAAAAAAAAGGAGAAAAATTAGTAAAAAAGCTTAAAGAATTTATCCCCAGACAAAATTTCAAAATTCCAATCCAGGCAGCAATTGGCGGTAAGATTATCGCAAGAAGTGATATTCCTGCGTTTCGTAAAAACGTCACCGAAAAACTTTATGGTGGTGACGTCACAAGGAAAAGAAAATTACTAGAAAAACAAAAAAAGGGCAAAGAAAAAATGAAAATGTTGGGTAAAGTAGAAATACCTTCAGATACTTTTATAAAAATACTGAAAAGTTAGCCCCTTAGGCTCTCTAACTTTTTGATTTCGACTTCAAGCCTCTTTGCTATTGCTTGCCTTCTCTCTTCTTCACGAGCAATCATTCTGTCTATTTTGGCCTGCTCCCGTTCAAGATAAGCAATACGCTCACATTCCCTGGCTTCATGTCTGAATCTTGTTGAGGTATCCACCTTTACCTCCTTACTCAAATCGCTAAGTAAATTTTCCCAATATAATAGCAAAAAGTCATCGTATAAATATCTAAAAATGATACCTACTGTTTGAATGAAAAGGGCAAAAATAAAAAAACACCGCTAAAAGTTGTTTTTTGGCTCC